>CAVXVL010000020.1:0-27219 GCA_963765085.1 Terriglobia bacterium | reverse complement strand
CTGTTTTCTTTGCACGTTCCCCGGTGATGGACGCGGCGAATACCGGCGCAATCGTCAACGTCAGAACAACCAGTGATTTTTGGATCGAACGCATATAGCCCCCGGCCTCCCGATATGCAATCCCGCAAGACTTTCAGGAGTATATATCAACCAGTCGAGCGATTCACCCGTAAGGGGCCGGCCTAGGATCGCGAGGGCTGCGCGGCCGTACTCACCAACGACCCCGTATAGCGGACTGGATTGCCGCGATTGACGAGGTCGAGCACGATCTTCCCATCCGCGCCCATGACTCCGTCGCCGAGGTAGACGTCGGAACCTTGCGTGACCTCCAGATCGCTAAACTTCCACGCGAACGAAGTTCCCTGCATCGACGCTTGAAAATGCCCGCTCACGTTCCGGAAATCCGCTTCGGGCGAAAACGCGATGGAACGGCCGCTCAGTGTTCCCGCCGCACGCAGACTGGCCAGCAGGGGAGCCCCTTGCCGCGGCGTCGACGCGCCCTTCGAAATCCAGCTTCCCACCCTTGAAGGCGAAGCCTTCGACTCTCCCGTTAAATCGATATTGCGGCGCGGCGTCCGACAAATCGACGCTGAGTTCCCCTTTGAGCGCCGGCCTGTTCGACGTCGAACTCGCGGTTGCAGCGATGTTTCCGGGCGGGATTACTCTGCGCGGCATCTGCCCCGTTAGACGGCATTCCGGCCTCCGCATTCGCGCCCGAGTTGCGGGGCGCAGCGCTTCGATCGAGGAAATGCCCCACAATGCCAGAGAAATGCAGCGAATCACCATCCCAAATCACGCGAGCTGAATCGACCGCCAGCTTGCGTTCTCCTGCGATCAACGCCGCGATCGAGACGGTCCCTTCGAGGTTTCGATGTTCGAGCCAATCGGGAGCCGGTGAAGAGTTGCCCAATCGCAAGGTGCGTTCGATAAAACCTCCTCCGCGCACAAGCGAGGACTTTGAATAAACGATCGATTTCGGCGAGCGTTGCTTCGCCCACCTGCACTTTGAATTGAGGACGGTGAATAATCGTCTCGGCCGTGCCGCCGTCGGGTTTGGGGCTCGCCGTTTTCGTGATCGCGGTTGCCGTTTTCGCGGCCTCGGCCGTCGCCGTTTTGGAGATCGCCGATTTCAAATCCGCGCTGGTGGAATCGAAGCGATATTCGCCCGTAAACGCGATGGCGCCGACTTTCGCTCTCATCTTGGTCACGGCCAAACGGCCCAAGCCGGTGCTTACGTTCGCGAACTGGATGCGAATCGGATCCGCGATCCCGTCGATCGCGACCCGCGCATTTTCAAGGGAGTAGTCGCCGGTCCACCTCCCCTCTTCCGCACCCGAACGCTGGTAACGGAGCGACCCGCGCCATATCCCGAGACCGGCGCGATCGCGGTCCGCCGGATCGACGGACGACTGTCCCAGGAGGGGCACGGATCCGAACCAACGTAGACCTTCCAGATCTAAAGCGCGCGTCGTGATCCTGAAATCGGCCGCCTGAGAACCATCGAATTTGTAATTTGCCTCCACCTGCGCGGTTTGCGTTTCGGAAGTTTCGTCCTCCTGTTTGGGATCGGAAGCCTTCTTGCTCACGGACACGGGACACGGTCCGAAGGCGATGGTCTGGGCGCCCAGCGCAATCGGAACACTCAAGGAGCGCACGACCGGCGAATCCGGAGCATCCGGTAGCAGCAGCGACGCGTCGTGCGCCTCCAGACTCCCTGTCAGCCCGGAATCCGCGTCGTAGTTCAGCGCGCCCGAAAGCCGTCCGTCAGCCGAGACTTTCGCGGGTAGTGGCGCGCCGATTCTGCGCGCTGCGTCCATCACCACAGCGGCTGGCGCGTCGTTCAGTTCCACAGCCGCTTTCCATTGCGGCGAGGTCAACAGCTCGTTGGCTTCAAGTCGTGCGAGAAGGACCGGCACGCCGGCGTCGGTGACGGCTTTTGGTCTTGGCGTTCTCGCGTTGGACGGAGGCGAGCCGGATGGATTGCCCTCGATGACATTCTCCAATTCGAGTTTTTCGGCCAGCAAGTCGAGCGTCCCGCGATACGCGAGGGTCCATTTCCCGTCGCGGCTCGGAAGAAAATCCGAACGTCGTCCTTCATCCAACTGCACTTCGCCGATCACGGCCAGCTCAGAAGGCGTTCCGGAGAGTTGTGCATTGAGCGAGACCTGCCCTTGCAGATCGAACCAGCTTCGCCCGAACAATTTCGCGAGCCCGTCGAAGGAGCTTGGCTCCATCTCGACCCTCACGTTCAAAGGCCGATCGGGCGCCGTCGGAACCCACGAGCCGCGCACCACGAGTTGAACGGAATTCTGTGCGGGGCGATCCGTGCGCGCGGGAGCGCCGGCAAAGCGCAGGTCCAACGAGCCCCGGTCTCCGGGCGTGACATCCACATCCGCGTCGTCGAAATACACAACCGATTTGGTCTGGGCGAACTTCAGATTCACGCGCGCGCCACGCAAATGGATGGACGGAACTCCAGACCACTGCGCGTTGAGCAGATATTGGAAATTCCATTCTCCCGCCCGCGTCCGGACCAGATTCAGCGTCGCATCGCTGAAGCGCAAGCTGGAAAATCCTCGCCGTCCGGCCAGCAATCCCAGCAGGTCCACGCGCGCATCCACCGATTGTGCGTAAACAAACGGCTCGATTCCGGCTCGCGGATCCTCGTGAATCGTCACATTGGAAACCGAAAATCCGGGGCCGCCGAACAGGCTCAACGATACTTCGCCGATCTCCACGCGCCGTCCCAAGCGCTTCGCGAGCGCCTGTTCGATCCCAGGACGAAGGAACGGAAGCGGCAGAAAGGGCGCGACGGCGCCGGCCACCACAATGACGACCGTCGCGCCGAGCAGGACGCGCTTGAGCGTAGCTTGCTTCATAAGATCGGCTTGCCGGACCGGCCTTCGCCGGATTGGGCGAGCTGCCGGTAACGCTCCGGATTGTCGACATCGGTCAGGATTCCCGCGTCCTCCACGTCCAGGTAAAGGGTCGCGGAGATGTGACCGTGCACCACGTCGCGAGCCTGCGCGGTGGAAGGCAAAGCCAGTATTTCCGCGGCAATCGCGCGCGACGCGCATACCGGATGCCCATGCTTGCCGTGATATTGCGGCACGACGAATTGGATTTTCGCATCGCGCCCACGAAACGCGGACGACACGTGTTCTACCGTCTCGGGTTCGGCGGCCGGGCAATCCACGGGAACGAACATGAATCCTTCCGCGGTATCCGGAAGCTCCGCCAGTGCCGTCTGCAACGAACTCAATTGTCCGCGTTCGGGCGCCGGATTGACGACGACAACGGCTCGGGGATCGATCGCGGGGCGAATTTTTTCGGCGTGATAGCCCAGCACGACGATCACGGGATGGCAGACCGGCGAGAGAACCCGCACCAGCCGTCCGACGAACGTTTCTCCACGATAATCGAGCAGCGCCTTGGGACTGCCCATGCGGCTGGACGCACCGGCAGCGAGGATCACACCCGCAATCACTTCAACAGCGCCTTCAGCTCGTCATGGGCGAAGATCGATTTCGAGAGCTGACGCCAGTCGGCGTTGGGCGCGCGCCGCAGCGCGATCATTTCAGCCACCACTGAAATCGCGATTTCCTCGGGCGTTTCCGCGCCGATTTCCAGCCCCATGGGCGCGAACAATTTATCGAACGCCGCGCGCGGAATCCCTTCCTTCTCCAACTCTTTCACCACGGAAATCGTCTTCCGTTTCGAGCCGATCATGGCGATGTAGCGCGCCGGAGTGCTCACGGCCCAGCGCAGCACGCGCATATCGTCGCGATGCCCACGCGTGACGATCACCAGATAGCTGCGATGATGAAATCGTCAGCTTGGGAAAGACGGATTCGTACTCGTCCGCGAAGGTTTCGTCGGCTTCTGGAAAACGCTCTTTGTTGGCGAAAGCCTCGCGGTCGTCGATCACCACGGTCGCAAAGCCGGCCATATTCGCGACTTTCGAAATGCTCTTCGAAACGTGCCCACCGCCGAAGATAAACGCGCGCGGCTCGGGCGTCACGGGCTCGATAAAAATATCCAACTGGCCTCCGCAGATCAAGCCGTTGTCATACGCGGCATCCTGGCCCAAGCTGAACGTCAAATGCCGAGGCTTCTCGCTATCGATCACTTCGCGCGCCGCCGTCCACACTTCGGCTTCCACGCAACCGCCCCCGATGGTTCCCATAATCGAACCATCGTCGCGCACCAGCATCTTGGCGCTCTCGTAGCTCGGAATCGAGCCGTTCACTTGCACGATGGTCGCCAACGCACACTTCTGCCCGGACTTGCGAAGCCGCACGATTTCAGCGTAAACGTCCACTAAACACAATTATATCTCTGCTTTGCAGCTTCACAAGGCTTAGTTTTCCAAAGTAGCCGCGATCCGGATCTCCTGGCGTGCAACCTGGCCGCCGCGGCGTGCAACAATGTGGCGGATGGATTCTTCCTACGACGCGATCGTCGTCGGTGGCGGCCACAACGGTCTTGTGTGTGCGGGGTATCTCGCTCGCGCGGGCCGCCGAGTTCTGGTCCTTGAAGCGCGCGAACTGGTGGGCGGATGCGCCGTCACCGAGCAGATTTGGCCTGGTTATCGCGTTTCCACTGCCGCCTACCTTTCGAGCCTTATGCAGGAAAAAGTCGTGCGCGATCTGGAGCTCGAACGCTTCGGCTATCGCGTCGACGCGAAAGATCCCGCTTTCTTTTCGCCGTTTCCCGATGGCCGCCATCTTTTCATGTGGCAGGATCGCGCGCGAACGCTCGCGGAAATCGCCAAGTTCTCCGCAAAGGATGCGGAAGCGTATCCGCACTACGAAGCTCATCTGGAACATCTGGCGGCCGTCGCCGAGTCGCTTTTGCTGACGACGCCACCCGAGTTCCCTCCCCGCGGCCTCGGCGATTTCGTCGACTATCTAAAGCTGGCCGGGCGCATGCGCGGGCTCGCGCGCGAGGAGATTGTCGGCCTGGTGAAGGTCTTCACGCAGAACGCCGCCGATTTTCTGGATGCGTGGTTCGAATCGGAAGAAGTGAAAGTGACGCTCGCCACCGATGGCGTGATCGGCGCGAACGGCGGGCCGCGCTCGCCGGGGACCGCGTACATTTTGCTGCATCACTGCATGGGCGGCGTGGGAGGCGTGCGCGGATTATGGGGATTCGTGCGCGGAGGCATGGGCGCGGTCTCCGAAGCCATGGCCGCGTCGGCGCGCAGCAAAGGCGTCGAAATCCGCGTAAATGCGCCGGTCGAGAAAATCCTGGTCCGCGAAGGTCGTGCGAGCGGAGTGGTTCTGAAAACCGGCGAAGAGATCGCGGCGCCCGTCGTCGCGAGCAATCTCGACCCCAAGCGGACGTTCCTCGATCTTGATCGAGCGAAGCCGATCTTACCCGTGGACTTCGTCGATGGATCCGCCAGTTTCGTCCGAGGGAACCTCGCTCAAGATGAATCTCGCGCTCGAGCGGACTCGCCGGATTTCACGCGCCTGCCCGGGGCACCCGGCCCGCAGCATCGTGCGACCATGCACATCTGCCCCTCGATCGAGTACGTCGAGCGCGCCTGGGACGACGCGAAGTACGGCCGCCCGTCGCAGGTCACCGCTCATCGAAATGACGATTCCCA
This sequence comes from Terriglobia bacterium, assembly GCA_963765085.1. Taxonomy (GTDB): domain Bacteria; phylum Acidobacteriota; class Terriglobia; order Bryobacterales; family Bryobacteraceae; genus Palsa-187. The sequence goes on along the minus strand of CAVXVL010000020.1, from coordinate 21,608 downwards.
CCATGTACGATCCCTCGCTCGCGCCGGAGGGCCGCCACATCATGGGAATCTTCCTGCAATACGCGCCCTACACTCTGACCGGAAGAGCCACTTGGGACGACAGCGCGAGCCTTATGCGGAACGCGTGCTCGACGTCATCGAGGAGTATTGCCCGAACATCCGGAGCATCGTCGTGAGCGGCAGACGCTCACGCCTCTCGATCTGGAGCGCCGCTTCGGCATCACCGGCGGGAACATCTTTCACGGCGAGATGTCGCTCGATCAGATGTTCGTCATGCGGCCGCTCGCGGGCTGGGCTCGCTATAGGACGCCGGTTCAGCGGGCTGTATCTATGCGGCTCGGGAGCGCATCCGGGAGGCGGAGTGATGGGCGCTCCAGGACATAACGCCGCGCGGGAGATTTTGCGGGGCAGATGAAAGAGAAGATTGCTCGCGCTTCGTTCGGCTAAGCGGGTAAAGCGGCGCGTATAAGGTACAAAGAGATCGCCGCCACAATGACTAGCATGCACCACTCCCGAAGGGTGAACTTGGGGAACGGAAATTCACGATTACGAAACCCATACCAGAGAGATTTTCCCAACCGGCGGTAGTGCATCGCGATAACGGCATTGCCGCCGATCAGCCAAGTAGCTCCCGCGAGCGTTATTAGCACCAAGGTTGAGCGGGAATTGTTTTGAAGTACCTTGTGAAAGAAATCCACGGGTTGATGTTGTCGGCGCTAAGCACAACCGTCTCGAAAACCACGACGGATTAGGCTCCTCATAACTCGCGCCCTTCCCAAAAGGCGTCGGCCTCCTCGGCGCTAAGTGACTTCTCCCACCCTTCCAGCATTTCGATTTCGCCACGCATCGCGCCCAAGCGAAGTTCGAAACCCCTGGGCTGCGCCGGCTTTTCGTTCAGTTCCCGTTTATCGTCGTCCACAAACTCTACTTTGCGCCAGCCACCATCGCCAGCACCTGCGCGAGATCGATATGCTTGGGATCCATCGCCGCTGCCGCCGGCGTGTCCCTGATGAAAACTTCATAGGTCATCGCGAGCGTCGATCCGGTGTTCCGGAACGTGTGAGGCGTGCTCTTCGGAATAAAATACGCCTGCCCTGCGTCCGTCATCACGGGCTTCTCCGAGCCAATCGTCAATTCAATCCCGGACGTCAGCGGCAGGAACAGGTGGAACTTCACGTCGTCGTGCTGGTGCACGGCGCGTTTGATGCCCGGATTGATTTCGGTTCGCGTGATCCGCACTTCCGGGCGATCGAGCAATTGAATGGGGCTAACGCCGCCATCGATCACCTTTTTGGCCGTCGTGGGCGCTTGCGCGTATGCGAACGATCCCAGTAACAGTGCCCCGGTGATGAAAAACGCTCTCAGCATCATAATGTCCTCCCCGTCGTTCTACGCTGCTCGATCCGTACCCGACCAAGTATATCCGTGCTGCGTCGCAAATACACGGCCGCCGATTACATCGCTCCTTGAGTTTCCAGACTTCTTCCACAGATACCAGCTCGCCACCGAGCACCACGGCTTCCAGGAAGCCGCGATCTTTTCCATCTCGACCGGCGTGGGCATCTCGGCCAAGCCGTACGCTTTTTTCATCGCCATCCGAACTCCTAAATCTCCGACGGGCAGAACATCCGGTCGGCGCAGCGCGAACATGAGGAACATATGGACGGTCCAGACGCCCACGCCTTTCACCCGGGTCAAATGCGCGACAATCTCGGCGTCTTCCAGCTCGGCAAGGCGCTCGAATTGGATCTCGCCATCGCGCGTCATCGTGGCCAGCTCGCGAATATATTTGGTCTTCTGCTGCGAAAGTCCCAGCGTCCGCATCTTTTGCGGGCGCAGCTTGAGGATTGCTTCGGGCGTGATCGGGTCTACCTTGGCCGCCGCCACCAGCCGATTGAAAATAGTCAAGGCCGCCTTGCCGCTCAATTGCTGGTAAACGATGGACCGCACCAGCGTCTGAAAGACCGGCTCGCGGTATTGCATCGTATACGGGCCGACGCGCTCGATGATGGACGCCATGATCGGATCGGCCTTCCGCAGATGTTTTAACGCCTTTTGCATAAAACCGCCTCCGCGCCCGAGCAGCTTTCCCGGTGAGTTTCATGTAACTATGCCGGAAAGCGAAACATCCTACATTGTAAGTATGCGAACACTAGCGGCAGGTGTGCTCACCGGTGTCCTTGGGCTGGCCTTAGCTTATCCTGCAGGCGCACAGGATAACGATTCCGTCATCAAAGTCGATGTCAATCTGGTCAACATCCTCGCGTCGGTTCGCAATAAAAGCGGCGCTTTGATTGGGAATCTGGAGAAATCCGATTTCAAGATTTTCGAGGATGGCAAGGAACAGACCATCAAAACGTTCACCCGGGAAACCGACCTGCCTCTCACCATCGCTCTGCTGGTGGATACCAGTGAAAGCCAGGAGCGCCTGATCGACATCGAACGCCGGGCGGCCGATCAGTTCTTCTCCAAGGTTCTGCGCCCGAAGGACGAAGCGTTCCTCATTCAATTCGGCGCCGAGGCCGAGCTCCTGCAAGACGCGACCAATTCCGCGCGCCTTCTGCGCGAGGCGCTGAATCAACTGCGCCTCAGCGTGCCGATCGGCGGACTGCAACCCGGTCCCGTACCAACCATGCAGCACCAGGCGGGAACGATCCTTTACGACGCTGTTTATCTCGCCTCCAACGACCGCCTCAAAACGGAGGTGGGACGGAAGGCCATCGTCGTGATCACGGATGGCGTCGACACCGGCAGCAAGATCTCGCGCGATAAATCGATCGAGTCCGCGCAGAAAGCGGATGCGATTATTTACAGCATCTATTACGTGGATCGCGCGGCGTATGGCGGCGGATTCGGCTCCTTCGGCGGGGGCGGTGGCGAGGGTGAATTGCGGCGCATGTCGACCGAGACCGGCGGTCAGGTGTTTCCCGTCAGCAACCGTCTACCGCTCGACGAAATCTTCCGCCAGATTCAGGAAGAGATGCGCTCGCAGTACGTCATCGCTTATACGCCGCCGAATCCCACCAAGGACGGCGCATATCACAAGATCGATTTGAAGGTGGGCAACAAGGATTATCGCGTGCAGGCTCGCAAAGGCTACTACGCGATCGAGCAAGAGCGTTAAAACTCTCGTATTCGGCGCTTGAGAACCGCGAGAGTGATCGAGCGGGCCGGTCAGTTCTACCGCTTCTGACCGACGCGCAGGCCGGGACGCTACCCGACCAGCGAGCCTTTGGACTGCCCTTTACCCACCAGAAAGTCGCCCGCGTAAGGGAACAGCACTTCGAATGTGGTCCCTCTTTTCTCCTGGCTGGTGACGTCGATCCAACCGCCCAGATTCCGCACGATCCCGTGCACGGGCGCAAGCTCCACGCCGATGGCTTCCCGCTCCAAAAACAGAGGCTCGAACAAGTGCGCGAGCGTCGCGGATTCAATCGCCGGCCCCGAATCGGAAATGCTCAAGACACTGTAAACGCCGGCGGGAACTTTCCCCGAATAGACCGGAACCGCTTCCTCCAACCTGCGTTTCTCGGTGCGAATCTCTACGCGGCCGGCATCGCTAAAATGACGCGCGCGGTGATGCGCGCTGGTGCAGAGAATCATCACGATCTGCCCGAGGCATTCGCCATTGGCGAGCACGGTCGGCCGTTCCTTCGCGAGCGCCACATGGAAGGGAGTCTTCATGGCCTGGCGTAGGCCGTCTTCGAGCGCGCCGACCAGAGCGTTCAAATCGATCGATTCCACGGGAATGGTTTGGCGTCCGCTATAGGCGAGCAGATTGCGCGCTAAGTTCGAGGCGGCGTCGCTCGCGGCAGCAACCTCTTCCAGATCCTTGCGAACCGGGCTCGCCGACGGGGTCGCGTGGAGCGCGAGCTCCGTATAACCGCTGATCGTCGTCAGCAATCCCTCGAACGCCCTGACGATCCGATTCACGACGTCTTCCACCGGCGTGCGTTCGATCGCCACATTCTCAGCTGTCACGTCCTCGGGTATCACGTTTTCGGGCGTCAAATCCCGCGCGAACCCCGGCTTCGGATGTTGAGACTGCTTCTGATATTGAGATGGAAACCGCGGTTCCGTCTTTGATTTCTGTTCCGAGGCCGCTTCTCCGCGAACCGGCTCGTCTTCGTCGAAGAAGAGGTAGACGTCGGGTGCATCCGGATTTCCGGTCTGGCCGGTGGTAAAACGGCGCTTCACGCGGGTGCCGTCCTTGCATCGGACTTCCGCTTCTCCGCCGCGCCCCGCAGGACTTTGAGGAACCAGGCGCAAGAAGCTCTGCCCGAGCAGTTCCGCTTCCCGATATCCGCACATCTTCTCGGCCGCGGGATTCACGCGCCGAATCAAGCCGCGCGAATCGAAAATAAAGATCGCTTGCCGGCTGTGGTCCGCAAGCAATCGCGCGCGTGCCTTCATGTCGGCCGCCGTCGATTCCAGCGCGGAGATGGTTTCGCGCTCGCGGCGCAGGCGGAAATAGAGGGCGATGCACAGCACGACAGCCGCGAGCACCCCAATCGCGAGAACCAAGTCAGTCATTTGCGAATTTCTTTGATTAGAGCACACCCGCCGGACGCGAAGTGCGCTCGACGGCCGCTATAAGCGAGTTGCATTCGCAGCTCGGCGGAAATGTCTAGGCGAGCTCTAGAATTTGTCGCAATGCTTCACAAACGACTTCGGTGTCGCTCGCGCTCAACGTTCCTATCCGGCGTTTGAGCCGCTCTTTGGAAATCGCGCGCATCTGATCGACGACGGCGGCTGCCGGCTTTCCGGCGCATTGAACGGCAACACTGATGGGAGGATGAACCGCCGGCGAACTCGACAGCGGCACCACGACCACAGTACGACGGTGTTCATTCACCACGTCGCGCGTGAGGACAATGCAAGGACGGGTCTTCGCGATCTCCGACCCGCGCGTCGGATCTAACTCGGCCCACCAGATTTCACCGCGCCGGGGAGTCACTCGGTTTTCCCGCCCGACGGCTCTTCGATCGAATCGCTCAGCTGATCCCATTCCTTTTCGATGGCCCTGAAATCGCGTTCCCGATTGGCGGCGATGCAGGACCGCGCGAGCGCCTTCTCTTCGTCGCGCAAACTTTTTTCGAGAGCCTCTGCCAGGAAGCTCGACCGCTCGCGCGCCGGGATGCGCATCACGAAGCGTTGCGCGAGATCTCCGGGGAGGGAGAATGTCATCTTTCTGGTCGCCATAATGCCATACTACCATAAAGGGACCCGGGAGAAATGATTGTCAGATGCGGAACCTGAAACCTTGTGGTGCGAAAAAGCGGGTCCCTCGACTGGCGCTCGGGATGACGGGGTTTTGCTTCGGTCGGCCGTCGGTGCCGGTCGGCGGTGGTGCCGAGCAGCGGTGGTGCCGGTCACCCAAGAGCCGCGTCCTCTTGCTCCCTCGCCCACCGCGACTTCGGACTTTCACTCGCTGCGTCCACGCCGCCTCGTCGACTAATCTTGGGGCATAAGTGGTCGGGTGTTCACTTCGTCTGGAGTACCGGCCCGCTAACGCGCATCGACCTAGGCAACGAGCGCTACGCCCAGTCCATCGGCAGAGGACTTGCACGACGAGTCGCATGCATGGCGAAACATGCCGGAGCTGTCTCCGATACGGCAGACGGGGCCCCACTAAAAGGATTCAGAAGACAGGAGACAGAAGACAGAATTCAGGAGTCAGTAAACCGAGCCGCGAATTGAAATGAGCGGCAGGGAACACCGCAGCCTTCCACGAGTTTGGCCAAACAGAGAACCGCGAATGTAAATGAGCGGGCCGAAAAGAGCCCGCGAGCCTTGTGGCGCATGCACTCGTGCATGCCGCGTCGAGACTTTCTCGACGCCTGTGTTGTGGCTTCGACGTGCCTAATCTTCGTCGTGCTGCGCCGCGAGCTTTGTCACCACGCTCATGTCTTCAAGCGTCGTGACATCTCCCGCGACCGTGTTCCCCGTGACGATTTCCCGCAGCAGGCGGCGCATGATTTTGCCGCTGCGCGTTTTCGGCAGCGCATCGGTGAAGCGGATCTCTTCGGGACGCGCAAACGCTCCGATTTCGTGCGCGACCCACTGGCGCAGTTCTTTGCCGAGCTTCTCGTGATCGAAATCGCCCTTCTTGAGCGTCACGAAACAGCACACCGCCTGGCCCGTGATCTCATGCGGCTTGCCGACCACCGCGGCTTCGGCGACCGCCGGATGATGCACCAGAGCCGATTCCACTTCCATGGTGCTCAGGCGATGGCCGCTGACGTTCATCACATCGTCCACGCGGCCAAGGATCCAGTAATAGCCATCGGAATCGCAGCGCGCGGCGTCACCCGTGAAATACGCGCCCGGGACCCTGGTCCAATACTGCTCTTTGAAACGTTCCGAATCTCCCCAAATGGTTCGCACCATCCCCGGCCATGGACGCCGCAGGATCAGAAATCCTTCATGATCCGGCTCCAGAGGATAACCGTGGAAATCGACGATGTCGGGAATCACGCCCGGCATCGGCAGCGTTCCCGATCCCGGCTTCAGGGCAACCGCGCCCGGCATCGGCGCGATCATGATGCTTCCCGTTTCGGTCTGCCACCACGTATCGACGATGGGGCAACGGCCTTTGCCGATCACGCGGTGATACCATTCCCAGGCCGCTGGATTGATCGGCTCGCCCACCGACCCGAGCAGGCGCAGGCTCGAAAGATCGTGCGACTCCGGCCAATGATCGCCCTGGCGAATTAATGCGCGGATCGCCGTCGGAGAAGTGTAAAAGATATTGACGCGATATTTTTCGATGATGCGCCACCAGCGATCGAACTGCGGATAATCCGGCGCGCCTTCGTACATCAGCGACGTGGCGCCCGCGGAAAGCGGACCATACACGATGTAGCTGTGGCCGGTCACCCAGCCGATGTCGGCCGAGCACCAGTACGTGTCTTCATCCTTCAGATCGAAGACCCATTTCATCGAAGCCGTGGCCTGCGTGAGATAACCGCCGGTCGTGTGCAGAATGCCTTTCGGTTTTCCGGTGGTCCCCGAGGTGTACAGCACGAATAAAGGATGCTCGCTATCGAGCGGCACGGCGGGACAATTCTCGGCGTCGGGTCCCGTCAGTTCGGCGTCCAGTTCATGCCACCACGAATCGCGGCCGGCCTGCATCGGCGTTTCCGAGCCGGTGCGCTGATACACGATCACATCGCGCACCGCGAGACATTCCACGACGGCTTCGTCGACCGGTCCTTTGAGCTTCACTTCTTTGCCGCGCCGATATCCGCCATCCGCGGTGATCACCACCGTCGCGCCCAGATCGAGAATGCGCGCCTTCAGCGCTTCCGCCGAGAATCCGCCGAACACGACGCTATGCGTGATCCCAAGCCGCGCGCAGGCGAGCATCGCGATGGGCAGCTCCGGAATCATCGGCATGTAAATGACGCAGCGGTCGCCGGCCTTATAACCGCGCGATTTGAGAACGTTCGCGAAGCGCGAAACCAGCCGCAGCAGCTCTTGATAGGTGATGGCGCGCGATTCGCCGGGCTCGCCTTCCCATTGGATGGCAACTTTATTCTTGCGATGGGTCTGGCAGTGCCGGTCCAGGCAGTTATACGAGACGTTGGTCTTCGCGCCGACGAACCATTGGGCAAACGGGGGATTCCAATCGAGAACGTGCGACCACTTTTCAAACCAGTGGACTTCGCGTTCGGCGATCTCGCCCCAGAACGCCTCGGGGTCCTGCCGCGCGTGACGATAGATTTCGCGATATGCTTCGATACCGCTGACGTGAGCTTTGGCGGCAAACTCGGCGCTGGGCTCGTACAATCCTGGGGTGCTCATCGATGGGATTGTAGCAAAGTGAGGACGGTCAGCCTATCGAAACGATGATCCGGTTAGTTCGCGGGAACCAGGCTGGCCGTCGCCGCTGATTTCTTCTTGAACAATTTGCGCTTGATGTCGGGCCAGAATTCTTTGAGCACCTGCGATAACGCGTCGGTCCCCACCTGTTCGAGCAGCAACTCGGTAGCATCGGCGGCCGTGCGATTGTCGGGATGATAGGCCTGCGAAATCGCCACCCCCGTCGCGTTCCCCAGCCATTCCGAATAATCAAACTGTTTTCCGCCGCCATCCTTGTCGGTGATGACCACGCGGCTCAACGCGTATCCGGTGCGGCTCTTAATGCTGCCCGACCCCTTGCGGAAATAGCGCGGATCCTGGTGGAGCAAGCTCGGAAATATGCCTTCGGTCATCATGTTGCCGATCGACTCATCCGCATACCACGCTCCCAGTCGATGGGCGTAGCCTTTGACGCCTTGTCCGAACGATGGATCGCTATTCGTCAACTGGTCCAGACCGGCGAACATGCCAGCCAAAATCACGAGGGGGTAATCGAACGAGTCTTTGGAGGCGATCGTCAGTTTCTGCTTCGCCGTGATCGCACTGCTTTGCATGTCCGAACTCGCCGTGCGGTAGTTGGGCAGTACGCCGAAAACGCGCTTGCCGCCCGGCGGTTCCTGATCCAGTGGATTCGCCGTCGGAGTGGCCTGCGCCGGAGCTTCCGCTGCAAGAGATCCGCGCGATACCGCGTCTGGTTGAACGCTAGAGCTTTCCGCCGCCGGCCCGGAGGCCGTTTGGGCGCACACCAAGCTGGCCGAAAAGATAAATATAGTGCCCGAGAGCACACCGCCAAGGAGTAGCCTCACTATACTATCTTAAACGCAGGGAACGGCGGTGGTGTTACGTCAAATCTTTAAGCCGGGTAACTCCCTGCTATGTAATGGTTTAGCTGGGCAATTTCATCCTCCTGGCTACGGATGATCCAGTTCACCAGATCGCCAATGGATAGTACGCCGATGACCGCGCCCTCATGGACCACGGGCAGGTGGCGAATGCGGAATTCGGTCATCAGGTGCATGCAGTCATCCACGGTCTGCCCGGGATGCGCCAAGATCGGCGGGCTCGACATGATTTCGCCCACCGGCGTATCGCGAGAGGCTTTGCCCTGCAGGATCACTTTCCGCGCATAATCTCTTTCCGAAAATACCCCGCACAACTGAGCGCCGGAAATCACCAGGAGTGCGCCGATGTCGTGGCGTGCCATGATCTCCAAAGCCTCGTAAACCGGCGTCTCTGGAGCAACGTGGTGCACCGAGCCGCCTTTATTTTCAAGAACGGAGCGGACGCTATCTTTAATTCCCATACGACCTCCGTGCCTGCATTATGCTCCTCGGGACGGGTGTGTCAAGGGGGACAAACCTTGTCGGCTATAAACCTTCGGCGAGCAGCGGGTAGCTAATTTTCCTGTAGAACAGATCGGAGATGCTTGGTAAGATTGCGTTCGACTTCAGGTTTTCCGCCTATGCTGTCGTCATAGAAGATGACGCGGTAACTGCGAATATCAAAAGGCAATTCGCGCCCACGTCGAGCCAAAAGAATGGTGGGCTTATTCAGCGCATGGGCGTAGCCTAGTTCGTAGAAGACGTTCTGATTGGGCGCCGTGATTTCGGCGATGACCACCTTGCACTCGGAGATCTCTCGCTTGATGTCTTCAAAAATGATACCGGGGCCAGCTATTTCGTCGAGGCGAACCACATCAAGTCCGTGACGCTCGCCCTCCGGGAGGATGACCTCCCGATAGATCGTATCGAACGGCTCTTCAAAAGGCATGGCGACAAATGCTCGCGGCCGCTCGCTCCGTACCCGGAGTTCCTCAAACTTCATCTTTTGATGGCCCCAGGCGTAGAGGCCGATCTGATTTCCGCCAAGTGGATCGGCTAGAACTTCGTCAAAAATTTGAATCCCATCCACTAAAACTACGACTCGTTGGCCGGCCTGACGGATTTCCAATTCGTAAGGGTGTCCAGAGTGGAGGTTTTGGGTGGACCCAGCTAACCGCATTGGCCTGAAACCCTCGCCAGGCAAGAACTCACTCATGGCGTATGCATGTCTCCATCCCCCGAGCTGAGGGTTGATGTACCGACGTGCCTCAGAGTGGAAGCCGACAACGATCCCCGCTGACGGTCCATCGAGGCTATCGAAGGTGATTCTGACACGGACACGACCGTCGCCAAGACGTAATTCACTTAACGCCAGACCGTATGGCTGTGGCTGTTTCTCGAGCGGGCCTTCGTACACCGCAAAATCTGCGCCAAAAGTCCAACGCCCTGCGAGCGCCGCCCAATTGTGCGGCGACTTCCACTCGGAATTGCCGTGGCCGTTGCCGTTTGTCGGAGGGAACTCTTTCATTTCTGGCTCCATGCTAGCACCTCCTATTGCCAGTAATTCCGATCCAGACTCCGATATTGCACCGCTTCGGCGAGATACTTCGCGGTGATCCGATCGGCGTTGTCTAAATCGGCAATCGTGCGCGCCACCTTCAGAATCCGGTCGTGCGCCCGCGCGCTCAAACCCATCCTGCGCACGGCCAACTCAAGGGTTCGTTCTCCCGCCGCGTCGAGCTCGCATAGCTTCGGCAGTTCACTCGAAGGAATCATCGCATTGTAGAATCCGCGGCGCTGCTGGATCGCGCGAGCCGTGCACACGCGTGCGCGCATCTCCGCCGACGACACGCCGCCGTCTTTCGTGCGCAATTCCTGATACGCGACCGCCGGTACTTCAATATGCAGATCGATACGGTCGATCAACGGACCGCTTAATCGAGCGAGATAGCGCTGAATAATCGCGCCGGTGCAGTGACATTCACGAGTCGGGTCACCGTGAAATCCACAGGGGCACCCGTGCATGTAATAAACGCGACTCGTGTACGAAGGAAGAGGGCCGGGTGACCCGATCGTTTACTGCCAACTTGTTGCGACGATCCGCCACAAATCTTCTACGATCGGCTGCCCAGCCTTCTGAAATAGGACCGAGTGTCCTGAGTGCTGGAACGGTGTATAGGGCGTCTCATCCTCAAAACCGCCAATGTCTCGCTGCGCCATACGCGGGTGGTCGATCGTGGAATTGGTATACCGAAATATCACACCGCCTGGAGGGAAGATCGGCGTTGGACGAGGGAGCGGCGCGCGCAGTCGCTCCACAGGGGACTCGACAACCTTCGGCGGAGGTAACACTTCCGACCTGTCCCTCGCGACGAAGAATCCCTAAGGCTTGTACGCGAAGAACAGTGCCGCCGGCACCCGGCATTATTGGCAACTGGCAGGGTCGCGTCAGCGGCATCAGCCACTCATTGACGCGGTAGGGCCCAAGATCCCAGTCGTTTGCCAGTACTTCGTCTTTAGCCGAAAAAGTGTAAACGAAGTGGCGCGACATCCGGATCGCGCCGGAGTACCTCCCGCTGCACTGCTCCTCAAGCTGTTCCGGTTTTATTGCCTCGTCGCTGGCCTAAAGGGTATCTGCAGGTATGACACTGTCCATCGGTATAGGGAACCGCAGGCACGGCTCCCTGAACCAGAATCAGATTATCGACCACCGGCCGATCACTCGCTTCGCGCATCGCCCTGAACGCCTCCAGGACTACTTCCGCCCCCAAGCTGTGGGTAAGGACGACAATCTTCGCGTGGGGTGCCACTCGTACGACTGTTTTCCAGGAAATCAGCAAACATGCCGCCGTATTCTCGGCCGCATGTTGAGCGGTGGGAAAATGAATCTCACCAAAATCGCCTCTCCAGAGAAATGCCACAAACGCCAGTGCACCCGTGTTCGGTAGTCGTGGCTCCAGGAGCTGGAGTCGCTTGTTCGATTCTCGGATTTCCTGTGATAGCGTCATGCTCTCGGTGAGCGCCTCTATGGCGGTAACGTTGTAGCCATGAACGAAGATAAATACAATCCTTGGATCATCAACCAGTCTCAAGTCATGCGGAGCCACGGGCGCCGGGCCACCTGGCACGGCATTCGCCGCCCACAACGGATCCACTGTGTTTCGGCCGCCGGAATCGTTGACGGCGCGGCGCCAATCAACAACCACAACCCCACTTCGACGAGCGGCATCGAACTGGGCAGCTAATTCCGGACTCCTCGGAACGCCGCACCCACTGAGTCCGCAGAAAGCGGCGCATCCAAATATTGTGATGTTCAGGTAGAAAATGACGATGCGGCCATGTTTGCTCGCCATACGCAATTCTCCTTCGTTCCCACTCATTTTACTGTTGACGACTGAAATCCGCGCTTGTTATTAAGGGGCGATCGTTGCATCTCGGGAGAGATGCCGGACGTCAAAGAGGCGCATGTCGAGGCTGTTTAGTTAAACGGGCTTGGACGACTCAGGGTGTTGGATCGTCGCATTGCCGGGACAGCTTCATAGCCAATCAGGAAGTCTTCTTCCTTGGACGAACCAGCAACCGCCCTGTGCTAAGAACCCAGGTCAGAGGGGCTGGTGAAACTGATTGGTGGACCTCTACCCGATCCGTAAGGCCATCCAGCCGCGCCTCGGGCGCGCAGAAGCACGGTTGAACCGGCTGCTGGTAAACAAGCGGGTACACAGACATGCAGGCGCGTGGGCGCCTAAAAGCTGCGGGCAACCGGCGCCCAAGCCCACGGTGCGAAACGACGGGCCGGCTCCATACCGAACCGGATTTTGTTCACGCGGAGTAAGTACACAGGGGATCAAAACCCTCTGTGTGCTTACTCTGAGCCTCACCGCCCGAAGCGCAGCGAGAGAGCAAAGATTCAAAAGCGCTTTCGCAAAAAAAAGAATTTGTCTGTTGACGACTGATTTCTGCAATTGATATTCAGGGGACAACGGCGAAGGACCGTCGCCTCAGCTATGCAAGCTCCCATCAGTCACAAGCGCCCGCCAGCGAAGAGTCCCGCGACTTCCTCCGTCCATCAAAAGCTCCGCGTCGAATACTGGCCGATCGGAAAGCTGAGGCGCTACGAGCGAAATCCGCGTAAGAACGACGCCGCGGTCGAGCGGATCCGCGCAAGCATACGTGAGTACGGCTTTGCCGTGCCGATCCTCGCCATGTCAGATGGCTTGGTAGTAGATGGCGACCTTCGGCTAAAAGGCGCCATCGCAGAGAGATTACAGGAAGTACCTGTCATTCCTTGCGACGGTTGGAGCGACGCGCAGGTCAAGGCGTTCCGCTTGATGGTGAACCGCTCTGTAACGTGGGCAGAGTGGGACGACGATCTGCTTGGTCTCGAGCTTCTGGATCTGAAGAATCTCGAGTTTGATTTGGGGCTGACCGGGTTCGATGAGAAAGAACTCGCGAAGTTGCTCGCCGCGCAGGACGCAACCAATGGGTTGTGCGACGAGGACGACGCGCCGGCAGTTCCGCAAATACCAACTTCAAAGCTTGGCGCACTTTATGGTCGCTCGGCCGCCATCGCCTACTTTGCGGCGATTCTACCGATGCGCAAGCTGTCTCTCGCGTTCTGGGTTCCGTGAAGCCAACGTTGCTGGTGACAGACCAACCGTACGGCGTTCAATATGATCCGGAATGGCGGAAGCGCGCAGGCGTGAATAACTCGAATCGCATGGGGAAGGTCCGCAACGATGACCGGGCCGACTGGCGCGAGGTCTGGGCTCTCTTTCCCGGCGACGTTGCCTATGTGTGGCACGGGGCGCTCCACGCCTCGACGGTCTCGGACGGCTTGGAATCGTGTGGATTTGAGATCCGCAGTCAAATCGTGTGGGCGAAGCCTTCGCTCGTGATGGGCCGCGGTCACTACCACTGGCAACACGAGCCATGCTGGTACGCCGTCCGCGGCACCGGGCATTGGAATGGCGACCGGAAGCAGAGCACCCTTTGGCACATAGAGAACCGCAATCAGGATGCGGAAACCATGCACAGTACGCAGAAACCGGTCGAGTGCATGCGCCGCCCGATCGTGAACAACTCGAGTCCGGGACAGGCTGTCTACGAGCCTTTCTCCGGTTCGGGCACGACGATCATCGCTTGCGAGAAAGAAGCGCGAATCGCCCTCGCACTCGAGTTAGAGCCGGCTTACGTGGATGTGGCCGTGATCCGGTGGCAGAACTTCACGGGAAAGAAAGTCACGCTCGAAGGCGACGAACGAACGTTCGACGAGATAGCAGTGGAACGTCGTGGAGAGGCTGCGTGAAAACCATCAACAGGCGTCTTCAAAAACTCGAAAAGACAGCTGCCAAGCAGCGATTCATCAATCCCTTCGGGCCCGTTTGGTCCGCTGCGGAAGCCAGTTTGTCTGCCGCAGATCGCAAACTTTTACGGGCGCCAAACTATCGAGACGTCAAGGTGAATCACCCTGAAGTATGGCAACGCTTCGATGACGCCCTGGTAAAGGCGTCCCAGGAGAGCGGCACGTGTTTCTCGATGAGAGCCTCGTACCTACTGTTGCTTTGAAAGACGGATGGCATGTACTGCACAGAACGAAATCGAACGCTGCAAACGCGAGATCGCCGCGATCGAAGCGGAGATCCTCGCCGGCAACCCGGATCTGTCGGGGTTGCTCCTGGCCTTGGCGGACTGGCACGCCGAATGGCGGCTCCTCGAAGCCGAGGGACGAAAGGATGGACCGTTTGAAGACACTCAGCAGGATCGAGCGACTGGAGGAGGAGATCCTGCCGCCAACTCCCGAGCCGCCCGAGTTTCTCACGATTCAGTTTCTTGATTCGAAACTGCAGGTCGTAAGCACGACAGTTCTTCAGCTGGGTCAGACTCGCCCGTTGGGTGGCCATTGGAGAACCGATCGCCGATCCGCGCGAGGAGGCGGCTTGTGAGGCAACGAGAAAAGCCGCCGGGCGTAAACCCGACGGCTTGTGGGAAACCGAACTGCGAACGCTCAATCTTTCACGGAATACGTGCGCTCGCCGTCGTCGCCCTTCACCGACGCGACGGTCAGCCCCATTTTCTTGCCGAGCGTGCCGCTGATGAATCCGCGCAGGGAATGCGCCTGCCAATTCGTCGCTTTGAGCAGTTCCCTGGCTGTCGCGCCCTCGGGCCGCTTCAGCATTTCGAGGATCGTGGCGGTCTTGCTTCCCTCGCGCGTACCGCTGGCTTTCTTCGCGGCCTTGGGCGCCTTCTTCGCTGGGGTGGCGGCCTTGGCCCCCTTCCCTTTCTTCGGCGCGACGTTGCGCGCACGTTTGCCAGCGCTGGCCTTTTTTGTGGCTTTAGGCTCTCTGGCGGCCTCGGCTTGGGCGTTCTCGGTTTCTTCGATCGCTTTCATGATGGTTTCTCCTTTGGCGGTAATCTCCGCGTCGATGACATCGATCACTCCTGTGCGCCGGAATTGCAAGCGAATTGTGACGTGAATCTGCGTTGGCGAAGGACAGGCGACGCTGCGGCCTCGGCCGCAATGGCATCAGTTGGCATCTGATGGCAGGACGCGGCACATCTCGGGACGGAAACAGGAAGACGCGATTGCCGCGCTCCTGTCGCAGAGGAGTATCGAGGACGCGGCGCGCGCCTGCGGAGTAGGCGCTCGGACGCTCATTCGTTGGATGAAGCTGCCCGAGTTCAACGCCGCCTACCGGGAGGCTCGTCGCGCTGCATTCTCGCAGTCGATCGCCCGGCTACAGCAGGCGACCAGCGCTGCAGTCTCAACTCTCCTCAAGGTCATGGTCGATCCGGCGACGCCGGCTTCCACGAAAGTGAGGGCCGCCGATAGCGTGCTGGACCACTCTGCCAAGGCAATCGAGATCGAAGACATCGAAGCACGTGTCGCAGAGTTGGAACGAGCGACGGAAGCGAACAAGGGAGGCAGGCAGTAGCGCCGGAACAGTAAATAGCGTCAAATTCGGAAGCGGATTCAGAAGCTTACAGAAGCAATTCGACCGGACGACAACAGCTTTACTTTCGAGGAGCTGTGCCGATCGTTGTGGGACGCGGACCCGAAGCAATTTCGGAGGATGGCGAAGGAGGAATGCCCAATGCTGCAGCGCGCCGTCTCACAATTTGAGGTCGACGATGCAGAGGCGAAACGAACGAGGCTCACGAGCCGCCGATGACGAGAGAACGCTCGCGCGCCGGCTGGAACGCCTCGAAGCTGAGATCGCACCGCCCAGCGACGAGGCCGGTGTTTACGATCGAGGTCGAGTTCATAGGCTCGGACAAACCCAACAAAATTATCGAGGTGCGGGCGCCCGCGAAACGGTGGCCTCGGTCGCGGCGAGCGGGCGCTCAATGAAGACGGCAAGGAGCACCACCGAATTGACCGCGAACACGCGGGGGAAAACCACAAAATTATCGCGACGCCTTCAACCGCTAACGTCAATCACGCCCGATCGGCACGTGGAAAAAGCGTTAGAGGTCGTGCAGAAACTCACCCCGAAATAACCGAAGCCCCCGACCGATCATTTGTCCATCTGTCGGGCGCATTCCTTTCCTATTTACCGATGCCCGTGGGGAGCTTCATGTCCATGTGGGTCGTGCATCGCCTGGCCATGAAATTCAGAACGGTGTTCGGCCGGACGTTCGCCTCGTCCCGGTAGAGGACCGTGATAGCCCTTGCGATAGTCGAAGTGATGATCGACGTGTCCGTAGAAGTGTTCCGGCCCGTGAAACCAAGGGCCGGCCCCAATAAATATACCGCCCGAGAACCACTCCGGGCCGTAATAGCCGTCTGGAGCACAGTTATAAGGAGGGACCTCGTAATAGCCGTACGGACAGACCGGCGGTTCTCCGATGTTGACCGAAACCTGAGCAGACGCCTTCTGAGCGGTAACTGTCAAAAGGCCGAAAGCAATCGTCGTGAGGCCAAGCTGTTTTAGTGTTTTCATTGAATTCTATCGCCGTTAGGCACCTTACTGGCGTCCTGTACTGCTCGCCGAAACCGTATTTGCACTTCTCATTCCAAACTTCGACTTTCAATTTAGAATCGCTTCGTCGGCCGAATAACTGACTTGAGCGAGAGCAGAGGCGAAGGATACTCAGCGAGCTTCGAGTTGACTTCGACTACCATTGCCAACGAATGCCAGCCCGTGAGCAGAGGACGATATTGCGTGATAACACGGCATTTTAAGAACGTGAATCCGTCGCAATATTCTCATGCGCCCTACGCGTGTGCTTTTACTTTTCGATCGCTCCGGTATTGTCCGGGAGGAAGCCCAAACTGCCGCCTGAAGGCCCGATTGAATGCTGCCTCCGATTCATACCCCACGTCGGCCGCGACCTCGGCAACCCCTCGCGACGTCTTCTCCAGCGACCGCGCCGCGATTTGCAGCCGCCATCGCGTCAGGTACTTCATCGGCGGCTCGGAAAGATATTTCGTGAATCGCTCGACCAAAGCTGATCGCGAAATTCCGACCTCATCCGCCAAATCCGCGATCGTCCACCGACGAGCGATGCGGCTGTGCAGCAATGCCAGACTCTTCCCCACGATCGGGTCACGTGTGCCCGCCAGCCATCCTGTCTGCTGCTCCGGCAGGCTATCCACATATCGCCGCAGCGTGTCGATGAACAGCGCTTCAGAAAGCTTCGCCAGCATCGCCTCGCTTCCAACCTTTCCTGACGCTGCCTCCTCGACCAAGTGCAAAATCGAGCTCTCGAGCCACTGCCCCGATCGGTCCACACGAATATTGACCTTGCATAGCGGAGGAAGTCCACTCAAGATCGGACGGCTCAGATACGGATCGCAACTCATGTACCCACACACGAATCGGGAGAGGCTCCCACCACCGCCCGCCCGGAGAGGGCTCAGTTCGCGCGCCTGGATCTTCTGGTCAATCCCGTAATTCGGGAATGGTCGCGTTGCATCGCCGCCACTGCTCACGTGGTGAGCGTGCCCATGGGCGAAGATGACGATATCGCCGGGTATCAACCCCGTGCTTTGCCCATCCGTTAACTCAACCCGAGCGCCACCCTCAATGAGCAAATGGTAAATCACGAAATGCTCCGCCCCAGGCGCAACCGCCTCCGACATCTTCTTCGACGCGGGCGCTGAAAAACCCCACGGAGCTGAAAATTCGGCATTGAAGTACACAGCGCCCGTAAGCTTGACCCCGCTCAGGATCTCCGAAAACGCATCCATGTGACTACCTGCGGACTCGCGGCAAAGTCGCTGAACGCCGATCTGCAAAACGAATCCGTCGTGCTGGCCGATCGGACAAGTTATGGGGACGCCCGGGCATGGTTGCTTCCGCGTAAGCATTGCACAATTGTATCCGTGATCAGGACCGCAACGGTTCACTAAATCCAAAAAACAAGAAAGGGGCGCACGGCCTATTTCGTCGTGTTGGTGCGCCGAGAAAAACATGACTCCGACTGCAGCTTCCGTCAATCCGAATAAAGCTCTCTGGGAAAAAGGCGACTTCACGGAGATCGCCGCTTTCATGCGCCACTCCGGCGAAGCCGTTATCAAAACGCTGGGCCTATCCTCTGAAATGCGCGTCCTCGACCTTGGCTGCGGCGATGGGACCACTGCCCTCCCGCTGGCGCGCACAGGTGCAACGGTCACTGGAATCGATATCGCGCGCAACTTGGTCGAGGCGGGGAATAAGCGTGCGAAGGAAGCCGGCCTCACGCGCCTTAAATTCCAGGAAGGTGACGCTTGCAACCTAGAGGGCGTACCGGACAATTCCTTTGACCTGAGCATCTCCATCTTCGGCGCGATGTTCGCGCCCAAGCCGTTCGAGGTGGCAAAGGAATTAGTCCGCGTCACCAAACCCGGCGGGCGCATTGTGATGGGCAACTGGATCCCAGGCGATCCCACCTTTGTCTCTCAAGTCCTCCGGATCAGCTCGGCTTTCACGCCCCTGCCGCCGAAGGCTTTATCAGTCCGATGACCTGGGGCGTTGAACCAAACATCGTGGAGCGTTTCACGCGGGCCGGCATTCCCCCGCGAACATCTCTTTGATGAAGGACACGTTCTACTTCACCTCGCCCGACCAGAGTCCCACGCGTTTCATCGAGCTCTTTCGCGACTTCTACGGCCCTACGATGAACGCCTACGAAGCCGCGCGCAAGAACGGCAAAGAGGGCGAGCTCCACGCCCAGCTTGTCGAGCTGGCGAATGTGCAGAACAAAAGCGAGGTTGGGACGCTGATTCCCGCAACCTTTATGCGAGTCACTGTTAGCGTTTAGGAAGGAGACAAAGTGAAGACACGCGCTCAATTACTCTCACAAAGAATAGAGCAAGGCTTCGAGGCCCTTGCCGAATACGCTAGGAGCCTGTCCGAATCACAGTGGCACACCGTGATTCCGCCCGATGGCCGCAAAACCGGAGTGATCATCCATCACGTTGCGAGCGTCTACCCGATCGAAGTTCACCTGGCGACCGAGGTCGCCTCCGGGAAGCCCATCGAGGGGATTACGTGGGCCGCTGTGGCCGAAATGAATGCGCAACACGCGCGGAATCATTCGACGATCGGAAAGGAGGAGACGATCGATCTGCTCCGCCGTAATGGCCGTGCCGCTGCCGAAGCTGTGCGTGTCTTCACGGACGCTGAACTCGATCGAGCGGCTGAGGCTTCCCTGAACGCCGGCGCGCCCCTTATGGCCGCAGTTCCTCATCGAGGATCACGCCCTCAGGCACAGTTGGCACCACCTCGGAAAGATCAGGGCTGTTCTGAACCGGACCTAATGCGAAACGCTTGCCGGCCTGTGGGCAAGGCGTTATCCACAACAGTCCCGAGAACCACTGCAGCTTGGGAAGGATTCCGATAATGAAGAGGATTATCCGCAGTGCTCCGGCGGAAACAGGGCGCGTGCAGAGAAAACGATCGTGCCGGAGCAGTGCGGATAGAATGCATTCTGTGACAGACATACCGCTGCTGGCGTGTTCTCACTGCGGCGCGAATGCGCCTTGCCGCCCTGGCGGCTTAGTTGTGTGCTGGGCATGCTCAGCAGTTTGGAGGTGAAAGTCCTCTGCCCAACCTGATGGAGGTGAAGGGCTAGTGATGATGCAAGGGCTATCGCCGCGAGGCGGGGTCTGAAAGAAGCATGGATCAAATGTGCGAGTCGATGGACAAGAACCGGATACAAGGCGTTAGCGTCGGACGAGCGGGCAACTTACCGCGAAGTCCATATCCATCAAAGATGCGAAGCGTAGATCCGGCGGCTGTGCACGGAAGACGGTTGAGCTTACCCCAGGAGATCTGCTCCGTGTCGCTTCGGCGACTGAGGTTGTCGAAAGGCGGCCTGACCGCGGAGCAGAAGTCAGCAGAGGGCATAGTAGGTCATGACGTCGGCAAGGCTAGTGAGGCACTCCGAATGCCGAAAGGCGGAGCAACGGATAGGCCGAGCCGGAAACGATGGCCGAAGGCCCGAACGAGAAGGAGAGGCCAGTAGGCCATGAGTCTCAAGGACGACAAGCAGCAGAATATCCAGATCGAACTGGACTTCTCTTCTGCGCCGACGGGTGAAGCCCGAGAGGCGGGAAGGGAAGAGACTGAATCGTCCGGGGCGATGAATGGAACCGAAAGCCCAGCCAACACGAATCGATTGATGGAGGAAGTATGTGAGCGAGAAAACCTGAAGGAAGCATTGCGGCGGGTGAAGGCCAACAAAGGTAGTGCGGGCGTTGACGGGATGACTGTCGGCGGAATCAGGGACTACTTGAAACAGCACTGGCCAGCCATCCGGGAACAACTGCTGAACGGGACTTATGAACCGAAACCGGTGAGGCGGGTGGAAATCCCGAAGCCGGACGGAGGGGTGCGAAAGCTCGGCATCCCACGGTGTTGGATCGATTTATCCAGCAGGCGGTGATGCAGGTTCTGCAGAGGCGGTGGGACCGGACGTTTTCCGATCACAGCTACGGGTTCCGGCCGGGACGGTCGGCTCATCAAGCGGTGGCACAGGCGCAGCAGTATATCGCCGAAGGCCACGGCTGGTGCGTTGATCTCGATCTTGGAGAAATTCTTCGATCGAGTCAATCACGACAAACTGATGGGTCAGATCGCCAAACGGGTCGAGGACAAGCGGCTGCTGAAACTCATCCGGGCATTCTTGAATGCCGGGGTGATGGAGAACGGGTTGGTCAGTCCGAGCGTGGAAGGGACCCCGCAAGGGGGTCCACTTTCGCCACTGCTCAGCAACCTCGTGCTCGACGAACTCGACCGGGAGTTGGAGCGCCGGGGCCATCGCTTCGTTCGATATGCGGATGACTGTAATATCTACGTTCGCAGCGAGCGGGCGGGGCAACGGGTGATGGAGAGCATTACGCGATTCATCACGCAAAAGCTCAAGCTCAAGGTGAATGAGGCGAAGAGTGCGGTGGCACGACCGCAGGAGCGGAAGTTTCTTGGATTCAGCTTTACGGCGGTCCGGAGGTCAAGCGCGTCATTGCGCCAAAGGCCTTGGATCGGTTTAAGCAACGAATCCGGGAGATCACGCGACGGGCCAAGGGCGTCAGCATGGAAACGACGATGGAGGAGTTAGCTCCGTATATGCGGGGCTGGCGCAGTTATTTCGGATTCTGCGAAACGCCCGAGGTGCTCATTGGGTCTGACTCGTTGGGTCCGGTTGCGACTCCGGGCGGCTCTGTGGCGGCAGTGGAAAACACCGCGCCGTCGCCGGGCGGCGCTGTTGGAACTGGGGGTTCGCCCGCGGCTGGCAAGCAATACGGCTGGCAGCGGGCGCGGCCCCTGGTACCTCGCACGGGCCAAGGCCCTCTCTGTGGGGCTTCCCAATGCCTACTTCAGATCGCTCGGACTTCCGTCATTGTCGAGGAGTGTTAGCGTAACCGACTCGAACCGCCGTGTACGGACCCGTACGCACGGTGGTGTGGCAGGGGTCGGCGGGTGACCGCCGCCCCTATGCCGA
>CAVXVL010000019.1:0-17642 GCA_963765085.1 Terriglobia bacterium | reverse complement strand
GGACAAATATGTTTCTGGCCATACTCGCCATTATGTCATCGTCAACGACGACGACGAGCTGTTCGCCCGTTACGCCAGCGCGCGGCGGGTCGTCCAGCCGAGTTCGAGGTTTTTGCCGTCCTGGCTGTGGCCGGCGATTCCTTGCGCGCAATGGCCGGCGCGTCTGGTTGTCCATGCTGTCGAAGCCGATCCACGGTTGGCACGTTCAGCAATTGCTGATCAGGCGGCGCCCTCGCGGCGCCCGAGGACCGCATCTGCCTGGTCGATTCCGACAATCTGTTCTTCCGTCCCTTCGATGTCGGAGCCTATGCCGGCGGCGAACGGACCCCGCTCTACGTCGACCGGTCGGCAAGAAATCGGCAGGACGCGCCGAAACATGCGGTCTGGACGCGCAACGCCCGCGAGCTGTTGGGCCTGCCCGAGCCCTTGTTTCCCGCCGACGACTATGTCGGCAATCTGATCACCTGGGACAGGGCGGCGCTGACCGCGATGACCGAGGAAATCCGCCTCGTTGCGGGCGTCAACTGGCCTTTGCGCTGTGCCGGAAGCGGCATTTCTCGGAATACCTGCTGTACGGAAATTTCGTCGCCCATGCGCCGCAATTCCGCGAGCGGCACGAGGTCGTCGAGAAGAGCCTCGCCAGCGCCCATTGGGACGAAAGCCAGCTCGATGAAACCTGGGTGCGGGGGATGATGGAGAGGGCGGAACCGCAGGTGGTGGCGCTCTGCATGAATCCTATTCGCACACTGCCGTGCCCGAAATTCGCGCGGCCGTCGAACATTCCTGGGCCGCGTGAACGTTGTGCCCGGCGCGCCTGCAAAGTCGTCCGGATCGACGACAGGAAATCCTGCGTAGCGTTGCCCGCTCACCCCCACGCACGGCAAGGATCTCGAGCGTTTCGAACTGTTGTGCGAAAGCGTCGACAAGTTTGTCCGCGGGTACGACGCTTCATATGTGATCGTCAACGACGACGATCTGCAGTTGTTCGCCAAATATGCAAGCGGCGTCGCGTGGTGGAGCCGAGCTCCAATTCCTTCCCTACTGGCTCTGGTCCGTACCCCGACGCTTCACGCGCAATGGCCGCAGGGTCTGGCTTTCGCCGTTCTCCAGCCGGTGCATGGCTGGCACATCCAGCAATTGCTGAAGATCGGCGGGACGCTCGCCGCCGGCCGAGGATCGCATCTGCATCGCCGATCTCCGACAACCTGTTCTTCCGCGACTTCGATGTCTGGCTATACGCCGGAAGCGATAAGACGCCGCCTTACGTTGATCGCGCGGCGATCGAGCGCGATTTACCGACCGATGCGCGTTGGGCCTGCAACGCCCGCGAATTGCTGGGATTGCCCGCGCCGGACTTTCCAGCCGACGACTACGTCGGCAACAACCTCGCCGGGGACAAGACGGCGCTGAAGGCGATGACCCAGGAAATCCGCCTGGCGACCGGCTTGATGGCGCCGGCGCTGTGCCGCAGGCGGCAATTCTCCGAATATCTGCTCTACGGCAATTTCGTCGCGCATTCGCCGCGCTTCAGCGTCGAACACGACATCGTCCAGAACAGAGCCTCGCCGCCGCGCATTGGGAAGAAAAACAGCTCGACGAGGCCTGGGTGCGGGAGTTGATGGCCACGCAGAGCCGCAGATGGTGGCGCTTTGCATCCAATCCTATTCCGGCGCGACCGTTCCCGACGTTCGCATGGCCATGCACCGGGCGAACGCCGCCTGAAGGCGGGAGGCTTTCTCGTAGCCGAGGTCGCTGGCCTCGGCCTTTCCCCGTCGCGAACAGGCGCCAAGCGCGCCGCTTCGATCATCCCCCGTGTTACGCCGCCGAGCGCCCCGGCGCGAAGCGGGCTTGCGCGCTCTGCAACAGGGCGCCGACGAAGGCGCGGGAGTCGCAGACGTCGAGCATGATTGCTGTCGATCGCATAGACCAGCGCGCCGGCGACGGCGAGCAGGACGAAGGCGCCGGCGGAATAGTTGGGCAAGTGGCGCTCAATCGCCGCCACGGTCAGGGCCATCACGCCGCAGGCCGCCGCGATGCGCCGTCGTCGGCCCGACTACCGAGGGCAGGCGATGCGCCCTTAGGTGAGCGCGTAGCCCGCCGCCGCGCCGAGGATTTCCGAGACGAGCAGCGAGCCGGCCGCGCCGGCCGGACCATACATCGATGTCATCGGCCAGAGCAGGGCGGCGTTGACGATCAGGGTCGCCAGGCCGTGGGGGATCGACAGATCCTGGCGCATCGCCAGATGGAAGCTGATGTGGATGTAGCTCTGCGAGATCGACTGGAACATCCAGGCGAAGGCGAGGATCGGCATGATCGTCGTCGCGGTCTCGCGGAACGCCGGGCCGAGCAGGAACGACACCAGATAGGGCGTCGTCAGCGCGAGTCCGACGGCGGCCGGCGCGAGCACCGCGAACAGCAGTTCGGCGGTGCGCTCCAACTGGCGCTTGGTCCCGGCCGCGTCTCCGGTCGCGAAAGATCGGACGGTGAGCGGAAAGGCGGCGGCGGCGACGCTGCCGGCCGGGAATGAGGATGATCTGTTTGACGACGTCCGCCGAGGCGCCATAGAGGCCGGCCTGACGTCGCCGAAGCGCCAGGCGATGAACAGACGGTCGAGCGTCGCCTGGAAGGTCACCAGCAGTCCGGCGAGCGTCACCGAAGCGCCGAGCCCGAGGAACAGCTTGAGCTTGGCGGCGTCGATGGCCGCGCGCGGCGCGCGCCAGATCGCGCGGCTGCTGAACGCGGCGGTGAGCAGATAGGCGAGGGACGCGCCGGCGAGTTGCCCGAGGCCGCCGCCGCCGAACTCGGCGATGGCGATGCAGACCACGAATGCCGCCGCCGAGCGGAACACCGAGCCGATCATGAACGCCCTGACCTGCAGCCGGGAGCGCAGGATTTCCTGGCCGAGGTCGAACAGGCTGGCGCCGACCGCGAGCACGATGGCGAGCGCGGCGCGCTCCCACGGATGTTCATGGCGAAATGCAGCACCGATCAGGATCGCCGGCGCCGTCAAGGCCGAGCCACATACGCGGTCAGCGAAGTCATGCGGACGTCGGCCGCGTCGCCTTCGGCTTCGAAGCGCATCACCGAATAGCGCACCCAGGTGTGCTTGGCAATGCTCACATCGAGCTTCGCGGCGCGCAAGGCGATATTCGCCGCCTGCAGATCGGGATTCTCGTGCTCCGCCATGGTCGTAATTTCATTCATCGTAGGCAGCGCAGCCGGCGTATCCAGATCGTCCACGACGTTGAAATTAAGATTTAAATCGCGGTACAAAATCACCGCCAGATCCAATCTCGCCGTATCCATGGTGAGCTTTGCTTCCCGCCGCGCCTGTTCCTGCGTCGCATTCTGAATCTGCGATTTTACAGTGTCGCTGCGGGCCACCTCGCCGCCCTTCTCCATCGTCTGCGTGATATTGAGATACTGCTTCGCCTGGTCGAGACCCATCTGCGCCGTGGAGTATTTACGTTGCGCAGTGAGCAGCGCGTAATAGGCCTTGGCGACAGTGGCGCCCAAACCACGCTTGGCGATTTCCGCTTTTGCCCGCGCCAGGGCCTCGGCCGCCGACGCCCGCTGCACGCCCGTCTTCAGAAGGCTCGCCGTGAATTCTTCGTGCACCACGGCCCAGTCACGATAAACATGGACACCGTCGTTGGTGACGAAGCGGCTCTCGGAGAAATCGCCGTCGCCCTGGGTGCCCAGATACTCCGAACGGGCGCTGAGCGATGGCTTCTGTCCGGCGCGCGCTTGCTTCAGATCTTCCGTCGCGTTCTTTATATCGCTGAGGGCGGCGAGCACTTGAGGCGCGTTCGCCGCGGCGAGCGCCAGCGCGTCCTTCAAAGTTAAAGTCGCCGGCGCGGAGGAAGTGGGCGCCGTTTGGGAGAGCGACGTGGATGGCCGCTCGGCTTGCGGATTGGCGGGCGTGACCGCCTGCGCCGTCAAATTTCCGACGTCCAGCGTCGTGTGGGGCGGAACGCGCAAAGGCGTCGCCACCTGGCCCATCGCCGCGCCTGCCAACACGACGCAGGACAACCAGAAAAGTAATTTCATATTCAATGGCTTTCTCTATCCAGTCAAACACCCGATCCTGAAGAATGCCTGAACCGCAAGTGGCATGTTTGCTGTTTTTTAGCAGCGTCCACTGACAAATCGGGACCTCCTCTTTGGGGCACGATCGAGGGCACCATAGCGCGCTGGCGATCTGAGAGGATCACGATGGCCGACCGCCCTTCCACGACATTGTACTCGAACTCGCGGCGCGGGGCGCAATCTCACTCATCCACGTCGCTCAAAGCATTAGAGTTCGTCGTCTTTGGTTTCGCGGGCGGCGAGCAATCCGACGAACGTGAGCGTGGCGGCTGCCGACAAATAATATCCTACGTATTGAAGCCCGTAGGTCTTCGCCAGCCAGGTCGCGATATAAGGAGCGAGCGAAGCGCCGAATATGCCGGCGAAATTGAACGTGAGCGAGCTTCCGGTATAACGGACGGGGGTTGGAAATAGCTCCGAAAGTACCGTCCCCAGAGGGCCATAAGTCAGGCCCATTAAGGCCAATCCCACCGCCATCATTACGAATGCGCCGGTCGTTCCCGCGAGGAACAGGGGCGCCATCGCAAGACCGAAAATCCCGATCCCCGCGGTCACCCACAGCAGCGTGCTCCGCCGTCCCTGCTGCGCCAAAGCCCCTCCTACCGGGATTCCCAGCGCGAAGAATAGAATCCCGACCAACTGGATCACGAGAAACTTTTCCCGGCTATAGCCCAGCGCCGTCGTGCCCCAGGAAAGAGCAAAAACCGTCATTAAATAGAAAAGAACGAAGGTCGCAAGCGAGATCAGCGTTCCCACCAGCACCGTCCGGCCGTGGTCCCGGAAGACCACAATAATGGGCACTTTCACGTGTTTTCGCTGGCTCAAAGCCGCGCGAAAAACGGGAGTTTCCGTGATCGTCAGCCTCACGTAAAGTCCGACCAGCACCAGCGCGGCGCTCGCCAGAAAGGGAATGCGCCAACCGAACGCGAAAAACTGATCGTTCGTGAGCGCTTTCGAAAGCACCAGAAACGTGCCTCCCGCGAAAAGAAATCCGATGGGCGCGCCGAGTTGCGGAAACATCCCGTACCATGCGCGCTTCCCGGGCGGAGCGTTTTCGATCGCGAGAAGCACGGCCCCTCCCCATTCGCCTCCCAGACCAAGCCCCTGTCCAAAGCGGCACAGCGCGAGCAGCAGCGGCGCAAACACGCCGATGGTTCCATAGGTAGGAAGCGTGCCGATCGCGACGGTCGAAATCCCCATCGTCAAAAGCGCGGCGACCAGCGTCGTTTTTCGCCCCACGCGATCGCCGAAGTGACCAAATAGCGCGGAACCGAGCGGACGCGCCAGAAACGCGATCGCAAAGGTCGCGAGCGACGCAAGGATCGCCGACGCCGGGTCCGAGGCCGGAAAAAACAATTTGGGAAAAACAAGAACCGCCGCGGTCGCAAAAATATAGAAATCGAAAAACTCGATGGTGGTGCCAATGAGGCTCGCAAACAGCACGTGCGCCGGCTTGTTGAGGGACGCGTGCGGAGTCGGCGCGCCGATCGCGACGTCAATGGCCGAGGGCTCGTTCACAGCCGGATTAACGCGACCTCATTCGATGCATGTCGTTGGATACCTATTGAGAGGATAACCGAGATGATCTCGGGGCATCACGATCGCACACAAAATTTGCTTCCGACGATCACGAACGTTAGACTACGGAAATACGTGCCGGCGCATCACGCTATGGTCCAGCACGGCTCATCGTCGCCCCGTCGCGCAGGCACACCCGTCGTTTTGGCAGCATCTTTTGGGCAGGTAATCGTCGTGGATGTGATCCATTTAAGTCTTTCGGAAGGGGTGAACGCTGACATGATTTCCCTGGGCGACACCGCGCTGCTCCGCCTGTTGCAACTGGCTGACTCGGCGATTCCAATCGGTGGCGCGGCGCACTCCTTTGGCATTGAAACGCTGGCCGACGAAGGAACGTTGAAACCGGAGGACCTCGAAGCTTTTCTGAGCGCCTATCTGGAAGAAGCCGGCACTTTGGAGGCGGTGTTCGTCCGCCGCGCCGCGAATTGTTTTCTCGCGAAACAGGGCGCTTTAACAGCGTTAAGCGGCGAATTCAGTGCGCGTAAGTTGGCCAGAGAATCCCGCGACGCCAGCCTGAAACTGGGCCACCGATTCGCCGAACTCGTCAATGGGATGCTCGGCTATTCCCTTCTCGCGCCGGATTTGCACTATTGCATCGCGTTCGGCGCGGCCGGAGCCGCGTTCGCCGTTTCCGCCGACGCCGTTGCGCTCGCGTACTTAAATCAGTCCATCACCGGAATGGTTTCCGCGTGTCAGCGCCTCATGCCCCTGGGGCAAGCGGCCGCGGCGAGAATTTTGTGGAATCTGAAACCGGCCGTCGTCCGAGCATCTCTTTCCGAGGAGGCTTCGTGCTTCAGTCCGTACCTGGAATTGGCCTCGATGCGGCACGGGTCGCTCGAGACGCGCCTTTTCATCAGCTGAGCCTGTGCTTCGAACGCCATCGGTTCCGGGTGAAGCGGCAAGACCCTCCCTGGAAAGTCGTGCGTGCGTTCGCTCTTCCGGACTCGGGATCGTTGGTGCATCTGCACAACGTCTCGGGAGGGGTGCTGGCGGGAGATCGTCTGTCGCTCGACGTCGAAGTGGAAGCGGGCGCTTCGGCCCAAATCACGACGACCGGGGCAACGCGATTGTATCGCCACCGTACCGGCGCGGAGGATTCAGAACAGCGCACGCGGTTCACAGTGGGCGACGGAGCGCTGCTGGAGTATCTTCCCGACGCTGTGATTCCCTACGCGGGATCGCGCCACGCGCAGCGAACGGAAATCCATTTGGGACGCGGATCGACGCTGTTCTGGTGGGAAGTCGCAGCTCCCGGAAGACAGGCGGCGGGAGAGCGTTTCGCCTTCGAACGGCTGCGCGTGCAAACGGAAGTGTACGCCGCCTCGCGGCCTGTTCTTCGAGAAGATTATCTTCTGGAACCTCGCCGCAAGAACCTGGATGCGATTCTGCGAATGTCAGGCTATTCGCATACGGCGAGCCTGTGCGTCGTTCAACAGGGACGTCCCGCTGCGTTCTGGCGATCGCTCGAGAATCGCCTCAACGAAATCGCGAGGCGGAGAACGCGGCTGGGAGAAACCGTGTGGGGCGCGAGCACGCTCGCATCGGACGGCGTGATCGTACGGGGAATGAGCGCGAGCGGGTGCTTCCTTCACCAGGCGCTGGTCGAATTCTGGAAAATCGCGCGGTTGGCGATGACCGGGATGGAAGCGGTCCCGCCGCGAAAGATATATTGAATTTCACTGAGGAGACGCGATGCATCTAACACTTCGCGAACAAGAGCGCCTGATGATTTTCGTCGCGGCCGACGTGGCCCGGCGGCGCAAGGCGCGCGGTCTGAAATTGAACTATCCGGAAGCGGTGGCGATTCTGACCGCCGAGATCCTCGAATGGGCTCGTGACGGCAAGACCGTGGCCGAGATCATGACGTTGGGAGCCGGCGTATTGCGCGCGGAAGACGTGATGGACGGGATTCCCGGCATGATTCACGAAGTCCAGGTGGAAGCCACATTTCCCGATGGAACGAAATTAGTGACGGTTCACGATCCTATTCAGTGAAGTCCAAGAGTAAACACACATGAAACCAGGCGAATATTTACTCGAATCCACACCCATTGAAGCGAACGTGGGGCGCAAGACCGCAAAAGTGATCGTACGGCACACTGGCGACCGTCCCGTCCAGGTGGGCAGCCACTATCACTTTTACGAAGTGAATGACGCGCTCGATTTCAACCGGACGGCCGCACGCGGGATGCGCCTGAACATTCCCGCAGGGACGTCGGTACGATTCGAGCCGGGCGAGGAAAAAGAAGTCCCGCTGGTGGAATTTGCCGGAGAGAAGTTGGTGCTGGGCCACAAAGGACGAGGAAACAAATGAGTCTCTCGATTCCGAGAAAAACCTACGCGGATTTGTATGGTCCGACCACGGGCGACCGAGTGCGGCTGGCCGATACCGATCTCGTGATCGAAGTCGAAAAAGATTTCGCGGCCTACGGCGATGAAATCACGTTCGGCGGCGGCAAAGTGATTCGCGACGGCATGGGACAGAGTTCGCGCGCAACACGCGACGCTTCGGGCACATCCATATTCGGCGCCCTGGACTTGGTGATCACCAACGCACTGATCATCGATCATTGGGGCATCGTCAAGGCCGATATCGGCATCCGCGACGGCCGCATCGTGAAGGTCGGCAAAGCGGGAAATCCGGACACCATGCAGGGCGTCGATCCCGAACTCGTGGTCGGCGCGTCCACCGAAGTGATCGCGGGCGAAAACATGATCGTCACCGCGGGCGGCATCGACAGCCACATCCATTTCATTTCGCCGCAGCAGATCTACGAAGCGCTCTCGAACGGCATCACGACGATGATCGGAGGCGGCACCGGTCCCGCGACCGGAACTGCCGCCACGACTTGTACTCCTGGCGCGTGGAATATGCAGCGGATGCTCGAAGCCGCCGACGCCTGGCCGATGAACTTCGGATTTCTGGGCAAAGGCAACGCCGGCACTCCCGAGCCATTAGTCGAGCAGGTGCGCGCCGGCGCCTGCGGTTTGAAGCTGCACGAGGATTGGGGCACAACTCCTGCCGCCATCGATGCCTGCCTGCGCGTCGCCGATGACATGGATGTGCAGGTCGCGATTCATACCGACACGATTAACGAAGCGGGCTTCGTGGAAGACACCATCGCGGCGATTGCCGGACGCGTCATTCACACGTATCACACGGAGGGCGCGGGCGGCGGCCACGCTCCCGACATTATTCGCATCGCCGCACTGCCGCACATTCTGCCCTCCTCGACGAACCCGACGCGGCCATATACCGTGAACACCATCGCCGAACATCTCGACATGCTGATGGTGTGCCATCACCTGAATCCGCTGGTCCCCGAAGATGTGGCCTTCGCCGAAAGCCGCATTCGTCCCGAGACCATCGCGGCCGAGGATATTCTGCACGATCTCGGCGTTTTCAGCATGATCTCCAGCGATTCGCAGGCCATGGGCCGCATCGGCGAAGTGGTCACGCGCACGTGGCAGACCGCGCACAAGATGAAGACCCAGCGCGGCTCGCTTCCCGAAGATTCCGCGCGCAACGACAATTTCCGCGTGCGTCGCTACGTCGCGAAATACACGATCAATCCCGCAATCACGCACGGCATCGCGGACGAAGTGGGATCCATCGAACCGGGCAAACTTGCGGATTTGGTGCTGTGGAAGCCATCGATGTTCGGCGTGAAACCCGAGCTGATCCTCAAGGGCGGCTTCATCGCATGGAGCGTGATGGGCGATGCCAACGCATCGATTCCCACGCCGCAACCGGTGATTTACAGGCCGATGTTCGGGTCGTTCGGAGGAGCGCCCGCCTCCACGTCGGCAACGTTCGTTTCGCAAGCCGCGCTGGACGCCGGGATTGCACAGAAGTTTCATAAGCGCGCGGTGGCCGTGAAGAATTGCCGGAAAATCGGCAAGCGCGACATGATTCATAATTCCGCGACGCCGGACATTCAAGTGGATCCCGAAACTTACGAAGTGCGCGCGAATGGCGAGCTGCTAACGTGCGAGCCGGCGGAAGTACTGCCGCTGGCGCAACGATATTTTCTGTTCTAAGGAGATGTTTTGATGCGAGCTTATCGAGTCGGAATTGCGGGCCCTGTCGGAAGCGGAAAGACCGCGTTGGTGGACCAGTTGAGTAAGCACCTGTGGCCTGGAGTAAATCTGGCGGTCGTGACGAACGACATTTACACGAAAGAAGACGCCGAATTTCTGACGCGGCAAGGCACGTTGCCGTCCGACCGCGTCATGGGTGTCGAGACAGGCGGCTGTCCGCATGCGGCCATTCGCGAAGACGCGTCGATGAACCTCGAAGCGATCGACGAACTGGAAGCCGCGCACGCGGGAATCGAATTGATCTTCGTGGAAAGTGGCGGCGATAATCTGGCAGCGGCCTTCAGCCCCGAACTAGTCGATGCTTTTATTTACGTGATCGACGTGGCGGGCGGCGACAAGATTCCGCGCAAGGGCGGCCCCGGAATCCGCCGCAGCGGGTTGCTGGTGATTAACAAAATCGATCTCGCTCCGCACGTCGGCGCGTCGCTTGAAGTGATGGATCGCGATTCGAAACGTATGCGCGGAGACTTGCCGTTTGTGTTTACGAATTTGAAAACGGGCGAGGGATTGGATCGGGTGATCGATTGGCTGCAAGTGCAGCGCTCGCACGGACTCACGGCTTCGGGGCGCCCGCCGATCGTCCCACATTCGCATAGCCACGAGGACGACGATCAGGCTCATGGCAATCACCATCATCACGACCATGGGCATGCGGCGGACCACTCGCATTAAGAGCGATTAAACGCTAAGGTGCGCGCGAACCACCTGATCCGTTAGTTCGCCAATGGGCCCCGCGGCAACGCGCCGGCCCTTATCGAGAATGCAGAACTCGCTGGCCACGCGCCGCGCGAAGGGCAGCTTCTGCTCGACCAGCAGCACCGTGAGTCCTTCTTCTTGATTCAACCGCAAAACGATATCGCCGATTTCGTGGACGATGTTGGGCTGAATTCCTTCGGTGGGCTCGTCGAGGATCAGAAGCTTCGGCTCGAGCACCAGGGCGCGTCCGATGGCGAGCTGTTGCTGCTGGCCTCCGGAAAGATCTCCGCCGCGGCGGTTCAGCATCTTCTTCAGCACGGGGAATAGATCGAAGATGCGAGTGGGAATCGAGCGTGGGCCATTCTTGCGCACGCCGAGTCCAATGCGTAAATTTTCTTCGACCGTCAGACTGCGAAAAAATCTCGCGGCCTTGCGGCACATAGCCGATCCCGAGCCGCGCGCGTTGTTCGGCGGGAATCTTGAGCAAGTCGCTGCCCTCGAACTCGATCGCGCCGGAGCTCGCGTGCTGCAGTCCCATGACGCATTTCAGAAGCGTCGTCTTGCCCATGCCGTTGCGGCCCATCAGGCACATGCGCGAACCCGCGGGGACGTGAGATCCACATCCCACAGCGTGTGGCTGCCGCCATAAAACTGGTTCAAAGATTTGACCGCCAATACGCTCATACGCGGTTTCCTATCGAGCTGCCCTTAAACGCCAAGATAAACCTCGATGACCTTGGGATCGTTCTGCACTTTATCCATGTCGCCCTCGGCGATCACGTGTCCTTCGTGAAGAACCACGACGCGCTTCGCAATCGATCGAACGAAAGCCATATCGTGCTCGACCACGACCACGGAATGTTCGCCCGCAAGCGAGCGCAAAAGCTCAGACGTGCGCTCGATCTCATGCGGCGTCATTCCGGCGACCGGCTCGTCGACCAAAAGCAGCTCGGGGCTCTGCATCAAGCAGCATGCCGATTTCGAGCCACTGCTTCTGACCGTGGGCGAGAATTCTGCCGAGCGACCCGCGATGGCGGGAGAGGCCGATGATGCCGAGGACTTCGTCAATCCGATCCCGCTGCTCAGGAGAAATCGTCGCGCGAAACGTTTTCACAAAGCTTCTGGTACCCGCCAATGCCAATTCCAGATTCTCGAAAACGGTAAGCTGCTCGAATACAGTGGGCTTCTGAAACTTTCTTCCGATGCCGGCGGCGACGATTTCGGCCTCTCGCATCTCGAGAAGATTATTGTTGTCGCCAAAGAAAGCCGTTCCCGCATCGGCGCGCGTTTTGCCGGTGATGACGTCCATCATCGTGGTTTTACCCGCGCCGTTGGGGCCGATGATGCACAACATTTCACCGGGCTCGACGTATAACGTGAGAGCGTTGAGCGCCTTGAAACCGTCGAAGCTGACGGTCAGGTCTTCCAGATAGAGCCTCTTGTCGCGCTTCATGGATCGGCTACTCGCTCGCCCGTTCTTCCAACTCGAGCTCTTTTTCGATCTTCAACTCCTCTTCCTTTTCGGGGCTGCCGGGAAGCAGGCCGATGATGCCGCGCGGCAGGAAGATGGTGACCAACACGAAAAGGGCGCCGAGCGCGTACAGCCAGATTTCGGGGAATGCGCCCGTCAGATAAGTCTTCGCGTAGTTCACGAGCACGGCGCCGGCGATGGCGCCGTAAAGCGTGCCGCGTCCACCGACCGCGACCCAAATCACAACTTCAATCGAATTGATCGGCGCGAATTCGCTGGGGTTGATGATTCCGATCTGCGGAACGTACAGCGCACCGGCGATGCCGGCGATGATGGCCGAAGCCACAAACAGCCACAGCTTGAAACGTTCCACGGGATAGCCCAGAAATCGGGTGCGGCTTTCCGCATCGCGGATGGCGAGCACGACGCGCCCGGCCCTGGATTCGACGATCGCGCGGCACACCAGGTAGGTGACGGCAAGCGCGATGACGGTCACCACGAGCAAGACCACTCGTGTGAGATCCGAATGCAGATCGAAGCCGAGGATGTCTTTAAAATCGGTGAAGCCGTTGTTGCCGCCGAAGCCCATATCGTTGCGGAAAAACGCGAGCATCAGTGCGTAGGTGAGCGCCTGCGTGATGATCGACAAATACACGCCCGTGACGCGCGACCGGAACGCCAGCCATCCGAACACCAGCGCGAGTAATCCCGGCACCAGAAAGACCATCAACATCGCCAAAGCAAAGTGATTGAAGCCGTACCAGAACCACGGGAGCGCTTTATAGTTCAGAAACACCATGAAATCCGGAAGAATCGGATTTCCATACACGCCCCGAGTGCCGATCTGACGCATCAGATACATGCCCATGGCGTAGCCGCCGAGCGCAAAAAAGGCCGCGTGTCCCAGACTCAGAATGCCGCAATATCCCCAAATCAGGTCCACCGCCATCGCGAGCATGCCGTAGCAGAGATACTTGCCGATGAGCGTGATCCCGAAGGGCGCGAGATGCAGCGCGGAGGATGCGGGTACGACCTGGTTGAGAATCGGGACGGCGACCGCCACGATCGCGAGCACAGCCAGAAAAGTCGTGGCTCCTCGATCAAACCGCCCGTTTCGCCCGCGAGCAACCAGAGTGGTTCGACTCCAAAGGCCGGGAACCTGCTTGTCGTCGCGGCTCACCGCTGACACTCCTTCAAATTGTTGTCCCTCGTCATTTGTCTTCCGCCGCACGGCCGGTTTGCGGGAACAATCCGCGCGGCCGTCTTTGAATGAAAAGAATCAGCGCGATCAACACGAAGATTTTCGCGAGCACCGCTCCGGCCCAGGGCTCCAAGAGCTTGTTCACGATGCCCATGGAGACGCCGCCGATCAGCGAGCCCCACAGATTTCCGACGCCGCCGAACACCACGACCATGAACGAATCGATGATGTAGGATTGTCCCAGGTCGGGACCTACGTTCGTCAACTGGCTCAGCGCCACGCCGGCCACTCCGGCAATCCCCGAGCCCAAGCCGAACGTCATCGCGTCGACCCATTGTGTGCGGATTCCCATCGCCTTCGCCATGGCCCGGTTCTGCGAAACCGCGCGGATATCCAGGCCGATGCGCGTGCGTTTCATCACCAGCAAGCTGACGAAGAAGACGATCAGCGTAAAGATGACGATGTACAGCCGGTTATAAGTAATCGCGAGAGCGTCGTTGATACGGAGAGATCCGCTCATCCAATCGGGTGTGACCACGGAGCGATTCAGCGCCGTGAAGATCGAGCGCACGGTTTGCTGCAGGATCAGGCTCACGCCGAAGGTCGCGAGAAGAGTCTCCAGCGGCCTGCCATAGAGAAAACGAATAATCGAACGCTCCATCGCGACGCCCACCAATCCGGAGACGATGAAAGCCGCGGGAATCGCCACAATGATCGACATCCCGATGTGATTGGGCATCAAGGTCTGGACTACGTAGGTCGTATACGCGCCGAGCATCATGAGCTCGCCGTGGGCCATGTTGATGACGCCCATCACACCAAAGGTAATCGCCAAGCCGATCGCGATGAGGACGAGCACGGATCCCAAGCTGAGTCCGAAAAAGAGCGTTTCAACGCCGGCATAAAAGTTGCGCCAACCGTCGATCGAGGTGACCGCGGAAGCGGCGGCCTTCCGCACTTCTTCGTTGTTTTCGACGAAGCCCCCGTCGGGATTCTTATTCAGCAGGAGCGCCAAGCGATTGCGCACGTCCTGGCTGACGCTGTGACTCAGTGTGGAGATCGCGTCAAGACGCGCTTTGCTATCGGTATCCGCTCCATCGAGCGCGGCGAGCGCCAGATCGGTGGCAATTTCGTTTTTTACGCCAGAATTCGTTTCGGCGGGCAAGCGCGCGCGCAGCGCCGCGATGTTTCCTTCATCCAGCGACTTCGCCATTTCGCGCACGGCGTCCAGGCGCACAGACGTATCGGGGCTCGCAAGCGCAAAGCGCGCGACCGTGGTGCGCAGGAGACCTCTTAAACTGTTGTTGGTGCCGATCGCCGTCACGCTATCAGTCGGTGCCGTTCCGGCGTCTTTTAATGTCGCCGGATCGATTAAAGCGTAGGGATCGGCATCGGCTGCTTTAACAATGAAAATTTTCTGATCGCTATTACGGAAGTACAGACGGTCTTCCATCAAGGCGGTGAGGACAGCGCTTGTGCTCGGGTGCCCGCTATCGCTTAAGCGTCCGATGATGGTCGCTTTGGCGGAGTAGTCGGCATCGCGCAGTTCGCCTAGCGTGGAAAGGAAACTCGTGTCGTTGGGGGATTGGGCGCGTAGAGAAGCTACGCCCCCAAGGGCAAGCAGCAGCATGAGCCACCGCCCGCCCGACGGGACATATTTCATTATTTGAAGTTTTGACCTGAACACTTCTTGGTGACCTTATTATAATTACCGCACTTGAGGGTCACCCAATCCGCTTCAATGTCCTTGCTACCCGGCAGAAAGTCCGACCAGGCATCGCCAGGGACGAGGCCTGCGGACTTCCAAACTACGTTAAATTGACCGTCCGCCTTCACCTCGCCGATATATACCGGCTTCGTGATGTGATGATTCGGCAGTACCTTCGCGATTCCACCGGTGAGGTTCGGAGTCTCGGTTCCGGGCAGCGCCGCGATTACCTTCTCCGGATCCGTCGACTTCGTTTTCTCCACGGCCTTCACCCACAGATTGAAGCCGATGTAGGTGGCCTCCATCGGATCGTTGGTGGTCCGCTTCGGATTCTTGATGAAGGTGTGCCAGTCCGCAATGAACTTCTTGTTGGCCGGTGTGTTGATGCTTTCAAAATAATTCCAGGCCGCCAGTTCGCCCACCAGCGGTTTGGTGTCGAGGCCCGAAAGTTCTTCTTCACCGACCGAGAAGGCGACGACCGGAATCTGCTCGGCCGAGATCTTCTGGTTGCCCAGTTCCTTATAGAACGGGACGTTGGCGTCGCCGTTGATCGTGGAAACGACGGCGGTCTTCTTGCCGGCGGAGCCGAAGGTCTTGATCGCGGCTACGCGCGTCTGCCAATCGGAGAAGCCGAAAGGCGTGTAGTTGATCGAGATGTCGGCCGGCGCCACGCCCTTGGCAAGCAGATAGGCTTCCAGGATTTTATTCGTGGTGCGCGGATAAACGTAATCGGTTCCTTCCAGAACCCACCGCTTCACGCCGACTTCCTTCATCAGATAATCCACCGCCGGAATGGCCTGTTGATTCGGGGCCGCGCCGGTGTAGATCACGTTTTTGGAGGACTCTTCTCCTTCGTACTGCACCGGGTAGAAGAGCAGGCCGTTGTCCTTTTCGAATACCGGCAACACCGATTTGCGGGAAACCGACGTCCAGCATCCGAATACCACCGAGACTTTTTCCTTCTCCAGCAGCTGCGCCGCTTTCTCGGCGAACAACGGCCAGTCGGACGCCGGATCGACGACCACCGGGACAATTTTCTTGCCCAGCAATCCGCCTTTCTTGTTCTGAGCATCGATCATCATCAGGACCGTGTCCTTCAGCGTCGTTTCGCTGATGGCCATGGTTCCTGAAAGGGAGTGCAGGACGCCAACCTTGATGACGTCCTGGGCGGGCGCGATTGTCGAGAATGCCATCCCGGCGATCGCTAGCCCGGCGGCGTTAAACAGGGACCTACGCTTCATATGCTGACTCCTTCATTCTTAAAATTGACTCCTTCATTTCGGGGGTTAAAAGATCGATGCATCACATCTGGATCTGGAGACCGACACCCGCCTGCCAATTGTTGGGTACCGATTTGGTGTTGAATCTTTGGTCCTGGAAGAACGTCATCACGCGCGCGTTGAATTGTTTGATGATGTAGCTAAAGTTGATCTCGGTGGTCTTTTGATCGAAGCTCGCCGTCGGGCCCCGCGTAAAGTCGGCCTTGGCGTATTTGCCCATGAGGTCGAACTTCCCGTTGAACTTGCCGATGGCGACGACTTTCGGAAACAGGAAACTGGCAAGCGCGTAGGCGCCCTGACTCTTGAAGCCCCCGACGTAGCCGCCGAGCCCGTTGTAGTTGGTATATTCACTTTCAATCGTGAACGCGCCGCCATTCAACACTTTTTTATCCAGGAGGAAATCCAACGATGACGCTGTTTTGCTGTCCTGGAGTTGCCCGGCCGCGCCGATGGCGAGGATATTCTTATCGCCATAGTATGTGCTGTTCAGGAAGTAGCCGTCCTCTTTGTCCCAGAAGTCGACCATGAGGCGGGCGGCGCCGATGATGTCGGATTTGCCGGTACCGGCAGTCCTACCATCGAATCCGCCGATCGCGACCTTCAGTTTGGAAAAGTCGCCCCAATACATCGCGCCGTTATCGCGGCCCTGAAATACGAAGTTGTATCCGTCCTGAACTCCGTCGTTATAGACCTTCCATTCGTTCGCGAAAAACGGACCGTAGAGGTTCGCACGGTCGCTGGGTGGCAGGAAACGGCCAACCCACAGATTGAAATGAGGATTGACGCTAAATTCCACCGCGGCGTCCATCACGCCGAGCTTGTTGCTGCCGCTGTCGTAATCCGTATTCAGCATGAAGCTGATGCCGGTGACGACAGGCCCACTGATATAGATACGAGCGTGGTCCAGAGCGAATGTGTTGTTGAAATTGGCACCCGTCGGATCGGTTCCCGTATAGCTGGTTTGAATTCCCGCGCCAACCGTAAGCGGACCAAGGTTCTGTGCCCGCGATGCCGGAGCCAAAGCTAGAAGCCCGGCAACCAACAGAAAAACAGGGGCATATCGCCGCGCCGTGGATACACGTCGACCGTGCACACATGGTCTATGCATGAGTTAAGACTCTCCTATGGACGCCCTGAAGCGCCTGATTGTGATTTGTTTGTACCGGAAGCACCGACGTGGCGAGGTCGGCGACGAGGTCAGACTTCAAAAGAGGAAACGGGCTCTTTAGATAACCGAATGTAACACAAGGTTACGGCCAACTCTAATAGAAATTTGTAATCGACCTCAATCGAAAATAAGTGTGTGCCCTCGTCCGGCGGCAGGATTGCGCGGGACTTTGTCCTCGATCGCGATCAGTTTTGCTGCGCCGTCACGATCCGCGAATCGCTCTGGAATTTTCGATAGTCGCTATAGCGAATGTCGAGTTCCGCGCGAATCTTCTTCAACAGGGCGAGGCGTGCGTCGGCGCGTACGACAATGTCAGACGGCAGCCAGATCTCATCGTTTACGCGCGTCTG
>CAVXVL010000018.1:0-43569 GCA_963765085.1 Terriglobia bacterium | reverse complement strand
GTTGTGCTGCACAATCACTCGGTCCGGGACGTAGCGAACGGCCCCATCTTCATCAATCTCCGCACGGCGGGTCCTATCTTCGGAGACTTCCTCGATGGGATCTTCGCGATCGCTATAAATGTAGGTCTTGCGTTCGTCGCCCAGGCTGCCCATTTTGTGTGTCCGTTCGATCGGCCTCCCCCGCGAATCGTACGCGTATGTCGTCCTGGAGAAGGATCTGTCAAACACTTTCCTGACGAGGTCGGCCATTTTCTCCCGCTCCTCTGGCGGAACTTTTTCGCCAAGTTCCGGTACGAGAGACTCTAGATGCATCTCTTCGCTTAGTAACCTTCCCGCGCTGTCACGCACGAAAATCACTTGCGTCACGGTAGTGCCCTTTGCGTCCTGAAAAACAACTTCGCTAGGGAGAGTGCGTTCGTCATACGTGGTTGTCATCGTCGTCGCTCCCGGAGCGGGGTACGCTTGATCCGAGCCTTCCGTGCCGTAGGCCGAAACCGCCCTGCCTGCAGCTAGAAACCGCACTTTCGTCTTCTTTCCGGCGGCATCGTAGCGGCAGGCCTCCGAGGCCGTCTGCGTGCCATCGTGGCTCACTTGCACGGTTTGGATATGGCGTCCGGCTTGATCGTAGGAATACACGATCCTATCAATGGGATTATCGTTGAGCTGGGAGCTCGTTTCGGTAAGCCGGCCCGCGTCGTCATAGAACCAACGCGAATGCACGATCGATCCATCGGGATTGAAAAAATCGGTGGCGCCGAGCGCCCCGTCCCTACGGAACGAGGTTGAGACGCGGCCTCGCGCGGGCTGCCATTCTTCGCGAGCGAGATCCCAGCCTGCATGTTCCGTGCGGAGAGTCGCGACCGGCCCGTGGACTTCCCATTTCGCGAGGTTATTCTGAGCGGTGGCTCCTCCAGCCATAGCCAACAAAAACAAGGGTACGTTACGCGCCCACATTTGCCTTCATTCTACGCCGATTCAGCGCTGGATCTTGATGAGGAACTGCGTAGTGTTTACGAACCGCGAAGGGCAAAGTCGCATGCCTGCCGCACCGTGCGTGTGCCGTTGGTGGGCGGCCGGCGAGCCGATAATGCTGCATAAGGGGCCGATGAATCACGATGCCTCAGTCGTTGAAATGTTCCGTCAGATTCTGAATAGCCCTTTCGAGTTCTAGCAGCCCGTGGTGAAACTCGTCCGGGAGTGTGACCTCAGGAAGATTGGGATCGTCTTTAGATCATGGCGATGGGACGACGAAGAGAAGCGGGTGCGGCAAGAGGGGTTGTGGACGCCGACGGCGGCGCTACCGGTGAGCGCGAGCCATCCGTTTTATCAGCGGCTGAATCAGATCCTGGACGAGAAGAAGTTCGACGAGTACGTCGAAACGCTGTGCGCGGATTTCTATGCCGGCGAAGTGGGTCGGCCGGGGCTGGCTCCGGGGATTTATTTCCGTCTGCTGATGGTGGGCTATTTCGAAGGCATCGATGGGGAGCGCGGCATCGCTTGGCGCGCCAGCGACAGTTTGTCGATCCGCTCGTTCGTACGGATCGCACTGGATGAAAGCGTGCCGGATCATTCGACCATCTCGCGAACCCGGCGGTTGATGGACGTGGAAACGCATCAGGCCGTGTTCCAGTGGGTGCTGGCGGTGTTGGCCGAAAAGAAACTGCTGAAGGGGACGACGATTGGCGTGGACGCGACGACGTTGGAAGCCAACGCGGCGCTGCGGTCGATTGTGCGGCGCGATAGCGGAGAGCGCTACGAAGAGTTCCTCACGCGGCTGGCGCAAGAGAGCGGCATCGAAACGCCCACGCGCGAGCAGTTGGCCAAGCTGGATCGTAAGCGTCCGAAGAAGGGATCGAACGACGACTGGACGCATCCGCACGATCCCGACGCACGCATCACGAAGATGAAAGATGGTCGCACGCATCTGGCTCACAAGGCGGAGCACGCGGTGGACATGGAGACGGGAGCGATTGTCGCCGTCACGCTGCACGGGGCGGATGAAGGCGACACGGCGACGATTCCGGAGACGGTGGCCGAAGCGGGTGAGCGCATCGCAACGGTGGTGGCGGATGCCGACAACGATGAAGTCGCCAAGCAGATGAGCGTGGAGGGGCCGCGCGAAGTGGTCACCGACAAGGGCTATCACAGCCGCGCGGTGGTGAGTGCACTGACCGAGTGGGGCGTGCGCACGTATTGTTCGGAACCGCATCGCGGGCGGCAGCGATGGTGAAAACAAGAGCGGGAACAACAAGCGGTGTACGCGAATCGGCGGCGCATTCGTGGCGAGCGAGGACTGCGGTTGTTACGGCAACGCGGCGAGAAACTGGAACGATGGAATCAACACTTGTATGATCGCGGCGGGATGCGGCGGCTGCATTTGCGCGGCCGGGAAAATATTCTGAAACGATTGGTCGTGCACTCGGGCGCGGCGAATCTCGGACTGCTGATGCGCAAACTGTTCGGAAAAGGGACGCCCCGCGGCCTTGCCGGACGGATGCAAGTCATGATTTCGCTTGGCAACGCTTCCGCAGACCTATTGTTGGCGGCAGTGGCGATGGTGAGGACATTCGGCGCTGTGACGGCTCGTCCCACGACTGGTCAAATTATTTGCGTCCCAGCGTGAAAATGGCCCCTTTCACCTCGGGCTGCTAGGAACGTGTATGAATCTCAAGTCGTATTTCTCCGACAACCGCATTTTCGAATCGCGTGACTTCCGCCAACGCTCCTTTCGCTTTGGCGTACGGCGTGATCGAACCCATTTTTGTCGCCACGGTCTCTTTGGAAGTCGCAATTTCAGCGAAGGTAAAGCCAAGTTCCAGCGAGTTCTTGAGAGACGATATGAGTGACTGTTGGTGGTCTAGGCTCATCGGACAAAGCCATCTAGCAAAGGACGCCCCGCAGCGAGGACGGCAAGCGAATTTGAAAAAGACAGCCTGGCTCCCCTTTCGTTCGCAACTCAATATCACCGCCGTGCACTCGGACCGCCCACAGTGCGATCGATAGGCCCAAGCCAGCGCCTCCGGCGTCGCGCGAGCGAGATTCGTCCACCCGATAAAAACGATCAAAGATTTTCTCGGCATGTTGGCGCTCAATTCCGGGGCCGTTGTCGGCGACTTCGAGGCAAACATTTCCCGTGGTCTCCTCGCGAACGTTCACGGAAATCGTGCCATTCACGGGAGAGTATTTCACGGCGTTGTGGATGATGTTCACCAGGGCCTGTCTTAGAAACAGGCGGTCACCGGTGACTTGTGCCGTATCGACTCCATTCACCGTGATACTTTGGCCTTTTTCCTCGATGAGAACCTCGAACAGACCCGCGGCTTCGCGCGCTAATTCCAAAGCGGAGAAGGAGGTCGGATGCAGTTGGATGCCGCCCGCATCGGCGCGAGAGATCGTGAGCAGGCCCTCGACGAGCAGCGTGAGCCGGTTGACTTCTTCCAACATGCTTCCGATCGTGTTCCGGTAATCTTCCCGGCTACCGTTTTTTTGAAGCGCGACTTCGCCGACGCTGCGAATCGAGGTGAGCGGCGTGCGCAGCTCGTGCGATGCATCGGAGGTAAAGCGGCGGAGTTGCTCGAACGATTGTTCAAGCCGCGCGAATAGATTATTGAACACGCGCGCGAGCCTTCCAAACTCATCACCTGTATCCGCGCCGGGCAAACGTTGATGCAGCCGCTCTGACGTGATTTTCTCGGTGCGCGTCGCCATTTCCTCCAGCGGAGCGAGCGCTCGTCGCGCCATGAAGTATCCTCCGAGCCCGGCGAGCGCCAGCACGAATGGGAATGCCACGAGCGACGCCGTGGATATCCTCAAACCGCGCCCAGATGGTTTCCTCGCTGTACGCCAACCGGATCACCAGCGCACGCCCGTTCAGGTTATGGCGGCGACTCACCATGCGAACTCGCGTACCGTCCGCAAGACGCGCGGAGCGGGGAAAATAACCACCGTCGCCTTCCCCGGGAATTAAGCTGCCGCCGAGACCCTCATTGCGCAAGCGCTCGTTGCGGTACAGAACGCTGCCGTCAGGAGAACGAATCTCCATCAGTCGTTCGAGAACCTCCTTGGATTCGGGTGGTTGTGATAATCCTCATGCACGTCGAGATGCCGGACTGCGTCGAAGTACAAAAGCCCTTCCACTGTCTCGATGTCCTGGATTGCGTAATGGTCGAGCTGATTCCGAAGTTGAAAAACAAGAATCCCGCCGTGAGGCTCCACGAACTACCAGCACGCCCGCGAGCACTAAAAGATACCACAGCGTCAGGCGTGTTCGGACGTGCTTCGGGCGGAATTGCCGCAGAAGACTGAGTCTCCTAGGGTCCTTTTCTTCAGCTGCGGGAGAAATCTTCACGCTTCCTCTTATAACTTCGCGGCCGGCGGCGCGCAACAACGGATGTCTGAAGGAATTCTGACGGTGGCCTTCGCGAAACTTCAGAAACTCTTAAGGCGCAAAATACGCCCTTCGATGCTAAAAAACCTACGTAGACCGCAGTTCCTGAAGTAGTACGGCGGTATTTCCGGACTGCACACGTAAGCGACGTTGATCCGGAGTCAATAAAGGAGTCAGACTGTGCCTCGGAGATCGTTTCGGCTATCCCTTCTGGCGTTGCTCGCCGGTTTTCTCGTGGTTGCACCCGCTACGGAGGCGAAAAACAAGAAGGCTGTTTCCATTTCTCCTAAAGATGAGATCGAAGTCGCAGGTCGCATTGCCGTCAGCGGCGGCCCGGTGAGGAGCTTCCTTACGACTCAACACTACAGCAGCTTCTATCTTTACGCGCAGCGCGACACGGGCAATAGCGTCACGCTTGATCGACGTGACCAAGACGGACCAGCCCGCCATTCTCGGCGAGATCGCTTCCGCTCCCGCGGGCGACGCGAAGCTTGCCTTCGTCGCGGGAACGTCCGCGCTCGC
Organism: Terriglobia bacterium; assembly: GCA_963765085.1. Lineage (GTDB taxonomy): Bacteria > Acidobacteriota > Terriglobia > Bryobacterales > Bryobacteraceae > Palsa-187. The sequence continues at coordinate 38,660 of CAVXVL010000018.1, read as the reverse complement.
CGTCAGTGACGCTTCGGCCCAGACGTCTCAGACAGCGACAACTCCGCCGCAGCAGACCATCCGAATTATGGATTATTCCGACCCGAAGAACCCGAAGGTTGCACGCGAGTTCACGGGCGTCACCGCCGTGAGCCGCGACGATTCGCGCGGTTTGATCTTTGTCGCCAATGCCGACGGGATTTGGATTCTGCGGAAGCATTTTGCTCAGGACCCGAAAGCCGACGAGTCGTACGAACATTACGTTCTTTACGGTCCCAGCATGTACTACTGACGATCTTGGGAAGAAGAGAAAATCGCTGGTTTGCAGGCTGTCGCGGCTTAAGAAAGCGCTCTCCCCGCCTTTCCTAGCCGCGACCGCGCGGTAGAGACGATTCCATCCATGTGAGTGTCCCGGTCGCAGAAGAGGCCAGAGCCGCCTGTCCCATTCCGGTCTCCTCCCGCATCACGAATCCCACCCCACGCACCGTGTGAAGCAGCTTTTGTTCGAACTGCTCATCCACCTTGCGCCGCAAACGAGCTACGTGCACGTCGATGACATTGTCCAAGAGGCGTATGACGTCCGGCTTCCTTCCACACGTCCCGCGTCAGCATCTCGCGCGACACGACGTGGCCTTGGTTGCGGACCAGATATTCCAGCAGCTCGAACTCGCGCGGGGTCAGATCCAGCGACTGGCCGTTCCGCGTGAGCGGTACGTCCCACGACGTCCATCTCGAGGTCCCGACGCTGCAATTTGGGTCTGATCTCCGGCAAACCCCTTCGACCAAGCGCCCGGATGCGTGCGAGCAGCTCAGGAAAGGCGAAAGGCTTCACCAGATAGTCGTCCGCTCCCGCATCCAGGCCCCGGATGCGGTCCTCGATCGCGTCGCGCGCCGTCAGGAGCAGAATGGGCGTCTTCACCCCCTGCCTACGCATGGTCGCCAGGATTTCAAGTCCGTTTCTTCCCGGGAGCATCACATCGAGTACCACCAGATCGAAGGCTTCGGTCTGGCTCAAATAAAATCCTTCTTCTCCGGTTGGAGCGAGCGCGACGCCATATTGCTCGGCCTCCAGCCCCTCTTGCAAAGCGTTGCCCAGTTTCTGTTCGTCCTCGATCACCAGAATCCGCATGTGTTCCTTCTTCTTTATATTCGACTCTGGCGACGCTCGCCTACTGAAGACTATCTGAATAAATTCTGACAACGCGGTCAGGGAAGCTTCAGAAACTCTTCAGTGGTGTATTCCCGTCTCCGACGGTATAGGTAGACAGTAGGCCCCTGAAAGGAACAGTGCGTGCTCGATCTTGGCCCGGCGAAGAAGGTCACGATTCACCTCAACGAAGATACCGTCTCTCGCCGCGACTATTTAGGCGGCGAGATTCTTTCGCTGCTTCTTCAGCAAGGGGTTTCCGGTGCGAGCGTGCTGCGCCCGGAGGCTGGCTTCGGCTCGCATCACCGTCTGCATACGCTCGAAGGGGGATCGGACACGGCGCAGCACATGCCGCTGCGCATCGAATTTGTGGAAACCGAGCCACGCTTCAAGACCCTTCTGCCGCTTCTGCAGGACCTGGTGACCGACGGCATGATCGAGGTCCAGGATACTGTCGTCGTTAAAATCTCTCGCGGAACGTCTCGATGAAACTTCGGCAAACATGGGGCTGCGCTTTCCTCGCAATGTGCGCGGTCGGGTGGGCGCAAACTCCGGCGGCAGTGTCGCCCCCGGCGGCGGTGTCACTCCCCGCGGCCATATCACTCAGTGACGCGCAGCGCATCGCATTCCAGAATCACCCTCGCATTGCCTCGGCGGCCTTGGCGGCCGAGGCCAGCGGATACGCGGTCAAGGAAGCGAGGGCGGCGTACTTTCCAACGCTTTCCGGCAATCTCACGGGAGTCGGCGCGGACCACGGTTCCGTACTCTCCGCCGGCGCGGTCACCACTTCGAGCATCTACACCCGTGCTGCGTCAGGCGTGGTAGCGAGTCAGTTGCTGACCGACTTTGGAAGAACCTCCAGCCTGGAGCAGAGCGCAAAATTGCGCAATGCGTCGCAGAATCAAAACATCAATAACACCCGGGCGCAAGTTCTCATCGAAGTCGAACAAGCCTACTATCAGGCGCTCGCGTCGGAATCCGTGCGCAAAGTCGCGCAAGGGACTTTGGATCTGAGACGCCTCACGCTGCGCCAGGTGAACGCGCTCGCACAGAGCTCCCTACGATCCACGGTCGACGTGAGCTTCGCGCAGGTGAACGAATCACAAGCCGAGCTTGATTTGTTCCGCGCCGATAATGACGCGCAGGCGAGCCACGCGCGCTTGTCAGCCGCGATGGGTTATGAACGCGATCGTCCCTTTGCTTTGACCGACGAAACTTTGCCGCCGCCGCTCGATCCGGACGTGGATGCGCTGACCGCCCAAGCTTTGCGGGAACGGCCGGATCTGGCCGCGCTCCAACTCAATCGTGATGCGCTCGATCGGTATGCGGAGGCGGAGAAGCGTCTTCGGAATCCGACCATCAGTGCGGCCGCCGTGGCGGGCGTCGCGCCGTTCCGGGATGACCGATTGCCGGAGACTTACAGCGCGGCCGGCGTCAACGTCAGCATCCCCGTGCTGAACGGCGGGCTCTTCAAGGCGCGTCGTCAGGAGGCCGAATCGCGCGCAGCGGCGTCGTCGAAAGATGTGCAGGATCTTTCTCTCCAGATCGCCCGCGACGTGCGCGTCGCATGGCTGAACGCGAACGATGCCTTCCGACGTCTGGACGTAACGGCGCGACTCGTAGCCCAGGCCAATGAGAATCTACGCCTGGCGCAAGCGCGCTATGACAACGCCTTGGGCGGCATCGTGGAACTGAATCAGGCCCAGTTGAACCAAACCTCGGCGGAGATCACGGCCGCATCCGCCAAGTACGAATACCTCAGCCGGCGCGCGGAACTGAGCTACGCAATGGGAGCCCTAAGGTGAATCAACTTACGCGAAATTCTGGACTTCGTCTTATGTTCCTTGTCGCGACTGTTTCTCTCGGGGCCGCGATCTCTTCTTGCGGGCGCGGCAACAGCGCGGAGATGTCGACGGCCGCGGTGCCGGATCTGCCGACGGTCGCCGTAGTCCAAGCCGCGCGCGCCGATTTATCGAACAGCGTGAACTTGACCGCGGAATTCGAACCGTTTCAGGAAGTCGACGTCATGGCAAAAGTTTCGGGGTACATTCGCGCGATCAACGTCGATATCGGCGATCGCGTGAGTGAAGGACAAGTGCTGGCCACACTCGAAATTCCGGAGATGCAGGACGACCTTACGCGCGCGGCCGCGGCCATCGAAGAAGCAACCGCCGAACTGTCTACCGCACGCGACGAATTGCAGCGCATGGAATCCTCTCACGACATTGCGCACCTTTCCTACACTCGGATTCTCGACGTCTCCAAGCACGAGCCCGGCCTGGTTCCGCAGCAGGAGGTCGATGAGGCACACTCCCGCGATCTGGTAGCCGAAGCGCAAGTCTCCAGCGCCAAGTCGCACATCGCTGTTTGCGAAGAGCGCATACGGGTTTCGCAAGCCGAGCATGCGCGCGTCAAGACTTTATATAAATACGCAGTCATCTCGGCGCCGTTTACGGGAGTGGTCACGAAACGCTATGCCAACGTCGGCTCCTTAATTCAGGCTGGGACCGCTTCTCAATCGCAAGCCATGCCCGTCATCCGTCTTTCGGAAAACGGACTGTTGCGGCTGGCGCTCCCTGTGCCGGAATCCGAGGTACCGCTGATTCACCTGGGAAGTACGGTGGACGTGAGAGTCTCCGCGCTGCATCGAACGTTTCCGGGCCGCGTCGCCCGCTTCGCCGATAAAATCGATTCCTCCTCCCGCACCATGAAGACCGAGGTCGATGTGCCGAACGCGTCGCTCGTGTTGGTACCGGGCATGTACGCCGAGGTCGATCTGACAACCGAGGAGCGCAATCAAGTGCTCTCGGTTCCCGTGGAAGCAATCGACGGCAACGGAGATGCCGCGAGCGTGTACGTCGTTCAATCAAGTGGCACGATTCAGATCGTACCCGTGCGGCTCGGTGTCGAAACCGCGCAGCGCGTCGAGATTCGCTCCGGAGGATTGCGCGCAGGCGATCAGGTCGTCGTGGGATCGCGTGCCGGGTTGAAGGCGGGCGCCAAAGTTCATCCCAAAATCATCGTTCTAGCCACCGACGTATCGCCGAAACCGTAAGGACACGAATGTCACGCTTTGCCATCAACACGCCGTACCTGATCATCGTAGCCGCTTTGATCGTCGCGATCCTCGGCGGCGTGAGCGTCGCTCAGATGCCCGTGGATATGTTCCCCGCGATGAACATTCCGGTGGTCGTGGTCGCCACGTTCTACCCCGGAATGCCGCCCGAACAAATCGAGGGCGACATCACGTATCACCTGGAACGCTTCTTCACCTTCGCGAGCGGCATTGATCATATCGAATCGCGCTCGCTGAACGGCGTCAGCATCATCCGCATCTATTTTCAAACCAGCACGAACGCGGATATCGACGCCGCGACCATCGCAAATCTCGCGGTTTCTGACATGAAAGATTTGCCGCCCGGCACGCTGCCGCCGGTAGTGCTCAAGTCCGATGCTTCTAGCCTTCCGGTTTGCCTGGTGACGATGAACGGCGACGGAATGACCGACGGCAATCTGAAAGACATCGCCCAGAATTTCGTGCGCAACCAGTTGGCGAGCGTTCCGGGGGCATCGATTCCGCAGCCGTTCGGCGGCCCATGGCGGCAGATTCAATTCTACGTGGACCCTTCCAAACTGGAAGCTCGCCAGATCAGCCCAATGGATGTGGTTCGATCGCTCAGTCAGGCTAACGTAATTCTTCCGGCGGGCGACGTGCAAATTGGGAATCTCGATTACAACATCTATTCGAATGCGCAATTCAATCTCAAAAACGCGGATCAATATCCGGTGAAGATGAACGGCGAGAATCCAGTACTGATGTCGGACGTCGGAGAACTGAAAGACGCCCACGCGCTCCAGTACAACGTGGTTCATGTAAACGGGCAGCGATCGGTGTATCTCCCGGTGATGAAGCAGGGCGGCGATTCCAACACCATCGCGGTCGTCGACGGCGTACGTTCCGTCGCGGCGCATTTGGTCGACGTTCCCGCGGCCATGAAAAGCACCGTGGTGTTCGATCAATCGCGCTTCGTGCGCACCGCCATTCGAACGCTGCTCGATGAAGGCGGCATCGGCCTGTTCCTCACCTGCCTCATGATTCTGATGTTCCTCGGCAGCCTGCGTGCCACGGTCGCAGTCTTCTTCTCGATTCCGCTCTCCGTATGCGCAACGTTTTTCGTTCTGCAGCTCGGCGGATCTTCCATCAACAGCATGATCCTTGGCGGACTGGCACTCGCGCTTTCGCGCCTGATCGATAACTCCGTGGTCGTGCTCGAAAACGTTTTCCGCCATCTGGAAATGGGACAACCCCCGCGTGTGGCGGCGGAAACCGGCGGGAAGGAAGTCGCGTTACCCGTGCTCGCCTCCACGCTCACGACCGCCGTCGTATTCTTCCCCGTGACGTTGCTCGCGGGAGTCAGCAAGTTTCTTTTCTCCGCGATGGCGCTGGCGGTCGTGGTTTCGCTCTTCGCGTCTTACTTAGTCGCGATGGCCGTTGTGCCGCTGTTTTGCGCGCGCTTTCTGAAGCTTAAAAATCCCGAGCATCTGAGCCAGGCGGACGCCGGCGAGGCGCGCACTCTGCCAGGCGGCGGGTGGGGAGCGCGCTTCAACGCAGCATTCAACGCGGCATTTCATCGCATGTTGAGCATCTACGAAATGCTGGTTAATCAAGTCCTCCGCGTTCCGGTCACCGTGCTCGCGGTGTTCTTCATCGCCTTCGCGGCCAGTCTGTTGCTCTATGGCGCGTTGGCTTTTTCCTACTTCCCGCAGACTGACGCGGGCCAGTTCGTCATCACCTTCAAAGCGCCTTCGGGAACCAAATTGACCGTGACCGAAAACGAAGTTGCGGCGATGGAAGGCCTTATCAAGAGGACTGTGCGGCCGGACGATCTTGGAATCATCGTCGATAACATCGGCGTCGACAACGGCTTCTCCGCGGTTTACACGTCGAACGCGGCGATGCATACCGGCTTCGTCCAAGTCGGATTAACTCCGGAGCATCGCATTGGCAGCTACGAATATATTCGCCAAATCAAGAAGCTTCTGGGAAGCGAGATGCCGGAGATTACGCCCTTCTTTTCGACCGGCAGCCTGGTGGATGCCGTGGTCAGCATGGGCGCCCCGGCGCCGATCGACGTGCAAGTAGTGGGAGCAAGTCTTGAAGCGGATAATCGAGTGGTGCAGAGCATCGTTGGCAAGCTGAGCCAATCGGCACTGGTCGCCGACGTGTTCACGCCGCAGGATCTGGACTATCCGTCGCTGCGCGTAGACGTCGATCGTCTGCACGCGGCGAAGCTCGGGCTGACGGAACGCGAGGTCCTTACTAACGTCATCACGTCGTTAACTTCTAATCAAATGATCGCGCCGAATCTGTGGATTGATCCGCGCAATGGAAACAATTATTTTCTGACGGTTCAATATCCCGAGGCTCAGATCCGCTCGGTCCAGGATTTGAAGTCCATTCCATTGCACGCCGACGGCGTCGCGCAGCCGACACGCCTGGACATGCTTGCCAACATTGAGCGCATCAAAGCGCCCACCGAAGTGGACCATTACCAGATCCGCCGCAAGCTCGATATCTATGTTCGCCCCGCCACCGAGAATCTCGGCGCCGCGGCCGATTACGTTCGGCAGGTGATCGCGCGTGAGAGCATTCCGGCCGCCGTCACCGTCGCCGTCCGTGGAAGCGCGGAGGCGATGAACGCGTCGTTCCGAAGCTTCGCACTGGGCCTAACGCTTTCGGTGGTCCTGCTTTATTTGATTTTGGTTGCACAGTTCCGCTCGTTTATGGACCCGTTCCTGATTCTGCTGGCGCTTCCACCTGCGATTTCCGGAGTGCTGATCGCGCTGGTGCTCACCGGTACAACGCTGAACGTGATGTCGCTCATGGGCGTCGTAATGCTCGCCGGGATCGCGATGTCCAACAGCATCCTGATCGTCGAATTCGCTCACCACTTAAGGACGGAAGGCCTGGGAGTGAGCGAAGCCATCGTGGAATCCTGCCGCGTGCGTTTGCGTCCGATCCTGATGACCTCTCTGGCGACCATCATCGGTCTGATGCCGATGGCCATGAAGCTTGGCGAGGGCAGCGAATCGTACGCGCCTTTGGCTCGCGCGCTGATTGGGGGCCTGCTCTCTTCGGTAAGCTTCACGGTGTTCCTAGTGCCGGCAGGATTCTTTCTCGCATATCGCAGTCGGCTTGAGCCTTAGCGCGCACGGACGAAAGCCTGAGAGTCGCATAAGCATCGTTCTATAGGTGATGCGCTGTTGCGCCCTGATCGTGTGAGGCGTCTTCGATTTTGCTTGATGTGTTCTTCATTCGGAGGTATCGTCCACATGACGTAGCTACCGATATTGCCCAATATCAGGAGGACAAAATGAATGATTTGATTGCACTTCAGAAGATCGCCGGGTGGGAGAAACTGAAGACCCTGGTGCTCGACAGCGTCTCCTCGCCGATTACGAAACGCGTGTACAACATGGCGCTGGACGAATTCATGGGGTGGTTCCAGGAGGCGCCGCGGCCCGGCTTCACCAAGGCCACCGTGAGCGCGTGGCGGGTATCGCTGGAGGACCGCAGGCTCGGTTCCTCGTCGATCATCGTGCGCATGTCGGCGATTCGGAAGCTCGCTGCCGAGGCCGCCGACAACGGCTTGCTTGCGCCCGAACTTGCCGCGGGCATCTCACGCGTGAAGAGCGCGAAGACGCAGGGCATACGCACTGGGAACTGGCTCTCGCAGCGGCAGGCGCAGGCGCTGCTGAGCGCCCCGGATATTTCAACGCTCCGCGGGCTGCGCGACCGCGCCATCCTTGCGGTTCTCCTTGGCTGCGGATTGCGGCGATCCGAAGTCGCGGCCCTGAAATTCAGCCATCTCCAGCAGCGCGACGGCCGCTGGTGCATCGTCGATCTCGTTGGCAAGCATGGCCGAGTCCGCACTGCACCAATGCCGACGTGGGTGAAAGTGGCGATCGATGCGTGGACGTTTCCGGCGGGCGTTGCTGATGGTCACGTTTTCCGTTCGGTGAATCGCACGGATCGCGTCACCGGCGAACAACTTGGAGAGAAAGTCGTCTGGCAACTCATCAAGCCCTACGCCGAGGACGGCCGGCGTTCCCGGCATCGCTCCTCACGATCTCCGCCGAACCTGCGCCAAATTATGCCGCGCCGGGGGCGGCGAGCTTGAGCAGATTCAACTGCTGTTGGGCCACGCGTCGGTCCAAACGACCGAGCGCTACCTTGGCACGAAGCAGGATCTGGTTCACGCTCCGAACGACGCGATCAAGTTGAGGGTGGCAGTGTGAGCCAGCCTGCGACTGCCAGCTTGGGAAATTGGGCAGATATTGTCAATAAAGACTTTAGCGTCTCTGGCAGCGATTTCAAGCGATAGAAAATCACTGAGTTTCCAATCCTGTACTTCGGACTCCTGTTAATGGAGTACAAACGGAGTACAAAATGAATCCTGCACAGATCCTCGAAACGCTCCCGCCACGGGTCTATCTCCGCAGCGGCGAGCTCGTCATTCACTTCTCAACCCCCGGCGATCTGATCGCCAGGGTCGCCGAAACTCAAGCCGCTTTTGCCGGGCTTGAACGTCCCGAACGGTCCCGTCCGGATGCCCGCCCACGCGGCAAGGCAAATGGGCGCTCGACCGGTCAAGGAGAATCGACCAACGTCACCGAGGTCGAGAACTACCCCGGACCAGCCGCCATGACCGTCGAAGGGAAAGAGGACTAACCCATGGCGTCGATCAGAAAAGTAGTGTGCATCTCCTACGAGACCGGCAAGAGCGTCACTCGTAACGGCCGAACCTATCCGGAGAGCAAGTTACTCACTGTCGGGTCGGCCTTCGTCAATGCGGAATCGGGCCGCATCAAAGGACAGTTCCTCGCAGTTCCGCCTCAGTGGGGCGGTGAGTTCCTGATCCTTGATCCCCTACCCAAGCGGGACGATCAGCACGACGAGGACATAATCTTGTAGCGGCTGTAGTTCCTGCTTCTAACCCGGGCGCAGACCAGCTCAGACTTTCAAGTCTGTGCCCACCTCTCTTTCTTTCTTCCTAGCCCGTTTCAATAACAAGTTCTTTATGTCCAGTTTTTCAAAATTCATTCGGCCTGAATCCCCACGCCGCGGCGTCCTAACGCCCGGCGATTTGGACGTGCTCGAAATCGTGCTGCGCTTTCGCTTCTCCCCTACGTCGGAGCTTGTGCGGCTTCGCGGTGGAAATCACGATGTAATGCAGCGGCGTCTCGTATGCTTTGGGAGCGCGAGCTCATCAACCGTTTTGCCTTCCCGAAAATTCCGAACCACGGCGAGTTCATCTACTACCTCGACGGGCGCCAGACTTTAGAGTTGCTCGTTCAGCATGGACGCCTTAGCGAGATCCATTCCCGAGATGGAAGATGAGCTCCGTATGAATGCCGACGCCGATTACGCCGGCGCAGTCGTTCGAGGACAGCACATGAAGCTCGGGTTCCTGAAGCACAATCTTATGATTTCCAGGATGCACTTCATGCTGGAGATGGCCAGCAGATCCACCGAAACGCCTGTCGAACTCGCCGCATGGCGGCAAGGAGCTGAGTTGCGCGGCAACAAAGTGAATGTGCCGGAGATTCACATCCACGGCGTGTCGGACGGAACGAACGAGTACACGGTGGGAAGAATCGCGATGAACGATCCGACTTACCCGTTGAGCCCGACGCGATGTTCAGCTTTCGCGTCACGTGGAAAGAGGGCCGAGGAGCAGCTTGCTTCACTTCTGCTATGAGGGCGATCGCGGGTCAATGCCCATGGCCGACATGCTCAAGAAATTTCGAGCGTACTACCACTTCATTAAGCGGCAGCAAAAACACAAAGAAGCTTTTGGCGTGCACCCGATTCGCGCGGTGCTCGTTGAGACCACCGGTGAAGCACGCGCCCGGAAGCTCATGGAACTCGCCGAACATCCTGCAGTCATTGGTGCGAGCAAGCGATCCGGTCTGTTTTGGTTCACTATCTCGCCCCTGTTCGCTGAACCGCTAGCGAGCAAATCTGCGAATCGGACTCTCCCGTCTTATTTGGATAAGCCAGAAATGGTTCTGACGCGCATCTGGGCGCTGCCCGATCAAGATCTCCACGCCTTGGGTGAGGAAAATTCCGCTCGTCCAGCGTAGGCAGGGTCGGTCTCACGTAATTTCAAGTCCCAAAGAACAAAAGACATGCCTCGGCGGGGCTCTCCGCTCTCGTTTGTTTGGGATAATCTCAGTCGCCAGCCGGACAACGACGTGCTCTGTTTGTGTCGCCAGGCACTCTCGTGTATAGTTCCGACAATCGTACGAAGTTGGGCGATGCAGGCATGCGACCAACGCCGATAACTAGTCCATAATTTTCAGTCATCTAGCCGCTATTGACAAACGGTTTGAGCCACGTCTACAATGAGGGGGTTATTTGGGCGCGGGCATCAGCCGGCGTGCTCTACTCCCCCAGTTGACGACTCGGCTCTAGCATCTTGACGAGAACCGGTCGATATGCTATAAAAAACGAGATCCACAAGCCAAAATGTTGAGCAGAGTCCACAGACGGAACGCGGGAAGGTACATGCGTACCTTTGGCGAGAACAGAGCGGGCTTTGAGCGAGCTGCAGGGGACTTGCACGGGCCGCCGCCTGTGTGTGAAGGCCCGTCTTCTCATGCGACTGAGGCGCCTGAAGCAAATCCTACGGTGGTGAAATTAGGTTTGGATTACGATTCCGAAACCCGAGAAGCAAGGATTATCATCAAGGCACGAGACGCCTAAGCCGTGAGGCTCGGCGACAAGCACACCTTTCTGGTAGTTCAACGTGATCCGGTGGCGAAGAAGCAGCGCGTTCGATTTGTCGACGCACTGGCAGATGCGCTGCAAGACTGGCATCCGACAACCTGTCTTTCACCCCTATTCCGCCTCGGCTCTCCCGAGAAGGCTTTTGATCCCAGGCTCTTAGGCCACTACGAGTTGCTGTTTGTGGGGCCGATCAACCCCTGGCCGTTGTTGGCTAGAGTCGACCCCCAAACGGTTCTTTGGCTTTCGCTGGGTGCACACAATTTAATTATGGGCGGGCCCGATCTTGCGAGCGCTCGCGCCCTTATACCTAGCGATACGTCATATGAGCATTGGACACTGGAAGACGGATTCGTCGCGGATAATCCGACTTTTGCAGAGCCCCCCCTTCTCGATTTGAAAAATCTTTCCGCTCTTGTAGAGACCTCCGTGAAGATTTCCGAACCTACAGCCCCAATTCTGCTACGTGGAACCGCATTGGAATACTGTTCCCTCGTAGCTACGACTCTTCAACGGGCAAGCATTTGCATGCCTGAACTTCTGCCCGATCTTCAGCGGGCGAATGCAGAGATTCTTGAAGATATTGCGGCGGCCGCCAAATCAACAAATCTTACAGAGGTCCTCGACCAGGCGCGTGATTTAACCAACACCAATCTAGGCCTCGGGAGACTGGCATCCCAGGCCCTTTCCTCGTTCGCTCCTTTGGTCGACGGCGAGGCCGACCTTAAGCTGCATTCGCTCCTGGGCGTCGGTATAGCAAATCTTGCTCTTCACAAAATCCGCAGATTCGTTGAACTGCAGCTTGGTCAACAGAATTTGCCCGGGCGCGTTGAAGCACTCGAAAAGGACACCCGTTGTCCGAACCTAACAGGCTGTTGAAGAATCAACCAACGACGGCATGGCCGGCGACCGATTGGGATTATGGAGAGCTTTGAAGCGCTGAGAAGCGGGGCCGCGAGTAATGAGTGGACGGGCGAAAGGCCGTCCGTGGCCCTTTAGATCGCGGCTTCCATGATGTTTCGTACCCGGATCAGGTTGTAAGCGGCGGCGGCGAACGTAAACATCCAGCTCACACGTTCCCGGCCGCGGTACTTGGTTTGGCGCAGACCGGCAGTGGTCTTGATCCAGCCGAAGACCTGTTCGACGAGCTTGCGTTTCTTTTGGCTCTGGCAATAACCATCGTGGCGTGTGGTGCGTTCATCAATGCGGCTCGACGTCCGGAAATATTCTGCGCCACATGCGGCGTGACCGCGTATTGCCGCAAGCCCTTCACGAAATCGAGAGTGTCGTAACCTTTATCCGCGCCCAGCGTGACGCGTTTGTTGCGCCCCGGCAGATGGGCCGCCATGGCCAGCGCCGCGTCGCGTTCGGCGCGTCCGTTGGCTTCCGTCAGCAGCGTGTCGATCGCAAGCCCGTGCCGGTTGTCCATCATCACATGGCCCAAGTACGCCAAGCGCGACTCCTGCCCATGGCCCTTGCGGTAGAGTTTGGCCTCGGGATCGGTCGTCGATTGATGCGTGTCGTTGCACCTTGTTTGGCCGCGAAAGTTGTCGTTGTCATCGCCGCCATCTTTGGGTTTGAAACTTTTGTGCGAAGCCCAGGCTTCAATCAGCGTGCCATCCACCGTGAAGTGTTCATCCGATAGCAGCTTCAATGCCCGCGCCTGTTCCACCACGCAGGCAAACAACTCGTGCGCCACGTCGCCGGCCAACAAGCGCTCGCGATTCTTAGAAAACACCGCGTGATTCCACGCCGGTTCGCTCATATTCAATCCCACGAACCAACGGAACAACAAGTTGTACTCCAACTGCTCCACCAACATCCGCTCGCTGCGGATCGAATACAGCGCCTGCAACAGCAGCGCTCGCAGGAGCCGCTCCGGTGCGATCGACGGCCGCCCCGCCTTCGCGTACATCTCGTCGAATCGTTCGCTCATCGACTCCAGCGCCGCGTCCACCATCACCCTGACCGGGCGCAGCGGATGCTTCTCCGGCACCCGCTCTTCCAGCGATCCATACAGAAACATCTCCGACTCTTGACGATCATCTCCGCGCATATCTTCAAGGCGAAGCTCGACTTCAAAAGGTCACGCGGCGAAAAGGTTTTTCAACAGCCTGCTAAATCAACTCGAAGAATGTCGTCAACGTGGACGACCACGCGACGATTTTGGGGCCTGTTTCTCCGGCGCTTCAGCTTTCAGCTCGTACTGTCCGACCGCCACAGTTGGGAATCGGTATCCGCCCTTAGGATCACTTGTAGCCCGCGTCCGAATTCCTTGGGTAGCGCTTATCAACGTTATATGGACTCCGGCAACCGGTGTTCCGTCCGAACTCGTGATGGTCCCCAGGACGGCCCCGCCTACCGCACCCCAAGCCAGGATACAAAATATGAATACGACGGTCGCAACAAGTTGTGGCTTTTTCAAGACGCTATTTGGCCTCCATGCACAAACACCCTTCAACCCAGCCCTGGCAAGGAGCCGACCGAAAGCGATCGCGCTCGGCGGCCCACATGGTGATCTGGACCGCGCTCACCGGGAGCACTACCAAAGCGACGATGCGAAGGATTCGGTTCACGGCAAGACAAAGTGCGGGAAGTGTTTAGGCTTCCCCGCGCTGTGGTTTAGAAGTTAAATTTCAGCCCTAGTTGCATAACGCGCGCATCTTGTGTTTTCACGGCCTGTCCGAACAGCGGGCTGTCGATATTGCCTTGTATCGCGGCTGGGCCGAAAAATTGTGTGTGATTAAAGGTGTTGAAGGTTTCAATGCGCAATTGTAGAAACTTGGATTCGGTAATATTGAAATTCCGGAGAAGCGCCATGTCGAAATTCAATGTGCCCGGTCCATGGAAGGAGCGGCGATTTGCATCTCCAAGGGTACCCAGGGCGGCTGCGGTGAACGCGTCCGGATTGAAATAAGGCAGCCCGTTGCGCGGGTTACCGTTCAGTTCGAGCGGCGCGCCCGTGTACTGCCCGATATCGACGCTATAGTTGTTCACGCCGTTGGGAATGCTGCCTTGCAGCGAGTTGTCGTCGTTGCTTTTGAGCGTGACGGGAAATCCGGTACTGGCGCGTGTGATACCGGTCAACTCCCAGCCGCCGAGCAGGGCGTGCCCGCTCTTCGTGAATTTATCAAAAGGAAGCCGGTAGACGTAACTGACGACGAAATTGTGCGTCAGGTCCCACGCCGAAAGTGCCCGCTCTTGTTTGTAATCGAAAGGATCCGACGTATCGCCCGGCGCCGATCCTTCGTCGAATGGATTTGCTATAGGTATATCCGAGCTGAAGGGTAAGATCCTTTGTTGAGTGCCGCAGCGATACCTGGAGCGAGTTGTAACTGGAGTTGCCGTACGAACCTTCAAAGTCGTCGTTGCCCAAAGCGCAACCGTACGGGCCGCGCGTACAGTTGTAGGTTACGCCGGAACCGCTGGTGTATTGCCCCCCTTCGCCAAACGGGCCGCACGTCGCGGAACCGGACGCCACTTCCGAGGGCTGGCTCAGAGCGAGACACAGCGCCGGATTGCCGGGGTTTACCGAGTAAGTCAGCAGGATATGGTGTGCCTGCGAGCCGACGTAGGAAACGTTCAGGAACCGTACCTTCCCTGAGTTCGCGTTCGATCGCGAAGAAGTATTGCTCGTTGTACGGGTAAGTGTTGTTCGGATTCGGACCCGTGGCACCATTGATTGGCAGGAAGGCGTCAAAATTCTGATTCGCATCCGGATTCGATTTGGTCGTATTGAGGGGCGGGATATTGAACGGGAACGGATTACCCGAAAACAATCCGCTTGCCGCAGTTTGGTAAGGCGCGTTGAAAAGCGAAGGAGCGGGACTCGTGTAGCTGAGGCCGTAGGGGGGCTGCGGCAGGTTGTATGCCAGCGACGATCCTGGGATGACCGTGTAGAACATTCCGTAGCCGGCGCGGATGCTGGTTTTGCCGGGTCCGCCGATAATCTTGCCGAGAAGGCCGTCGGACTTGTTCGGCGACCAGGCGATTCCGAGGCGAGGTGCCCATTTGGCCGCGTTGGGGGCGATCGTTCTCAGAACCCCAGTGTCGGTGGGATATACTACGCCGAGCGGAGCCTGAGGATAGACTTGCGATTGCTGGCCCAGAACGAACGTGGGGAACTGGTTATATTTTTCGTACCAGTATTCCATGTAATCCATGCGCACACCGTAGTTCAGGGTGAGATTCGGGCGAAGCTTAAAGCTATCCTGCGCAAACAGCGCCCAGTATTTATGGCGTTCATAAAAGGCTCCGGACTGTGCCTGGTTGAAGTTGCTATCCACACCGATCAGGAAATCCGCGAAGTCCAGTCCTGTTTCCGTCCCCGCGAACAGGAAGGAGCCGTTCGCCGTGGGGTTGGGGTTCACATTAATCTGTTCGTAGCTGCCCGTAAAACCGAATTTAAAACTGTGAGGACCCCAAACCTTGGAAAAATTCTCGGCAATACCGAAAGTATTGTTCGCCTGCGCAAGGTTCGTGATCGGAACGCCCATCACGAACGAATTGAAGATCACGTTTTCGACGCCTTCAATCTTCGGCAATAGCGGAACGATACCGGGCGTTCCAACACCGGTCTCGAATCCCTGGGATGCGAGGGACGGGCCCACGCCGCCTTGCGGCTGACCCACGACGTTCGAGCTACGCATGAAGCTCAGGCGAAGCTCATTTACCATGGTCGGACCGAAGGTTTTCGTGTGTCCAAGGGTTATGAGCTTGTCCTCGACCGGTATTAATTGCATTGAAACCAGGCACGCTGGCACCCCCCTGGCCCGTCGGATAAGGATTATTGAGATTAAAGTTGTCAATGAAATAGTAGGCAGTCAGGATGCCCATGCGTTCCGTGTTTGCATCGATGCGGAAGCTGCCTTTATCGTCCCGAAGAATCTGATTTTCCGCACCTGTGGTAAACGTGTTCGGACCGTCGTTCGGTAACGGGATGTATTGAAGGAGATTGAGCGCCGGCGCCGACCACGCCCGCATTGGAATGACCGCATTGGGAAATACGCATTGGGTTACGAGAGTACAGCTAGGCATGTAATATGGTTCGCCGGCCGTGACGCCGTGGCCCAACCGGTTAGCAAGGACGCTCGCCAGATATGGTCCCGAAACGCAATTCGAGACGCAGTTGCCTTGCGGATCGAACGTCGCAGCCATCGCGCTTGCCTGATCCGAAAGATTTCCTGCCCGATCCGCGAGCGAGGGCACCGAGATCAAGCCTGAGCTGATTCCCTCGGTGTTTCGCGTACCTTGATAGTCGGTGAAGAAAAAAACCGCGTTTTTCTTAATCCGCCCGCCAATCGCGCCGCCAAACTGGTTTTGCCGGAAAACTCCCGGTCCGGCGAAAAGTAATCGCGAGCGTCCAGATCCGTGTTGCGGAGAAACTCAAACCCCGTGCCGTGGAAGGTATTGGATCCGGACTTGGTTACCGCATTCACAATGCCGCCGCCGTAGTTGCCATACTGAGCGTCGAAGTTATTGGTCAGGACACGGAATTCCTCAAGTGAATCGATATTAGGGATGATGAGCGTTCCGCCATTCTGCAGCTCCTTGACGTCCGCTCCGTTCACCAGAAAGCCGTTGTCGGATTCCCGCTGTCCGGCGATGGATTGATTGCCGGGATTCAAGGTACCCGAAGGCTGAATCGCTACCGTGGAGCCCGCCATAACGACCGAGTCGGGTAGCTGCGTCGACATGGGCGTGATGCCCGGCTGCAACGCCATCAGGTCCGTATAACTGCGTCCGTTCAAGGCAATAGCCGTCATCTGGCGGGTGGTAACGACCTGACCCACCTGCGTGCTCTCGGTTTCCACGCGAGCCGCGCTTTCGGAAACCGTAACCTCCTCCACCTTCTCGACGAGTTCCAGCGAAAGATCGATCTGCTGGACGCTATCCAGATCCACCACCAACTTGTCCCTGTCTTTAGGCTTGAACCCTGGTGCGTTGACCGACAGCTTATACGTCCCCACGGGTAAGCTGGGGAACGCGTAGAGGCCTCTTGCGTCGGTAATTATTGTGTTTTTCACGCCCTGCGCGGTGTTCGTGATAACGACCATCGCGTTGGGAATGACGGAACCAGAGGGATCCGTAATCGTACCGGAAATCGTTCCGGTCACTGCGGCCCATACCGGTACCGCCGATAGCAGGCTCAGCGCGACGGATAAAAATAGAAAGAAAACGCGATGGAATCCCCTCGACAGGTGAGAGGCACCTCCGATTGGCTTACGCTGCATGTCCTGCGTCTCACTTCTCATTTGGGTCGATGCCTCTCCTGCTCCACGGTATCGGTCGTCTTCATTTCGATCCAGTTATCTTTTGGCCATTTTGTGTGTGAATTTGCCTGTTCGTCTTACTTCCGCGATCAGGCGTGGGCCCACGAAGCTAGATATAAATCGACGCGTTAATTCGCCATGTCAGGGACGGCGGACCGCCCATGACAGGGCTCTCTTAAGCGCGACTTCGCGCTTCCAAGCGACGGATTCGTCGGGCGTGGTTTGGCAGCTCGCTTAATTATTTACAGCGGTCGGCGAAAGTGGGCTTTTCGCGATATACGTTGTGGCAATTCGCGCATGCCGTGGTCAGTGTGTCGGCGGCCATCAGAATATTGTCCTGATTCTTGGATTGCGCGGCCTTATAAGCGACCATTGCTGCGTCTCTGAACCTTAGCAAATTTGGGCGAATCCGATTGTTAATCGGAGCAAGCCGGCCATTGGAGCATTTGCGCCCTGGGATCGTAAGAAGGTTTGCAACCTCAAAAATCGCCAAGGAACTATTTTCCACGGCCTGCCATTTCCCGTATGAGCTGGCGAGCAGATTGACGGCGACCGACGGGTCCTGTGCCATTGGCACATCCGCTGGATTGTCCCCCTGAGCCGCAAAGATGATATTTGAGGCAGGATACAAAGTACCGCGCATCAATTGGGCGAGATTCGCGTAAATCTCCGGGCGAGAAGCCACGGCGGCGGGACGGGCCGGCGGCGGTGTTTTGGGCGGCGGCGTCTGGGACACACCGACCGACCCAGAAGTTCCAATCCATGCGATCAACGCAAGGATCACTCTATTCATTCGCATTTTGGCCTCTCCAACGGTCCGGAAACCCGCTCTTAAATCACAGACCTAGCTATTTTAAGGGTCGATCTTGGAGCGAACTAGTTATCTTTTGGCCATTTTATGTGTCGCGCGTCAAGATGGGCGAACGGCGTATCGCTCGTTTCGTGCACCCTACTTATTTCGAGATGCGATTTTAACACCAGTCCGGTTGTGGCGGGCGTGGAGTCCAACTCCCACGCCGAAGCTCCAGGTGAGGTGTTCGCCAAGACGAAGATCGCCGCCTGGCAGGATCTGATGAATCTGGGTTCGCAGCGGATAATCTGGGCCAGAGGACCATGAGCCGTAATATTCGACACTCGGCGTAAGCCGTCTCGACACTTGCCAGCCGATCCGCGCCGCCGGTTCGAAGTCCATCCCCTGGGGCCGGTGGATTGAAGCGAATGCGAAAATACCGGGTTGCCATCCAACTGCAGCCGGCCGATATGTTTCTCCACAATCGGGCGCAGTTCGATGTGGCGCGGATTCTCTTCATAGATTGCATGAGCGAACGAAAATTCCGCGACCAAGCCCAGGCTCAGTGGTAAATTCCAACGAGGGGGAGCGTAAATGTGCGGGAGAACGCGGAAGCCCGCATATTCGAGCGATTCACCTGGCCTTTGGGCGGTCAACACCACGACAGCCATTCGGAAATCGTCCGTCAGACCGGCGGTCAATTCCGAACTGTAGTGAAACTGATCTTGTGTTGGCGCGTTGCCCTTGACACGCTTTGGTGCCTTCCAAAGTAGTTCAGGTGCGCCTCAGGCGGTCGCGCCAAAGGAAGCGGCTCGTACTCGTAAACGTGAATCTCGAAAGGATCTTGCGCACGTACGGCGGCTGCGCACACCAATAGCAATGCAAGGCAACGCATGGAATGCTCCTGAAGTTTTACTCAGCTCTGAGATGGCGCGAGCGAATCAGGAACGGTGGAGGACGTAAATGTGTAAAGCGTTATCTTGGGCGGCCTGCGGAGTGAATCTCGCGGGCGCGAACATTTCGAGAAAGTAGAGAGGGAAACTCGATAAGGCGTGGGAGACTCGCCGATTGAGCACAGCACAGACAGCCGTCAGCATCTCCTTGGCTAGGCGACTGCGCCGATGTCCCGGCGGGAACCGGCAGAAAACAGTTACAGTCGACCGCGCACATGGCGATTTGGGCGGCGCTGATCAGCAGTACCAATAGCGCGGCGGTTTGTAGAAGTCGAGTTCTTGCGGGCGACGTTCGCGAAGGCGAGGAGAGGAGAGCCGCGTCGAACCAGCGCACATTGCTTGCCAACAATATCGGTCGGCCGGGCGGCTTTCCCTCGACTAACGTTAACGGTGGTCACGACGGCGATCCAGTTATCTTTTGGCCATTTTCTATCGCTCTAAACGTCGCGCCGGATTCTCGCTGTAGAATCATGACAGGCAGCGTTCAAATTCATGATTCGCAGGATCTTGCATTCTCGGCCGGGGATTGTTTTGGCGTGCGCATTTACGGCTATTCTGCTGATCGCCGTCGTCGATTGGCAAATTGAGTTCAATGCCACGCTGGGTTTTCTGTACCTGTTTCCTCTCGTCATGCTCGGGACCACGCCCTGGAGTGGCCCGCCCTAATTGGTGTCGCCCTGCTTTGCACGTTCCTTTCCGGATCGACTAGATCCTTTTCCCTGGAGATACTGAGTATCGCACGCGATATTCTCATCTTTCTCACTCTTTCCCCACGGGTGCACTGTTGGCACTCGCCGTAACCAAGGGCTATCGCCGGGAGATGGACAGCCTTGTGCTGACTCCTGAAAAGGGTAGCGGTTGCGCGGCAAGCCGCCGAAGAGCAGTTAGAGTTTCTCGTCGAGAGCAGCCCAGCCGCGGTCTTGACGATGTCAGCCGCGGGAGAGATCCTTGCTGGCGAATCCCGCCGCTCACCGACTTTTGGGGGTTGCGACGGCGGCCTTTTGCTGCCGGGAATCACACGCTACGTTCCGGCTCTTGGCTCGATTCCCTCCATCGACGACACGGCGAAGATCTTCCGCACCGAAATGCAAACGCGGGGACAACGGAGAAAACGGCGACATTTCCTCGCCGACGTCTTCTTTTCCACCTACAGCACGGCCGGCGGGACCGCGCCTTTCGCGCTCTGGTCGATCGACGACTCCGAGCATTTCCGCGAACGCGAGGAGGCCAGCCTGCAGCAGCTTCTTGGTCGGTTCGCGCATTCTGGTCGCCGCCGTTTCGCACGAGGTCAGAAATGTCTGCGGAGCCATCGGAATGGTCCACGAGAATTGCGCGGGATGGAGGTCTGAGGGGCAATCAGGATTTCGAAGCGCTGGGATCGCTGGTCGAAACGTTGAATAAGATCGCTTCCCTGGAACTGAAACAAAGCGTCGGAGCAGCGAGGCCGGCAGCATCGATCTGCGCGAGGTCCTTTCCGATCTACGAATCGTCCTGGAGCCATATTGTGAGGAATCCGATATAGAACTGCGCTGGAGTATTCCGGAAAACCTACCGCTTGTGCAAGCGGATCGTCACAGCTTGCTTCAGGTCCTATTGAACGTTACGAAAAACAGCCAACGTGCTTTGGAGTCGGCGGCTCACAAGGCGATCGACATCTCGGCGAGAGCCGGTCTCGATGGAGTCGTCGTTCGAATCGCCGACACAGGACCGGGGATTCCGCCCGGCCAGAAGCTGTTTCAACCTTTGCAAAAAGGCGCCGACGCCACCGGACTCGGGTTGTATTTGTCGCGCGCCTTCATGCGTTCCTTCCGTGGTGATCTCCGGCACGATCCGACTTATCCAGGGTGCTGCTTCGTGTTGGAGTTGATCGTGTTAGCGGACATAGAGGAACGCGGTTCTTCGGTCGAGAAAGCCAATGAGCAGCCAGCGCATTCGTCTTTTATTGCTTGACGATCACGTCCTGTTCCGGGAGGGTTTACGGCGGCTCCTGGCATCGGAAACCGATTTCGAAACTGTGGCTGAGTGCGGCACGCTGGCGGAGGGCCTTGTCGCTTTATCCCGCTTTGGGATCGACATCGTTTTACTCGATTTCGATCTGGAAGACGAGATCGGTTCGCGCTTCATCTCGGCCGCTCTCACGTGCGGGTACGCAGGAAAGATCCTCATGGTGACCGCGGGCATGAGTCCTCTGGATATTGCCGTTTCGCGGAAACTGGGCATCTCGGGAATTTTCTTGAAGCACAGTTCGCCAGGTACCCTCCTCGAAGCCATTCGCGCGGTCGCAGCAGGCGACGAATGGATGGACCCAAAACTGACGCAGCCCGGAGCGGACGCGGCGAACTCACGGCTGCCCGCCGAAAAAGAGCCGCTCACTCCGCGTGAACAGCAGGTTCTGCGGAGCGTCTTCGAAGGTCTAACCAATAAGGAGATCGCCCACAGGATCGGAGCTTCGCAAAGCTCCGTGAAGGCCACCCTGCAAAATCTCTTTGAGAAGACCGGCGTTCGAACACGCGGCCAACTCGTCCGTATCGCCATCGAACATTCTCTTGAGACTGCGCGAAAGCCGTGAACCGATAAACGATCGAGAGTCTTCCACGTATCGCCGCCGTTCGCCACGCCGCGAGAAACACGGCCACGGATGGCGCTCTGTAGGGTTAATCGCTAGCCACCATTCGTCGGGTGCGGACTGCGACTCAACTTCCCAGCGGTCCATTCATAGAGCACCGGCAATAAGAAGAGTGTGAGCATCGTGGAACTAATCAGTCCCCCGATCACGACGCTCGCGAGCGGACGCTGTACTTCGGCTCCGGTAGAAGTGGAAACGGCCATCGGAAGAAAGCCGAAGCCGGCGACGAAAGCGGTCATCAGCACCGGACGCAGTCGGCGTCGTGCGCCCTGAAGTACCGCATCGAGCGAAGACAGTCCCGCGATCCGCATCTGATTGATCGAACTTACGAGGACCACTCCGTTGAGCATCGCGACGCCGAAAAGCGCGATAAAGCCGATCGAAGCGGAGAGATTGAGATTCATCCCGCGAATCCACAGCGCCGCAATTCCGCCGACGAGTGCGAATGGGACGTTCCCAACGACCAGCAGAGCTTGCTTTACGGATGCGAAGGTCAGGTAGAGTAGGACGAAAATTAGTGTAATCGCGATGGGCACGATCAGCATCAGCCGTCGCGTGGCGCGCTCTTGATTCTCGAATTGCCCGCCGTATTCGATGAAGTAACCGGTGGGAAGCTTGATGTCACGATCAATTTTCGACCGGACCTCGGCGACAAAGCTTCCCAGATCGCGGCCTCGTACATTCGACATGACGACAATGCGACGCTGGCCTTCCTCGCGATTGATGAGCTCGGGACCGCGCCTAACCTCGACTCGCGCGACCTGCTCCAGTGCAACCTGCTCACCGGCCGGCGCGCGTAATTGAATCTTCCGCATGGCGTCGGGATCCGTGCCATAGCGTTCTGGGAGACGGACGGCGACGGTGTAACGTTTCTGACCGTCGATCACTTCTGAAATCACGTCTCCCGAACCTCCGCTGGCAACCGCCTCCTCGACGTCGGTCACGTTCAGACCATAGCGAGCGAGCGCGGAGCGGTCGACCCGCACCGACAACTCGGCGACGCCCGAGGTGATTTCCATCTGCGCCTCGGCCGCGCCGCGAACCGTCGATACATCGCGCAACACCTGCTGTCCGATCGGATCCAGCGTTCGGAAGTCATCGCCGAATACTTTGATCGCGAGATCGGCCTTGACGCCGGAAATCGTTTCGTCGATGCGCATGGTCATCGGCTGGGTAAAGCTGTAGGCGACACCCGGAACCGTGTCGAGCTCCTTGGCGACCGCGGTGATCAGCGCTTCTTTGGTATGGAACCGCGTCCAGGTTTCCATGGGCCGGAGCAGGAGATAAGTATCGCCTTCGTTGATCCCCATGGCTTCGGTGGCAAAATCGGGGCGACCGATCTTGATAACGACATCCGCGATTTCGGGAATCGTGCGCAAACGTTGCTCGATGACCTTGCTGATCGCGACGGACTCGGTTAACGATACCCCTGGAAGTTTGCGCGTCTCCACCAGGATCGACCCTTCATCGAGTTTCGGCATGAATTCGGTGCCGATGAAGGTGAGCGAACCTACCGCGACGCCCAGGACCACGAGCGCCAAGGCCACCGTGAGAATCCGAAAGCGAATCGCCCAGTTCAGCACGTGCACGTAGCCATTGCTGAGTGAAGTGATCCAATGTTCTTCGCCGACAACCGATTTGGAGTCCTTTCCGCGCCGCCGCGAAATACCTTTGGGAAAGGCAAACGAGGCGAGCATCGGAATCATGGTGAGCGCAAGCAGTAAGGAGCCGGCCAACGCCGCGCAGACCGTGATCGCCATCGGGCGGAACATGCGCCCTTCCAGCCCTTGCAGAAAGAGGATCGGCAAATACACGGCGATGATAATGACGACCGCGAAGGCCATCGGGCGCGCGACTTCATGGGCGGCGTGGCGAACGGATTCCAGCGGCGCTTCGTCTCCGTGTTCCTCCTTCAACCGATGCACCGAGTTTTCCATCATGACCACGGCGCCATCGACAATCATTCCGAAATCGATTGCGCCCAGGCTCATCAAGTTCGCGCTGACACCGAACAGGCGCATTCCGAGAAAACTGATCAGCATGGAAAACGGAATGATGGCCGCCGTGATCAGAGCAGCCCGAAGGTTGCCGAGGAACAGCAGCAGGACGATCGTGACGAGGATGAAGCCCTCAAACAGGTTCTTCTCCACTGTATGGATCGTTCCGTCGATCACGAACGCCTGGTCATAAAAGGGAATGATCTTGACGCCGGTTGGTAGCCGCAGGTGTGCGATTTTCTCTTTCGTCAGCTCGATCAGCTTCTTTCCGTTTTCACCTTTGAGCATGATGACCATGCCGGAAACCGTTTCGCCGTTCCGGAGGGTCGCCCCTTCGGGCGGGGCCGATCCAATCCGCATGCTTGCGACATCTCGCAAAAGCAACGGCGTCCCGTCTTTTGCCGAGAGAACGATATTCCCCAGATCTTCGGTCGTTGTCGCCCGACCTACTCCGACGAGCGTGTATTGCTCGGCCGCGTGTTCGATATAACCGCCTCCGAAGTTGGAGTTGTTATCGTCCACTCGTTTCGCGACATCGTGCAGCGTGAGCCCGTATTGCGCGAGCAAGGCTGGGTCCACCACGATCTGATATTGCTTCGTCTGGCCGCCCCATGCGTTGATTTCGCTCACCCCTGGCAGCGTGCGCAACTGCGGCTTAATCACCCACTCGTGAAGATCCTTGAGTTCCATCGGACTCATAGGGCCGGAAAGCGTGTATTGGTAAAGTTCGCCGAACGCCGTCGCCGGCAAACCGAGAGTCGGTTGAATCCCACGTGGAAGAGTGGAAGAGATTTGCTGGAGCCGTTCTGCGACGAGTTGCCGGGCGAAGTACATGGCTACCGAATCGTCGAAGACGACCGTGACCATCGACAGTCCGAGCTTGGATAGCGATCGTACTTCGAGTTTATCCGGCAAGCCGAGCATCACTCGTTCGATCGGGTAGGTGACGAGTTGCTCGACTTCGGTAGGAGGGAGCGACGGTGCGTCCGTTACGACGACGACTTGGTTGTTTGTAAGATCTGGGAAAGCCTCGACTGGAATCGTGTACAGCGCATAGCCTCCCGCTCCGAGCAGCGCCACAATTCCCGTGAGGACCAGCCAGCGGTAGGCCAATGTGAGATCAATAATTCGATTCAGCATGTGTCCACCTACTCGTCCTGCAGCGTGGATTTCAGCAACTGCGATTTAAGAACGAAGCTGCCGCGAACGACCACTCGATCGCCCGCCTGCAGGCCTTCCAGAACGGGTGTGCGGCCGCCCGCGGTTTCGCCGGTCCGAACCGGCCTTAGAAAAAATTTGCCGGGTGCCGTCTGCACGAACACGATGTCCTGCCCGTTGACCTGTTGGACGGCATCTGAAGCCACAAGCAACGCGGGCCAACGGCTTCCGATCGGGATTTCCGCGTTCACCAGCATCTCGGGCCGGAGCCGGCCATTTGTATTAGTAAGCTCGATCCGCACCTGCATGACACGCGTCGCTGGGTTAAACTCCTGCCCAAGATTCGTAATCCTGCCTTGGAAGCGCGCACCGTCCTGGTCGGGAAGCGTGACCGTCGCGGGTTGCCCGGCGCGGAGCTTCCCCAGATCTTCCTGGCGCACGGACGCGAGCATCCATACTTTCGAAAGATCGCCAATCACAAACGTGACGGCGGAGAGTTCAACAGTCTTCCCGGGCGTCACGTTCTTCTCAATGACGTATCCGTCGGCCGGTGCGAAGATGGGAACTTCGTCTTCCGTCTCGTCTACCCGGTTCGGCGGCGGATTGGCGGGGACCTTGAGGTCGTCCTCCAATAGGTCGCGGCCTCGATCCACTTCGATTTCATCTTTTCGAATGGCGGCCTGCGCACTGAGAAGATCCTGCTGGGCTAGCTCCACCTGTTGGATGGAACCGGCTTTCAGTTCGAGCAGCCGTTGTGCGCGATTGAGATTGCGTTGGGCCGGGGCCTCGGCGGTTTTCGCGCGATCCAGATCGGAAAGCGCGGCGCGATATTGCGCGCGGGAGTCGCGAACCTCATCCGCGTGATACCGGGCGAGAATCTGTCCTTTGTGAACATAATCGCCCAGCCCCGCGTAGACCGAGATGACCGAGCCCAGAGTGCGCACGCCGACCCTCCACGTACGATCGTCGGCGAGCGCAATCTGACCTTTCACCCGCAACAGCTCAGGCTCTCGCGATATGGTCGCCGCTTGCGTCTCGATCATCGCTGCGGCAACTTGATCGGGCGTGAGCGTGAGTTCGTCCTTCGGACCCTTGGTCTCTTTGTTCGCGGGACTCTCCGTGTTAGCTTTGGGATTAGTGCACGCGGGCAGGAGAATAAACGCAAGCAAGACACATGAAAAATGAATCCGGCGCGAAACAGTAGAATACGTTTTCATTGAATGATCCCTTCCGCGGCTTCCAGCCGCGCGATGCTCTGCCGGTACTCGACCATGCCTCTTGCCCAAGCCAGCTCGGCATCCAGGCGCGTGCGTTCCGCGTCCAGCAGGCGAAGCAGATCCGTACCGCCCTCGGCGTATGCCGCGGCCGCAATCCCGGCGATCGTGGCCGCATGTTCGCGAAGCGGCTGCAAGGCGTTGAGGAACTCGTCGCGTCTTAATTGGTATTCCTGCAGCGCGCCGTAGTAATCGGCGCGCACATCTGTTTCCGCGGCGGCCAGAAGTTGCTCCTGCCTGCGCACATCCGCTTCCGCTGCGATTCGATTTCCTTGATTCTTGTCGACGGTTGGCAACGTGATCCGCAACGTTACGATTGCGGTATTCACGCCATTCGTTGTGTCGGGTAGCTGGGTTCTTTTATAACCAGCTAAAGCGTTGAACTCTGGACGCGCCGATACGTCCTGGAGCTTGGCGTTCGCCTTGGCCTGCTCCAGACCGGCGCGTGCCAACCTGATTTCGATTCGCTGCCCCAGCACCTCCTCGATGCTGAGCGGTGCGACTTGCGAGTCCACCCCCAGTGGCTCCGTGAGCACCATTTCGCTGAAATCGGTCTGACCCATCGCTCTGACGAGATCCGCCCGCGACCCGCTGGCTTCGATAGAGGCCAAGTCCGCGGCGATCTTCAATCGTTCTCCCTCCAGCCGGACGCGTAGAAGGTCCTGTTCGGCGATGGCTCCCACGCTCAACTGAGCCGAATGATAGTCGATGATCTTCTGGAAATTATCGACCGTCGTTTTCAAGACGCCTACAATTTCCTGGGAACCGCGCGCCGCCCAATAAGCGAGCTTGACTCGATGCACGAGTTGCCATCGAGCGAGCTCGTATTCCGCTTGCGTTCTGATGACGCCCTGGCTTGCCACTGCGATTCGGTGCTGCCGTTTCCCAAATAAATCGACCTGCTCGCTGCCATCGCGAGCGTATCCACGTCGCGGGTGTAGGTCTGGCCCGGACGAAGATTTTCATTTTGAAATTGGAATTCGGGGTTCGGGAAGCGTGCCCCTCGGGTTCCAGCCTTGAGCGGCCGATGCGCTCTGCCTCGCCTTTAGAAGACGCAACGCGATTGCGCAACGCCTTATCTATCGCCCTCGCGAAGACTCAGCGAGATTGCCCCCAACACGGATCTATATTCAGAAACTTAAGACAAATGCATGCAAGAAAAATAAGCCTTCTGTACACGGAACTCCTTCCCACGGATGGACGAAATGATCTAGCCAGCCGCGATGACGCGCGTCTGGACACACTTCTGGCAGGGGGGTTGGGAAGGATAAACGGGAGGGGCTCTGGGGATGGACCGGTCGAAAGTAGGCGGGTCGTGACCGCGTTCCTCGACGATCGCCACGGGCTCGAAAATTTCGGAAGGAACGTAAAGGAGCACGTATCCTTGCGGTAGAACGACGGGCGAAAGGCCAGCGTTCAAGACCAAGGTAAAGGTATCGAGCGACCAAACTGCCGCGTGATCGTCGTCGAGGTCGTCTATTTCCGGGCCGTGATGTTCGCGGGAGGATGTAGAAACACTATCCACATGGATGTGGAAATGTGCGTGAATGAGCCCGGTATGATCGTGATCTGCTCCACCTGTGTGGACGTGCTGGAACGGCGCCAGTAGGAACGCCCCAAAACAGCGCGACAAACGTGAGACCGGCGCAACAACGCATCAAGCCCAAGGTATCACTGGGGAATTTTGCTCGCATCTCTCCACTGGTATTGTGGGCGTGCTCCCGCTTACGATCCAGTTATCTTTCGGCCATTTTTTAGGCCGTCTGGTGTGGCCTGGGACCAGTCGATTCAATCAAGACGGATTGTGTTGCCAATGTACGATGAGTGAGGACGTCCGCGATTGTAATGGCGAATGTGCTCCCGAAGAATTCGCTTAAGATGGCCTTCGTTGATCGGGATGAGAAAGTCGAGGCACTCGCGCCGGATGGTTCCGACCAGCCTTTCACAATACCCGTTCGCTTTGGGTGCGCGGACCGGCTTTTCAAGACCCGGACGCCAAAACCCTTCAACTCGGAATCGCAGGCAGAAAAAATCGAATCGCGGTCATGGATGACGAATCGGTACGGATGATCGAACGCTAGAAATTCGCGGAACTGCTGAATCGTCCATTCGGCAGTGGGATGGCCGGTCACGTTCGTATGGAGAATGCGGCGCGAACCGACTTCCATGGCGACGAAGACATACAGGACGCGGAACGATACCGTCATAGACACGAAAAAATCGCAGGCGACGATCCCCTGCGCATGGTGGCGGACGAAGGTGGTCCAACGCTGGCCGAAAAGCAACCAACTCGAACCGCCGTGTACGGCCCCGTACGCACGGTGGTGTGGCAGGGGTCGGCGGGTGACCGCCGCCCCTATGCCGATCAATCCGTGTTATCGGTAGCGATCGGGGCGTACCGGGCCCGTCTCACTCGAAGAGGGCGTTTTGCGGAGGCTTCTTCGACGGTGGGCCATATACCTTGGTTTACGGGACGATTCGGAACGCACAATAAAGCTCCCGCATCGCCGCCGCTCGGCCTGGCAACAATGTGTCGGCACATTGTTTCCGTGGTCCAGCTCTCAACGATGATCGCCTGTTTTGCGTAGTCAAAAAGCTGCGCACCCTTCAGACGGGAACTGACTCGTTATCTTTTGTCGACGCTACGTGGATACCTATTCGGATGACTTGGGCGTCCTAAGATTTTGGCTATTCTGTATTTGACCGCCAGAGTTCCGACGTGATCCGTCTGGGCAAAGGCTTGCAACCCTGGCGAGGCGTAGCGCCGCTCCGGCGGAGACGGGGGGTCGAAAAGGAGCGATTTTGCATAACCCGCCCGAAGATACGACACCGTACTTAATTTTCTCGGTTTGCGAGAGGGAACTTACTCCGACGACTTGGGATCGCACCAATCCGGTTGACTGGGCTAGGCTTCGCTACGAATCCGAATTTATGAACGCCCTCGTCAATCCGGCACGTGCTCCCGATACGCGGGTAACCGATGCTCTCGCCGCAGAGCCATGGCAGATTTTTCAGAAATATGGGCTGTCACCAGAATTGGATCAGGCGCTCGATCATTGGGTAAAGTCGTTCGGCCTTCCGGGCTTCGACTGCCTGATAAAGGGGGCGCGCCGAACTCTGGTCCGATGGGAACGTCGACCCAAGGAATTCGAGAGAAAATCATGGGCTCCATCCGGTCTCGACCGGGCCAATTTTCCGAATGCTCCAGACGGCCGCAAGCCAGCGATATACGCGCCCGTCAAACAAAAGAGGAAAAGAGATGTCGTCGGCGATAAACCTCGCAGTAAGTACATTGCTTTCGAATGGTTAGCCTTGCAGCACGTTTTCAAAAAGAGTAGTCGGGAGATCGCCTCAGAGGACGGGGTTGATTACAGCGATGTCTGTAAACAGATCAGATGGGCGGCAGCGCAGATCGGCATAACTCCTGCGAAGCCAAAATCCGGGCGTCCACCGGGCTCGAAGACTACATATAGCGGCCAGCCTTAATACCACTATTTCCATTGTTTAGCATCTTCTAATCTGTATGCGTGGATGGACACACTGATTCAAGGGTAAACGACAAGGCGCTAACCATCGCCGAAACCGCTCAAGTGCTTGGCATCTCCGACATGACAGCGCGGCGCCTCGTGCGGAGCGGCGATCTTCCTTATTTCCGAGCTGGCAGACAAATTCGCATCGACAGAGCAATGCTTCGCGAGTGGGTTCGCTGCGGTGGTTCAAGCGCCAAAGCCGGCGCTGGAAGCACATCATGACCGGGCCCGCGGCGGCGACGCCGTTCACGACGTCCCCGGGCGCAGCCGGGCAGATGCCTGAGGTGTGTTACGAAGTGCGCTGGCCGGATGGACGGAGATTCGACGCTCGGAGGAAGCTTAGCAAGTATCAAGTCGACCTCCTCGTCGAAGGCGGTGTGTGCGAAGAGGTGCGCAGTCCCACCGGCATCCTCCGCTACGTCAAACTGCGGCAAATTCCACCGCTGAGGAGGTTTGCGAGCATCGCCGCGCAGGCGAATTTCACGATCAGGAAAACTGGCATCCTAAACGAGCATGCGGAGAGTAAGAGGAAGGGGCTATAGCGCACGCGCTCGCAGAGGTCTACCCTACCGGCTCTGCCTTCAACTTGTCGGCACTGTCTAGATTCCATCCGTTCAAGTTGAACGTCGCCGACTGAGCGATACGCGCCGCGTGGCGCAATGGCTGGCCAAGGGTGGTTATCGGCCGCAGAGCTAACTGCGTTTTAGAGACGAAACTGTCGGCCCTTATTGCCAAGCCACCCCCTTAATTCGGAAGTGCAAATGGCAACGCCCAGCGCATCGATGCTTTCTGATCCTCCCTTGGGATCGCCCGTCTCAATTGAGCGCCACTATGCGCCATCCGAAGTGTCGCAAATCTGGCAATTGGATGTCGCAACCGTACCACGGCTATTCCGGGACGAGCCCGGCGTGCTAGTACTTCAATCGTCCATCAAAAAAGGCATACGCGAATACAAGACAATCCGAATTCCCAAAAGCGTTCTGGAGCGCGTTCACCAACGGCTTCAGAGGTAACATGCACACCGTATGCTGCAGCTATATCGACGCCATGTGAAGTCCTGCCGATTTTGGACAGGCCGGAGCACGAACGGCAATCGTCGAAATAACAATTGCCGGTGTCCTGTCTGGGTGGATGGAAACCTGAACGGAGTACGCGTCAACAAAAGCCTTAAAATTCGGAGCTGGACGCGCGCC
The DNA here is from genome assembly GCA_963765085.1 of Terriglobia bacterium. Lineage (GTDB taxonomy): Bacteria > Acidobacteriota > Terriglobia > Bryobacterales > Bryobacteraceae > Palsa-187. The sequence continues at coordinate 7,951 of CAVXVL010000018.1, read as the reverse complement.
AGCGAGATCGTTCGCGATTGGGAAATTGCAGGTAGCATTCAGCAGGACGCCCGCGCCGGAATCGCAGTGCTTGAGGCTTGCCAAGCGTTCATAGCGGACGTCGCAGCCCAGTGCCAGTCGGATTCAAGTCTGAAAAAATACCGTGCGCTGCTGGTCAACCAGTACAGTTCGGAGGAACTTAAGAACTTTTCGCCGTCGCTCTCGCAGTTCTGTTCCAAGGCCGGGCTGCAATTCACCACCCAAATCACGTTGGCGGCCCTGACCCGGTTTCGCACCGAGTGGAAGGATCGGCCCCTCTCAGGCGGAAAGAAACTAGAGCGTCTCCGGGCGGTCGGTCGCTTCTTTGTAGACCGAGGTTGGTGGAGCGAGAATTACGCCCTCAAGCTAAAACGTCCGCAGGTGAAGAATACGCCGACGATGCCCTTTTCACGAGACGAAATTTGCGCGCTACTCAGCGCCTGCTCCCTGTATACCGACTGGCGCGGCCAGACCGGGATGGGGAATGCCTCCCGTCTTCGAGCTTTTATTTTGTTCGCTCGTTATTCGGGTTTGCGCGTAAGCGATGCGGCAAGTTGCGCCGTCGACCGATTGTCGGGAAATCGACTGTTCCTGTACACGCAGAAAACCGGTGTGCCGGTGTACGTCCACTGCCCCCGTTCGTCGTTGAGGCCCTCGAAGCTTGTCCGCGTATCAGCGATCGTTATTGGTTCTGGACCGGCGTCGGCTCGAAAGAGACACTGCCGGAAACTGGCGCCGCACCTTCCGCCGCCTGTGCAAAATCGCCGGCGTCGAGGGAGGCCACCCACATCGCTTCCGAGACACGCTGGCCGTGGAGTTACTCATGGAGGTGTACCGATGGAGCGCGTCTCCATCCTGCTTAGGACATCGTCAGTGAAGATCACCGAGCGCCACTACTCTCCATGGGTACGTGCGCGTCAGGAGCAACTCGAGGCCGACGTGATGCGTGCTTGGAGGAACGACCCCATCGCGCAGGCGGAGTTGCTTCGCAGCGACACGGCCTCAGATGATAGCGCGTTTTTGCGAATGGCAGCGACACGTCCGCGACACGAAAGTAAGGTCGCCGCTAACTGACGGATACGACAAGAGAAGAAATGGTGAGCCGGGGGGGACTCGAAATCGCCTCCGGTGTCGGATTGTCGGAAGATCAACATACCATTAAGCAAGAGCGAGGCCAATATCAGCATCGGTTCACGGCGAGAACGGCGCGGTTTCCGCAGACCATCCATACGGCTCAAGATGGTCCGGACGCACCACGTAACCCACCATATTATGGACCACCACCGCCGCGCTGCTTCCGGGAGCGTCTCCGGTCGTGTCGCCGTTTCAAGTTCCGAGCAGGCGCTTAGCAGCCGCATGTCCGTGGAAGAGGTCGCGCAGCGATTGGATATTGGCCGCCTTGCTGTCTACGCGATGCTTGAGCGCGGAATCATCCCTGGTATACGTCTCGGCCGTCGATGGATCATCACGCGCCATGCATATGAGCTGTGGGAGCGCACATGTGGAATGCGATCCGCTACTGGACTTGAGGCGGAACCAGAGGTAATGGTGTTGAACTAATGCCAGTTTACAAACACAAGAATCGGGCTGGAGCCGTAAGTGGGGATATATGTTTAGCCTCCCCGGCTCATCCCGGAACGATCGCCGTCGCATTTCCCAGTCTGGATTTGCAACAAAACGCGAGGCTGGGGACGCTGAGGCGTGCCGCCGTGTTGAGGAACAACAGAAGCTGGACCTCGCAAAGGCAGGGGCTGGCGTCGCCGCGAAACCCCCTACAACGCTTGCGATGCTCCTGGAGGAATTCTTTAAACAGCATGTGGAAGAGAACCTGGCTCCGAAAACGGTCGAGCGATATCATGAACAGGCGGCATACCTCGATTCGGGTCTGCGCGCCATGGTGCTTACCGACATCACGCCGCTGCATCTAAATCGAGAGTGGAAACGATTGTTGGCGTGCGGCGGCCGTCATAGGCGCACCAAAGCGCCACGGCCTCTCTCGAAGAAAACAGTCCGGAATATAGCCGGCGTGCTCTCGAGCGCGTTTTCGAGGGCGATCAGATGGGGCATCCTCACCGTGAACCCGGTGACCAATAGCGAGCCACCCATTCCGGCCAAGCGAAAGCGCATCGCGCTCACGACCGCCCAACAGGATCTCGTGATTGACAGCGCTACCGGACCGTGGTGCATACAGACGTTTTTAACTGTGGACGCTGCACTCGGTGCGCGCCGGGGTGAGGTCCTAGCACTGCGGTGGCCGGATATCGAAAACGGCCGCGTCACTATCGCGCGATCGCTGAGCCAAACAAAAAAGGAGGGCTTAATTTTCAAGAGCACGAAAGAGGAGAACGTGCTGGTGATCGGCCTGCCACCTTCCACGCTCGCTGCCCTCGAAGTGCATCGCAAGCGTCAGGATGAGTTCCGGACGCAGTTCGGTCCCGCTTACAGGAACGACCTCGATCTAATTTTTGCAAATCCCGATGGAACACCACTGAATCCCGATTCGATTTCCGCCACCGTCTCGGCTCTATTCAAGCGTCTTAAAATTCCAAAGCCGAAAGGGGCGTCGCTACATCTCCTGCGGCATTCCCACGGAAGCCACCTGCTGGCTAACGGCGTGCCGCTGCCGGTAGTTTCTCAGCGGCTCGGCCATTCTTCGGTGCGGACAACCGCTGATATTTACGCACACGCCATACACGGACAGGACGACGAAGCGATCCAGAAGTGGGAAGAATACCAGGAACGGAACCGGCCGGCGAAAGCCGAGAACTGGAAGGGAGATGTGCAGTGACTTCCGCTGGCTCGTCGCTGGTGGCAGCGCGTGGCAGCGCAGTACCCGTAAGTTATAGAGGAATTGGTAGCGCTAACGGGAATCGAACCCGTTTCGCCCCGTCCGAGCCAGTCCGATGCAGTCGTAAGTGGCATATTCTAAACAAAAGCGAACCGGACTAATCCTCGCCGCGACCCCTACGGATCGAAATGGTGTGAGCAATGTGTGAGCAAGAGCTGATTAACGGGACGCTTTCCCGTATGGCTTTTGACTGCGTTGGAGTGCTCTCTGAAGGGCGAATTTTCACGAACGTCCGACGCGAATCTGCGCGGACGCGCGGGCCGGGCTCAACTCGCTTTCGCTGCCTGAGCCCCGCCGTAGAGGAGTCTCGCCGCTATGGGTGACGATCCCCTCTTGCGCGAGGGCCATCGGCGACGTCCTTACGGAAAAGCTCTGGGCTAGCACGACGCAATGCGGGATTGTGGAGTCTGGCTGGGGACTTGTGTGAATGGTAAAGGACGTTACTATGCATAATACGCCGGTGCGAGCAGCAGTGACGCGCAACATCGTGAAGAGGATTTCGATTTGAGACGACTGGTAACCACAGCATCCGATGACTTGGCTCGACCCTATCCCTCTTAATATGACTGACCCCTCCCAAAGGAACATGCGTGGATCATCCTGACAACCTCGCGCCTGGCGACCTCGTCCGGTTCATGGAGACTACGTCGCGCTGGTACCGACCCCGCGTGCGTAGCATAAGCGGCGACGAGATTGAACTGGCCTTCTTTGACGGAACCGCTCCGATCAAGGCTCCACGGGCAAAGGTGGAGAGTCTCGGCGACTTCTTTGACCGGCGTGAGCGTGTGTTCTCCGTCGATCGTGCGAAACTGACGGAAATCTTTTACGCGCGAAAGATCGAACGGCTCCGGGCCAACCAGGCTTCACGAAATGCAGCGCGTGTTCCGTAAGGCTGGTGTAGCGTTTGAGCCAGAGGACTGGCCGACTGCCGACACCCTCATCCGACTGAGGCGGGATGGGAGCTTCGTACGGAAAGAGGCTGGCGAGTCCGCATTTGATGAACTCCTTCCGCAGTGGCTCGAACCCTTCGTCCTTCCGTCGGGGTCTCGCGATCCCCTTGGCCTCCAGGCACCCGCAGAGCGCCTTGTAAACGGAGTTCTCCCCGGCCTGACCGTGTTCACATACCGCGCCGGTTACTATGGTTTTCTCCCCTGGGCAATCCGAAATGTGAATGCTCTCGCTCCTCAAGCCGTTCCCGCGCTGGCATCGCGACGCGATTTGCTAAACGCACTCGAACGGTCACTCATTCTCTGTGAGTTCGTGTATCACGGGCTCGAAGTTTTTCGTGTAGCGTGATTGGGCAGCGGAGCAAACTGCGCGTACTGTCGTGTGCGGAAGGGGATGGATATCGAGTTCCGGAGAGTATCCTCAAGAACCAGAACAGCGCCGGAAGCTTCCGCCTCTTCGCGACGTCGCTAGTAAGCCTTGGCCTTGTAGGAAGAAGCGTCCGATTCCGCAGTGCGACGGTCTCGTGCCCTACCAGCTCACGGCCCGGGGCGAGTCGATAGCCGGCGCTTTCGCAAAGTGTGTAGACAATTCATTCTCGACGTTTGGATCCGAGACCAGGTCACGCCCCTAACGTACTAGGGGTTTGGGGTAAGGACCTCTGTTTCTCTCCCATCGCCAGACAGAAGCGATTCCGCGCTCCGTTCCTCCAAGGGTTACTCCTCGGCAACAGTCGCGACGCGGAAAAGCGCTTTCAGACCGTTACGCATCTATTCTCGGAGGGGTTGCTTACCGATGAGATGCTCGCCGACGATACCGAAAGAGCACCGGATGGATTGAGCGAAGAGGACGCCTCACTTCTTGAGGACGATATGCAAGAGGCGGGGCTTCCCAATATCGAGATCGTGCTGCATTTCTACATGCAGCCCCCTCGTGACGATTTTCGCTCTCTTCAAGCGCTGGCGGTCTTCGAACTCCTCTCGTTGGGTCTATCCGCGATTCCCGAGCGGCGCTCGTCACCGTCGCGGAATCGGGGAAAGCGGACATTGCCATGCTCACGAAGGCGATAGCAGTTGCCGCCGGCCAAGCACCTATCTGGGATGCCCCCTTGCGGAGCGCTAAACCAAAAACTATGCGGAAGCTCGTCGAGGCTCTCTTCAAAGACAGTAATGACCACATCGCAGCGGCAGCTCTCGGCGGCGCAGTCCTTCTCCGGCTTCTGCGCGATCCACTCCTCCCCGCGGTCTGGGATACGTTGACGCAGTTGGCGCGAAGCCCCTTGAGTTAGTTGATAGTACGCTCCGCCAGAAAATGGACCAAACACTCTCAGAGGCACTGCCGGACCTGCTTGTGGCGATGGTAGAGCGCCACGAACTGGTTTCAGGTCGTAAAAACCGGCAGCGTTGGATGTACGTCGAAGCCGGCGCGCTCGTGCGAGACGATCCGCAAGCAATGGGATTAGGCTTTCACTCTCTCCGCTTTCCGCAGCTAGCTTCTCTGGCCCGTGACATCCGGCTCATCAGAGAGGACCTGCGCTGTGGCTAAGCAACTGTCGGTGCGTGATGCGCTTCTCTCTTTCGCGGCGAGTCAGCCACTTCGTGCGGCTCTCTTTTCTCACTTATTCGTTCGACGGTCGATGGTTTGAGGAAGCTCTGGTGCCGGACCTTTGCGAGCGCCCCATCGGCACTATGCTCGTCATCGTGGATCGAATGAACTCATTTCCGAAGCCCCAAGCGTTCGTTACCGGAAGGCGAATGCCTGCAGAGAGTGGTCGCCCTGTCTTCCATCCAAAACTCGCGCTCCTTGTTGCGGAAGATCGAGTTCGCGCAATCATCAGCAGCGCCAATTTGACGCGCGGAGGATTCGAGCGCCAACGCGAACTCGGGCGGGTATATGACCTCGACTCCGAGTCTGTTACGGACCATGGGCTCATCGCGGCGCTGTTGAACTACCTGGAACATGGTGTCTCCACCGAACTCAGGGGTGAATCCGTGCGCGCGCTCGCCGAGGTGAGCGCGCACTCCGGGAGGTCGTGGAGAAACACACGCCGTCCGTCGCCGCTCCGTCGTATACTCTTCTCCACAACTACGTCGAACCCATCGGTCGCAACTCTTGGCGCGTCTCCCGCATCGCGTCCTCAGGCGTGCCGTAGTCTTGAGCCCGTTCTTCGAACCGGACCGCCTGAAACCAGAGGACCCCGCGCTCACGCCTGACGATTCATCGATTTTTGCGCGGTTGCTCTTTGAGGACTTCGAGTTCGACCCCCCTAAAGGAGAGACGCCACTTCGGGTGTACTTTCGACAGAGCGAAGGGCGCACGGAGCTTCCAATTCACAAGCTTCGTAATCTCGTTGGCAAAGCCACCTTCCTCGCTCAGGACGAGCGCGAGCCGCGCCTGCACGCGAAACTGCTCTTACTGGAGGGAGCGGGCGGTCCCGGTCGCGAGCCTTTTCTGGTTGCTTTGCACGGCTCCCCAAATTTCACCACAGCGGGACTCCTTTAATAAGCCACCTTATGGTAATCCCGAGCTCGCGGTCCTCACCACATTGCCTGCAAATAGGGAAGGGCGTGAGTACCAGCCTCACTGTCGCTTGCTATTGGCGATGCGTTTCACGTTGTTGAAGACCTCGACAAGCTCAAGTGCGTGGCGGGAAGTGCCGCTCCCTCACCGCCAGCGCAGGGACTTACTGACGCGACGTTCCTGGTTGCGGAGGGCACGCTAAAAATTACGCTCGCCGCGCCCGCACCGAAGGGGGCGCGGATTCGGGTGCTTCTTCTCCGGGATGGTGCGTGGATTGTGATTGGGGGAGGGAGGTTTCGGACGCTGCGGAAGCAGTTGTGCCGGTGACCGGCCTTGCCTGGAGACGGACGAGTCCACAAAATTACTCCAACTGCGCGGGACGACGGTACGCATCGAACTCGTGGGGAATGACGGCGTGATCCTCGACTCGGACATTGGCCCAGTGAATTCTACCTGCCGCTTGAGTTTTGTGGTCTCACGCTTGTGGGGTCCGCCCTGCTCACCCTCGACGAGCGCATCGCGCGCGCGGGCATCGGTATTTGGCCTACCTATCGGGAGCAGCAAAAATGGCTGGAATCACGAAAGGAAGTGCCTGACGAACGGGCAGGTCCAGCGGTTACGACTCATCAGGCTGATCTCGACCGTTTTTATCGCAACGTGCATCAGGGGCTTTCGGGAATCTTGGCACGGTGCAAAGCATCACGCGGGTCACTGTTCACCGTGAGACGAAGCGTCGACGAGCTCACCCTCTGGAGCATCGAAGCTATCTCAACAGAGACGACCTTAACGCGGGAGTGCAGCCTATTCCTCATCGACCGTCTCCTCCGCGCGCTCCGAACCGTGGTTGAGGTGCTCGCTGCCGACTAAAGCCCCGCCTGGACGGCCTTCAGACGCAAGAACGCCTCGCACAAGTCGATGCGTGGCTCAAGGCCGTGAAGGAGCCCGCTCTCGGTTTGTACGTTGGAGAGACTAGAGAACACGTGCGGCTTGTCCTCGAAGAACTTGCCCTGACGGCGAAGGAACCGACATGAATGTGCAAGCCGACTCTCGGATGCCCTGGCATCGAGCCTTCGCCTCGGTTCTGGGCACGAGGAACAGGAGCGCGTTGTTGCAGCAGCGCTACGGCGGCTTCTCATAAGAGCCCAGAGAGGCGTTGTTCTCGCTGACGAAGTCGGGTTCGGGAAAACTTACGAGGCTCTTGCAGTCTTGTCCCTCCTTTGTGCGCATGCAAACGAAGGGAAGAGAGCGTTTGAGCGCGCACTCGTTCTGTGCAAGCCCGCGCTCGTGCGAAAGTGGGAGGAGGAAACGAGCTCGACGCATGAAGAACGAGGGTTTCCCCGTTATCTACCCCAGGGCCATCCCGCGCACAGGCTTTTTTCGCGCGTCCGGGTTATTGACAACAGGGCTACCGCACGTGAAATGCGACAATCCGGTGTTCGCGGTCAGCGCCATCGACGGCCGCCACCAAGTGCCCACAGGACTATACATCGTAAACGAGAAGCTCCTCCAGGAGAAGAAGCGAGAATACTCCATGCTCCTGAAGCAGCTATTTCGAACGCGATGGGACGTCGTGATTGTAGATGAGGCGCATCACTACGCAGGAGGAAACAAGCCAGCATA
>CAVXVL010000017.1:0-17968 GCA_963765085.1 Terriglobia bacterium | reverse complement strand
CGTCCTGTATGACGAAGAGCCGATTTTCGTGACCGACGAGGCCCGCACGATATGGGATGTCTCGGCGGCTCCTACTGCCGAGGTCCTAGAGCGGTGTGTCGCATACTACGGACACGCTTCTATCGAGGATCTGAGACAACCTCTATGGAAATTACTGGGAATTCTCGATTCTAGGCGTAAGAGCCGTCCGCTGATTCAAGCGCCGCTTCCAGCGTCCCCATCTGGTGCAGAACATTCAAGCGCGCGAGCTCCGCGGCGTGTTGGGCCGCATAATAATCCAGCCACTTTTCGTCCTCGGTCGCGCGGGCGGCTTCGACGGACGCGAGCGTCCGCGTCCCTCGTCCAGTTGCGCCAGCAGGATGGTCAGCTCCTCGCGCGCGAAGTCCAGATCCGCGCGCGCGATTCACGCGCCGCTTCGGTGCGCTTCAAATTGTTGTATGCGGTTCGCGTATCGGCGGAGATCCGTTCGCGGGTGCGCGCCGCTTGATGCGAAATTTGGCGATATCCGCGTCGGCCTGCGCGGCTTCGGCGGAACTGCGGTGACCCACCAGGAGCGGGAATTGCACGGACGCGCCAAGCTCCGCGTTGTTGTTTTGGAATTTCTGAAAATAATCCGCATAGTTGTACTTCCCGAACAAAGCGTATTGCGCGATCAGATCGACTTTGGGCATCCACGCGGAACGGTGGCTCTTCACTTCGAGCATTTTGCCCTCGATGCTCGATTGCAGACTCTTCAACTCGTTGCTGTTGGCGAGGCCTGGTCGATGGAGGCCTGCTCGGAGTCGGGAATCGCCACCGGGAGCGCGCTCAGCCGCGGCGGGCCGGACGCGATCCGCGGCGCCCAAGCCCACCGCGAGCGCTAGCGACGTTTCACCGGTTCCAGGTCGAGCCTCAGCGATTCCCACTGCTGCTGGGCGCGCAGCACGGCGAGGTTCGCTTTCTTCGATTCCAGAGGAAGCTCGCGGCCTTCGGCGACGCGCTGCGCGGTCAGATCCGCGACCCGTGTCAGGCTTTCGATACGGCGTGCGGCGGCTTCGAGGCTGTGCGTGGTTTGCTCGACACTCAGGAACACCGTTGGCCACGCGGTACACGACTTCTTCCTGCCGGCGGGCCGTATCAAACTCGGCGCCATGCGCCGTTTTCCTTGGCCTGTGCTTCCAGATACTCTTGCGGACGGTTGAAGAGAGCCATGGAGGCACGTGACTGGCGATGGAAGGAGCCGAGCCATCGATGGCCTGGGATATCCGTACGTATACGCGGCACCGCTGCCCGCGAACACCTTCGGTGCAAAAGGATCGTGGACGATCGTCACCTGATAGCGGGCTTTCTGCTGATCCAGTCGTGCGAGCAACAGGTCCGGGTTCTGCTTCAGCGCGAGAGCGACCGCCTCTTGCAGTGTCATCGTGCGCGTTTCAGCGAAGGCGGGAACGCAAAGCACCGCGAGACATGGCACCGCAGACGCCAGGAAGACAACGTTGAAAATAGCATGGAATGTTTCATACTTTTTTCAGTTTAGCGGTGCGCCGGGATCAGCCTTTCACGATGGGCACGTCGCCGTACAACCCGGATCGTCCTCGCTGCGCGAAATAAAATAACGCCGGAAGTCGTCGCGCATCGCGGGCTTGTTGCCGCGTCAACGTGTACACTCCCTGCCAGTCCTTTTTCAGATCCGTGGTCGGCGAATATTGATTTTTTACGAGCAGCAGATCGCGGCTGGAATACCCGCGCCGCGATTTCGCTCCGTGAAAATGATGCGTGGCGAAAGCATCCACGTAGCCGATGTTTTTATGGAGCTTTGCGGCATTGTGTTGCCACGCGGCGAGCGCACCGAGGTAATCGGCGGTGTAACCGTTCGCATGCATATCCGGAGCGGTCTCACCCACCAGACCGAACGTCATAAACCAATCGCCGTGACCGAGGGCGCAAATATCCAGCATTCCGCCGACGCTATCGAATGCGGGACGACGCCACGCCCACGCGCCGCCCGTCGCCCCAACACCCAGCTGAGGTCCGCTGGTCATCGTCGTCTGATATGGGCTTCCGTAGGAAACGTCGTCGGCCGTGGCTTGCTTCCAGCCACCGCTTTGATATCCAGCGGGCAGGCGATATCCGTTTTGAATGTAGTTGTACGCGAAGCCGTTGTTTATCTCTCAGCGGGCGCTGCCCCGTTCCATACGTCTCGCCGCTCAAATCCGCGTAGGAGCTGAACAGCTGCACGAAATCGCCATGTTGCAGCTGATGAATGGCTTCGATGGCCAGGTCATGGCGGGTGAATGGAAGTCGCCGTCCACGTAGGCGCCGTACTTCCAATCGACGGGAAATCGCGACACGCCGATATTGATCAGCTGTTCCTTGTGCCACAGCTCGCTCTCGGTGCGGAGTTGAACATCGTTGACGTGGCCGCCGGTCACTTCGAACGGCCGGTCCCCGTAGGCGAGTTCCACGACGTGCAGATCGACGTTCGCCATGCCGCGCAAATGGCGAATGCAATCGTTGACCAGCTCGCGCCGCGTGCGCCAGCGAAAACAATTGCTATACGGAATCACGATGTGGAGGACCTGCTCCTCCTGCCACTGGCTCCAGGGACGTGAATGTCGGGATGCTGTAACCGCGCCGAATGATTTGCGGGGACGCGGCGATAGTGGCGGAAGGTATGGTTCACCTGTCTCCTTTGAAACTCAATCGGGCCACGCGCCTTATTGCCTCGACGTGGGGTCGGGCTTTTGAGCCCGCAGCCGAGCTTCCGCTGGCGATCGGTCCGCAAAACACTCCGACAGAGAACACCCGATCTTCTCGCCCGCAGAGTACCCGGCGAAGGCGGCCCGAGTCGCGGATCGGCATCGCAAGCGAAAGCAGTCGGCGGTGAAAACGGATCGGCGGGCAACGTGAAGAGCACAAATGAATGGGCTTGCCCCCTGGCCCCTGACGTCTGTCCTCTGTCCCTGACTTTGTCCTCCGCCGTCCATGGCCTCTTTTCTGTGCGCGATAATGTCTGCGTTGCACCCCGACCCGGGAAGGCTTCGCGCGACGGTCCGCGCGAGGCTCATCTGGCGATTGAGCGCTTTCTCAAAGCCAGCCACACACCAGTTTTATGGAACCCGGCGAGGATCCGCTCGCCATCACACCCGATACGTTCGCTGTCGGGATGCGTGGGACACTCTTGTGATCGAGCCTGGAACACCGCGCGTAATGTTGCACGGCGCGTGACCGGCATCAAGCTCGAACGCGCCGGGACGGCTTGAACTCGAAATCGAGCGCTTTGGAGGCAAGCCGGGAATCCTCAGCCTCGATCGATCTGGACCGCGCGTCCAATCGTGAGATCGCCGTCAAGGAGTTCGTCTCAAATATCGCGAACGCTTCCGGCAATCCCTGCATCGCCAATTTCCGGATTGGCGAATCGCCGAACTCAGCGCCGAGCAGGATCTCGAGCATAGCTCTCGCCGAGCTATCCCCGCGCTCTCCTGGGCAAAGGACAAACCGGTCTCGCGGCGATCGGCGCATCCGAAGATGCGGCCCAGCCCGAGGACGCTCTCACTTTCGGTCTGATCTGGCTGGACTATCTTCGCCATCGCGAGCAGCGGTTGGTCATCGAAGGGCTCGCCATCTTCGTTCCGGCGGGCGCCGAGGCATCGACGTGTCATCGGGTTCGCGATCCGAGTCCGGCAGCCGCCAAGTTCCTCGTCTACGTCCATGAGCCGGGCGAACACGATTCGGGCGGCTGGGAACAGCGCGTGAATCCCGATGACTATACGAATCTTTCGACGCGTATAGAGACTTACCGGCGGCCGCTGGCGGAGGAATCGCCGGAATTGGTTCGTTGGGCGGAACGCATCGGCAGGATCGACGGGGTCGAACAGCGTGCGAGGCAGGACGGCTCGATCAGTTTCGCCGTGCGCGGACTGGAGTTCGCTCGCGCCGGAAACGGAGAACTCGCGTTCGGACTGGACCGGAAACAAGTGGTTCGAGAAGAAAGCGGTGAAAGCGTGTTGGCGGAAGTGGAAGAACTCGCCCGTGGCTTGTGCGTATCCGCCATGCGGACGCGGCCGACGTTCGCAGTACGCTGTACACACGGCATCCGGAAACATGGCTCGAATCGCAGGTGCGCGCCGAAATCGGAACGATCGACGCTACGCTGCTGCCTTTCCCAATCTATGGCCAGGTGGCGCAAATGGCGGGGGGCGCGCGCGGGATTCTGGATCTGGTGGCGGTCGATCGAACCGGAAGATTGGCCATCCTCGAGCTGAAAGCAAGCCAGGACATCCATTTGCCGCTGCAAGCCCTGGATTACTGGATGCACGTCAAGTGGCACCTGGAGCGCGGTGAGTTCGCCGAACGCGGCTATTTCCCGGGGATTGCGTTGCGCCAGGAGCCTCCGCGGCTCATTTTGGTCGCGCCCGCTTTGGACTGGCATCCTACCAACGAGGTCGTTTTGAGATACTTTGATCCCAGTATTGACATTCAGAGGATCGGAATAGGGTTAAAATGGAGGCGAGGTATACAGGTGATGTTCCGCAGTGGGGCGAAACGTCACTAAACGACCATGGCCGTCGCTGTCCTGCGTCAACTCAAAAAGGCTCTTTCCACTCTGAATCCCAGGGAGCTGCGCGAGCAGGCCGAAAGGCCATTGCGAATCGGCCTGGTGGCGGCTTCCGACGAAGAGCTCGGCGAAATGGAACAGTTCTTTGCTCCGGCGCATTTTTCGCCGGAGCGCCGCGCCGAAGCATCTCGGGTCTTGATACGCGGAGGCGGTCCGGGGCTGCGACCTGACATTTATCACACTTCGCTCCTGCGCCCCGCGAAAACTTTTGAATTCGATCCTGAGGCTCCCGACGATTGCGTCCGCGCGATTCTCCGCAGCCGCGACGATCTGATGCTTCCTCTGGCACGCCAGCTTTATCCCTTTCGTCGTCCCGCCGCGCACCGCATTATTCGCACCATCGCCAAGGAAAATGCGATGTTCTGCCTGGCGACGGCGCTTCCCGACGTGGTTCCGAATTGGACCATCATCCCGTGGGCTGTGGGTGAATTCACCTCCGACACCGCATTTCTCACTGATGAACCAGATCCGCATGGCGTTCATGCTGGCGGCCGCGAGCGATCGCGTGATCGGCTATCGCGAGCAGCGCTCGGAAATCGCCTCCGTTATTGCCGGCGTGTTCGGATGGAGAGCCCTGGCGCGGGAACTGGTCGGCAAGATTCCCTTCGGCGGTGGACTGATCCCCAAAGCCGGCATCTCCTACGCCGCGACGCTCGCCGTCGGCATGTCGCTGGAACGGCTATGGGTTCCGGCTCGGTTACGGATTCACGCGCGTCGAACGTCATGCGGCCTATGAAGACGCTCTCGAAAACGGCAAGCAGATCGCCAGCATGCTGTTGAGCGGCCTGCGGCATCGCAAGGCGAGTTGAAACGGCGGCCGAAACCGCACGTCCATAAGAACAAGTCCGGCATCGGACTTTAAAGACTCCGGGAACGAATTTCGTGCGGTCAGGGGTAGCCTCACGGGTGAGTCGCGGAGACTTCACGTAACGGAAGGGTAATCGAAATGTCTAAGTTGACGGGGATTTTCACTGCATTGTTGTTTATGGCGGGCGCGAGCTTCGCCGATAGCGTGACGCTGCGGGATGGGCGCACGGTAGCCGGTTCTTTTTTGGGCGGCGACGCCCGCAGCGTTCGATTCGCGGTAGGGGATCGCGTAGAGACGTACGCGATCAGTGACGTCGCCAACATCTATTTCGACGGTGGCGCTCCGATTTCGAACGCGCCGCCTCCACGCATAATTCCGCCCCGATCAAGATCGTCGCGCCGAAGAACGTCAAGACGATCAGCGTCGGGATGACCGCCAGGATGCGGATCGCCCGCAACTCGCTCGCCGGGATCGCGATGATCGCCCCGTTCCGCCGCCTCCACAACAATTGATTGCGACGGGAACGGTTCTCACCATCCGCATGGTGGACGCGGTCGATTCCGAAAAGGATTATGTGGGCCAGAAGTATCGTGCTTCGCTCGACGAGCCGCTGATGGATAACGCCGGAAATACGATGGTTCCGCGCGGTGCGGATGTCGTCGTGAAGTTGGTGGACGATCAGCAATCCGGAAAGATCGAGGGCCGGACGGTGCTGACGCTCGATCTGGTTTCGCTGAATATCAACGGGCGCGACGTGGAGATCGATACCTCGAACGTCACCGAACAGAGCGGTTCGCGCGGTGCGCGCAGCGGCAAAGTGATCGGCGGAACGACGGCGCTCGGAGCCATCATCGGGGCAGTGGCGGGCGGCGGCAAAGGCGCGGCGATCGGTGCCGTTTCGGGCGCTGGTGTTGGCACCGCCGCCGAAGTGATGACCAAAGGCCAGCGCGTGCGGATTCCGTCTGAGAGCAGGCTTTCCTTCACGCTCCAGCAGCCGGTCAGGTATTGAACGACGTGGCGCACTCGACTCCTGATTAAGCGTGCTTAGAGAACCGCGAATGTCAATGAGCGGGCCGGAATCAACGTTGCTTTAGAGAACCGCGAATGTCAATGAGCGGGCCGGAATCATCGGGCGTCGCCGGAGTTCCTAGGCGCTCTCAGGCCAAAGCCCGGTGCTAAACTAACGTTGTTATGGCCATCAGTAAGGAATTGCTGGAGATCCTGGTTTGCCCGCTATGCAAGGCGCCGCTCGATCTCAAGCACGACGAAAGCGGCTTGAAGTGTACGCAGTGCAAACGCGTCTATCCGATCCGCGATGAGATCCCGGTCATGCTGGTGGACGAGGCACGGATGGAAGAATAGCCGGGAGTAACCGGTTCACGATGCCCTCATTGCTGGAAAGTCTGCCGCGGGATGCGCGCGTTTCCGTGATCCGCCTGCGCTCGCTGGGCGATTGTGTCCTCACGACGCCGGCCCTCGCGCTGCTGAAAGCGCATCGTCCCGATCTGCACATTCAAATCGTCGTCGAACCGCGTTTCGCCCCTGTTTTCGAGGGCAGTTCCGATGTCGACGAAGTTTGTACAGATCTCAGTCTCGTCAACCGGAACGGCGCGAAACTCGTCTTGAATCTGCACGGCGGCACGCGCAGCATGCTGATGACGCTCGCGAGTGGAGCGCGGTACCGGGCGGGTTTCGGCCATCATCGCTACGGATTTGTTTACTCCCACGAAATTCCGCGTGCGCAGGAGATCCTCGGCATCGAGCGTCCGGTGCACACTGCCGAACATCTGGCGTCAGCCATGTTCTGGATGGGCGTGCCTCCGCAGGAAATCCCAAGAGCCAAGCTCGCGGTCGGTCCCGCCCCGAACGATTTTGGATCGTACGTGGTGATGCATCCTTTCGCGTCACTTCCTGAGAAAACGTGGCCGCGCGGAGCGATTTATCGAAGTCGCGCGCCAGCTCCGCGAAAATTGCGGGTTCGAACCTGTTTTTCTCGCAGGTCCCACGGACGATGCCACGGCGTTTTCCGAATTTCGCGTATGGCGCAATGCGCCCCTCGCTGAGGTCAAAAGCCTGATGTCGGGCGCATCGCTGTTCGTGGGCAACGATAGCGGTCCCGCGCATATGGCGGCGGCGTTCGGCGTTCCCGTGGTCGTGCTCTTCGGCCCTTCGAATCCGGTCACATGGGCGCCCTGGCGAACCGCGGCCCAGGTGATGACCGCGCGCGAAGACATCGCACGCGATTCAGTCGACACGAGGTGCTCGCGGCGGCGCAAAATCTTCGGGTTGACGCAAGGTGAAGGCATGAACGAACTCTCACGCCTGCTGCGCTATTCGCGTCCCTATACGCCGCATCTGGTATTGTCCGTGATCTTGATGGCGTGCGTCGGCGCTGCGCAGGCGCTCACCGCACTCTTGATCGGTCCGATCTTCGACCGCGTGCTGAATCCCTCCTCCGCGGATACGCCCGTGATGCTGTTGACCATCCCGATCATCAAGCGGCCGGTCTTACTGAGTGAGCTGCTGCCGTCTTCGATTCACAACGTATGGACCATGGTCGCCGTCGCGATCCTGGCCGTTTTCCCATCAAGGGATTGTGCGATTACGTCGCGAATTATCTGATCAACTACGTGGGTTTCTCCGCGGTCACCGATCTTCGGCAGACGCGTTTTCGACCGCGTCCTGCAACAGGACGCGCAGTTTTTTGAATCGAATTCGACGGCCCGGGTCATGTCGTCGATCATGAACGACCTGGAAAAAATTCAGGTGGCGCTCTCGCATATGCTGGCGGATTTTCTGCGGCAGTTTTTCACGGCGCTTGGTCTCGCTGGCAGTGGTTTTGCAAACCGATTGGAAGCTGGCCGCCGGTCAGTCTGACTGTTCTGCCGTTCGTGCTTGGTCCCGACCATCCGCCTGGGCCGCCGTATTCGCCGGACCACGCGGCCGCACAGGATAATGCCGCGGAGTTGAATCAAGTGTTGCAGGAAACGCTCAGCGGCCATCAGGTGGTGAAGTCCTTTGGAGCGGAAGAAGTCGAATCGAATCGATTCCGCGATCGCGCGGAGAAGCTACGCTCCACGAATTTGCGCTACGTCGCGCAGCAGGCCATCGCGAGCCCCGCTCATCGAATTTTTCGGCGCCGTCACGATCGTCGGATTGCTGACGTATGCGCGTCTGGAGATCAAAGCCGGGCAGATGACGACGGGGCAGTTCACCAGTTTCGTGATTGCTCTTCTGATGCTCTACGAGCCCGTGAAGCGACTCACGGGAATCCACAATATTTTCCAGCAGGCGCTCGGCGCGTCGCAGAAAGTTTTCGAATATCTGGATGGCGAGCAGCAAGTAAAGGAGCGGCCGAACGCCGCGAAGCTCGGGCGCTTCGAAAAGGCGATCCTCTTCGATAACGTCGTATTTCGCTATCCCAGCGTTCCAGATGGCTTCATGCTGGATCGCATTCAGCTCGAAGTAAAAGCCGGTCAGGTAGTCGCGCTGGTGGGACCGAGCGGCGCGGGCAAGACCACGTTTGCGAACCTGGTGCCGAGATTCTACGACGTGACCGGCGGAGCCATCCGCATCGACGGCAAGGATATTCGCGACCTGCGGCTCGCATCGCTGCGGGACAAGATCAGCATCGTCGCGCAGGATACGTTCCTGTTTAACGACACGGTTTCGGCCAACATCGGCTACGGCCTGCGTCACGCGACGCCCGAACAGATTCGCGAGGCCGCGCGCAATGCGCTCGCGGATGAATTCATTCGAGCGTTTACCGGAAGGCTATGAAACGATCATCGGCGAGCGTGGCGTGAAACTCTGCGGAGGCCAGCGCCAGCGTCTGGCGATCGCACGCGCATTGCTGAAAAACGCCCCGATTCTGATCTTGGACGAAGCGACCTCGCACCTGGATACCGAGTCTGAAAGACTTCGTGCAGAAAGCGTTGCAGAATCTGATGGAGCATCGCACCGTGATCGTAATCGCACACCGATTGTCCACGGTTCGCCGCGCGGATAAGATCGTGGTGCTGGAGCGCGGGCGCATCTGCGAAATGGGAACGCACGACGATCTCGTGAACAGCGGCGGCGTCTATCAGCGTCTGCACGACATGCAATTCCTCGAAGCCGACGTCTGATCGATAAATCAGACTTGCCGTGTGGGGTCAGGCTTTTGAGCCTGCAGCCGGGCTTCGCCCGGCAGTGGTGTGTCAGATCGAGGGCCGAGCCGAAGCTCGGCTGCGGGCTCAAAAGCCCGACCCTACGTCGGGAACGTGCGCGCTCGACCACGGAAACGCCTCAGCATTGGCGCAAAGTCCTGCCCTGACCGGGTTATTCTCGATGTACCGTCGAATGCGATAGAACTCATCACGGTCGCGGACTAGATGATCGTAGCTCTCGGGTTGCCAAAAAGAGTCGTGACGCTTCAGAATTTTATTCGCTTCGTGTGCCGTGAATCCCTTTAGCGGCCCAAGCCACTCGCGCCCGTTCACGTTGGGTGTCACGAGCATGTGCACGTGATTCGGCATCACGACAAAAGAGTGCAGTTCGTAACGACCGAACCTTTCGTCGCCCGAATGCAAAGCTGCGACGACTAACCTTGCTATCTCCGTTCCTCGGAGAAATGTGGGGCCGGCCTGACATTGATCGAGTAGGCGATCCAGGGCTACAAACGCCTTTCCCGATTCCATTCTCTCCGGTGGAAACCGCCGCGAGCCGGGCAGACTGCCGGCAAGCCGGAACGTTACGAAGAGAGGTTCGCCGATGACCTCCCAATGCGGCAATCGGCGTCGGTAGAAGCTCATGTCTCCCAAGAAGTGTCCACGCACAGGATTTTTTCTCTGGCCGAAAGTGCAAGCCGAGCAAAAGCTCGGCTGCGGGTCAAAAGCCCGACCCCACGTTTGCGATTCGTCCATAATGGATGAATCTCTTCTATGTCTTTGCCCCTGCGCAGTATGACCGGATTCGCGCGTGTGCGCCGAACCCTGGACCAAGGAAGGCGAATTGGCGGTCAGCGTCAAAAGCGTCAATCACCGCGGACTCGATCTGCATATTCAAACGCCACCCGCCGTGGAACCGTACGAAGGAATGATTCGCGCGATGGTGAAGGAAGCCGTCGTGCGCGGGCACGTCGAGGTGCGCGTCTCCGTTCCAAAAGGCGTCGCGGCCGGCTCCGTTTCCGTGAATCGCGACCTGCTGCGCGATTATCTCCGCCTCTATCACACCGAGGCGCAAACGCCGACGGCATCGATGCGAAGCCTGATTTAAACGCAGCGTTGCGCATGCCGGGCATGCTGGTGGAATCCGACGAGCCCTCTCTCGCCGAAGCCGAAACGGAATCCCTGTTGAAATCGGCCTTAGAGGAAGCTTTGGCGGCGCTGAATCAATTCCGCGAGCGCGAGGGCGACAACTGGGGGGCCGAATTACGCAGTCACAATGCTCAGGTGGCCGCGGCGGCCGTCGAACTGGAGCAGTTGCGCATCGGCGCGGCCGAAGCATTTCAAAAGCGCTTGGAAACCCGCTTGAAGGAGCTGCTGGCCGGCGTCGCCGTGGAGCCGCAAAGACTGGCGCAGGAGGCGGCGATCCTGGCCGACCGCAGCGACATCGGCGAGGAATTGGCGCGCCTGAGGATTCATTCGGGTGAATTAGCGCAGGTGCTCGGCGCGGGCGGCGAGGCCGGCAAGAAACTGGATTTCCTTTTGCAGGAGATGAATCGGGAAACCAATACCATTCTTTCCAAAACTAATGGCGCGGGGGACGGCGCTCTGAAAATCACGAGCCGGGCGCTCGAAGTGAAAGCCTCCATCGAAAAAATCCGCGAGCAGTCTCTGAATCTCGAATAACTCGACGCATGACGACGGTCTTCATCATCTCCGCGCCTTCGGGCTCCGGCAAATCGACGCTGACGTCGCAGCTGGTCCGAAACCTGCCAAACCTGCGCTTTTCCGTGTCTTACACGACGCGCGCTCCCAGAGGTCAGGAAAAGGACGGGGAAGCGTATTTTTTCATTACCCGCGAGGAGTTCGAAAAGCGCGCCGACGCGGGCGAATTTCTGGAGTACGCCGAGGTCTTCGGCAACTATTACGGCACTCATATCAGCGAGTTGGCGAGGGCGGACAAAGACGGCTACGACCTGGTGCTCGACATCGACGTACAGGGTGCGCGACAATTAAAAGAGAAGATTCCGGCTGCGGTGTCCATATTTGTGCTTGCGCCGAGCCGCGAGGTTCTCGAAAAGCGCTTGCGGGCGCGCGATCAGGATTCCGACGCGGTGATCCAACGCCGCTTGCGGGAGGCCGCCGAGGAGATCCGGAATTATGATCTTACGACTATGTGCTGGTGAATCAGGAGGTCGGAGCTTCGGTCGATATATTGGTGTCGATCGTGAAAGCAACCCGCAGCCGGCGCGATCGGATGGAAGATCAAATTCGTCCGATTTTAGAGACATTTCTTTAGGTAACCTCGCGGCGCGCCGCGAGCTATGAAAGGTCGAAATGGCAGAGAATAACGACGGCCAATTCGCACAGCATGATTCCGGACGATCCGGAAGCGAGCGTTTACCGGTTTATCATCGTGTCGGCGAAGCGCGCCCGCCAATTGCAAAACGGCGCGCGTAGCCTGCTGCCTACGACGTCGAAGAAGCCGACCACGGCGGCGATGGAAGAAGTGCGCCGCGGGCTGGTGCAGTATTGGGACATCAACTTGTTGCGCCATCAAGTGGTTCCAACGGAAGAATAACGCCGGAGCTTTCGCCGGATGATTCATCGGGCGCGTTTTTTTCTCGCTAATTTTCATGAATGTCGCGCTCGGCGTCGGCGGAGGAATCGCGGCTTATAAAGCCGCTGAGCTCACCCGCGCGCTGATGGGAGCGAGGCTTCGCCGTGGACGTCATCATGACGGCCGCGGCCGATGAATTTATTCGTCCACTCACCTTCGCGGCGCTCACCGGGCGCAAGGTTTACACCAATCTTTTCTCGGCATCGAGTCCCGAGGAAACGCTGTCGAGCGCGATCGAACACATTCGCCTGGCGCAGGAAAATCAAATTTTCGTGATCGCGCCGGCGACGGCGGATTTGATCGCGAAGCTGGCGCACGGCCTCGCGGGCGATTTGCTGACGACATCCTATCTGGCGTTCACGGGCCCTGTGGTCATCGCGCCGGCGATGAACGTAAATATGTGGAATCATCCGGCGACGCGCGAAAATGTGCGGATTTTACGCGAACGCGGGCACATCATCGTCGAACCGGATGAAGGTGCGCTCGCCTGCGGCATGGTCGGACCGGGAAGGCTCGCCGAACCGCAGAGAATCGCCGAAGCCGTGAAAGCCGCGGCGCTCTCGGCAAACGACCGTGGCGAAAGCCGTCGCCGCGACCTGGAGGGCGAAACGGTTCTGATCACAGCCGGGCCCACCCAGGAGCCGATCGATGGAGTGCGCTTCATCAGCAATCGATCGAGCGGCAAGATGGGCTACGCACTGGCGGAAGAAGCCGCCGCGCGCGGAGCGCATGTTGTGCTGGTTTCGGGTCCCGTGAATCTGAAATCTCCGAAAGATGTGACGCTCATCGGCGTACGCACGGCGGCGGAGATGCGCGAAGCCGTGCTGGAGAATCTTGGAGCCGCGACGATCGTAGTGAAGGCAGCTGCCGTTGCGGATTATCATGTCGCACATCCGCTGAAGGAAAAGATGAAGAAGACCGCGGCGAGAATGTCGCTGGACCTGGAAGCGACGCCCGATATTCTCGCGGAAATCGGGCAAAAAAAGGGCGATCGTTTGCTGATCGGATTCGCGGCGGAAACGGATCGGCTGGTGGAAGAAGCCCGGCGGAAGTTGGAACAAAAGAATTGCGACATGATCGTCGGGAATCTGGTTTCGTATGCCGACGGAAACGCGACCGGATTCGAGTCCGATGAAAATGAAGTGGTGCTGATGACGCGCGGCGGCGAGACGATATCCGTCAGCCGCGCTCCCAAACGCGACATCGCACGCCGGATCCTTGACGAAATCCCGAGTTGCGCCTTGCGCTGCACGCCCGTTCATGAATCCGGATGAGCTTCGAGACAGTTGGCTTTTTATCGGGACATCGGCGTGAAGGAAGTTTACCGGCGAAAGCCGGCGGCCGCGAAATCCACAGCGACGAAATCCGTAGCCGCAAAGCCCGCCCCGGTCGAGGAAGCTGCGCCGACTCCTCCGCCGGTAGTGCCGTCGATTCCAACACCGGCTGCCTTTTCTGACGTGGTCTGTGCCGCCGCTCGCGCCGCTCGACGACACGCTGCTCAAAATCCAGCAGGATATCGGCGATTGCAAGCGCTGCCGATGTGCGAGCAGAGAACCAAGATCGTGTTCGGATCGGGCAACGAGCAGTCGCGACTGGTATTTGTCGGCGAAGGTCCGGGTGCGGATGAAGACGCGCAGGGACTGCCGTCGTGGGACGTGCCGGTCAATTGCTGACGCAGATGATCGACGGACCGCGCTGAAGGAAGGCATTCCGATCCAGCGTCCGGATGTGTACATCTGCAACGTGGTAAAGTGCCGTCCTCCGGAGAATCGTGCACCGCAGCCGGATGAGATGGAAATCTGCGGGCAGTTCTTATTTCGCCAGTTGATGACGATTCGTCCCAAGGCGATTTGCGCGATGGGATCAACGGCGGCGAAGGCGATCCTGGCGACGAAAGACGGCGTCACGAAGCTGCGCGGGAAATGGCATAAATGGCACGATATTCCGGTGATGGTGACGTATCATCCCTCCTATCTGTTGCGCGCCTACAATCAGGAAGCCAAGCGCGAAGCATGGGAAGATCTGAAAAAAGTCCTGCATTTCGTCTACGACTGAACCGATGAGCGATCAGATCTTGACCAAGAGAGCGCCTTTCATCACGCTCGAAGGCCCGGAAGGCAGCGGGAAATCCACGCAAGCGAGAATGCTTACGGCGCATTTGCGATCTCTCGGCCGCGACGTGCTGGATTCAGCCGAGCCGGGCGGCACGCCGATCGGCATGCAGATCCGCCGCGTGCTGCTCGATGCGAAAAATGCCGACCTGTGTCCTACCGCAGAACTCTTACTCATGTTCGCGGCGCGCGCACAGAATGTCGATCAATGGATTTTGCCGGCGCTCGCCGCCGGGCGCATCGTGATCTCCGACCGCTTCACGGATTCGACTTTGGTGTATCAGGGCGCGGCGCGCGACCTGGGCGCGGACGTGGTTTACGATATCGACCGGATCGCCTGCCGTGGGCTGGTTCCGGATCTGACGCTGGTCATCGATATCGATACGGAAGTCGGCCTCGCACGCGCGCACAAGCGCAGCGAGCGAACTCATGATGTGGAAACGCGGCTCGATCAGGAATCGTTCGGCGTTTCATCGCAAGGTGCGCGACGCGTACCATCAGCTCGCCGAAGAGGAACCGCGCCGCGTGCGCTTGATCGATGGGTCACGTTCCGTGGAAGAAGTTGCCGCCGATGTGTGGGCCGCGGTGGTTCCTCTGCTTTAGTGAAGTAACCCCGCCGCGAGTCCAATAACCGCTGCACCGCCCATCACCCACCAGGTTTCCACCTTCGTAAACGCAAGCACGAGAAAACTCACCACTACGATCGTCGTCAGGAGCGGAGTCGTCGATGCGGATTGGGCCATGGGCACCGACGCGCCCATCAGTAATCCCGCACTCCCCAACACGACGGCGCGGATCGCTCCGCGAATGCGTGGGAGCTTTGCGTAATTTCCCATCCAGCGCATCAGGGGGATGACGAGGAACGCCGGTGTCAGCAGCGCGATCAATCCGGCCAAAGCGCCCGGCAATCCATCGACGAAATAGCCCACGCTGACCAGATACAAACCGTTGGGGCCTGGACCCGTGCGCCCCGCGACAATGGCGGTTGCAAGCTGGCGATCCGTCAGCACCTGCCGGGTGACCACCAGATCCTGCCGCACCATGGGCAGCGACGCCATTCCGCTGAAAGACGTCATCACGGCTTTCAGAAGCACGAGGTACAGAATCAAGATATTCAATTCGGTGCACGCTCCTGTGCGGGGAGCAGGGCGGCGGGCGGCTGCCGGTCGGCGGGGTCCTGCCAGATCAAGCCAATCACCAGAACAATTCCGATGATCTGCAAGGGGGACAAACCGAATTTCCATAGCGCGACAAACGAACCGCCGGAAATAGCGATTGCACGTACGCTGCGAATCAGACTTAAGCGTGGCGCAGGGGAACCGAACGTCGGGTGCTCCGACGCCGCCATGTGCGGCTTCACGAG
The DNA here is from genome assembly GCA_963765085.1 of Terriglobia bacterium. Classification (GTDB taxonomy): domain Bacteria; phylum Acidobacteriota; class Terriglobia; order Bryobacterales; family Bryobacteraceae; genus Palsa-187. The sequence goes on along the minus strand of CAVXVL010000017.1, from coordinate 2,324 downwards.
CGTATAAACCGTTGCGAGCATCATGCCCGCAACAGCGGCAACCGTTCCGTTGATGGCGGCGAGCGCGAGTGCATTCGTGCGCCAATTTTCGTAGCCGACGGTGATCAACACGGCGATCACGGCGGAAGGCAACGTGACCGAAAGCGTCCCCATGATCGCTCCGGCCCATCCTAGAATTTGCCAGCCCGTGGCGGCGCAGAAGGCCATCACATTGGTGCCGGGCGTCAGGCGAGCGAGTGCAAAGGAGAGTCCGTACTCTTCGTGCGAAAGCCACTCGTGACGATCCACGAACTCGCGTTGCAGCGCGGCCATGGTCGGAGGGCCGCCGCCAAACGTGGAGTTGCCGACTTTGAAAAAAACGGCGGTCAAAGCGGCGAGCGACGGACGCTGCATCAGGTTTCTTTAAGAACGATGCCGAGCGCCTTCATCTTGCGGTAGAGGTGACTGCGCTCCAGGCCCAGCAATTCCGCCGTGCGGGTGATGTTGCCTTTCGCATCTTCGAGCTTCTTGAGAATGTAATCGCGTTCGGCTGCCTCGCGTACTTCCTGCAGGCTGCCGAAGCGCTCCATGGGCCGGTCGAAAACAGCGCGGCGCGAGCGGTCGAGAGGGATGTGGCGCGCTTCGATGCGTACCTGCGGATTCATGATGACGATGCGCTCCATCAGATTGCGCAATCTCGCGCACGTTGCCGGGCCACGGATATTCTTCGAGCGCGCGAAACGCTTCCTCGGTCAGTTCCTTCGGCTTGCGCCCGTACGCGGTGGTGAATTCACGCAGGAAATGATCCGCGAGCAGACGAACGTCTTCGATGCGTTCGCGCAGAGGAGGAACATGGAAGGGGATCACGTTCAGGCGATAAAACAGATCCTCGCGGAAATTGCCGCGCTCGATTTCTTCTTCCAGATTCTTGTTCGTTGAGGCGACGACGCGCACATCCACCTGAATCGATTCGGAAGCGCCCACCGGCTCGAAACGCTGCTCGTCCAACGCGCGCAGCACCTTGGCCTGGGTCTTGAGCGACATGTCGCCCACTTCGTCCAGGAAGAGAGTGCCGCCGTCGGCCTTTTGCAATTTGCCGATCTTGTCTTCCAGCGGCGCCGGCGAAACTGCCCTTGCGGTGGCCGAACAGTTCGCTTTCGATGAGCTCCTCGGGGATCGCGGCGCAGTTCACTTCGACGAACGGTTCGTCGGCGCGCGGGCTGGCGGCGTGAATCGCGTGGGCGATCAATTCCTTGCCGGTGCCGCTTTCGCCGAAAATCAGCACGCGCCCGTTGGTGGCGGCCATCAGGGTCAGCTGCTGGCGCAGCGCCTTCATCGGAACGCTTTCGCCGATGATGCGAAGCTTGGCGTCGCCGCTTCCTTCAGGCGACGATCTTCGATTTCCAGACGCCGCTGCTCACGGCGTTGTTGATCACCACCGTGACCTTTTCGATGGTCAGCGGTTTTTCGAGAAAATCGAAGGCGCCGAGTTTGGTGGCGCTGACGGCGGTTTCGATGGTGCCGTGGCCGGAGATGATGACGACCTCGGGCCGGTCGCCGAACGGAATCTCCTGAATGCGAGCCAGCGTCTCCATGCCGTCCATGCCGGGCAGCCAGACGTCCAGCAGGACCGCGTCGTAGGCCTGGCGCGCGATTCTTCCAGGCATGCTTCGCCGCTTTCGACGGCCGCGCAGCAGATAGCCCTCGTCCTCGAGCACGCCGCGCAGCGATTCGCGGATGCCGGGTTCGTCGTCCACGATCAGGATGCGCGCGTGGCTTCACGCGCGGATTCCGGGCTCGACGCGGCTCGGCTCGGCCATCGCGGCGGCCACGTGGAATCTCGACGATAGAAACGCGCGCCGGCGGGCTGATTGTCCTCGACGCGAATGCGGCGCGCCATGTTCGGAAACAATGTGGCTGACGATGGCCAGACCGAGACCGGTCCCGCGCCCTTTGGTCGAAAAATAGGGCAGAAACAGTTTCTCCTTATCCTCGGCGGAGACGCCGCAGCCGGTGTCGGCCACCAGCAGTTCGATGGATTCCGGCGCTTGACGCGGTGCGCACCAAAAGCCGCTTCACCAGCGAATCGCGCATGGCCTCGGCGGCGTTGTCGACCAGATTCACCACCACGCGCTTGAACTGCTCCGGATCGACGTTCACCGGCGGCAGATCGGGGGCCAGATCGACGCGCAGTTCGATGCCGTCCAGGCGGCCGCAGAACACGGCCAGCGCGTTCTTGACCACCTCGTTCAGATCGCTGGGCACGGGCTGCGCCGCCGGGAACCGGGAGAACCGCGAAAATTCGTCGGCCAGCGTCTTGACGGATTCCACTTCGCGGGAAATCG
>CAVXVL010000016.1:0-37343 GCA_963765085.1 Terriglobia bacterium | reverse complement strand
ATTGTCGCTGTCGCAATCTCGATCGCGGCGGTTTCGGCAAGCGCCACCGATCTCACGCCTACGGGAACTTTCCGACCGCGTTCCTCGGAAGCAATCCGGTGCACGGCCACAAGGATCCGCAAACCGGCGTATATTTCAGCATGGTTCCGGACATGGTGAAAGAATGGCGCGAAAGTTGGGCGTGCCTTACACGCTGATACCCGCCGCGAATGCGCGCGCCGTGATCGACAATCTCAACAATCACACCGCCGACGTCGGCTTTCTCGCGTTTGACGCCGACGAGGCGCGGAAATAAATTTCTCCGATCCCTATATCCTGATGCACAACGCGTTTCTGGTGGCGGCGAAATGCGCCGTTTAAGAATTACTGACCGATGTAGATCGCGCGGGCGTGACGGTTGGAGCGACCAAGGGACAGACCAACATTTCTTTTTGAGCTCAACGTTGAAGCATGTCGCCAATTCGTCGTGATGCCCGTTTCCCGCCGGAAGCCGGTCGAATCGGATGTTGGCTGCCGGAGAATTGGACGCGGTGGGAGGAGAATCGCGACCGGGCCGGAAGATGGGCAGCAGAGAAATGGTCCGCGGTGCGGGCCTTGCCGGATAATTTTTTATGGGTCGGGCAGTCCATCATCGTCGAGAAGGGCGATCGGGAGAAGTTGGCACTCGCAAATCGATTTATCGAAGAAGTGCGTACAAGCGGTTACGTGAAGACTGCGCTCGACCGCGCGCAGCTTCGCGGCACGGACGTTGCGCCGCCGCCTTCGCGTTAGGGGAAGCATGACAATTTCACAGGAACAATCACCGGGGGTTGGTGCGTGGTGCGTCCGCAAGGACGCGCGGACACGCTTACGGCCGATGAGCTTCAGGCCGCGTTGCTGGCCGCCGCGGCGGAGCATTCGCGCGTGGCGTTGGACCTGACGGAAGTGGACTACATTTCGAGCGCGGGATTACGGGCCGTTCTCATGGGTGCGCGCGCCGCCCAGCAGCATCGCGCCGAGTTCGTGGTATGCGCCGCGACGCCCGGCGTCCAGGAAGTTTTGCGCGATCAGCTGCATGGATCGCTTGATGCGGATGCAGGAAGCGCTCCGTGCTGACCACTCTCGCGATGCTCGAAGAGATCGTCCTGCTGACGGTGGACGAGCAGACCGGCAAACTCCGTTCGTCCGCTGGCTTCGGAACGGCGTACGCACTCGGAGGCGCATTGTTCTTCGACCTCGCGCTCGCCGGCAAGATCGATACCGGCACTTCCGAAATTCAAATCGTGGATACGACTCCCACGGGCCGCGCCGCCATGGATCATTTTTTGCGGGAGATGGCGAGCAAGCCCGCAGCTAACTACGGTGCGCGCGTGGATTCAGGAGGCTTTCGGTTACCGCGATTACCTGGAAGAATTCGCGCTAGCGTCGCTCATCGAGCGCGGCATCTTGCGCCATGAGAAGTCGCGCAAGCTGTGGATTATCGACGTAACGCGGTTCCCCATCGTGGACAACCAACAGGCGCAGCACGTGCGGCAGCGCCTGGCGGAAGCGATCCTGACCGACGCAATACCGGAGCCGCGCGACATCATGCTGGTGAGCGTCGCGGACGCGAGCGGCTTGCTCGCTTATGTGTTACCTGCAGGGGATTTGGAACGCAGGCGAGAGCGTATTTACTTGCTTGCGAATCTGGAAACGATTGGGAGAGAAGCCGCGGACGCGATTCGCTTTCTCGAACAGAATGTCCGGACAGCCGCGCCAAATATTGTCTAGCGAAAACTGTCCGGTCATTGATTTCAACCGCTGCATGCGGCGTGACGGGAGTGCTTATTTCGACCCGGGGCGCGATACTTATTGTTCGTAATAGCCTGCGGCGAATTCCGGCTTTTGCTCCAGCGCTTGACGCCAGCAATCGCGCGCCTGATCCGGCTTGACCCTGCGATTTGAGAGCATGGCCCAGGTTGAGAAGTGCTTCCGCGAATTCGGACGCTCCCGAGTGCTTCCTGATAGAGACGAATCGCGTCTTCCACTTGTCCGGATTTCTGCAGGAGAACCCGGTGTTGTAGAACAGCTCGGGGTCCTCTCGCCCGCTTCGATGAGCTTGGCTTGAAGATCGAGCGCTTTTCGAGATCTTCGCGTTCGACCGCCAGAGCCGCTAAGCCGCGCAGAGCGTCGAGCGAGCTGGGTCGGTAGGCGATCACGGCCTCGAACGCCTTTGGCCGCACTCTCGCGGTCGCCCAGTTCCAGTAAGCACAGGCCCAGATTGAGCTGCGCTTCGGGCCACGGCGCGCGCTTGCGAACGCAGTTCTGGAACGCTTCCGCAGCTCGCACGATGGTCGGCGCGTTGCAGGCGCAGATATCCCAGGCGGAACCACGCGTCCTCCCATTCCGGATTGCGCGAAAGAAGTTTGACGTACAGCCGCTCGGCGTCCTCTTTTTGCCCTGCTGCTCCATCACGCTGGCGAGATTGTAGATCACGTCGGCCAGATCCGGGGCGATTTGCAGCGCCCGTTCGTAGGATTCGCGCGCACCGCCCAGGTCGCTATTTTCCTGCCGCACGATGCCGAGATTGACGTGCGCCTGTTTCGCGTCGGGACGGATGCGAATGGCTTCTCCGTAGGCTTTCGCCGCTTCAGCAAGATTGCTACACTTCTGCTCGGCGACTCCCAGATTGAACCAGCGCTCGAAGTGATCGGGCGTGGACTCGACCAGCTTCGCGCACAAACGCGCGGCCGCGTCGTAGTCGTTCGATTGGAACGAGCAGGTCGCCAGGCCTTCGAGCGCGGCCTGCGAGTGGGGACGCAGCACGAGCAACTGCTCTGAATATTTGCGGATCGCGTCGTAATCCTTGCGCGCCATGCCGATGGTGATCAGATTCACCAGGCACTCCTCGGACTGCGGATTCTTAGCGAGCAGGCGCTGATAGAGCGCGGTCGCTTCGTCGAATTTCCACAGCAACTGCAAGGAAACGGCCTTGCCGAACAGCGCGGTCTCATGCTCCGGCAGTTTTGAGAGGACCTTATCGAAGGCCGTGATGGCCGGCTCCGGCTTCTCTTGATGCAGCAGGCAGATTCCGAGGCCGAGCTGCGCTTCGACGCGGTTCGGATCGGCGTCGATGGCCTTCTGGAAGGCGTCTGTCGCCTCGTTCCAACGATTCAGCTTCTCGTAACAGATGCCGAGGTTGAAGTGCGCGGTGGTATGCCGCGGCGCCAGAGCCAGAAGTTTCTCGTAACTCTTGACCGAGTCCTCGAACTGATCGAGCTCGAAAAGGATGTGCGCTTTGGCCGCGTAGATTTCGGCGCGCTCGTCGCCGTTTTCGATGGCGGTGTTGAGCTCCTTCAAGGCATCCTTGTGCTTGCCTTCCAGATGGAGGGAAACCGCGCGCGCCAGCGCGGGCGAAGCTCTTGGCCGCTGGGGCCGCGTCGGTCTTACGAGCACTCATAAATCAAAAGCTCCCGTTCGTGGTTGGAATATTGTAGGGCGCCAGGTACGCACACAGGCGTCCCAGCATGTCGTACTGATGCGTCAGCTGCACCCACCGCACGCGGCTCTCTTCTCCCCGCGGAGCGAAGAAACCGACACCACCGCGCGTTAGGCGAGGCTCCGACCAGCTATCGGCCACTTTGCCTTGCAACGTTAACAGGTAAGTATCGTCATGGACGTTCAGCTCGACGTGATACAGCATGTCCGGCATGGCATTGATGGGCGCGATGGAATCCACGCGATTCTGCGCCTTGCCGTCGATCACCGCATAGCGCGTTATACCGATGGTCGGCAGCGGGCCGGGCTTCAGAACGACTAGCTTGATCACGTAGTAATTCGTAAAATCTTGCGCGCGGGCGACGAAGCTGAGCGCTTTTTTATCGATCAGCCCTAGAAACTGGAGATCGTAATCCGCCAGGCGCATGGAAGGACGGTAAAGCGCAAGCGATCCCGGGCGCACGAAGCCGTTCGCATCGAACGACCAGGCCGCCGACAAATCTCCGTGCGTCTGCCAGTCTTCGAGCCCGGAACGAAAATCCTCGGACAAAGCCACGCCTGCCCGGCTCGCGACGTCGCGCTGGACGGCGTTCACCTGTTGTGTGAAGACCTGCTGGAAATTCTTGCCGAGACCCGTGCTCGCGGTGCCGCTCGGAGCAGCCACGTGCACCTTCGGCAAATGCGGATGCAGGGCGAAGGTGAGCAGCACGGGGATGGCGAACAGAAGAATTTTGAGATCACGCGGCGCATGCGCCAGAAATCAATCACGTGCTCCCACGCGTCGCGGCGCTCCGAGGGATCGCGAGGCGTCCAGTTGGCGAACGCCAGGAAGCTGCGCGGAGGCGGAGGAACGGCCGATCCATCCACCGGTTGAAATGCGTATGTGGGCGCCTTCGGCTCAACGCCATTCGGGAAAACCGGGCCCAGGTTTGCGGCTACAGCTCGCACCGGTACGAGCGCCGAGGGCGCGACGTTAAACCGAAGTTTGGCAAGCCACGCGGAACTCGGCTCTTGCATCGACGAGACGCACGCAAGCGAGGTTGCCGGAATCTCCACGCTTCCGGCTGGGTGCTCGGCAGGCGCCACGGCGTTTCTGGCGGGCACCGAGCCGCCGCTGCGCAATGCATACCGCACCACGTTCGCAAGCGGCATGCGCTCCGCCACCGGAGGCACTGTCAGTCCGGAAGGCGGCAGATTTTTCGGAGCAAGGAAAGCTTTTGAATTTGTGGACGCGGCAGGCGCAGAGATCGCCTCCACCGACGCGTCCGCGGGTGCGGAAGCCGAAGCCGATGTCCGCGGCGCCACCAGGGCAAGCATTTTCGCCGATCCCAGAGTGCGCGCGACCGGCTCGCTGGCGAGAGTCGTCCGCGCAGGCGCGGGAATCGCGCGATCGAGCGGCGCGGCTTGCACGCACGAAAACACGAACGGAGATGATGCCGCGTTCGACTTCCGCAGCGCAACGGCGAGAGCCATGGAAGGGGCAAGCGAATCTGTCCTCACGAGAGCCGGATGGGCCAACTGATAGGCGGCGACGGCAATGCCGGTATGCTCGGCCGGAATCGGTTTCGCGGCGGGCGGCGGGTACGATGGCGCCGCAGGCTTTCCGAGCGCGACCGGGCCAGCCAAGGCGGGTGGCTCCGGTTCGACGATCTCGGGATGAACCGCGAGCGTTGTCTCTGGGAGCATTGTCTCCGCGAGAACCGGCTCGACCACGACCGGATTGTCCGCGACGGTGCTCTCAATGACCGGTTCGGTCATCGCTTCCGGCCGTGTCAGCAACAGGCCCGGAATTTCCGGAGCGATGCCGAGCTCGACGACGCGCGACAGCGCAGCAGTCGGAGGCGTGAGCGGCTGGACGACGCGGCGGGTCCGTTCGACGACGGCCGGTACGAGTGGACGAAACCAGATCGATCGTCTGGGCCACGGGTTGATCGCCGGAAAATGCCGCGAGAAAAGCCGGACTCGCGCCCGATGTGACCAGGATTTCAGGCACCGGAACAGGAAAGCTCACCGGCGCAATGGCGGCTGCGGAAGCAAACGAATACCAGTCGGAGGCGAGCGGAGGCGTGGGCCTCACAAAGCCCGCGAGAGTCACGATATCGCGGTTGGATGCCGTGCGCGCGAAATCCAATACGGCATCTTCCTCGAATCGCTGACCGTCGAGATAAAAAGGATTCGAAAGGGGAGACGAGGCAACCACGGGCGGTGTCGCAAGAATCGTGTCGGCTTCCGCCGGCCGATAGGCGCGCAGCGAATCGTGCGTCTGCGACAGACGCTCCACCGCCAGCCGCTCCTGCTCTTTCCAGTAAGCGTTGCGATGTTTCGCCGAACAAAACTGCCCGCTCGTGATCTTGCGGTACAACGGCAGTTTGCCGTCGCAGAACAGGCACCGCATATCATCTGACCATGACATCGATTTCCATAGTAAGGAGGCCTCGGCGCAATTACTATGCTGCGAACACCTTAGAGAACCGGTAGGAGTTTGGCTTAAGTACTGCGAGGATCCATGGGGCAAAACGCGCGGCCGGTATCGTACCATTGTGCCTGAACCGCTTAAGGACAAACATGCTGGCACAAACTCTCGCTTATATCTTCGGCGCCGAACACAAGATATTACTGGCGAATCTGGCGGACATCAGCCATGACGACAGCCTGCGGTGCGCGGGCGAAACCGCCAACGGGATTAATTGGCTCGCGGGACACATTCTGGGTGCGCGTGGGCGGATGGCCGCCAGAATCGGCGCGGGCGGTCCATTTCTCAACGACGAGGAGTCTGCTTTTTACGGAAAAGGGTCACAGCCCATTCGCATGGGCGATCCTTGCGCGCCGCTGGAGCGGATCGTCGAAGGGTTAAAAGAGAGCGCCGAGAAGATTCTCGCGCGCCTGGAGACGCTCACCGACGCGGAACTCGCCGTCGAGATCGACCGCAAGCTGTTTCCGATTCCGCCAGAGAAACCGACCGTGGGTGCGTCGGTGATGTTCCTGATTTTTCACGAGTCGTATCACAACGGCCAGATCGGGATTGTGAGACGAGCGATCGGGAAGGCGTCGGGAATCGGCGCTTAAGAAAGGCGTCAGACGCCCCAGCAGTAGTCTTCGACCGCTTTCTGGATATTCGGATCCTGCTCGTTGAGGCGCATCAGTTCCAGGCGCATGGCATCAGCCAGAGCGAACCAGCTCGCCTCGATGACGTTTTCCGAAACGCCGACCGTCGCCCAACTGCGCTTATGATCCGACCATTCGATCAGGACGCGTACGCGAGCCGCGGTGCCTTTTTTGAAATCGATCACGCGGACTTTGTAATCGGTCAGCCGCACGCCCGCGATGCCCGGGTACAGCGTTGACAAGCATTGCCGCAGCGCGAGATCGAGCGCATTGACCGGACCGTTGCCGGTGGCCGACGCCGTCAGCACGTTGTCATGAACCTTTAAGGTTACGTTCGCCGTGGAACTCGCCGAACGTGTGAGCACTTCGTAGTTCACCACTTCGAAAAGCTGCAAGCCGGGGCGCAGAGCCTCGCGGACCAGTAATTCAAAAGTGCCTTCGGCCGCTTCGAGCTCGTAGCCTTGAAATTCGAGCTGCTTGATGCGATCGAGCAATTCTCTCCGGGCGGCATCGTCGAGACGATCTTCGAGGCCGTGCTGCTTCAGCTTATAAAGAATGCTGCCCTTGCCCGAAAGATCGCTCAGCAGCACGCGCTGGCGATTGCCGACCAGCTTTCGGATTAACGTGCTCGTACGTCGCTCGACTCCTTGAGCACGGCGTTTACGTGCACGCCGCCTTTGTGGGCGAAAGCGCTGTGTCCCACGTACGCCTGGTCGTCGCGCATCGGCAGATTGGCCAGTTCGGCGATGAAGCGCGCTGTCGACGTCAGGCGCGCGAGGCGCTCCTTGCCGATGGTCGTGTGTCCCATCTTCAGTTCCAGATTGGCGATGACCGTGGCGAGATTCGCGTTGCCGCAGCGTTCGCCGTAACCGTTCAGTGCATCCCTGCACGTGGGCGAAACCCTGTTCCATCGCGGCCAGCGAGTTGGCGACGGCCGAGTTCGCAATCGTTATGCGTATGGATCCCGAGCACGCCTTCGAATTTCTTGCGAACGTCGGCGCAAATTTCCGCGAGCTGCGCGGTCATCGTGCCGCCGTTCGTATCGCACAGCATCAGCATATCGGCGCCGGCTTTATGCGCGGCTTCGATCGTCCGCAGAGCAAATTCACGGTTGGTTTGTACCCGTCGAAGAAATGCTCGGCGTCGTAGATCACTTCCTTGCCGTGCGCCTTGAGATAGCGCACGGTATCGGAGATCAGTTGCGATATTCTCTTCTTTGGTGATGCTGAACGCCCGGCGGACCTGCAGTTCCCAGCTCTTGCCGAAAACGCACACCACCGGCGTACCGGCCCGATCAACGCGTTCACGCTCGGGTCTCTTCCACGGCTTGTTGCCGCCATGCGCGTCGCCCCGAAGGCCGCCAGCCTCGCGTGACTCAACGTCGATCGATTGGCTCGCGCGAAGAACTCTTTGTCCTTCGGATTGGACCCTGGCCAGCCGCCCTCAATGTAGTCGATCCCCAGCTCGTCCAGCTTGTGGGCGATGAGCATCTTGTCCTCGGCGGAGAGACTGACGGCTTCGCCTTGAGTGCCGTCGCGCAACGTGGTGTCGAACGTAAATACGCCGCATAAATTAAGTCCAACGAAAAACCGCCCGCAATCCTGCGAGCGAGCGGTTATTACGGCCGGTACGCCGACCTCTTTTTTCTTCTTGAGAAACGGCATCATCTTGCGCAGCTTTCGCGCCGACCTCTTCGATCAGCTGATGCTGTGCCCCTCGCGCATGGCGAGGAACTTCTGGCGGCCGCTTTGTTCTCCGCGATCCACTCGCGCGCGAACTCGCCCGAACGAATCTCCGCACAGGATCCTCTTCATCTCCGCGCGTGTCTGCTCGTTGACCACGCGAGGGCCGCGGGTATAATCGCCGTATTCGGCCGTATCCGAAATCGAGTAGCGCATATAGCTCAAACCGCCCTCGTAGATCAGATCGACAATCAGCTTCACTTCATGTAGGCATTCGAAGTACGCCATTTCGGGGGCGTAACCGGCCTCGACCAGCGTTTCGAAACCCGGCGCGGATCAACTCGCACAGCCCGCCGCAAAGGACCGCCTGCTCTCCAAACAGATCGGTTTCAGCTTCTTCCTTGAAACTGGTTTCGATGATGCCGGCCTTCAGGCAGCCAAGACCCAGACCGTAGGCAAGCGCCTGCTTCAAGGCATTGCCGGAGACATCCTGATGCACGGCAACGAGGGCAGGAACACCCATGCCGTCGACGAACATCTCGCGGACGCGATGCCCTGGGGCTTTCGGCGCAATCATGCGTGACATCGATATCGGCAGGCGGCTTGATGAATCCGAAATGGATCGCGAAGCCGTGCGCGAACATCAGCGTCTTACCGGCCGTCAGGTGCTGCTTCGATCCTGCTCGTAAAGATCCGGCTGAATATGGTCGGGCACCAGGAGCATCATTACATCCGAGGCTTTAGCCGCATCCGCATCGGCCATGACCCGGAGGCCGGCCGACTCGGCTTTCGCCCGGCTCTTGCTCGTTTCCGGCAGGCCGATCACGACGCTGATGCCCGAATCGCGAAGATTCAGCGCGTGCGCGTGACCCTGGCTTCCATAGCCGAAAATCCCGACGGTCTTACCTTTCAACAGGGAAATGTCGCCGTCTTGCTCGTAGTACGTCTTAACCATTCTTCAAAACTCCGTGGGATGAGGATTCAACTTCTGATTCTTTGTTGACTGGAGGAGCCAGCTTCAGTTTTTTGTTATCGAGTGAGACGGCGACCAGTCCGGAACGCGTCACCTCGATCTCTCCATAGCTTCGCATTACGTCGATGAATTCGTCGAGCTTCTCGGGATCGCCCGTGGCTTCGAGCGCGAAGCCTTCGACTGAAGAATCGACCGCACGAGCACCGAAGATTTCCGCTTCCTTCAGGATCGCCGTGCGATTCTGCATCTGCGCGCGGACGCGCACTAGCACGAGTTCCCGGCGTACCGCCGCGCCTTCGGTCAGATCGACCGCTTGCAGCACGTTGATCAGCTTGTTCATCTGCTTGATCACTTGCGTACGCTGGTTGGGCTCGACGTCGACCACGATGCTCATGCGCGAGAGCTCGGGATCGAGCGTGCGCGCGACGGTGAGGCTCTCGATGTTATAGCCGCGCGAGCTCAGCAGTCCGGTGACGCGCATCAGGGCGCCCGGTTTGTTTTCCATCAACAACGAAATCAACTGCAACATATGTTTCCGCACATCGTGCCGGCGAAGGTTCCCTCCGGCCCGCTCCTTAATCGTGTATCTCGTTCCCAAACATCCCTTGTGTTTCCGCCGTGCCGGAGGTTCCCTCCGGCCCGCTCCTTAATCCTGTGTCTCGTTCCCAAACATCTCTTGCCCGTCGCCGGCCCGCTCATTGCATTCGCGGTTCCCAAACACCGCCGCCATCCGGCCCGGCCACTGGCCACTCGCCACCGCGTTAAGCCACTTCCACCGGTTGCGGCGGACCGAGCACCATTTCGTTGATCGCGCCGCCGGCCGGCACCATCGGGAACACGTTCTCAAACGGCGAGACGCGCACGTTCAACAAATACGGACCCGGCTCCTTCACGGCTTCTTCAAGCGCGCTACGCAGATCCTTCGGACTTTCCACCGTGCGGCCCTTGAAGCCGTACGCTCCCGCGAGCTTCTCGGGATTCGGGAAGGTATCGAGCTTCGCCTGCGACAGGCGATTGTTATAGAACAGTTCCTGCCACTGCCGGATCATGCCGAGATAGCCGTTGTTCATCACGATGATCTTGACCGGCAGCGCGTGATTGGCGATGGTGGCGAGTTCCGGAATCGACATCTGGAAGCCGCCGTCGCCGCAGATCGCGAAAACTAATTTGTCGGGACGCGCGAACTGCGCGCCGATGGCCGAAGGCAATCCAAATCCCATGGATCCCAATCCGCCCGAATTCAGCCACAGCCGCGGATGATTGAACTTGATCAACTGCGCGGCCCACATCTGATGCTGGCCGACGTCGCTGCAGACGATCGCTTCCCCTCCCGACAACTGGTCGATTTCGGACATCAGATGTTGCGGCTTGATCGCATCGGTGGACATGGAAGGTTCGAGCGGATGCTCGCGCTTCCATTCGTTCACCTGCTGCCACCAGGCGGCGCGCGAAGCTTCGTTGCGCGATTTCTCTTCGCCGGTGGCCTTCAATTCTTCCAGGATGCGCGTGAGAACTTTCTTCACGTCACCGACGATCGGGATTTCGGGAACCCGGATCTTGCCCACTTCCGCCGGATCGATATCGACGTGAATCACTTTGGCATGCGGCGCGAAGGCGGCCAGACGACCGGTCACGCGATCGTCGAAGCGCGTACCGAGCGCGATCAAAAGATCCGTCTCGGTCATCGCCATATTCGCGGCGTAGCTGCCGTGCATGCCCGGCATGCTGATGAAATTCGGATGATGGCCCGGAAGCCCGCCCAGGCCCATGAGCGTGCACACCGTCGGCGCGTCGAGCAATTCGACTAATTCTTGTAGCTCGGCATGAGCGCCGGAGTGAATGATTCCGCCGCCCGCGTAAATCATGGGACGCTTGGCTTCCCACATAGCCTGCGCGGCGCGCCGCATCTGGCCGGCGTGGCCTTCGGTGTACACGCGATAGCCCGGAAGATGAATGGAGGTCACCGGCGTGTAATGCCCTTGCGCCTGGAACGCATCCTTGGTGATATCGACGAGCACCGGTCCGGGACGTCCGCTCGAGGCGATGTGGAACGCTTCATGGATGATGCGCGGCAGGTCCGCGACGTTCTTCACCAGGAAGTTGTGCTTGGTGCCGGAGCGCGTGATGCCGAACGTGTCGGCTTCCTGAAACGCGTCGCTGCCGATCAGTTTGCTAGTCACCTGGCCGGTGATCGCGACAATCGGAATCGAATCCATCATCGCATCGACTAGGCCGGTCACGAGGTTCGTCGCGCCGGGTCCCGAAGTCGCGCAGCACACGCCCGTTTTGCCGGTGGCGCGCGAGTAGCCCTGGGCTGCGAAGGCCGCGTTCTGCTCGTGCCGCACGAGAATGTGCTTGATGGGACTGTCGTACATGGCATCGTAAAACGGCAGCGTGACGCCGCCCGGATACCCGAAGATGATCTCCACCTTCTCGCGCGTCAAACATTCCAAGACTGTTTGCGCGCCGCTCATTAAAGTTCCTGACATTCGCTTCGACTCCTCTTTGACGATGCCCTAAAAAACAAAAACCACTGCCGGAGGCTCTTTGTCCCCCGCCCAGTGGCCTAGATTCGTGCGTTTGAATCGGGCCGTTCAGGCAGGGCCGGTTACACCGACCCCAATAATTACTACTACCTGAAGCAGCGGAATAATTGCGGTAGAGACTGTGGTGAGTTTTAGGAGGGCCTGGTTGGGTTCCGTGAATGTCATCGCGTCTCTCGTTTAGCAGAATACAGCACTGCATCTGCAAATGCAAGCAGTGAATATCATTAATAATTATTATGCACGTATCGGAAGGGCTCTCACGCGGGCTGCGAAGCAACCGTGCTATCATCCCCCAAGGTGCTGATCCTAAGCGACTTGCTGCCCACCCTCGGAACCTCCGTGAAAGTAGACCCCAGCGTCGGCTTCGCCCTAGGATCGGCCGCACTTCTCGCTGTGATCGCAGTGAAATCGCGTGCGAATCAGATTTCTATCCCACGGATCGACGCGCGCCGCGCCGGTGAAACGCCTCCCGACTGCATGGTCGTTATCCCGGCGCGCAATGAAGCGAAGCTCATCGCTCGCGCTGTGAAAAGTCTCCCTCCCGATACGGTTATCGTCGTGGACGATCATTCCTCCGACAACACCGCGGAGATCGCGCGCGACGCCGGGGCGGGAGTAGTCAAAGCGCCGAAGCTTCTCGGCGGGATGGTGGGGAAAGCGAGCGCGTGCGCCGAAGGAGCGCGACTGCTCACCTCGCGCTGGATCTTGTTCGCCGATGCGGACACGTGGTATGAGCCGGGGTTCTTGGAATCGGCGGTCGCGACCGCGGAGGCCGGCAGGGTGGATTTCCTCTCCATTTATCTGCGCCCCTCCTACGAATCGTTTGGCGCGCGCGTTCTGGGGCCGTATGCCACGGCTCTGTATTTCTTTGGCCTGAACCCGCGCACCGATCCGGCCGAGGCTTTCAACGGACAGTCCATCCTGGTGAAGCGCGAGCCCTATGAGTTCGTCGGCGGGCACGGCGCCATTCGTCAATACCTGAATGAAGATCTGAAACTGGCGGCCCTGGCGCAGCGGCATCGGATGAAATTCGGCGTGGCGCGCGCGGGCAGATTGGGGCATGTGCGCATCGATCCCGAATCGTTCTCGCGCGACGCGCACCGCTTCAGCGTGGTGAATCCATGGATCGGCGTACGCATCGTGCTGGCTGCGATTGCGTTTCTGCTGTGCATCCCGGCGTTTGTGTGGCTACTGATGGAAAATCATCGATTCCTGGCAGCCGGAATCGCGATCTGGCCGATCCTTGTGCTGAGCCGTTGGTACGGCGCGAGTCTGGCACTGCTGGCGCCGGTCGGGATTTGCGCGCTTGCGCCGCGCCTATTCAGCGGAGCGCTGGGAGCATTAGCGGCCCGCCGTGTCGAATGGAAGGGTCGTGTAATCTAAGTTCTAAGTGATCGAACTTCGGAAAAAGGGGGACAGACTGCTCTGTCCACGCGTGCGACTACAGTTTAGATGGGATGGGCATAACTGGGGACAGAGTTGTCTGTCCCCTTTTTCCCCTGCAAATCTATGACCGACACCGTTTCAGAACTCACCGCTTCCATCGCAATCCTCGACGACGATCCTGATTTCCGCACGTACCTCGAAGATTTCCTCAAGGACGAGGGCAGCTATACCGTGCGCGCGTTTGGCACCGCGCGGGATCTCTTCGATGGTTGCGAAGAGAGTTTGCCGGACATCGTCCTGCTGGATATGAAAATGGGCGAGGCGAGCGGCGATAAAGTGCTCGAACAGCTCATCACGCGCTGGCCGGGACTGTGCGTGATCATCATCACCGGCTACCCCTCGCTCGAAGACATGCGGACGACGTTCAAGTTGAAAGTCTTCGATTACCTCGCCAAACCTTTTTCCTTAGCGCAACTGAGACTGGTGCTGAAGAACGCTATCAGCACCTTCGGACTCGGCAAATCCCCACAGGATCGTCTGCGCGAGCGACTGGGGCATTCGATCAAAATGCTGCGCGTGGAGCGCGACTGGTCGCTGAAGGATCTGGCGACGCAAACGAAGTTAAGCGTTTCGCAGATCAGCGCGATCGAGCGAGGGACGAATCTGCCGAGCATCGAGAGTCTGCTCGCGATTTCGAAGGCGTTCGAGAAGAGGCCGAGTGAGATTTTGCAAGGGATCGATTTTTAGCGAGCCGAGATCCATATTAGAGGCGCGAGCTTCGACGAATCATGGAAGAGCAGTTAGTTCTATTGATGGATATCCTGGGATTCGGCCACGCGGTGGAGACATGGGTGCCCGAAAAACTTGCGAGGCTGATCGAGCTTTTGCACGACCTGGCTTCGCTGCGATCCGAATCTGAACGCGAAGAGATAAGGTCTGATGAGGGCGGAGCAGCGACCTGGATAACGCCGGCAACCACAACATTTTCGGATCACATTGTGATTAGTTATCGAACGGCCCACCTGCACGGCGGTAGTCTCGGCCTGGGGTTGAGCCTATTGCGATCTACCGTCGGCGAATTTGCCGCGGCCGCGGCAAGATTAGGGCTTCTGATCCGGGGCGGCGTCGCCATCGGCCCTCTCCATCACCGCGACGGCGTAGTCGTTGGGGTTGCCATGAACGAGGCTCACCGTTTGGAATCCCAAGTTGCCAACTATCCAAGAATCATCATCTCGCGGGAGGTTATTTCTAGAACTAATCCCCAAGTGAGGGGAGAGCTCTTCCTGACAGGCGACGACGGACATACACACCTCGATTACTTCGCGACGATGCTGATTTCAGATTCGGATTCGTTTGACCCCCGAGGTATTCCGCAACTCCGTGAACGTTATGAAGACTTGCAGCAAATCGCAGAAGAGAACATCAAGCACTTCACCCAGAAGAAAAATTGCGAAAGCGAATTAGGAAAGTGGGAGTGGTTCAAGACCCACCTCTACCGAACGCGCTCTGGTCTTCCGAGGGAGTTCTTCAATTAGTCGTTATCGTAGGCAGCGAACATGCAGGAACGCCTTTTGCAGGCCATAAGCCGCCAAGACGACGGAATTCCCTTCGAGATAGCGCTTGAGGGAGATACACTCTAAGAGGGCAGCATGGTTACCATTGAACCGCTCCGTATCGAAGTCGAGCGTGAGAGCGACGGTCGGATCCTCGCGAGCCTACTGGATCTTCCCGGCGTGGTGGCCTATGGAGATTCGGAAGAGTCAGCCGTGCGCAAGGTCAAGTCGATAGCCCTCCAGGTATTGGCTGACATGGTGGAAAGCGGAGACGACGTTCCCGAACCACTGAAAGCCCTCTTCGCCGCTTAAGCACGTGGCCCTCGAAACTAATTTGTCAAAGTATCCGGTTCCCGAGAATGGCACTAACGTCCCGTGCCGCATGAAGCACGGCGACGATCTGTAACGGGAACGTGTCGGGTCGGTAGACGATCAGATACGAATAAACGCGAGAGAATCGTACGTTCGCACTCGTGAGATCGCGGCGCCAATGACCGAGCAGCGGAGTCTCTGCGAGGGTAACCATCTTGGTGAGAATGACGGCTTCCACGCGATCCGCCATTGACTCCGAGCTTTCTCTTCGAATGTATCGCCAGATCTCGACGATGTCACTTGCCGCAGCGGGCAAGGACGTACCGGATCACTCCGGTTCGGCCTTCAGGCGGGCCAGATAGGCTTCAAGTTGGTCTTCGGGAATACCCTCGTTGCGGTCAAGTTCTGCGATGCCCTTCCGGATTCTCGCATCAATCGCTTCGCGATTCGCGCGCAGCCATTCCCCCCTGGAAGCGCAGCATTTCGAGCGCGGAGCCAACAGCATCCTCGGCACTCTGAAACGCACCCGTTTCGACGATTTCTTGAACGAGTGCCTCCTGGTCGGGCTTCAGCGTAATAGTCATCGCAACTCTGTAGTCACTCTCTTACATTCAAGGAACGCCCGCGCATGCCTCGAACGGAGACATCACTCGTCTCGCAGAACTTCCAGCGGCTTCTGACGCAGGATTCGAAAACTCGCGAGCCATCCTGAAGCTTGCGCGAGCAGCGCGGTCAGCACTACAGCGATGGCCGTGGTCTTGATATCGAAGGAATACGTCGCGTCCAAGAGACGTTTGAGAAGCAAGCTCGAAAACGCGGACGCGAGCAGCGCTCCCATGATGCCGGCGACCACTCCTAGCGTTAAAAATTCCACCGAGAAAATGCGGCCGGCCGAACGTCGGGTCGCACCGAGCGTTTTCAGGATCACGACTTCGCGCACGCGGCGAAAGCGCGTCCCGGCGACGCTCGCGGCGAGGATGATCGCGCCCGCGAGAATCGCGAAGCCGGAGAGGAAGCGGATCACGATCGCGATCTGATCCACCACCTGCTGCATAATTGCGAGCGCCTCGGCGATGTTGATCACCGTGACCGTCGGGAACTTCGCGTAAGCCGCGCGTTCGAGCGCACCCACCTGCGATGGATTCATGCGGACGCCGCCGTAGAACGTCGCGGGCATGCCGGCGAGCGAAGGAGGATTGAAGACGAGCTCGTTCACCAGCCCCGTGCGCATCTGCTGCACCTGATGTAGCGCGACCACACGCGCGGAAACTTCCTTCCCGGCGGCGGAGATGGTGAGCGTATCGCCGAGTCCCAGGCCCAAACGCGCGGCGGCTTCTTCGTCGATGGAGAGAACCGGTTGCGATTCGCCGCTCTTCCACCACGCGCCGTGTACGACTTTAAGCGATGGCGGCTTCTGCTCCGCGAACATCACGTTGCGGCTCGCGCGCAGGCGTCGTCCCTCGCCCTGTTCCAATTCCCGGAAGGGCGTGCCATTGATGCTCACGATCTGCACCGGAACGCTGGGCGCAAACTCGGGCGTGGCTTCGAGGCCGGGCTGCTTCGCGATCAACTGCTGCAGCGGCTGCACCTGCTCCGGTGTGATTCCAATCAAAAAAACGTTGGGCATTTCCGGCGGAGCAGTTTCGATGATTTCCGAGACCAGCGAGTGCTGCACCAGATACACGGTCAGCGTGAACATCACGCCGAGTCCCAAGGCGACGAGAATCGCGCGCGCCTGATTGCCTTGGCGATACAGATTCGCGAGCCCTTGCCGCGTCAGCGTCGGAATTCTCCACGGCGTGCGCTTCAGGAATGTCTTGATGACGCGCAGCAATCCCGTTGCGAGCAGCGCGAGCAGAATCAGGCTGACGGTTAATCCTCCCGCGAAGTAGCCCCCCACTTTAGGCGATTCCGCGAGCCAACCCGCGATGCCTCCCAGACCCGCGAGAATCAGCACGCCCGACACGAGCGCCGGACCCGCATCCGCGATCCGTTTGCGCCAGTCCGCGCGAACCTCCGGCATATCGCGGCGCAGGATGAGAGCCGGACGAACTTTGCGGATCGCGAGCAGCGGAGGCAATGTGAACAGCAGCGTCGTCAACATTCCGATGGCGATGCCCTGCACCGCGGCGTCGACGTTCCAGCCGGTTTTGAAGTCCATCTGGAAGAAGCGGGCGATGAGGATCGGGAACGCTTGCTCAATGAGTTTCCCGACGAGCACACCGGCGATTCCGCCGAGCATTCCCAGCATCAGCGTCTGAATCGCGTAGATCCCGATGATGTCGCGTGACGCCGCGCCCAGCGATTTCATCACCGCGATGTTATCCATCTTCTGCTGCAAGTGCGCGTGCATGGCCATGGCGACGCCCAGCGCCCCGACGATCATCGCGATGAGACTAACCAGGCTGAGAAACGTCGTCGCGCGATCCAGGCCGCGCGTGATGATCGGATTCGATTCGCGAAAGTCGGCGATCAACGCGTCAGGGAGTGCGCCCTTCAATTCAGCGCGAATCTGCTCCACGGGCGGCGCGTTCGCTTGCGTCTTGAACAAATATCGATAAGCCGCGCGGCTTCCGAAACCCATCAGTCCGGTGCCCTCGAATGCCTCGCGGGACATGATCAGGCGCAGGCCGACGTTCATGCTACCGGACATACGGTCGGGCTCGCTGAGCACGACGGCTGCGATCTTCTTGGTCGATGTCCCAATTCGGATCGGATCGCCGACTTTCAGATTCAGTCGCAATAAAACGTCGTTGGCGACGACGACCGTATCCGGCGTGAGAGCCTGCTTCAAAGGCATCGGAGGATCGAGCTTCACTTCGCCATAGTAAGGATATTGCGAAGGATCGACCGCTTTGATCGAAACCAGTGCGGGAGTCGCGGCATCGGATCCCGGCGCGGCCGTTCCCGAAGATGCCATCGAAATCGTCTCGGTGATCAGTGTATGGGCGACGCCCTCCCGCGCGAGATCGTCGAGCTTTGCGGCTTGCGCTTCGGTCGCGGGAGCGAATTGGCGCGCGGTGAGGTCGGCCGCCATCACGGTACGGGACTCGTCCTTGAGCGTGTCGCGAAAGCTCTGGCTGAAGCCGCGTACGCCTGCAAGAGATCCTACGCCTGCCGCGACGGCTAACACGACAAACAGGAACTTCGCCGTCGACGAACGCGTCTCGCGCCAGGCGATGCGGCTCGCCGTGCGCAGGGAGAGCCTCATTTTCGGACTCCTTGTTCCTGAGACACTTGCTCCTTGAGCACATCACTCGTGACCAGACCATCGCTCAACGTGACAATGCGATCGGCGCGGACGGCGAGCGTTTGATCGTGCGTCACCAAAATCAGAGTCGTCCCTTCATGCCGGTTCAGCTCGATCAGTAAATCCAGCACGAGTGCGCCGTTCTTGCTATCCAGATTCCCGGTGGGCTCGTCGGCCATCAGCATGGGAGGCTTCACCATGAAGGCACGCGCCAAAGCGACGCGCTGCTGTTCGCCACCGGAAAGCTGCACTGGATAGTGATCCATGCGATCGGCTAAACCGACTTTGGTGAGCAGCTCGCGCGCGCGAATCAATCCAGCGGAAACATCGCCGCCGGTGAGCTCGTGCGGCAACAGAACATTCTCTTCGGCGGTCAGCGTGGGGATCAATTGATAGGACTGGAACACAAATCCGATCTTGCGTCCGCGCACCAGAGCGAGCGCGTCTTCCTGCAGACCGGTGATATCGACGCCGTCGATGACGATGCGCCCCGAAGTAGGCGTGTCGAGGCCAGCAAGTAATCCGAGCAGCGTGCTTTTGCCGCTGCCGGAGGCTCCCATGATCGCCACGAACTGCCCTGCCGGCACTTGCAGATCGACGCCGCGCAGAATCTCTACGCGGTGTGTCCCCGTGTCAATCGTCTTCGTGATGCCGGTCGCGTCGAGAATAGCCATTCCTTTTTTATTATGATGGCAACAGATGCGTTGCTTTCCGCTTCTCGCGCTCCTCCCCTTTCTTCCGGCGTTCGGGCAGATCGCTCATCCGGTCGTCCAGACCCTCCCAAGAGAGGCGCCGTCAAAGGATGAGACGAAGAAAGTGCTGGTTGTGTTCGGCGATAGTATCAGCGCCGGCTATGGAGTTCCGCAAGGGCGCAGTTATCCCGACGATTTGCAGCGCAAGCTCGACGCCGCGGGCTATCGTTGGCGGGTCGTGAATATGGGCGTGAGCGGCGATACAACCGAAGGCGGCGTCGCACGCATGGCGACGGCGGTCGCGGCCAAACCGAACCTGGTTCTGTTGGAGCTCGGCGGCAACGACGGATTGCGAGGTCTACCGCTCGCGATGACCCGCATGAACCTACAGGAGTTGATTTCGACGTTCGAGCGCGCGGGAGCCGAGGTGGTGATCGCGGGCATGACACTGCCGCCCAACTACGGAATGGATTACGTCCACAGCTTCGAAAAGATTTTCGTGGACCTGGCGATGAAGTACAAGCTGCCGCTGATTCCCTTCATCTTCTCAGACATTATTACGCCGGACCTCCGCTACTTTCAGCCGGATCATATCCACCCGACGGCGGAAGGCGCGGAGATTATTTCGAACACGGTTTTTCGGACGTTGAAACCGCTCCTAGGACCGGCGAAGAATTAACGCGCCGATCGCGACAGCGCCTGAATCCCACTGCTTCATGGGGCGAGAACGCAAACGTCTTTGAGGTTTCGATAATCCTCAGCGAAATCCAAGCCGTAGCCGACTACGAATTCGTCGGGGATCTTGAAGCCCACGTAATCGACTTGCACGGGCGACTGCCTGCGTTCGGGCTTATCCAACAGTGTGGCGATGCGCAGTGATTTCGGCTTGCGTTGCGTCAGCAACTTCACCAGGTAACTGAGCGTGATGCCGCTGTCGACGATGTCCTCAACGATGATGACGTGGTGATTTTCCACACTGACGTCCAGATCCTTGATCAGTTTCACTTCCCCGGATGTCGTAGTGCTTCGTCCGTAACTCGATATCCCCATGAATTCGATGCGGACCGGGGTCTTCATGGCACGCGCGAGGTCGGCCAGAAAGATGAATGCGCCTTTCAACACGGCGATCAGATAGACAGGTTCGCCGGACGGGTAGTCGCGGTCGATCTCCGCGCCTAATTCTTGGATTCGTTGATGAATCTCCTGAGCGGAAATCAGGAGTCGCAGCGACGGCATGAGGGCGATTGTAACGGAATGAGAATGCGGAACGCGAGCCGCAGTGTAGTACGATACCAACAGGAGATCACGCCCCACTGCCACGCCCGCGCAAAACCCCCAGCGAACCGGCCAAGAAGACTGCCCGTTCCCCGAAGAAAAAGACAGTCACGAAACGCGCGCCCACGTCCCGGGCGGTCCTGCCCACCGCCACCGACGTTGCCGCCGCACCTGCGGCTTCGACCAATTGGCTGGTTGCGGTACGCGCCGCCGAATCGAAACAGGCCAAGGATATTCGCGTGCTGGATCTGCGCGACGTCACCACGTTTGCCGACACGCTGGTCATTTGCGGCGCGGCAAATACGCGCCAGTGCCAGGCCATCGCCGACGAAGTCGAGCGCGAGTTGAAGAGCGAAGGCGAGCGGCCGAACAGCGTCGAAGGCTACACGAACGCGGAATGGATCTTGCTCGATTACGGGGATTTCGTGGTCAATGTGTTTACCGAAAAATCACGGGAATATTACGACCTGGAGCGCCTATGGCGCGACGCGAAGCAAATTAAGTATTAGAGCGACGCGAAGCAAATTAAGTATTAGAGCGCCTATGGCGCGACGCGAAGCAAATTAAGTATTAGAGCGCCTATGGCGCGACGCGAAGCAAATTAGGTATTAATGCGCCTATGGCGCGACGCGAAGCAAATCAAATATTAGATCGCCTCGGGCGAGCCCAATCCAGTATTAGAGCGACTCTACGCGACCCGGTTTAAGCGTCAGTTTGCTCCCTGCAAGTCAATCGTAGGCCGCGGCTCAAACAGGGGACCGTTCGACGCTTTAAAATCGATCGTGATGTGGCCGCCCGCGCCTTTATAAAGCAGGGAGAGATCCTTGGCCTTCAGCTTGGCGGTATTGACCGCGAAATACAGCAATCCTTCGACGGGATCTTTGGTTTCGTGATCCGGCAGTATTTTCGCCTTCAGCGCGTCGAGCAGCGTGGTGTCGTCGCCGGCATTCTTATCGCGCTTGATGCCCGCAATTCCGCTGAAGCCCTGCTGGTTGGTCTGCTGCGCCCACTCGCGTCCGCGCGTATCGCGCCTCACCGTCAGCGCGCTTTTCGAGGCGATCATCGCCGGCGCGAGCGCCTCGCCACGATCACCATCCTTGCGCGAGAGCAGAGTGAAGTCATCGGGCGTAACCGACAGCGGATCGCCCTTCGGCGTAACCTTCACGCGTACGATCGTGTAGCCCAGATTCAAATCGGCGCCCAGCGCATCGCGCATGTCCGAAGGCTCCAGGAACACCGTGGCGTCCACTTCCAGCCGATCGTTCGAGCCGCGCGCCTCCGCGGGTTTGCGCTCCGAAGCGGCAGTCATGATATTGGCGAGCAGCAGCGCTGCGCCCAAGCCGACTGCGACTCGTCGAAAAACGGAAGATCCGACGTTTTTCAACTTCATGGCACCTCTAGCGTTCCATCCGGCCTCAGTATCGCAAATCGTGCGGCGTCTGGCGGATTTCGCGGCAACCCATTCCGGTGGGCAGCGCCTTGCCGGGATTCAGACGGCATCCGGGATCGAACAACCGCTTAAACCGCGCGATCATGGCGAGCGATTCAGGCGAAAACTGGCGGCCCATCATTTCCATCTTTTCCATGCCGACGCCGTGCTCGCCGGTGATGGAACCGCCCACGGCGATGCAGTGATTCAGAATTTCATCACCCGCCTGGAGCACCCGATCGAGCTCGCCGGGAACGCGGGGATCGAAACAAATCAGCGGATGCAGATTGCCGTCGCCGGCGTGAAAAATGTTGCCGATCGTCAGGTTATAGCGTTTCGCGACATCCAGAATCAGAGTCAGCGTCGGTGCAATCTGTGTACGCGGCACCACGCCGTCCTGCACGTAATACGCCGGCGCCACGCGTCCAATCGCTCCAAAAGCGTTCTTGCGGCCCTTCCATAAAAGATCCCGCTCGCGTGCGTCGCGGGCGATCCGAAACTCACGCGCTCCGCTGGCAAGACATGCGGCGCGCACCTGCTCCACTTGCTGTTCCACCGATTCCCGAATGCCTTCGATTTCGATGAGAAGCACCGCGCCCGCGTCCACCGGATAACCGGCGTGGCAGGATTCCTCTACCATGCGCAGCAGCACGCCATCCAGCATTTCAACCGCGGCGGGCGTGATCGCATCGGCGGTCATGCGAGCGACGGCTTCTCCCGCGTCTTCCGGACGCTCGAAAATCGCGAGCGCCGTCTTCACCGCTTCCGGTTTACGCATCAGACGCACGATGATCTTGGTCACCAGCACCATGGTGCCTTCGGAGCCGACCAGAAGCCCGAGCAGATCGAATCCCGGAATCGTCTCCATGGATTTGCTGCCCACGTTGATCACGGAACCATCCGGCAACACCGCTTCGATCCCGAGTACGTGATTGGTCGTCACGCCGTAAGCCAGCGTGTGCGGACCACCCGCGTTCTCGCTCACGTTTCCGCCGATGGTGCAGGCGCGCTGGCTCGAAGGATCGGGCGCGTAGAAATATCCGTCGGCATCCACGGCAGCGGAAATATCCAGGTTCACGACGCCGGGCTCCAGCACCGCGCATTCGTTGGCCAGATCGATTTCCAGAATCCGGTTCATGCGCGCGAAGGAAATCATCAGGCCGCCGGCGCGCGCAATTGCCCCGCCGCTGAGGCCCGTGCCCGCGCCGCGCCCGACGAGAGGAACATCCAATTCGGCTGCGATCTTCACCAGTTCGACGACTTCCTCGGTCGATTGTGGAAATGCGACGACTTCGGGCAGAGCCGTATCGATACTGCCGTCGTATTGATAAAGCGCGAGGTCTTCGGGACGGTCCAGCGTGCGGTCGCGTCCGAGGACGGCGGCGACGCGCGAAGCAAGATTTGCGTTCAGTAGTGCAGAGCTCACAAGTACGATTTCACGCGAGCGAGGAACTCGGGATCCATCCAATCCATGTTGCTGATAATTTTTTCGCGCACGTGCCCGGTCTGATCGATGATATAGGATTCGGGAATCTGGAACGTTCCGTAGCTCGCGCTGATATTGGATTCGGGATCGCGGGTCGTATCGAAAGTCACTTTATAGCGATCGATAAAGCGGTGATACAGCTTCTCATTGGCGTCGATGCTGACCGCCAGCACGACCACCCCGTCCCCTTTCATTTTCTGTTGAAACGCATTCAGCGAAGGCGTTTCCTCGACGCAGGGCGGGCACCAGGAGGCCCAGAAATTCAAAACCAGGAGCTTGCCGCCGAAGTCCGCGCGCGTTAACGTGCGGCCCGACTCGGTCACGACGTGGAAGTCCGGCGCGACGTCGCCCGCCTTCACCACGCGAGCTTCGAGGGTCCCCGATACGACCCACACCAGAGCGACCGCCATCACGGCGATGGCCCCGAGCAGGATTCTGTCTAATTGCCGGTTCACGATATCATTTTACTAGAAGTTCACAAGAGTGCTGGAAAAGGGGCGCCAGACAAGTGGAAGACGCAACGAAAAACGCTGCATCGGAAGGGCCGTTTTCCGCATCCAACAACGGGCAATTGCCGTCTCGATCCATGCTGCTCACCCGCAAGGCCGAATTTTCAGCGTCGCATGTTTGTGCAAATCCCGCGTGGAGTGCCGAAGAAAATATTGCGATTTACGGCGTGAACGCGAATCCGCATGGTCACGGGCACAATTATGTGGTGGAAGTGACGCTCGAAGGCGAACCGGATCCTGTGACCGGCATGGTGTTCGATCTGCGCGAGTTGAAGGAGATCATCAACGCGGAAGTGGTCGATCCCATGGACCATCGATTTCTGAACCGCGAGGTTCCACCGTTCGATAAAGTTGTGCCGACGACCGAAAACATCGCTCGGGAGATCTGGAAGCGGCTGGCCTCCCGGATCGCCGCACCGAACGCCCGCTTGAAAAATGTTCGCCTGTACGAAACGGCCGACCTGTACGTCGATTGCGAGGGTCGTTAAGTGCAACTGACGTCCCGCTATCGTTTCGCGGCATCGCATCGGCTCACTACGAACGCGCTGAGTCCCGAAGAAAATGCGCGCTTATACGGCAAGTGCAATAATCCGTTCGGCCATGGGCACGATTACGTTCTGGACGTGACTGTCGACGGGCCTGTCGACCAAACAGGGCAAATCGTAAATCGAAGCACGTTGAATGCGTTGGTGGCGAGCGAAGTACTGGCGCGGGTCGATCATCGCGACTTAAACTCGGAAGTTCCGGAACTGGCGGGAAACGTGACCACCACCGAGAATCTGGCGTACGCGGTGGAGAGAATGCTACTGGCACAATGGACGCTTCCGGCGAAACTGGTGCGCGTACGCATTGCGGAGACGGCGCGAAATACGTTCGAGCTGAATACATGAAACAGAAAGCCACAGTGAAGGTGATCGCCCCGGCGGGCAATCCGCCGGAAGGCCAAATCGCGGCGAACATGAAGGAAGTGCTCGGCCTATTGGGCGAGGATATCTCGCGCGAAGGACTGGTGCGCACGCCGGAACGCTACGAAAAGGCCATGCGCTACCTGCTCAGCGGCAATCATACGCAGCTGTCGGAGATCGTCAACGGGGCGTTATTCAGCGTCGACTGCGACGAAATGGTAGTGGTGAAGAACATCGAGTTCTTCAGCATGTGCGAGCATCACCTGCTGCCGTTTTTCGGCAAGGTCCACATTGCGTATCTGCCGAAAGATAAGGTGATCGGCCTGAGCAAACTGCCGCGCATCGTGGATATGTTCGCGCGCCGCCTGCAGGTGCAGGAGCGCATGACGCAGCAGATTGCCGAAGCGGTTTCTGAAGTCGTCTCCCCGCGCGGCGTCGGTGTGCTGTGCGAGGCGCAGCACTTCTGCATGATGATGCGCGGGGTGGAGAAGCAGCACTCGGGGACCATCACAAGTACGATGCTCGGGGGCTTTCGCAAACAGAAGGCAACTCGCGACGAGTTCCTGGCGCTCGTTCGCCAATAGGCGACGCCGGCCTCGAATCAGGGGTTGCTTTCGCGTTCCAGCAGCCTCTTCTTGCGATCCGTCCCCCAACGATAGCCGCCCGGCTTTCCATCCGTTGCGACGACACGATGGCAAGGAATCGCGACCGCTAATTTATTCGCCGCGCAGGCATTGGCCACGGCTCGGGTCGCGCTCGGCTTCCCGATCGCCGCTGCAACTTCGGAATAAGACGACGTAGCTCCCGGACGAATCGATTGCAGCGCTTTCCACACGCGGCATTGAAACGCGGTGCCGCGAATGTCGAGCGGCAGCTCGCGAGCCGCCGATCGCACAGGATCATCGACGAGACGCACGAGTTGCTCGACCCAGCGCTGATAGCCGGCGATTTCTTGGGTAGACGAATCTGCGCGAACCAGAGCTTGCGGCTCGTCGAATGCCGCTTTTGGAAATCGTGTGCGCAAATCCGCGACGAGTGTGTCGGGATCCTCGCCCAGCAAAATCGCGCAAATCCCACACGCGGTTCCCGCGACCAGCACACGGCCGAGGGAACATTTGCAGACGATATACCAGATCGATTCGCCTTCCCCGCCCTTGCGATATTTCGAAGGCTTCATGCCGAGCGTGGCTCTCGCGGTTTCGTAGAAGCGGCTCGTGGAAGAAAAACCGGAATCATAGATCGCGTGCGTGACGCTTGGTGATCTCCGCAGTTTCTCCACGGAGGATGCTTGGCGTTTGGCGGAAGCGTAAGCCTTGGGCGTGACACCTGCAACGCGGCGGAAGAGTCGATGGAAATGGTTCGCGCTGAGGCCGGCGCGCGCCGCGAGTTCGGCGAGATGAGGTGCGGCGCCGTCGCGTTCCAGCGCACGATCCAAAAAGCCGCAGGCATCCGCGATCAATAAAGCCTCGCGTTCCGGTTTCGGAGGAAGGTCGGGGCGGCAGCGCAGGCAGGGGCGAAAACCGGCTCGCTCGGCTTCGTCGCGCGTCTCATAGAAGCTGATGTTCTCGCGACGCGCCGGGCGTGAAGCGCACGAGGGCCGGCAGTAGACTCCCGTCGACGCGACGGCGTAAAAGAAAACTCCGTCAGCGCGAGGACTGCGGTGTTGTACGGCGCTCCAACGGGCTGTGTCGGTGGTGAAGGTTGCGGATGGTGCTCGCATAACTAAGTCAACGGTAACTCCGATCATTCGCGGGCGCACTCCGGATCTTGCGGTTGAATCGAAGAAAGATTTCTCGACTCTCCCTAATCGAAACAAATGTTCGTCATTCCGAGCGGCAGCGTGGAACTGCTTTTTCTTCGCCGCCTTGGACCAAACAGCAGGTCCCTCACTTGCGTTCGGGATGACAACTCCAGGAGGGTTGCGGTGGCGGGAAAGATTACATCGCTGCATCGGCCAAGATCCGCCCGACGTAGGTTCGTCACCGGATTCACTAGACACGCGCCCGTGCCGAACCCTACAATCAACCTTTCAATATGAATATTTCCGTCAAGAGCGAATATGCGCTGCAGGCCATGTTCGATCTGGCCGCGCAGCCTCCGGGAGAGCCCATTAAAATCGCCGAGGTCGCGCGCAGGCAGAAAATTCCGCAGAAGTTTCTCGAACTGATTCTTGCGGATCTGAAGCAAGGCGGATTCGTCGAATCCCGCCGCGGCGCCGAAGGCGGCTATCGTCTTTCGAAACCCGCCGAACAAATCACCGTCGGCGAAGTTCTGAGCTATATGGAAGACGCCAAAAAGAATAAGCGCGCCGTCGGCAGCCCCTTCGCCGGCATGTGGAAGCGCGTGGACGGCGCGGTGTCGGCGATTGTCGATCACACTACGTTCGCGGAACTGGTGCGCGACTGGAAACAATCGCAGTCGCGTTACGTGGCAAACTGGGATATCTAAATGATCTTTCCTGATAATTCTTTTTCGATTGGGCGCACGCCCTTGGTGCGATTGAATCGCGTGACCGACGGGGCGAAGGCCACCGTGATCGGCAAGGTGGAAGGGCGTAATCCCGCTTATTCCGTGAAGTGCCGCATCGGCGCGGCGATGATCTGGGATGCGGAGCGGCGCGGCATTCTGAAACCCGGCAGGGAATTGATCGAACCAACCAGTGGAAATACCGGCATCGCATTGGCGTTTGTCGGCGCGGCGCGCGGCTATCCCGTGACGCTTCTGATGCCGGAGACGATGTCGATGGAGCGCCGCAAGGTTTTGAAATTGTTGGGCGCGAAAATTATTTTGACGGATGGAGCGCTCGGCATGGGCGCGTCGGTGGAGCGCGCCGAACAAATTGTGGCTTCCGATCCCCAGCGCTGGGTGCTGTTGCAGCAGTTTCGCAATCCGGCGAATCCGGAAATTCATTTCAAAACGACTGGTCCCGAGATCTGGGACGATACAGGCGGCAAGATCGACGTGCTGGTGGCGGGCATCGGCACCGGCGGCACGATTACCGGCATCTCTCGCTACATCAAATTGGAGAAGAAGAAGCCAATTCTGTCGGTCGGCGTCGAACCGGCGGGCAGCGCCGTGATTTCCCAGACACTCGCGGGAGAACTGATGCAACCCGGTCCGCACGGAATTCAGGGCATTGGCGCGGGCTTTATCCCGGAAACTCTGGATTTGAAAATGGTCGATCGAGTGGAGAAAGTCGACGACGAGGAATCGATCGAGATGGCACGGCGTCTGGCAAAGGAAGAAGGAATCCTGAGCGGGATTTCGTGCGGCTCGGCTGTGGTCGCGGCGGTTCGTCTCGCCAAAGAGCCGGCGATGGAAGGAAAAACGATTGTCGTGATTCTTCCGGACTCGGGTGAGCGGTATCTAACTTCCGTGCTGTTTGACGGAATCGCCGATTAGGGGTTTACCCAGAAGAAAGAAAAAGCGGGCGCCTTTCTGGGTGAAAAGGGGTGAGAGCGCCCGCTGTCGTAACGGGGATTTAATTGTCTATATAAACGACGCGGACCCCCTTTATGGTTACACCCCGCACAAAAAATTTCCCAAGAATCGTGAGAATTTTTAAATCGCGATCAAATCAGCGTCTGATTGCGGAAGCGGCGACTTCTCTATCTCGAGAACCCGAAAAGATTCTTCTAGTTCCGGGCACAGTCGCGGGGGAGCGGTTTGCGCACGCACTTCGACAAGGGCTGCTCGGACTTCACCGCGTATCGTTGATCCAATGGGCCACTCTACTGTCTCGACAGTATATGGCTGCTGAAAATCTATCGCCCATCGGAGCTTTGGGCGTCGAAGCAATCTCCGCTCGCGCTCTGTATCGCGCGAATCTCGCGGGCGATTTGCAATATTTCAAACCAGTAGCCGCATTGCCTGGGTTCGCAACGGCGTTAGCCCGAACCATCCAGGAGTTGCGGCTTGCGGGAGTTCGCGCCGAGGACTTGAAAAACACGGGCGAGGCGGGAGGCGATCTCAGCAGACTGCTTGCGCTTTATCACGAGGAACTTGAGGTCGCCCAACTTGCGGATCTGGCTCGTATTCTGGAGCTCGCGCGAGAGGCGGTCGAAAGCGGCGGCGGAGGGCTGCCGTTTGTCGGGCTTCCGATGATCGTGCTCGACATTCCGCTCGAGAGCGCCGCTCATCGGGCTTTCTTGCGAGCCGTCGTCGAGGAAGTCTTCCGCTGTGGTAGCGGCGATTGGCTCGGGTGGGGTCGCGCGCCGGTCGCTCGATCAACAAAAGTTTTTCGAAGAAATTCTCGGGGCCGAGACCGAAGACTCGACGCTCCCGGGGAGCGGGGAACGCTGGCGCGCCTGCGACGAGGACTATTTTCCACGGAGACGACGGACAACGCAGCGGGCGACGATCAGGACGGCTCCTTCGACATATTTTCCTCACCAGGAGAAAGCCTGGAAGCAGTGGAAATCGCTCGCCGAATCCTGAAGCTCGCTGCGCGAGGGCGCCGCCTTCGATTCGATGGCCGTGCTGCTGCGCTCCGTGGAACGTTATCAACCCTTGGTGGAAGAAGCACTGCGGCGCGCGCGGATTCCCGCTTATTTCAGTCGAGGGACGCTGCGTCCGGACACGGCCGGCCGTGCGTTTCTTGCGCTGCTCGAATGCGCCTCCGAAAAGCTTTTTGGCTTCGCGCTTCGCGGAGTATCTGTCGCTGGCACAAGTTCCCCGACGAAAATGCGCAAGCGACCGAATGGGTCGCTCCGCAGGACGAAGTTCTTGGCGATATCGAACCGCGTGGCGATGAATACGCCATCCTGCTCCGGCGCCACGTTCGCCCTCGCGTTGGGAACGCCTTCTGGTGGATGCAGCCGTGATCGGTGGGAAGGATCGCTGGGAGCGGCGGCTAAACGGATTGGAGCGCGAATTTGAACTGCGGATCGCAGCGGCCGAGCGCGAAGACGAGAAGGTGCGCACGGGACTTGAACGTCAACGCGATGAACTGCACGAGCTGAAAACTTTTGCTCTTCCCGTGATCGAGCAACTGGCCGCGCTGCCGGCGTCCGCCGCATGGAAAGTTTGGCTGGAACAGCTCGCAAGCTTGGCGCGCCGGACCTTGCGGAGCCGGACGCTGTGCTGAGTACGCTGGCGGAACTGGAGCCGATGGCCGACGTCGGTCCGGTGCGCCTCGAAGAAGTTTCTGAGGTCTTGCGTGAACGGCTGCGATTTCTACGCGCAGAGCCACCGCCCCGGCGTTACGGCAGAGTGTTCATCGGATCGATCGACGAAGCGCGAGGGTGCGCGTTTGAAACGGTTTTCCTGCCTGGTTTGGCTGAAGGATTATTCCCGCAGAAGTCTTTCGAAGATCCGTTGCTCCTGGACGAATTCCGGCGCAATCTCGGCGATTCCCTTCTGACGCGCGACGATCGAGTGGAGCAGGAGCGCCTGAAATTGAGGCTCGCGCTGGGCGCGGCCCGCGAGCGGCTCGTCGCATCGTATCCTCGGATGGACTCGGCGGAAGGGCGTCCGCGAGTCCCTTCCTTCTATGCTCTCGAGTTGCCCCGCGCCATCGCGGGGCGTTTGCCGAAGCTCAAAGAATTCGAGGACAAGGCGCGAACGGGGGCTCCCGCGCGCATCAATTGGCCGGCTCCTGTGGAAACCGCGGACGCGATCGACGATTCGGAATTCGATCTCGCGATGCTGGGACGATCGCGAAAAGGCGGCGAATTATCTTCTCGCGGTGAATCCGACACTAGCCCGCTCGCTCCGGAATCGCTGGAAGCGTTGGAATCAGAAATGGCGGGATGCGGATGGATTGATCGCAGGCGATTCAGGCGCGCTCGAAGTTTTGGCGACGCATCGATTGACCGCGCGCGCTTGGTCGCCTTCGTCCTTGCAGAAATTCGCCGAATGCCCCTATCAATTCGCGCTGCACGGCATTTTCGGACTGAAGCCGCGTGACGAAGCGCAAGCGTTAGAGCAACTGGATCCGTTGACGCGGGGCGGATTATTTCACGCCATCCAATTTGCGCTCCTCGGCGAGTTGAAGCGTTCAGCCATGCTGCCGGTGACACCGGACAATCTGGCTGCGGCGCTCAAGCATCTGGACCGAACCGTCGATCGGGTGGCCGGTGAGTATCGGGAGAAGCTGGCGCCCGCCATCGAGCGCGTGTGGCAAACCGGAGTCGAAGATCTGCGGACCGATTTGCGCGGATGGTTACAGTACGTCGCCGCGAACGATGCGGGCTGGGAACCGCTGCATTTCGAATTTGCTTTTGGATTGCCGCTCTCCGCCGAACGCGATCCCGCCAGCGTAGCCACGGAAGCGATCCTGGAGGAAGGCGTACATCTGCGAGGGTCGATTGACTTGGTCGAGCGCGAGGCCGCGAGCGGAGTTTTACGCGTAACGGATCATAAAACCGGCAAACGCCCCGACACCATTCCGCTTTACGTGGGTGGAGGGAAGTTGCTGCAGCCGCTGCTGTACGGGCTCGCCGCGCAAGGGCTTCTCGGCCGCGGCGTCAGCACGGGACGCTTATTTTACGCAACGCAACGGGGCGCCTATGAAGTCGTCACGATTCAGATCCACGAGAAATCGCGTCAGATTCTCGCAAGGCTTCTGGCCAATATCGACGCGAGCATTGCGAATGGATTCCTTCCTCCCGCCCCACAGAAAGGCGCCTGCGACCGCTGCGATTACCGCACCGTCTGCGGACCGTACGAGGAGCAGCGTTACGAAGAAACCAAGAATCGGCGCGATGAAAGATTGGAAACTCTGATCGAGATTCGAGGGACGGCATGAGTCCGGCGACTTATCCTGCGACGGATGAAGGCGCACGGCGCCGCATTCGCGAATCGATCGGCGAGAGCTTGATCGTGGAGGCGTCGGCGGGAACCGGCAAGACCACGGCGCTCGTCGAGCGCATCGTCGCGGTCCTGAAGGCGGGATTTAAGATTGACCGTATCGCTGCGGTGACGTTTACCCACAAGGCGGCGGGCGAAATGAAATTGCGGCTTCGCGCGGAACTGGATCGGGCGAGACGTGACGCGCCGATTCTGGAGGACGCACTCCAGCGGCTCGAGGAAGCGTCCATCGGGACCATCCATTCCTTCTGCGCGCAGATTTTGCGCGAAAGACCGGTGGAAGCGTGCATCGATCCCGCCTTCGAAGAACTCACCGATCAGGGAAACGATCGCATCTTCCGGGCAGCGTTTCGAGCGTGGCTGGAAAAGAAGCTGGGCGCGGCTTCTCCAGGACTGAAGCGCGCTTTTGCCCGCATGGCCTGGCGTGATTCGTGGGACGACACGCCTCCTTTGGAGCAATTGATGTTCGCTGGCCGCAAGCTGATCGAGTGGCGCGATTACACGGCGGCGTGGCGGCGCGATGCGTTCGCGCGCGAGCAGGAGACCGATGGGTTGGTCACGGCGGCGCTGGAACTGGCGGAGATGAGCTCGCGCGCGCGACGCACCACGGACAACCTCTACCGGGCGCTCGCTCCGGCGCGCTGGCTCGCGGATGCGATGAAGACGGCGGAGGCCGCGGCGGCTCGCGATTACGACGGCCTCGAAAGTCTGCTGTTGAAATTGGGCCGCGATCTTGCTCGCGACTCGAAAAAGGGATCGGGCGCGTACGGCGAAGGCGTATCGCGTGACGAATTGTTAGCCAGACGCGAGCGCCTGCAGCATTCGATTGAGCAATTCCGCCGCAAGGCAGACGCGGATCTGGCGGCGGTTCTGCACGAAGAAATGGCCGACCTCGTGGACGAATACGAAAGCCGCAAGCAGCATGCCGGCAAACTGGATTTCGTGGATTTGCTGCTGAAAGTGCGCGATCTGTTGCGTGATAAACCGTCGGTACGCAAGCATTTGCAGCAACGCTTCACGCACCTTTTCGTGGATGAGTTTCAGGACACCGATCCCTTGCAGGCGGAAATCCTGTTGCTGCTGGCGGCCGACGATCCGAAGCTGTCGGATGGATTTCAGGCGCGGCCGGTGCCGGGCAAACTATTTCTGGTCGGCGATCCAAAGCAATCGATTTATAAATTCCGGCGCGCGGACATGGTCCTGTATCGCGACATTCGCGACAAGCTGACGGAGCGCGGCGTCGGCTTCGTGCGGCTGACGCGTAGCTTCCGGTCGGTGCCTGATATCCAACATTTCGTCAACGCGGCGTTTGAAACGGAAATGACGGGAGACGCGGAGGCCGGGCAAGCCGACTGGGCCCCGTTGGAGCAGGATCGTCCCGCTCCTCCAGGGCGGCCGAGCGTAGTCGCTCTGCCGGTTCCTCGCCCCTACAAAAGGCAGATTGCCAAAGAAGCCATTAATCGATCGCTGCCGGACGCCGTTGCGGCGTTCACGGCGTGGCTGGTGGACGAAAGCGGCTGGGGATACCTGGATGGTGAGGAGTTTAAAAAATTCCGTGCACGCGACATCGCGATCTTGCTGCGCAGACGAACGCAAGGCGGCAAGGATTTGACGAGGGATTATGCGCGCGCGCTCGAAGCGCGAAACATTCCACACTTGTTGGGCGCATCGCGCTCGTTCCACAAACGCGAGGAAGTGGAGACCATGCGCGCGGCGCTCACGGCGATCGAATGGCCCCATGACGAGCTCAGCGTTTTCTCGACGCTAAAAGGCTCGCTGTTCGCAATCACCGATGAGATGCTCTTGCTCTATCGTCATCGCGTGGGTCCCTTGCATCCCTACCGTAGAACGGCTGCATCCGCGGACGCAGCGTTCACGCCGATCGTGGAGGCCCTGGATCTATTGGCCGAGCTGCATCGACAGAGAAATCATCGTCCCTTCGCGGCCACGGTGAACGCGCTGCTCGAAGCCACCCGCGCTCACGCCGGATTCGTGGTGAGACCCGGCGGCCAACAGATTCTGGCAAACGTCGCACGAGTGGCGGAGCTTGCGCGTTCGTACGAACTTTCCGGCGGAATTTCGTTTCGTGGATTCGTGGAGGAGTTGGAAGCTCGGGCCGAGAAGGAGGATACGACGGAAGCTCCGGCCCTCGAGGACGATTCCGACGGCGTGCGTTTACTCACAGTGCATAGCGCCAAAGGATTGGAATTTCCGGTGGTAATTCTGGCGGACTTAACGGCCAACATCGCCGCGCGCGAGCCGGATCATCACGTGGACGGCGTACGGCGGCTGTGCGCGACACGACTACTCCGCTGCGCCCCGCGTGAGCTTGCCGATCATGAACCGGTGGAGCAGCTCCGCGAGCACGCGGAAGGCGTGCGAGTCGCCTACGTCGCGGCGACACGCGCTCGCGATCTGTTGGTCGTGCCCGCGATCGGCGATGGACCGTTCGAGGGCTGGTTGAGTCCGTTGAACAAAGCGATGTATCCCGCGCGGGCCAACTGGCGTCGCTCTGGGCAGCCGGTCGGGGGATGCCCCAAATTTGGCAACAGGACGGTGGCGGAGCGTCCTCTCGAATACGATCGCGAAGAAGAATTCTCGGTGCGGCCTGGACTCGTGGAGCCGGAGGTCGGGGAGCATCGCCTGGTCTGGTGGGATCCTGCAACGCTGCGTCTCGGAGTGAAGGGAGAATTCGGAACGGACCACGAACTTCTAAAAAAGGACGAGGGAGGACTGGCAGCCTATCGCGCTTGGTCGGAAAATCGTACGCATGTACTCGAACAAGCCTCGCGTCCCGAGTACGAAGTCTTCATCGCGAGTCAAGCGGCGGACGAGCCTCCTCAAACGACCGCCGTCGAGTGCGATTCCACCGGGGTCTCGCGTGAGACCCGTCCGTCCGGGCGCCGCTTCGGTACTCTCGTCCACGCGGTGATGCGCGATATTCCGTATGACGCGGGTGACGACGCTATCGCAACCTTCGTCGCGCTACATCGGCGGATTGTGGGCGCGAGCGAGGAGGAATGCGCCGCCGCCGAAACTGCCGTGAAAGCCGCACTGGCGCATCCGTTGCTGGCACGGGCACGAACCGCCGCGCGATGCCATCGCGAATATCCGGTGGTGTTACCGCTCGACGGCGGCAAACTCCTCGAAGGGGTCGTGGATCTGGCGTTCGTCGAAAACGGATCGTGGGTCGTCGTCGATTTCAAAACCGACGCGAACGTGAATACCCGCCGCAGTGCCTACGAGCGCCAGTTGCAATGGTACGCGTATGTTTTGGGGAAGCTCACCAGCATGTCAGCCAGGGGATTTCTGCTCGGGATCTGATTCAGTACAGCAAGAAAGCGCGGCGGCGCTCCTCGAAAGCTGTGGCATCGCGAGCGACGAGATCTTCGATGGCTTGTGGGTCGCGTCCGGCCTTCAGCGCGTCGATCACTTCTCGATTGCCGATCAGAAAGCGGCAGGCGTCGAAATTGATCTTCCCTGGATAGAGCTTCTGCAAAGCGTAGGCGAGTTCGATCCCAAGATGCACGGAATCGAACTGCTCGCGATTGAGAATCATGAAGCGCACACCTTCAACCGTTCTGCCGGCGAACGGTCCGGACGAGGGCTGAAAGCGCGTTGCGTACACGCGCACGCCTGGCAGAAAGCGTGCGTTGAGAAATTGTGCGAGCTCGCCGCCGCGGATCCAATCCGCGCCAATCTGCTCGAAAGGAGCGTCGGTGCCACGCCCCACGGAATAACTCGGTGAGGCTTCGAGCAGCGCCAGTCCCGGATAGAGGGCCGCGGCGTTGAGGCTCCGCAGATTCGGCGAAGGATCGATCCAGGTCAGGCCCGTCGAATCGAACCAATCGCCTCGCTGCCAATTCGTCATTTTCACCACATGGATGTCGGCATTCCATTTGCGCTCGGCGTTGGCCATGGCCGCAAGTTCTCCGAGCGTCAGACCGTGGCGCACTGGCATGGCGAAGCATCCCGTGAAGCTTTCCAGGTTCGCATCGAGAAGAGGACCCTCGACATGCCCGCCCGTTAAGGGATTCGGACGATCCAGGACGTAGAAGGGCAGCTTTGCCTTGGCAGCCTCTTCCAAGGCGTAGAGCATCGTACACGAATAGGTGTAGAAGCGCGCACCCGCGTCCTGGAGGTCGAATACCAGGGCGTCGACGCCGCTGCAACATTTCGGGAGTCAGCCGATTGCGACCGTTCGCATACAAGCTACGGATCGGGAGGCCGGTGGAAGCATCGCGGCCGTCAGCGATGTCGATGCGATCTTCTTTTCCGGTAAGGCCATGCTCGGGAGAAAAAATGGCCGCGATATTGACCCCGGCATCGCGCATCGCGTCGATGTTGCGCTTGCCGCCGCGCGTAAGTCCGGTGTGATTGGTGATCAATCCTACGCGTTTCCCCTGCGAGCGGCGCGAATTTTTGAGCCTCCAGTACATCGAGACCGGTAAGCACTTCGTGATTGGGCGCGGTCATCCGATGCACGCCCGCGGCTTCCAGAGTCTCATAAAGTGCCGATCGGACGATGAACGGGCAAACCGGCGATTTGCCGATTCCCAACTCGCGGCGACGATCGTCGCGACCTTCGAGCGGATCGGCCCGATGTTGCTTCCCGGGCCGGGGATGGACGGAGTTCGTCAGCAAAATTACGTAGGTATTCGATGCGGGATCGAGCCACAAGGAAGTGCCGGTGAAGCCGGTATGGCCGTAGGAGCCGATCGGAAACAGCTCGCCGCGCGGAGCCGGAATAAGCAGAATCGATGTCCCAGCCAAGACCTCGCAGTACGGCCTGATCCGGCGGCGAATTCGGCGTCGTGAACCTCTGAATGGTGAGCGGACGAAAGATCGTTTACGCCCGCGTTCCCCGCCCGACAGCATATCTCGCAATATTTCGCGAGATCGTCGGCGGTGGAAAACACGCCGGCGTGTCCCGCGACGCCGCCCATGTAGCGCGCCGTGGGATCGTGCACGACGCCGCGAATCGGAATCTTCGCTGGCTCGCGTCGACTTCGGTCGGGGCGATCCGCGAACGCAAGGAGTCAGGCGGACGAAACGTCGTCTCATGCATCCCGGCGGTTCAAAAATCTTTTCGCGCGCGAATTCATCGAGCGATTTGCCGCTCAGCCGCTGCACGATTTCGCCCAGCAATATGAAATTGATATCGCTGTAGACGAATCGCGCCCCGGCGGGCGCGGCCGGCTTATCGATCAACGCGCGGTGAATGCCGGTGTCATATCCGCGACCAGCCGGATCAAGATCCAGATCGGGACGCAACCCGGAGAAATGCGTCATCAAATCGCGCATCGTGATGTCGCTGTGCCCGCCTTGGAATTCCGGCAGGTACGCGGTCACGGGATCGGTCAGGCGGATCTTGCCCTGCTCGAACAGTTTCATTACCGCGGAGTGGTCGCGACGACTTTGGTGAGCGAAGCGATATCGAAAATCGTATCGACGGTCATCGCTTCGCGCGTCGGCACCACGGCCCGATCGCCGTACGCCTTGCGATACACGACGCGCCCCTGATGTCCGACGATCAGCACGCCGCCCGGGATCATCCCGGCATGGATGGCCGTTTGCATCGCGGCATCGAGCGCGGCCGACATCGCGGCCATATCCTGTCCTAGCACCATCATCGGAAGGCACGCCGCAAGCCACAGACGCTTTCATTGCAGCTTTTGCGCGATCCCTTCGAGAAGCTCGGCCAGAGTCTTAATCCATTTCCGTGATGCCGCCCGCATCGTGCGTCGTGAGGTCCACGGTCACGCGATTATAGACGTTCGACCATTCCGGATGATGATCCATGCGCTCGACGGCGCGCGCGGCGATCATCATGAATTCGATCGCGTGCGCGAAATCCGGAAAGCGGTATTCGCGGTGAAGCTTGCCGTTCAGTAGTTTCCAATCCGGCAGCGCGACTAAAATCCTTTCGATTTCGGCGTCCGTGATCTTATTCACAATTTGAATATACAATTGG
>CAVXVL010000015.1:0-10886 GCA_963765085.1 Terriglobia bacterium | reverse complement strand
CGGGCTTGTGCGGCGCTTGCACGGTGCACCTCGATGGACGCCCTGTGCGCTCCTGCCAGACCCAGGTTTCTAACGCCGCCAATAAGTCGATCACGACCGTGGAGGGGCTTTCCGTCGACGGATCGCATCCCGTGCAGCAAGCGTGGCTCGAAATCGATGTGCCGCAGTGCGGGTACTGCCAGGCTGGGCAGATGATGACGGCGTCGGCTCTTCTGACAAAGAATCCCAAGCCCACCGATGCGGATATCGATAGCGCCATGAACGGTAACCTCTGCCGTTGCGGAACTTACCTACGCATTCGCCGCGCAATTCACCGTGCGTCGGTCATCATGACATCGGAAAACGGCAAATCGAAACCCGTCGAAGCTGCCCAGAACGTGGCGAGATAAGGAGGCCAACCGATGAAAACGATCAATCCCGAAACCATGGAACCTACCATGAAACGACAAGCTCTGAATCGCCGTTCGTTTCTGAAGATCTCCTCGATCGCCGGCGGAGGCGCTCTGTTCGCGCTGTATTTCAAGCCGGAAGTTTCGCTGGCGCAGGCTCCGGCCGCGGCGCAACCGCCGCTCTCTCCCCACGCGTTTTTCTCGGTTGCGTCCGACGGGATCGTCACGATCACCGCGAAGAATCCCGAGATCGGGCAGGGAATCAAGACTTCGCTTCCGATGATCCTTGCCGACGAACTGGACGTCGATTGGAAGGATGTCCGCATCGTCCAGGCCGATCTCGACGAAGTGAAGTACGGCCGCCAGAACGCCGGCGGGTCCACGGCGATGCCTACGAACTGGGATCCTCTACGCGTCGTCGGCGCGCAAGCTCGCATGATGTTCATTCAGGCAGGCGCCGATAATCTCGGCGTGCCCGCATCGGAACTGACGACGGCCTCCGGCAAAGTCATGCATGCGTCTTCGGGACGTTCGGTTGGTTACGGGACGCTCGCGGCCAAAGTCGCGGCCATGACGCCGCCCGATCCGAAGAGCGTGAAGCCGAAAGATCCGAAGGATTACAAGA
This sequence comes from Terriglobia bacterium, assembly GCA_963765085.1. GTDB lineage: Bacteria > Acidobacteriota > Terriglobia > Bryobacterales > Bryobacteraceae > Palsa-187. The sequence continues at coordinate 9,872 of CAVXVL010000015.1, read as the reverse complement.
TCATCGGCAAGTCCACGCGCGGCTACGACAACCCGGCGATCCTCACCGGCAAGCCGATTTACTCCATCGATTTCACCATCCCGGGCATGTTGTGGGCGGTGTTCGAGAAGTGTCCGGTGTTCGCGGGTAAAGCGCTCAGCGCCAATCTCGACGAGATCAAGGCCATGCCCGGCGTGAAGCAAGCCTTCATCCTGGAAGGCACCAAGGTGCTCACGGGTTTGCACAGCGGCGTGGCGATTCTCGCCGATAGCTGGTATCAAGCGAAGGTCGCGCGCGGCAAGCTGAAAGTGGTGTGGGACGAAGGCGCGACCGCGCAGCAATCGAGCGCACTGTTCCAATCGCAGGCCGACGAGCTCGGGAAGAAAACTCCCGCCTTCGATATTCGCGTGGACGGCGATGCCGAGGGCGCGCTGAAGACTTCGGCGAAGGTGGTCGAGGCGGCGTATTCCTATCCGTTCCTCTCGCACGCGCCGCTCGAACCCGAGAATTGCCTCGCGAAGTTTAATGGCGACAAGCTCGAACTATGGGCTCCCAGCCAGACTCCGGCAGCAGGACGGAAGCAGGTCGCCGAGACGTTAGGTCTCAAGGAAAGCGACATCACCTGGCACCTAATGCGCACGGGCGGTGGATTCGGACGCCGTCTTACAAATGATTACGCGCTTGAAGCATCTGCGATCGCCAAGCAGGCTGGGGTTCCCGTGAAGCTCCTGTGGACCCGCGAAGACGACATGCATCACGATCACTATCGTCCCGCGGGATTCCATTTCCTCAAGGGCGGCGTGGATGACGCGGGCAACATTACGGCGTGGCAGAATCACTTCGTCAGCTTTGGCGAGGGGAAGAAGTTCTCCTCCGCGGCTGAAATCGCGCCCAACGAATTCCCGTCGACGTTCCTGCAGAATTTCTCGTTCAAAGCGACAACCATGCCGCTCGGCGTCCCGACGTTCGCGATGCGCGCGCCGCGCTCGAACGCGTTCTGCTTCGTGTTCCAGTCGTTCCTCGACGAACTGGCGCATGCGGCCGGCAAGGACCCGATCGAATTCCGCTTGCAGCTTCTGAAGAATCAGCGCGTGGTGAACAACAATCCGAGCCCTGTTGCCAATGGCTTCGATTTCGACGCGAGCCGCATGGCGGGAGTGCTCGAAACCATCCGCGATGTTTCGGGCTGGAGCAAGCAGACCCCGCAGAAGGGCCGCGGCATGGGCATGGCGTTCCAGTTCAGCCATCGCGGTTACTTCGCCCACGTCGTTGACCTCAGCGTCGACGAAAAGAACAAGGTGAAGGTTCACAAGGTCTACGTCGCTGGTGACATTGGGCCGCATATTGTGAATCCGACGGCGGCCGAGAATATGGCCCAGGGCGCCGTGATCGAGGGTCTCGCGCATGCGATGAGCTGGGAGATTCCCATCGATAAGGGCCGGTCCACCGTGTCGAATTTCGATAAGTATCCGCCGGTTCGGATCGCCCAGGCGCCTCCCGAAATCGAAGTGCATTTCGTGAAGACCAATAGCCCGGTGACGGGCCTTGGCGAGCCGGCCATGCCGCCGGTCGCCCCCGCCGTCGCAAACGCGATCTTTGCGGTGACGGGCAAGCGCTTCCGTTCACTGCCGCTCGCGAAACACGGCTTCAGTTGGGCGTAGGGTCCTGCGCACGAGCGCTCGCCGCGATTCCGAATGGTAGAACTACGGGGCGTTCCCGTGTGGCTTATGAATGGGAACGGGCGAGCCGGAGTTGGCGAGCATGCTAACGCGGTAACCGTCGTGCTTTGTTTGCCGCCATTTCACGCAAGTGATACAATCTTGCGTGGATAGCTCCCCGCTCTCATAAATCTGCCGCTTTAAGGATTCTAAAGAGGCTCACGATGAAATTAAAATTCACAGTCGGCGTTGCGCTGGCACTGTTGTTGATTTGCGCTCCCGTTTTCGCGCACCACGGGACGTCGGTTACCTACCAAACGGATAAGACGATCACGATCTCCGGCACGGTGACTGAATTTTCTTTCTCCTATCCGCATCCGCAGTTGTATCTGGACGTGAAAGGGGACGACGGCAAGGTGACTCATTGGGGTACCGAGTGGGGTCCCACGCCGCTGATGCTGAAGAATCTGAATGTGGGCTGGACGCGTGAGTCCATCAAGCCGGGCGATCAAGTGGTGATCGTCTGCAACCCGCACAAGCTCGCGACGGCTACTGCCTGTCTGTTGAAGGACCTCACTGTCAACGGCAAGCAGATGACGCTGCACGGCCCGAACGCCGGTAAACAGGAATAACCCGCAGCAGGCTTCGATCCCAACGCCTGTCCTCAAAGGGGAATAGTGCGCTCGCGCGATCGGAGAAGAATTGCTTCATAGAAAGGCATGATATGCGCCTCGCTGGAATTTTAGTCTTATCCTTCGCATTCGCGATGCTCGGGTCGGCTCAGACGCCCGCGCCCAAACCCGCCGCTAAGGCGGCGCCTGCGAAGGCGTTCGATCCCAAGGATCTGAACGGCATCTACCATCGCGAGTCCAAGTTCCAGACCTACAGCAACGTTCCCGGCGGCGCCAACGAGCTGCAGGCCTTCATCCTGGGCCAGGCCTCCGCGCCACAGAAGCTCGATGTGCCGACCGAAGAGGCGCCCTTCACGGCCGAGGGCCAAAAGGCGTTCGACAAGAACATCCCGTCGTACGGACGCCGTATTGCCGCTCCCCGGCTCGGCAACGATCCGCAGGGCATGTGCGATCCGTGGGGTGTACCGCGCATGCTCAACGGGCAAGTTGCCGGACCGCATTCGACGCTTGAAATCGTCGTCACGCCGGGCCGCACGTTTATGTTTTCGGCGTGGCACCACGACTTCCGTATCGTTTATACCGACGGACGCAAGCTGCCCAAGATGGACGAAGTCGAGCCCAAGTGGAACGGCTACTCCGTGGGCCACTGGGACGGCGATACGTTCGTCGTGAACTCGATCGGCTTCGACGAACGCACGTGGCTCGATCATAACGGCTATCCGCACAGCGAAGAGATGCAGCTCGAAGAGCGGTATCACAAGAAGGATGCCAATACGATCGAGATGGACGAAACCATCATCGATCCGAAGTACTATTCGAAGCCCTTCAAGAGCGATCACAAGATCTGGAAGCTGATCAAGGATTGGGACAAACAGTGGGACGAGCAGATCTACTGCGTGCCTTCGGAAGAGTTCAAGTTCAATAACCTGATTCGCGATGGCAACGTCGGCAAACAGGACAAGTAGTCGTTTGTGGGGGGCGGCAGGCCCGTGGCCTGCGGCGGGCTCGCAGCCGGCCTCCGCCCACATCCGAACCTTTGTCCATCACGATCCCGCGTAGCGGGACTACACCCGTCAAGCTAATCCCGTTTCTATTCCTGTTCAGTCCAATCTGACCTATTGCTGCGCTCAAAGTCATGCCACCATTCTGGTGAATGCGCTTCCTCCCGCTCTTCTTTGCCTGGCTGCTGCCGATCAGCGCTCAGACCCCGGCCCCACCGGCCAACGCGCCGACCTACTCCGCGGCTTCGATCGTGAACACCGCGTCGGATACCAACAACTACTTCACGCCGAACGCTTTCGTGGCGATTTTCGGTGAAAATCTCGCTTATGCCACTGCCGGACTGACGTCATCGGAGACGGCGGGCGGAATCTTGCCGACGGTCCTTCCGGGTACGAATCTGCGTGTGATCGTGAACGGCCTTGCAGCCTACATCTATTACGTGTCTCCCGGGATGGTGAACGTTTTGCTGCCCGCGAACCTCACCGCGGGACCCGCCGGCATCCAACTGGAGCTTGACGGCATTCTCGGGCCGCTCGTGCCGATTACGATTCTCGACGTCGCACCGGTCGTCGTCACCGCCGATGGAACTTCCGTGTGGGGTGTCCACGACGACGGAACTCTCATCACGCCGACGTTACCGGCGCAGGCGGGCGAATCTATCTTTCTGTTTGCCTCCGGACTGGGCCAGACGACGCCGCAGCAGCTTGCCGGAGTTGTCCCTGGCTACGCGAGTTTGATCAAGAACTTCACGACCTTCGCCGTGTGGATGAATGGAGTGCAACTCGATCCGAATCTCGTGGGATACGCGGGAATTTTGCCGGGCGCGGCCGGCGTCTACGAAGTGGTGGTCACGCTGCCCGATCCGTTGCCTCACAATCCGGAAATCCGGATGTCGCTCGGCGCATCGATGAGTCTGCCGCAAACGATCCTGAGTACACAGTGAAGATGGGCGCGCCCACTCCGCGTCCTTATGGGAGTGGCAAGAGAGACACTTGATAAACGTGCAGCGTTCCAACGATCTTATTGTCGAAACGCAGCGACGGATAGCGCTCGATCTGAACCTGAAGCGCTTCCGTGCCCGCTGGGACCTTAAAATCCACGCTCATCCAGGATCTCGAAACGTTGCCCGTCAGCGGTTGCGTTTGCACGCTCAGACGGCGTGGGTCCGTGGGATCGAAAGCATGGAGGAACGGTCCCTGGTCTGTCGTAATTCCTTCGGAGCTGACCTCCGCGGAAAGTCGATAGCGGCCGGGACCTACCGTCGCGAATTGGTGGACGCCGGTGAAGTTCACATTTTCCTCGCCGGAAAAGTGGACGTCTAAACCATCGCGGCGAGAAATCTCGACCGAGGCCGGAGCTTCCAGAGTCCAGTCGAAAACACTTCCGCCCGGCTCATTCTGGAAACGCACATTTGCCAATCGCTGAGGATGAAGGTAGCCGTCGGACAACGGTCCGAGCCAGGTTGACCACACTTCCTGCGCGGAACCGAACGATTTATGTTGCCACAAAGTTGACGTGAGTTCGACGGCCGACTTTTGGTCGGTCAACCGATTCTCCGTCATCCACAGCCACGTCTGAAGGAGATCTTGATCCGATCCATGCGTGCGCAGAAATGTAAGCCACGCTCGAGCCGGGCGAGCCACGGGCGGCACACCGGTGCCCAGCAGATCGTATGTACCAATTCCGCTTCGAATTAAATAGCCGAAGATATTTGCATCATAGGCGTCGGTCCGCTGCAGGATTCGATTCACCATTTCCAGGCCGTGATCTTCCCGGCCGTGGCTGAAATCGAAGGCGGCCGTTGGATCAGGACGGGGGCCATTCCTGGGCCGAGGCTGATCGCGTGGTCGAATGCGGAGGTCGCTTTCGCAACCTGCCCTCGGCTGGACAACAATTCAGCGTAGCTGCACCACACGGTGGGATTCGCCGGATCTTCATTCAACAAAGCCGCTACGTCAGGGGTGAGATCGTTGCTGCGAGCCGAACTCGCGAAGATTTGATCGAAGCGGCACAAGCCATAGCGGCAATACAGGAATTCGCAGTCACGTGGCTGAAATCCAGTAGGATGGAAAACGCGGCGATGAGCAATCCTGCGATCGGGAAGAGAATGCGCATTTGTCAGCGTTCCCGGAGACGGGAGACTCCCCGCTCTTTGTACACCAATGGCATCCGACCTTCGCGCCCGTGCTTACGGGGTCATCGCCGTGATCGCAGAAGCGGACGCGCTCGACGATAAAGCGATGGCCATACCCGACAGGGGGAAGTAGCGGCAGAACCCGCTCTTGAGCTTCTGCGTTTGCGTTCCGTTGGCGTCTGTCACGACCACGTCAGCTTCACTCGCTTCGCCATTCTGGTTTTTGGTGGTGTTGCAGACCGTTGTTCCTTGCGAGTCCGACTTCGCGAGCAAAGTCGTTCCGATAACGCCGATCACGGCCGTTTTTGTTGGATTTGGAAATGCCCGCCACTCTTGGTGACCTTCTGGACGTCGGCCTTCACCGTGCCGTTCACCAGGTCGATGTCCGTCTGTTGCGTCGCCGGATCGGATTTGACGACTTTCATCTCCGAACGGCTACCTACACTGAGCACCGAACCATCCGTCAGCGTGATCTGCAGCCTGCCCTTGTTCTGGGTGTGAACCGTATCGTTCCAGTCGACCGGGTCGTTCACGACCAGCGGCATCTCCGTTTTGCCTTGGCGCTGCACGGTCCCCTGAGGAACTTCTCTGGTAACCTTACCCGCCTCAATGGGCGCGGTCTGACTGTTTAAGAGCATCGCTCCACCGAGCAAGAAGAAAAGGACGATCCGCTTTCTCATGGTCTGAACTCCTCAGTCTTTCCAAATCGAACCAGGCACTACCCGTCAATCGTGCAATCTATCGGCGGGATGACGCCCCCTCAAGAGGGTGACTATTTTCCCAGTACTCTCACGACCACCAAAGTCATGTCGTCGAACTGGTCGACGCCGGCCGCGTATTCGTCCGCCGCGCTACCACGGCCTTGATGATGTCTTCGACCGGATGATCTCGATACTTTCGCAGTACGCCTTCGATCCTGTTGTCCTCCCACATCTCGCCGGCCGGATTGAAGACCTCCGAAATTCCATCGGAGTAGGTAAGGATCAAATCCCCGGGACCGATCTCGATGGTTCCCTCCGAGTAGTTCACGGACGGCACGATGCTGATGGGAAGATTACGCGTCGTGGGACGAGCGATGCGCCCTTCCGGACCGGCGCGCAGGACCATCGGCGCAGGATGCCCGGCATTGGCGTAGGTAAACATGGTTCGGTCCGCATTCATCACAGCCGTGAAAAGCGTGCTGTAAAGCGCTTCGCTCGAACAAAGGTAAATGGCCGTGTTCAGTTCATCCATCACGCTCGCAACCGGGAGCGGGTCGCGCAGCAGCAAGCTTCGCAGCAGGGTCTGGATGCTGGCCATCAGTACCGCCGCCGGAATGCCTTTCCCCGATACGTCGCCCAGAATAAAACTAAACAGATCGCCCTTCAGCGTCAGGAAATCGTAGTAATCCCCGCCCACCGATCTTGCGGGCCGGCAAAAACCGGCATATTCGATTCCTTCAACGGGAGGCAGTTCCTGAGGCAGAAGCCTGGCTTGGACTTCCATCGCGAGGTCAAGCTCATGCAGCACTAAGCGCGCTTTTTCGGCCACTCGCCGCAGCCGCTCCGCGTTGATCGCAGATGCAGAGAAGAGCGCCGCGAAACGAAGGAGCTCTGCGTCTTCCTCCGAAAACCCGTCGGGTTTGTTAAGCAACTGAAGTGCGCCTATTACGGTCCCATCGGCGCACAAAGGAACCGCGAGCACCGAATGCGTCTGATAGCCGCTTGAATGATCCACGCGGCGCAGAAAACGAGGATCGTTGGACGTATCGTTGACCACGACCGTCTCGTTGGTGGCCACGCAGGAACCCACGAGGCCGGTACCCGGAGGAATACGAATCTCGCCCGATCCGTGCGCGACTCTTGTCACCAGCTCGCCGGTGTTCTCGTCCACCATCCAAATGCTGGCGCGATCGGCTTGGACCAAATCGCGCGCAAGATCGGCGTTGAGTACAAGCAGCTTAGAGGGGTCGTTCTCCTTGCTGATTCGCGCGGCGTGTTCGAAGATCACCTTCGAGATCTGCTCTGCGTGGGCGCTCTGCATTCGTCTTTTGGTCCCCGTCAATTGCTCGGATTCCTTTTCGCCCATGATCGCACGTTTTTTCGTCGAAAGGCGGCAAATCACGCCCCAGGAAGCCGGAAAGAAAGGAGATGCTCACTTCCCGCGCATGACATAGACACCGTCCCAGATTTCCCCCGGCGGCTCCGCGATCAGCTCGGTACAGCGTTCGATGAACGTATGCGTCGGTCCGTCGTTGGGATAATCTTGCTGCAATTTCCGGAACAACGTCAGAGCCTCCTCCCAGCGTCCTTCCCGATAGCGCTTCAGAGCCTCCCCGAAGCGCTTGATCAAATCTTCCCAACGGACGCTTTCACTCCCGGGGCCGAGCAGCTCATAAATCGTGACCGGTTTGGTCTTGCCCTTCACGCGGATCAGATCGAGCTCGCGAACGGTGATACCCGCGAGGACTTCGGCGCGCGTCGAGTCGCTCATAATGGCCCGCGTACCGAAGGTTTTGGTCACTCCCTCCAGGCGCGAAGCCAGATTCACGCTATCGCCCATGATGGTGTAATTGAAGCGCCGCTCCGAACCCATGTTCCCCACGAGCATCGGTCCGGTGTTGAGGCCGATGCCGATATCGATCCTGGGCCGCCCTTGCCGGCTCCAACGCTCCTGGAGACGCGAGAGCGTTTCCTTCATTTCAAGCGCGGCGCTGCAGGCCTTGGCAGCGTGATCCGGAATATCGAGGGGAGCCCCCCAGAAGGCCATGATCGCGTCGCCGATGTATTTGTCGAGCGTCCCTTGATGCTTGAAGATGACCTCCGTCATCTCGGAGAAATACTCGTTCAAGAGTTCGACCAGCTCCCGATGGCGTCAGCCCTTCCGAAAGGGCGGTAAAGCCGCGGATATCGGTGAACATCGCCGTGAGCTGTTTTTCATCTCCGCCCAACCGCAAAAGCTCGGGGCGGTCGAGCACTTGACTGATCACCTCCGGCGCCATGTATTGCTGGAACGCGCCGCGCACTTGTTTTTTCTCGCGCTCCTCGAAGAAGAAGCTGTAGCTCACCACTGCGGAGTAGGTAGCGAAAAGCGTCGCCAGAGGTAAAAACACGGAGTACCACAGACCATGCGCCGAGAAGGCGTGCTGCACGAAAATCAGAAATAATCCAGCGACGACCGGCAACAATAACGCCGAGCGCAGAGGACGCAAAATCATGACGGCGATGCCCACGGGCAGACTGAACAGAATCAGAAAAAGCACGTCGGTGAGTTCTTCCGAAAGACCTCGGCGAATAAACGAGCCCGCAAGCAGGTTGTCGATGAAATTCGCGTGGACCTCGACGCCGGGAAACGCCACGTTGTCGAAAGGCGTGGGACGCATGTCGGCAATTCCCGTGGCCGTCGGGCCGATGAGCACGATGCGATCGTGGAACGCCTCCGGGGGCGTTTTATGCAGCACGAGGTCGGCGATCGAGTAAGTCGGATAGGTGCCCTCCGGCCCATGGAAATCAATTCGCACCATGCCTTCGGGATCGGTGGGCACGCTGGTGGTGCCCAGATCCACCCTTGCCAATCCGTTTGCGTTGAACACGACTGCGACTTTATCCAATGGCTCATTGGTCCACGCGAGCGCCGCGGCGATATCGAGCGATGGATAATAAGCGTCCTGATACCGGATCACGATGGGCTCGCTACGCACGGTGCCGTCACTATCCGGAAGTACGTTGAAGAAGCCGAAGTTCTTGGCGTTTTCCGCAAAAGGCGGATAGCTCGGAGAAAGCCCGATAGCCCGTAGTCCTTCGAACTGCTCGCCGCTCTTAGGCTTCAGCACGCGTGGGTAGGCTTGGAACGAGAGAAATTGAGGAAGTCCGCTAATTCCTTCGGATCTTGGCTTTGCGCTTCTGCACGATCAAACAGGAAAAATATCCGAGAATCGTATTGTCGAAATGAGCGATCGCCTCACTCAGCTTGCGGTCGTTGTCGGCATCGGCCTCCATCCGATTGAGCTCCGCCGCGAAGCTAGATCCGCCTTGCTAAGGCCGATGCGGCGGCGCTGTTTTTTAACTTCCTCAGCGCTTTGAGCGCGGAGTTCTCATCGGGCTCCGGGAACCCGACGTCGAAGGCGACCACGCGCGCGCCCGCTTGGTGCAAAGCATCCAACGCATTCGCAAAGACAGTGCGCGGAAACGGCCAGCGTCCCAGCAGATCTTCGCTCTTCTGATCGATGGCGACGATCGCAATCGACGGTGAAGGCTTCTTGGTCCTCGAATCCGGAAGCGCAGGTCGAGAGTACGGGCCTCCAGCTCGCTGAGCAATCGCAGCCCGGGTGCGTAATCGGGCGCGAACCACGTCAGAAAATATGTGACCAGGCTTAATACGCAGACGGCTGCCCCGATGGCGAAGGGAGCTCTGAAGCGCCTCGCGCGGCGTAGCCAGCCATTCTGCTGGGATTTTGCTGGAGGCTTTTCAGGCATCGTGAACTTTGGG
>CAVXVL010000014.1:0-29674 GCA_963765085.1 Terriglobia bacterium | reverse complement strand
CTTCTGCATCCGCAGCTTGCCGCGTTCCATGCGGCGGGCAAGGTTCACTTCGCCCTCGCGCGTCAGAAGCGGAACGGCTCCCATTTCGCGTAGATACACGCGTACCGGGTCATCCGTGTAGATGGACTCTTCGGCCTGATGAGCGGCGGGAAATTCTTCGCCTTCGTGGGCCTCTTCGGGGTGAAAAAACCCCCGTCTTCATCGAAGGGGAGCCCGAGCGGTTCGCTATTTAGAAATTGATCCTCGAACTGATCCAATTTTACAGTCACCTCCCCCATGCGGAGAACGTGCTCCGCCGGGGCTTATCAGTCACGGGACTGGAAACCCATCACGAGATTGAGACCCCGTCTAACTCGCTCGAAATAAACAGATGGATAAAAACACACTCCATCCTCATGCCCGCCCGCGCCGTGTTTCCAGTATACCAGCCTTCGCGCTACGTGTTAAGTCCCTATTTTAAGAGATGTTTAACTTGGCGTTCGGTTTCAGCCTTTCCTCTTCTTGCCCAACCCAATCCGTACTAGCCGACTTCAACTCCGCCTCTGCAATAGATCTTTCAACTCGGTCACAAAAGCCTCCACGTCCTGGAAATCCCGGTAAACCGATGCAAACCGGACATATGCGATCTTATCGAGAGTACGGAGTCTTTTCATGAGAAGTTCCCCGATGGCCGTCGTCGAGATCTCCCGATCCGGGCTATCCGCAGAGCATCGACTCCACTTCGTCCACCACCTCGGCCAGCTTCGCCATCGCGACCGGACGCTTCTCGCACGCCTTGATCAACCCTTCCAGAACCTTTGGCCGGTCGAACTTTTCGCGCCTTCCATCTCTTTTGACGACCATGTAGGGCACTTCGTCACTACGTTCGTACGTAGTAAAGCGCCGCTGGCACTTCAGGCACTCCCGCCGCCGCCGGATGACGTCCCCTTCCTTACTCTCCCGGGAATCGATCACCCGATCCTGCCGATGGGCGCAAAAGGACAAGTCATGCGATCGTTTCCTTTTGACGGCCAAAGCATTGATTTGGCAAATGATGCATCCATTTGCCGATTCTTGAACCGATTCGCCGCACAGACATCATACGAGTTACCCGAATGCATTCTGGAACACAATTCTATGACAACGTTAGATGATTTGCGAACTTGTTATGATTGTTTTTCGTCTTAGCTATCAGATTCCGGAATTTCGGCCTATGATCCGAGGCCGTTGGAATCGGGAAGAGCCAAGGCAACATGGCGTTTTCAGCCGTAATGGAGCAACTGACCGGGGGGACACTGGGTGGTCCGACCATTTGCGATTCGACCCAGGTATTCGGTGGCCGGGATCGCTGGCGCCGGCCGCCATTCGTTCGACACGAGCCTCGAGCCGTGACGGGCGCCCAGGGAGATGCGGGATGCCGACGGCGAACTGGTCGAGCGCTGTCTGGCCGGCGACGGCGCCGCCTGGGAGGATCTGGTGCGCATTCACACGCGCCGCGTCTACGCGATCTGCTACCGCTTCACCGGCTCGAATGCGGATGCGCAGGATCTGACGCAGGAAGTTTTTCTCCGCGTCTTCAAATCGCTGGCGAGCTTCCGCTCGGCGACCGGATCGTTCGGCGTGTGGTTGACCCGCGTAACGCGCAACCTCTTAATCGATCATTACCGGCGCTCGAAGGCGGATCGCGCCACGGGATCATTGGAAGATCACCTGCCGATCCTCGAAGAAAGGTCGGCGATCGCCGGCAGGACCGAAGGAATGCTCGCCGGACGGGAAGCCAGTGAACTGCTGCAAACGGCTCTACAGAAGCTCTCGCCGGAGTTGCGAGAAACCGTCATCCTGCGCGATCTGGAAGAGATGGAGTATCGCGAAATCGCGGAGGCTTTGGAGATTCCGGAAGGAACCGTAAAGTCGCGCTTGAATCGCGGCCGGGCCGAACTGGCGCGCGTCCTCCGGCGTCAGGGGCTCGGAATCTAAGGAATCGAATCAGAATGACGCCCGAAGAAAAAATCGTAGCGGCGCGCGGCTTGTCGCAAAATCTTGCGCTGACCTGCGCGGAGTGCGAAGAGCATCTCGCCGATTTTCTCGACGGCGTTGCTCATCACAAATCAGCGATTGAGGCGCACTTGGCGTCGTGCGCGGAATGCGCGGAACTGGCTCGCGACGCTGGCGCGGCCATGGCTTTCGCCGAAAGAGCCGCCGCCGTAGATCTTCCCGCTACGCTGGTTCCTCAGATTCTGGCCGAGATCACGACTGGACCGAGCCGCGTGCTCGTACAGTCGTCGCTATCTGAGAGAATTTTCGGGCGCTGGATTCGTTCGATTTTGCAGCCTCGTTTCGCGTTGGGCGTGGCGATGGCCGCGTTATCGATCGCTTTGATTCCGCGAGATGTGATTCCGGCGAGCTTCGGTCTGGACCCTGGCGGAGAATCGCGTTTATCGCACGTATGATCGCGCGGTGAAGGATTACGAGAATCTGGCGCTGGTCGCGAGCGTTCAAATCGACGAATGGACCGGCGACCCCTCAGCAACGCGAACTGGACGAACGACGACACTCGTCCGGATGCCAACGCCGGAGGTCAGTCGCGATGAACCCATCGGAACCCATAAGACCGGAGCTCGAAACGACGCCCGTCCCGGCGCATGAAACGAATTTAGACGCTCCGGTTGCGCCCGCGTCAGTTGTGATGCCGGAACCGAAAATCGTAGGCTATTGCCGGGAGTGCGGAAAAGCTCTCGACGAAACCACGGTTCGCTCAGCATTCGGCACGATTTATTGCGAGGCCCACCAGCCCGCGCAACGCATCGCCGAACACGTAGGCTCGCCCCAGACGACGAATCCCCCGGCGCCGCCACCGCTGCCCTACACGACTCCCGCCTATCACGCCGGCCACTCCGCCTATTACGGACACGAGACTCCTCCGCCGCCCGCCGGATCGCCTGTGTGCGTGGGCTCCTCGCCGCCGCTCGCCTTTCTGCTCGGAATGATTCCGGGAGTCGGCGCCGTCTACAACGGACAGTACGCCAAGGGCCTGATGCACGTGGTGATTTTCGGATTGGCGATCAGCCTCGCGCACAACGGCCCTTCTGAATTCGAGCCTCTGTTCGGCCTGTTGATCATGTGTTTCTGGTTCTACATGGCGTTTGAGGCGTATCACACCGCGAAGAAACGGCGGGCGGGCGTTCCGCTCGATGAATTCTCGAGCGTGTTTCCGCTTCAAAGTAGAGCCCCGCGCGTACCGGTCGGACCCATCGTGCTGATCGCGCTCGGCGTGCTGTTCCTATTGAGCAATTTAGAAATCATTGACATGCGCCGGTTGTTGCGATTCTGGCCGGCGCTGCTGATCGTGATGGGCGTCTACATGATTTACACCAGGCTCACCGTGGCCGAGGGGAAACGCAATGGACGCTAACGGAGGGCTCACGAGAGTTCCGCTCGTCGCGGCGACGCGCGGGCCGATCGTCCTGATCGTTGTCGGGGTACTGTTCGCGCTCGACTATTCGGCGGGTATCGGAATTGGAAAAACCTGGCCCATTCTGCTGATCGTGGTGGGCGTCTTACATCTCCTCGGACGTGTGCGGGCGCCCCACGCTTCCGCGGGACAAGCCGGCGATGGAAACACCAAGGAGTCGCGGCCGTGAGACGCACGTCGCTGGTCGCGCCGCTCCTGCTGATCGCGCTCGGCGTGTTGTTCCTCGCGCGGAATCTGTATCCGGACTTTCCGCTCGGGCAGTACGTCGCGCGGTATTGGCCGTATGTTTTGATCCTGTGGGGCGCGGTGAGATTGGGCGAAGTCTGCTATTGGGCCGCCACGTCGGAGCCCTTGCCGGCGCACGGCGTCTCGGGCGGCGAATGGGTACTGGTGGTGCTTCTCTGCCTGATCGGCATGGGGACTCACATCGTCGCGCAGGGCGCATTTCGTTCGTGGCCGGAGCGAATTCCATGGGCCGGCATTCCGTGGGCGATGGGCGAACGCTACGATTATCCAGTGAATGCCGGGAGAGCTTCTTCCAAGAATCCGCGCATCGTGATTGAAGATTATCGCGGCGACCTGCAAGTCACGGGCTCCGACGCTGATGTCGTTAAGATTACCGGCCGCAAATCCATTCGCGCCATGGAGAAGGCGGGAGCGGACCGCGCGGATCGGAATTCGACGTTTGAAATTACCGGCGATGCGAATGAGATGCACCTGCGGCTCCGCGAAGGATCCGGCTTTGCCAGGATTTCCTCCGCGATCGAGATGACCGTCCCCAAAGGCGCCAGTCTCGAAGCGAAACGTCGCGATGGCGATGTTCACATTTCCAACTTGCAGGGCCCGGTTGCGGTGAGCGGGCGCGCCGGCTGATATGGATATCCGCGATATCGGTGGACCGGTGACCATCGATGTGAACTTCGCGGGCGACGTGCGGTTCAAAAACTTAGCGCAAGCCGTGCGTTTCAAAACTTCGCGCGCGGAATTCATCGCCGCGGGAGTGCCCGGCGAGGTTCATATCGATTCGGGCGCGTTCAACGCCGATGGATTAACCGGACCGGTGCGTCTTTCCGCGCGCTCGCGGGACGCCAGGATTCGCGATTTCCGAAACGCAATGGACGTCGATCTCGAGCGCGGAGACTTGACCCTGGAACCGGCGCAGGCGCTACTGGCGCCTTTACAAGCCGGCGTGCGTTCCGGAGACGTCAATCTGGTGCTGCCTGAAAATGCGGGCTTCTCGATCAAGGCCACGACGAAGAGCGGCGAGATTTCAAACGGACTCGGGGCGGGATTTACCGTCAACGCAGACGGTCGCGGGCTAACGCTGCGGGGAACCACGGGAAGCGGTCCCAAGATTTCCATCGACGTGGATCGGGGCAACATCTCCGTGCGCACGGGAGCCGGAAAACTGCCGGCGAAAGACGTCGCGCATCCGCTCGAAACGATCAATCAATAACAAACCACTGTTGAAACGCAGTCATTCCGAGCGAAGTCGAGGAACCCGCTTTTTGGGCCTGTACCGGAAACCAAGAACAGCAGATCCCTCGACTTCGCTCGGGATGACTGGCGTAGTGGATTGAGCTTCTATCCAGCCGACTTTTCGACCAACAAGATCCGCACATCCATCACGTTCGTCCCCGTTGGACCCGTCTTAATCAATCCGCCCTCGCGTTCAAAAAAGCGATACGAATTGTTCCCGTCCAGAAACTGGCGCGTGTCCTGCGGAAGACTTTTCGCGCTTTCGGCCACGGCGCCTGCCGCGTCCGTGGGTCCATCTCGTCCGTCGGTTCCGGCGCTGAAAATCGTGACGCCGCGAATTCCTTCCAGCGCCTGCAATGCCGCGAGCACGAATTCCTGATTACGACCGCCCAGTCCCTTCCCCCGGAGCGTCACCGTCGTTTCCCCGCCGGAGAGGAAACACACACGTTGCCCTTGCTCGGCGATCGATTTGCCCTGAATCAACTCACGCGCGATCGCGGCGTGCATGCGTGCGATGTCGCGAGTCTCTCCGTCGATGGTCGTCGAAAGAACGATGGTCCGATATCCGAGCTCTTCCGCCTTCGCTCTCGCGGCTTCCATCGACTGGCGATTGCTGCCGACGATTACATTTCGCACCCGGCGGAATACCGGATCACGCGGCTTCGGCGTTTCGACGAACGCTGCCGCCAACTTCGATGATTCCGGGACGCGGTACCGCTCCAGAACGCGCAGCGCGTCGGCGGACGTGGTTGGATCAGGAACGGTCGGGCCGGAACCGATGGCATCTAAGTTGTCGCCGATGACGTCGGAGAGAATCAACGCGAGGACGGTTGCCGGATAAGCGAGGCGGGCGAGATGGCCGCCCTTGATCGACGAAAGATGTTTGCGGACGGCGTTGAGCTCGTGGATGGTGGCTCCGCGGGCTTGCAGCAACTTCGTCACGCGCTTCATCGCCGCGATACTCACTCCCGGTCCAGGCAGCTCCAGCAGTGCGGAAGCACCTCCGGAGATCACGCACAGGAGCAGATCGCGAGGCCCGCATTCCGATGCCAGACCGGCGATTTCCCTCCCCGCGGCGACGCTGCGGCGGTCCGGAAAAGGATGCGCGGCGTCCATGACCCGCACGCGGCACAGTTGCGAAGCGACGACGCCTTCGGGAACACTGATGCATCCGCCGGCGATGCGGTCGCCGAGCAAATCCTCGATCGCTCCGGCCATCGCTACAGCGGCCTTCCCTGCTCCGGCGACAAAAATACGATCGAATTTCGCCAGATCATAACGAGCAGGCGCGGCGCCGGCTCCTGCGACCAGCGCGGTTCCGTCCAAGTGCACATGCCGGCGAACGGCGCGCGCGGGGTCGGCGGCATCGAGAGCGGCCCGAAAAATAGCGAGCGCGGAACGGCGGCTCACGGCGTCAACAACGGCAGTTCCAGAATGCGGGCCACAACCTTGGAGGGATCGTCATCGCGCGACTCAATGCGGTAATCGGCGCGAGCATAATCGTCACGCCGGGATTCGTATAAACGACGCATCCGTTCGGGATCGAGCGCCAGGGGCCGATGCGTCTCGCGCGCCACACGCTCCTCGATTAATTCATACGGCGTGTCGAGCCACAGCGTGATGCCGTGATTGCAGGCAAGATCGAAATTCTCCGCAATAGAAAATGCGCCGCCGCCGAGCGATATCACTTGCGGACGTCCCGTACGCACGCTCGCGATGCGCTTGCGCAAGGCGGCGGTTTCCATCTCGCGGAAAGCTGGTTCTCCCAGCGTTTCGAAGATGCTGCTGATGGTGCAACCGGCGGCCGCTTCCACGTCCTCGTCGATGTCATAGAAGCACCAACCCAGTTCGTCGGCGAGAGCACGGCCCACGGTGGATTTGCCGCACCCCATAAACCCAACCAGGTAGATGCCCGGAGTTAACTTCAGCTTCAGAATCATTGACGCGAAAGTGATAATAGTAACATGCGTGAATGGATGCCGCTGTTCCCCCTGCAGGCGGTGCTGCTGCCGGGCGCGGAACTGCCGCTGCACATCTTCGAGGACCGTTATAAAGAGATGATCCGTGAGGTGCTGCGCGAACGCGTCGAATTCGGCGTGGTGCTGGCCAACGACAAGGGCCTGTTGAATACGGGCTGCACGGCGACCGTCGACAAACTGCTGCGCGAATATCCCGATGGCCGCATGGATATCGTCGCCACCGGCCGGCGTCGTTTCGAAATCCTGCGGCTCAACGAGGATCGTGCTTTTCTGCGCGGCGCCATCGAATTCTTCGACGATGAAGAGGCCGCTCCTCCGCCTCCGGAAACGCGCCAACAAGCCATCGCCGCGTATAACGAACTGCGCAGCTTGTCGTCGCAAGGTCCTCTGGCCGAAGCCGAGACCAACGACGCCCAGCTCAGCTTCAAGCTGGCGCGTCCCGTGAACGACCTGGCGACGCGGCAGATTTTGCTCGCCATGCGCACCGAGGCCGAGCGCATCCGCCAACTGGCATCGTTTCTCCCCGGTTATTTGATCCGCGAACGGCGCGTCCAGCACGTCAAGCAAGTGGCCCCGCGCAATGGGCATGGCCGCGCACTCACCGAAATCGAATGAATCTTCTGATCGACGCTGACGACACCCTCTGGGAAAACAACATCTACTTCGAGAAAGCCTTCGACGACTTCTGCGATTTCCTGGATCATGGGTCGCTGACCGCGCCGGAAATCCGGGAAGTGCTGAATGAAATCGAACTGGTGAACGCGAAGATCCACGGCTATGGATCGATGAACTTCGGCCGCAATCTCCAGCAGGCGTACCGGCATCTGGCCGAGCGCGACATCCGCGCGGAAGATCTGGAACACGTGCTCTCGCTGGCCGCGCGGATTTTGGAACAGCCGGTCGAGATGATCGAAGGCGTGGAAGAGACGCTCGCGTATCTATCGGAACGTCACGAACTCACGCTCTTCACCAAGGGCCATCTCGAAGAACAGCGTCTGAAGATCGATCGTTCCGGCGTCGGGCGCTTCTTCCGGCACACGGCCATCGTGAAGGAAAAGGACGCCGCCGCGTATAGGGCGATCGTCAAAGAGCGCGAATGGGTGAGCGCTTCCACATGGATGATCGGAAATTCACCGAAATCCGACATTAATCCGGCGCTGGACGCGGGGATCAACGCCGTTCTGGTCCCGCATGAACATACCTGGGTGCTGGAGCGTCAGGATTTGCGCGTTCCTGCCGATAGACGATTTCTGATGGTCGAACGATTTGCGGATCTGCGGGCGCATTTCTAGAGCGCAATCGGACTGGGGAAGAGAGGTGCGTTATGCGCGTTAAAGTCGTCACTTTTGCGTTGATCGCGGCCGCGAACTTCGCTCGAGGGCAGTATGGGCCTATCCAGCCACACCCCGACATGCCGTTCTCGGCGGATCAGATCATGACGCAAGTCCAGTTCAAGCCCGACGGGACCCACGTCACGCTGCCCGAACAAACATCGAAGCTGTATCGCGATTCGATGGGGCGCACGAGGCTGGACATGTACTACCCGCCGGTTTCTTCCGCACAACCGGTGCTCATGAATATCACGATCTTCGATTCCATCGAGGGCGCGCGCTACCTTCTGAATCCGAAGAAGAAAGTCGCGCAGAAATATCCGCTGCCGAAGCAATCGGAAATGCCGAAGCCCCCGGATTTGGCCGAGCTTCTGGCGATGATGCCCCCAGGCGGGCCGCCTGCGGCGGTGGACGAGGGGAACTCGCCGCCTTCGAACAACGAATCTCTCGGCACGAAGTTCATGGAAGGCGTCACCGCCAGAGGCCGGCGCACCACCATGAGGCTTCGCGCAGGAACGCCCGGGAACGAACTTGAATTCGTTACCGTTTTTGAGGCCTGGGAATCCCCGGAATTGGGAATGATGATGATACAGACCAAGAACTTCGATTCCCGCAGCGGAGAGCTGAACACCAGGATGACCAATATCAGCCGCAAGGAACCCGATCCCTCGCTCTTCGTCGTGCCTGCGGATTACAAGATCGAAGACGCACCGCCGCCCGGGTCCCGGCCGCGCACGACCGCTCCGGCGCATTGATCGTCTATTCTTATTTCTACCGCTGCTTCCGATAAGTACGGCGTGATCGATTTCTCCACGCCGCTCGCCGGAATGAATGCCGCGACAGAAAGCCTGAACCGAGTGGCCGCCAACATTGCGAGTTCCGGATCGAACACCGCTGGCGATACGGTAAATCTCAGCGCGGACGCTGTCGCGATGATCGAGGCCAAGAACGATTTCGCGACGAATGTAAAGGCCGCGCAGATCGAAGATCAGCTGACGCAGTCTCTCTTGAAGATTGTTGGTTAGGCCGGCAGCTATCGATACGCCTCGATCGCTTTGCGCTGCATCGACCCGTCGGCGAATTCCAGCATCTCCAGACGCACTCCATTAGGATCGGTCATGCTCGAATGCGGGGCGCCGCTGCCTTGCGCCGTGACCTCCGTGAATGTGATGCCGCGCTTCTTCAGCTCCGCGAGAGTATCGCTGATGTTGTCGGTCTGAAAACCGACGTGGTTCAGGCCGGCCGGACGATCGGGCGTCGCTTGGGAAAGTTCCAGGAAGGTGTACTTATCGACCTGGATGTAATGCGTCGTCGGATTGCCGTTCTTGTCGCGCATGACGAAGCCTTCGCGCATGCCGAGAATCTTCGTGTAAAAGTCGACCGACTCCTGCATGTTCTTGACGAAGATCCCGACGTGGTTCACGCGGAGACCGATGCCCTTGTCCTGGTCGGCATCCATCGTCTTAATCGTCACCCCGCCGAGCACGAGTCCGGCGGCAAACAAAACCGATCCACGAATCCAGTTGCGCATAAAGATCTCCCCCGTCGGGCTTGCGTTCTGTGGCCCACGACGACTAGTCAGTATACCTCACGGTACGATGCGTGAAGTGCTTGTGCTTGGAACCACGAATGCCAATCAGCGGGCCGGAGCCGATCCCTGGTTAAGTTCGACAACCGAAAGCTTATCGGCCCGCTCGATCACTCTCGCGGTTCTCATTTGCGGCGAATGGAACGACGCGTGAAGTGCTTGTGCTTGGAACCGCGAATGTCAATGAGCGGGCCGGAGCCGATCCCCGGTCGTGAGCTCGACAACCGAAAGCTTATCCGGCCCGCTCGATCACTCTCGCGGTTCTCATTTGCGGCGAATGGAACGACGCGTGAAGTGCCTATGCTTGGAACCGCGAATGTCAATGAGCGGGCCGGAGCCGATCCCTGGTCGTGAGCTCGACAACCGAAAGCTTATCGGCCCGCTCGATCACTCTCGCGGTTCTCATTTGCGGCGAATGGAACGACGCGTGAAGTGCCTATGCTTGGAACCGCGAATGTCAATGAGCGAGCCGGAGCCGATCCCTGGTTAAGTTCGACAACCGAAAGCTTGTCGGCCCGCTCGATCACTCTCGCGGTTCTCATTTGCGGCGAATGGAACTTACTTCAGCGCGGCGCGGTTCGCGAAATCGAGCACCCAGCCCGGGAAGATTCCCAACACGAGGGTTCCGAACGCCGCCGCGTACACCGCGAATTGCAGCGCTGCGCCGGCGGGACGGGACGCGTCGGCCAGGGCCTCACCCTTTTCGTCGGAATCCTTCATGTACATCACGACCAGAATTCGCAGGTAGTAATACGCGGCGACCGCGCTATTCAACAGGCCGAGCACGGTCAGCCAGATCAGGTGCGAATCGAGCGCGGCTTTGAAGATGTAGAACTTCCCGAAGAAGCCGCCGGTCAGCGGCACGCCGATCAGGCTCAGCAGGAAGATGGTGAGCATCGCGGCCATGGCCGGCTGGCGCTGGGAGAGGCCCGCAAAATCCTCGATGCCGACATACTTTTCACCCTTGCGGGCGACGTGAGTGACCACTGCAAATGCGCCGATATTCGTCACGGCGTAGGCGGCCAGATAGAACATCACGGCAGCCGATCCGATCTCGGAATTCGCGGCGACCGCGACCAGCACGTATCCGGCATGCGCGATGGAACTGTAGGCGAGCATGCGCTTAATGTTCGATTGTTGAATCGCAGCGAAATTGCCGACGATCATCGTCGCGAGCGCGCACACCCAGATGATGGGTTCCCACCGCGCGGCGATGGGTCCAAAGGCGGTCATGAACACGCGGACCAAAATCGCAAAGGCCGCGGCCTTCGGACCGACGGAAAGGAACGCCGAGACCGGCGCCGGAGCGCCTTGATAGACGTCGGGCGCCCACACCTGAAACGGAGCGGCCGAAATCTTGAAGCCGAAGCCGACGAACATCAGTGCGGCCGCGACTCCGGTCAGTGCGATCGGAGGAGCCGAGGCGGACGCAAGCGCCTGCCGGATCATGAAGAGATTCGTCGAGCCGGTCAGACCGTAGATCCATGCGACGCCGTACAGCAGGAACGCCGTGGCGAACGATCCGAGCAGGAAGTACTTCAGAGCCGATTCGTTATTGCGGGAATCGTCGCGCAGATAGCCGGCCAGCACGTAAGACGCGATGGAGGAAATTTCCAGGCCGATGAAAACCATGATCAGCTCGTTCGCCGAGACCATGATGGATTGGCCCACGATGCTGAATAAGATGAGCGCGTAGTATTCGCCGCCGTTCGATTTCTCGCGCTCCAGATATTCAATGGAAGAGAAAACGGCCAGCAATCCGACGCCGATGACCAGGACACGGAAGAAGGTGGCGAAGCCATCGACCACCAGCATGTCGTGGAAGGCGCCGCCGGGAGCGCCACCGGCCGAAACCGCGGCGCCGAGCGCGACGGCCAGGCCGATGATGGTCAGCGGTCCAAAGATTTTCTTCTGATCCGGACGCAGCACGGCTTCGAGGAACATGATCAGAAGGCCGAAGATCGTCAGCACGATCTCGGGCAAGATGCGGAAGTATTCGATGCTCGCGGGAAAGGCGTTAGCGGGCATTGGCCACCTCCTTCACCGCCGAGGCCCGTGAGGCGACGGCGCCTCCCGTGCGATTCAACTGCTGAAGGATTTGCGCGTTCTGATTGCTGATGACGGGCATGAAACTTTGCGAATAGATTCCCATCCAGAACATCATCAGAATGAGTGGAAGGATGGCCGCCCATTCGCGCGCGTTCAGATCCGGCATATGATGACTGAGCGATTCAGAAGCCTTTCCGAAGAAGGTGCGTTGATACAGCCACAGCATGTAGCAAGCCGATAGGATCACGCCGAGCGCCGCGAACACCGACCACGTGAAGTAGGCTTCCGATGCGCCCTGCAGCACCAGGTACTCGCCGATGAAGCCGTTCAAAACGGGAAGGCCGATCGAGGCTAGCGTGGCGATTAAAAACACGGTCGCCAGATTCGGGGCGGGTGTCGCTACGCCGCCGTAAGCGGAGATTTCAAGCGAATGACGGCGCTCGTAAAGATAGCCGACCAGCAGGAAGAGCGCGCCGGTAGAGATGCCGTGGTTCAACATCTGATACACCGCGCCATCCATGCCCGCTTGCGTGAAAGAGAAAATCCCGAGTACGACGAATCCCAGGTGGCTCACCGAAGAGTAAGCGACCAGCTTCTTCATGTTCGGCTGGACCATGGCGACGAGCGCACCGTAGACGATTCCGACGATCGCGAGCGCGACCACCCACGGCGCCGATTTGTGTGCTGCGTTCGGGAAGAGCGGCAGGCAGAACCGCATCAGCCCGTACGTTCCCATTTTCAGCATGACGCTCGCCAGCATGATGGAACCGGCGGTGGGTGCTTCGACGTGCGCGTCGGGCAGCCAGGTGTGTAGCGGGAACAGAGGAACTTTAATGGCGAAGGCCAGGAAAAACGCGAGGAACAGCAACATTTCCGCCGAGTCGCTCAACTGGATGTGGCCGGTGCGCATCTGGTCGAGAATGCCGATGTAATCGAATGTTCCGGCGAGATTGTAGAGAAAAATAATCGCGCCGAGCATCAGCACGGAGCCGGCAAACGTGTACAGGAAAAATTTCACCGTCGCATAGATACGGCGATCGTGGCCCCAGATGCCGATCAGGAAGTACATGGGGACCAGCGAAATTTCCCAGAACACGTAGAACAGGAACATGTCGAGCGAAACGAAAACGCCGACCAATCCGAATTCCAGCAGGATCAAAAACGCATAGAAGGATTTCGCGCGATGGTTGACGCTGTTCCAGGAAACCAGCACGGCAATGGGCGTCAGGAATGTCGTCAGGATTACAAGCCACAAGCTGAGACCGTCCATTCCCACGTGATAATTGATCACCGGGTAGGTGATCCACGGCACGCTGTGGACGAACGAATAGCCGCCGGACGCGCTCGTCACCGTGCCGATCAGGCCCAGCGAAATGACGAAAATGAACAGCGAAATCACGAGCGCGCCCATGCGCGATACGGCGGCCGGCACGAACATCAGTGCCAGGAATCCGAGCAGAGGAAGGAAAATCACGGCGTCGAGAAGCGTCACTTGGAACCTCCCGCGAAGCCGGCGAAGGCGATGAGCAAGATGGACCCCAGCACCACCCAGGCCGCATAACTGCGGATGGACCCGGACTGCAAGCGCTTCAAAATGCCGCCGATGCTGCGTGCGGTTTTCCCAGTGCCGTTGACGATCTTGTCGATGCCGCCCGCGTCAAACGTGCGCCACAGCAAAGTGCGCGAGCCATCGACCAGCGGGCTCACCACCACTTCGTCATACAGTTCGTCGACGAAGTACTTGTTGTAAATCCAGCGGTAAGGAGCGCTAAATGTCATTCGCGATCGATTCGGGAATCGAGGGCGACACGACGTAGAACAGATACGCAATGGCGATGCCGAGCAATCCCGCCGCAACGGAAACGTACATGAGCCATTCGGTCCCAGGAGCTTCCTCGACCAACGGGAACATCGGCGCGAGGAACTTCGGAATGTTGAACGCCCAGCCGCCGATCAAGCTCAGGACCGCGAGGATCGCGAGTGGAATCCACATGACGGGAGGAGATTCATGCGGATGACCTCCGCCATGCGAATCGCCATGACCGTGCGCGTCATGCGCGGAATGCCCATGAGCTTCCGGTTTCTCGCCGCGGAACTTTCCGAAAAAGGCCATGAAGAAGGCGCGGAAAACGTAGAACGCGGTCAATCCCGCGGTGAAAACGCCGACCCAATACATCCATGGCGCGTGCTCGTAGGCCGCAGCCAGAATCGCGTCTTTACTATAGAAGCCGGCGAACGGAGGCACACCCGCGATCGCGACGCTACCGCACAAGAGAGTCCACATCGTGATCGGCGTGTATTTACTGAGCCCGCCCATCTTACGGAGATCCTGTTCGCCCGAAAGCGCGTGGATCACGCTGCCCGCTCCCAGGAACAACAGCGCCTTGAAGAACGCGTGCGTCATCACGTGATAGATACCGGCTGAGAACGCCCCCGTGCCGAGGCCGAGGAACATATAGCCAAGCTGCGAAACCGTCGAGTACGCGTAAACTTTCTTGATGTCGTTCTGCGTCACGCCGATCGTCGCGGCGAAGAAAGCCGTCGCAAGACCGATCAGCGCCACGATGTTCAACGCTCCCGCCGCGTGCAGGAAAATCTGCGAGCTGCGCGCGATCATGTAGACACCGGCCGTGACCATGGTCGCCGCGTGGATCAGGGCGCTGACGGGCGTGGGGCCGGCCATCGCATCGGGAAGCCAAACGTACAACGGAATCTGCGCCGATTTACCGCATGCGCCGAGCAGAAGAAGCAGCGCGATCGCGGTCATCCAACCGGCGGTTGCTTCCACCGGCATCCCTTTGACCTTCGCAAAAACGGTGTTGAAATCGAGCGATCCGAAATGAATGACGATCAGGAAGACGGCAAGAGAAAAGCCGAAATCGCCGATGCGGTTTACGATGAAGGCTTTATTGGCCGCGTCGCTTGCGAACTTTTCGAGGAAATAGAAGCCGATCAGCAGGTAGCTGCACAATCCCACGCCTTCCCACCCGACGAACAGAAGCAGGAAGTTCGCCGACAGCACCAGAATCAGCATGAAGAACATGAACAGATTCAGGTAGGCGAAGAAGCGGTAATAGCCGCCCTCATGCGCCATGTACCCGACGGCGTAAACGTGGATCAAGAAGCCGATACCGGTAACGATCATGAGCATGATCGAGGTCAGACGGTCGACCGCGAAATCCACGCTGATATTCAGCATCCCGGATTGAATCCAGGTGAAATAATGTTCGCGATAGGCGTCTTCCAATGCGTTTCCGCCCGAAAATACTCCGAGCGCGCTCAGCGTTTTTAGAACCCAGAGAAACGACAGGAGCACCGAACCGCAGGCGATCGTGTTGATGACGGGCTTGGATAGTCGCCGGCCAAAAAGGCCGTTCAGCGCGAAGCCGGCGAGCGGCAGGAGAGGGATGAGCCAAAGTTGCATGTTCAGTTTTTCAACGAGTTCAGCTCGTCGATCTCAAGGGTTTGGCGGTTCTTAAACACAGTCAAAATGATCGCAAGGCCGACAGCGGCTTCCGCGGCCGCCACCACCATCACGAAGAAGCTGAAGATGTGTCCATCCACCTGCTTCAGTTTGTAAGAAAACGTAATGAAGCTGAGATTGACCGCGTTGAGCATCAGCTCGATCGACATGAAGACGGTGATGATGTTGCGCCGGTACAGAAAGCCGGCCACGCCGAGCGCGAATAGCACCGCGCTTAAAGTCAAATACCACGACACCGGAGCGGCCGCCGGAAAAGGCAGCGGGGGCATTAATCGATCTCCTTCCGCGCCAGAACGATCGCGCCGAGGATGGCGATCAGTATCAGCACGCTGGTGAGTTCAAACGGCAGCAAATATGTTGTGAAGAGCGCGCGTCCGATATCGAGCGCGGTCCCTTTTTGAAATTCGCCGAAGACGACGTTGTCGCTCGCGGGGACCAGGCTCTGGACCAGATACGCGACTAATCCGAGAAACGCGACCAGCAGCGGCACGCCACCATACTTCGCCCACGTGCCTTTGCCTTGCGCCGTCTTGCCCTCGGTTCCGGCGTTAAGCAGCATGATGACGAAGACGAACAGCACCATGATGGCGCCCGCGTAGACGACCAATTGCGCCGCGGCTATAAATTCGCCGCCGAGCAGCAGATACAGCGCCGCCAGTGCGCCCATGACTCCGATTAGCGAAAGAGCGCTCGAAATCGGGTGAGTCTGCACCACGAGATTGATGCCGCATACGACCGCGATGGCCGCGAAAATCATGAATAGAAGTGCGTCCATATTAAGTAAGGGCCACCCACAAGCCAACGAGGAAAAGATTCACGATGGCGACCGGGAACAGGAACGTCCAGGCGAAGCTCATCAGTTGATCGTAACGAAAGCGCGGGAGCGTCCCGCGAACCCAGATGTATACGAATAAGATCGTGACCACTTTGGCGCAGAACCAGAAGATCGGCATCAAAGCCGCGCCGACGGCAGGAACCAGGAAAAGGGCCGCCAGGAGGGCCGCGGCAATTCCGAATGAAACCACTCCGACCACAGGCAGCGTAAAGCGATCCATGGGACGCGCCGGATTCATCGCGTGCGAAAAGCTGATCAGTCCCGCGCCCACGAAAATCAACGGCGGGATGAGGTTCGAGCCGTAGGCCGCCGGGAAGATCGGATGCCAGCCTCCGAGAAAAAGCAGCGTGGCGACACAGGAAACGGTCACCATATTGGCGTATTCCGCCATGAAAAACGCAGCGAATTTCATGCTGCCGTATTCGGTGTGGAAACCGGCGACCAGCTCATTTTCGGCTTCGGGCAGATCGAAGGGTACGCGATTGGTTTCGGCGAAGGCCGCGATCATAAACAGGATGAACGCGATGAACATGAAGGGGAACGGTCCCTGAAAAATGGTCCAACGCGGGATGAATCCCCAGATGTAGCCTGCCTGCGCGTTCACGATGGTGCGGAAGCTCAGCGAGTTCAGAGCGAGCAGCGGCGTCGCGATGGCCAGAGCCATGGGAAGTTCATAGCTGATCATTTGCGCGGAACTGCGCAAGCCGCCGAGCAGCGAATATTTGTTGTTCGACGCCCACCCAGCGAGCGCCACGCCATAGACGCCCAATCCTGAAATGCCCAGGATGAACAGCACCCCGATGTTGAGATCGGTCATTTGCATCGCTGTATGGATGGGACCGATGGTCACGCCACCGACGGTGAACGCCGGAACATTGACATCGGCGCCGAAGGGGATCACCGCGATAGGAATCAGCGCGAACATGACCGCGATAAACGGCGCGAGGAGATAGAAGACCTTGCTGACGTGCGAAGGAATCATATCTTCCTTCGTAATCAGCTTGACCACGTCGGCGAGCGGTTGCAGAAGTCCGAACGGTCCCACGCGGTTGGGTCCGATCCGCAATTGGATGTGCGCGAGCACCTTGCGCTCCAGCCATTGGAGGTACGCGAGGGCCGTCAGCAGAATGAAAGCGACGAGGGCCGCCTTGATGAGGGTGAGGATGAAGAAATTCATGAGGTCGTCCATCCAGGCGTCAGGGGGCAGACGTCAGACGTCGGGGCGCCATCGTGGAGTTTTACACTAGCTTGCGGCAACATGCTTCTCCAGAGATCTTATAAGTCCAACCACAATCCGACCTACCTCCGAGGATTTCTCGAAAACGCTCGCTTGCTGCTCGTCGGTAATGTATCCAAGCCGACGCGCAACTTCGACCTGCGTTCCCACTTCGCTCACCGAACCGTGCGCGATGGACAAAAAATGGGCGAATTCACGTCCGCCTGTCCGACTATGCCCCTCAGCGATGTTCGAGGGCACCGACACTACAGCGCGCCGCAGTTGGCTCCTAAGTCCGTAAATCTCCTCTTTAAGAAACTCTCTCGTAATCATGTAAACCGTTTCGACCAGGTTCATTGCTTTCTGCCAGACGATCAGATCGCAGTAGCGCTTCGCTATCACGCTCCGCCTGACCCCTGACCCTTAACGTCTGACGTCCCATAGAGTCCCCCCGGCGACTCCATCACTTCATTCAAAACTTTCGAATAGCGCGAAAGAGTGCCCGAGGTGAACAGCGTATCGTTGGCGGACTCGATGATTCCCGGCAGCGCGGCCACGCGTCCGTTGAGCGGCAGGGTTGGCGCGGCGCCTCCGGTCGCAAGAATGGGCAGCGGCACGTTGTAGCCATGCACCGTCTTGCGAATCTCGTCGAGCATCTTTTCCGGAAGCCAGATGCCCAGATTCAGGCCCATTTCCTTGGCGACCAGGCCCATGATTTCGAGATCCGTCTTCGTGCCCATCACACGGACGGCTTGTTTGAGCTTCTGAACCTCACCGCAGACGTTGGTAACGGTGCCGTTCTTTTCGTAGGCCGAAGCCGCCGGCAAAACGATGGCCGCGTGCTTGGCCGTCTCCGTCATGAACAAATCCTGCACGACCATGAAGGCGTGCTTGGAGCCGAACGTGGAATCCTTCAACGGATTCTCGCCGACGATCCACATCGCGTCGAGATCGCTCGCCGCCAGCATCTGCTCGCGGGAGAGACCGCCGTCGCGAGGGATCATGCCCATATCGAAGGCGCCACGCGAGTTCGAATCGTCGACCAGGCAAACGTATTTGACTGGAATGCCGAGCGAATCGCCGAACGCGACCAATTTCCGCAGCGCGTCGCCCTGCACTGCGGCGCCGAACGCGATGACCAGATTACCTTCCGCCGCAAGCTTGTCTCGCAGCGATTCCACGCCGGCCACTTCCCCGCCCGCTTGGACGCGCACCACGTCCGCCGCGTATTTATCCTCGCGAACCGGACCGGTGGTCACAGCGTAAATGCGCGCCGAATGATGCCGATTATTCGCACGAGCCTGGAAGCTCAATAAAGGATGCTGCTGGGCGAGATCGGCACCCACGACCAGGACCGCTTTCGCATTGTACAAATCAGTCGTGGTCGCGAGCGCGTCGTTGTGTCCAGAGAGTGCGTCGAAGAAAGTCGCCAGATCGCCCGAACGGCGATGATCGATATTGTTCGTGCCCAATCCCTGGCGCGCGAACTTCGCCAGGAAATAATTTTCTTCGTTGGTGGTGTGTGTCGATCCGATGACGCCGAACTTTCCGCCGCGCGCCTTGATCGTCTTGAATTTGGTCGCGATGAGTTCGAGCGCCTGCGCCCAGGAGATCGGCTCGTGGCCGTTCTGACCCTTGCGCATCGGAGTCTGGAGGCGTTCGGGATGCTCCACGAAATCGAACGCGTAGCGGCCCTTGACGCAAAGAAACTCGCCGTTGATGCCGCTGCGATCGCGATTGTTGCCGCGAATAATTTTGTCGTTGCGAACGCCGAGCGTCGTGCGGCATCCATCGGCGCAATGCGTGCAGATGGTGCCGACGTGGTCCATTTCCCACGGACGCGTCTGATAACGATACGATCCGCTCGTCAGTGCGCCGACCGGACAAATATCGATGCAGGCGCCGCACTCGTCGCATTCCAGATGATCGTGCTGGTTGGGAACGATCTCGGCAGTCACACCGCGATTCGCGATGCCGAGCGCTCCCACGCCCATGCCTTCGTTGCAAACACGCACGCAGCGATAACAAAGAATGCAGCGCGGAGCGTCGAAGAAAACCACCGGCGACCACTGCTTTTCGTCGGTGTGAACCTTGCGCTCGGTGTAACGGCTTTCGCCGGCTCCGTAGCGAAACACCATGTCCTGCAGTTCGCACTCGCCGCCCTTGTCGCACACCGGGCAATCGAGCGGATGATTGGTCAGCAGGAATTCGAGAGTGCCCTTGCGAGCCTTCTTAACGATGTCGGATTCGGTGTGGACCACCATGCCTTCGGCCACGGGAAGCGTGCAGCCGACTTGCAGCTTGGGAGTTTTTTCCACTTCCACCAGGCACATGCGGCAGGCGGCCTGCAGAGTATAGCCTTCGTAGTAGCAAAACGCGGGGACTTCGATGCCGGATTGGCGCGCGGCCTCGATCAGAAGCGTGCCCTTCTCCGCTTGAATTTGCCGTCCGTTGATAGTGAGGGTTACGAGTTCAGGCATGTGATCCAGTGTGGGTTAGACAGCCACTGTCTCCCTTGTCAGGTACGCTTCGAAATCCGCCGTGAACTTCTCCACGATGGAGATGGTCGGCATGGCGGCGGCGTCGCCGAGCGCGCAGAAGGTGCGGCCGAGCATGTTTTTTGAGAGCTCGCCGAGCAACGCGATATCTTCTTTGCGCCCGTGGCCGTCGTAATAACGTTGCAGAATTTTGCGCAGCCACGTGGTGCCTTCGCGGCACGGGATGCACCAGCCGCAGCTTTCGTGCGCGTAAAAACGCATGATGCGCAGGGCAAAGCGGACCATGTCGGTGGTCTCGTCGAGCACCACCATGCCGCCCGATCCGAGCATGCTGCCGACTTTGGCGAGAGAATCGTAATCCATGGGGATGTCGCATTCGTCGGCGCGCAAAATCGGACAAGAAGATCCGCCCGGCACGACGGCCTTCAATTTCTTGCCGCCCGGAATTCCACCCGCGACCTCATAGATCGCTTTCGTCATCGAAAAGCCGAGAGGCAATTCGTAGACGCCCGGTTTATTGACGTGCCCGGAGATGCACACCATGCGCGTGCCGCCATTTTTGGGAGTTCCCAGGGCCGCGAACGCCGCGCCGCCGTCACGAATGATGGCCGGAGCGGCGCTGAAGGTTTCGACGTTATTCAGCAGCGTCGGCAGGGCCCACGCGCCGGCCACGGCCGGGAACGGAGGCTTCATGCGCGGGATACCGCGTTTGCCTTCGATGGAATCGAGCAGGGCAGTTTCTTCGCCGCATTCGTAAGCGCCCGCCCCGGAGTGCGTATGCAGATCGAATTTCCAACCGGTGCCCGCGACGTTGTCGCCCAGGAAACCGCGAGCGTAGGCTTCCGCGATCGCGCGATCCATCGCGTCGATCAAATAACGGTATTCACCGCGGATATAGATGTAGCCGAAGTGCGCATCCACCGCCAGGCTCGCGATCAGAATTCCTTCGATCAACTGATGGGGATCGTACTCCATCAGCAGGCGATCCTTGCAGGTGCCGGGCTCGGATTCGTCGGCATTGACTACGATCACTCGCGGCTTGGGGGACGTGCGGGGAACAAAGCTCCACTTGAGACCGGTCGGAAAGCCGGCGCCACCGCGGCCGCGCAGAGACGATGCTTTTACTTCCTCGATGATCGCTTCGGGCGTCATCTCTTTGGCTTTGCGGAACGCCTCGAAACCGCGATTCGCCAGATAAACGTCCAGCGTTTCGGAACCTTCAAGAGCGAAGTGCTGGCTCACGACGCGGGTTTCGAGAGGACTCGGTTCGTTGTAGAGTACCTTGGGCATGCGTGCTACTGAGCTTTCCTTAAGCCGTCAATTAACTGATCCAACCGCTCCGGCGTTACACGATGATGAAAGTCGTAGTTGATTTCGACAGCCGGAGCCCACGAGCAGGCACCCATGCATTCGACCTCTTCGAGTGAAATCAGGCCGTCCGAAGTTACTTCCTTATTCCCAATGCCGAGCTTCTTCTTGGCGTGCTCATAAAGCTCTTCGCCGCCGACGACCAGGCAACTGATGTTGGTGCACACCTGCACGTGGAATTTGCCGAGCGGCTTGCGGTGCAGCATGGAATAGTAGCCCACCACTTCGTCCACCTGCAGCGGCGTCACTTTGCAACGCTTGGCCACTTCCTCGATCAGTTCCTTGCTGACGCAACCGGTCTCATCCTGCGCGTACATCAGCATCGGAATCACGGCGGAACGCGTCCGCCCTTCCGGGTAGCTCCGCAACATCTTCGCAAATCGCTCTTCCAACTGGGGAGAAAAAGTCATGTTAGCGATCCGTGTCCCCTAATACGAAATCCACGCTGCCGAGAGCCGCGATGGAGTCGGCGATCAGCGTATCTTTCAACAGCACCGGCAGCGCCTGGACGTTCGCAAAGCTGGGCGTGCGCATGTGCAAGCGATACGGCTTCGACGTCCCATCGCTGACGGCGTAATACGCGATCTCGCCGCGCGGCGATTCGACGGCCTGGAACACCTCGCCGGCTGGCACGCGATAACCTTCGGTGACGATCTTGAAGTGATAGATGAGCGCTTCCATCTGCGTCTTCATTTTTTCGCGATCCGGCAGAATCACGCCCGGAGCGTCGGCGTGCCAGGGACCCGACGGCATGCCTTCCAGCGCCTGAACAATGATACGAGCGCTCTGCCGCATTTCATCGAGACGCACGCGATATCGCGCATACACGTCGTTTTCGGTGTACGTCGGAACGGTGAAGTCGAATTTCTCGTAGCTCGAATAGGGTTCGGTTTTGCGAACGTCGAGCGCGATGCCGGCGGCGCGGATCATGGGACCGGTGACGCCCAGTTCGAGCATGTCGTCGATGGAGATGAACCCCACGCCCTGCGTGCGGCGCTTCCAGATGGGATTGTTGTCGAGCAGATTTTCGTACTCGTCCACGCGGCCCGGGAACTGGCGAATAAATTTGCCAACGGCATTCTGCCAGCCGCGCGGCGGTTCCAGCGCAAGGCCGCCGGGACGGATGTAACTCGTCATCATGCGCTGGCCGGAGAACATCTCCTTCAGCCGCAGGACTTCCTCGCGCTCGCGGAAGCAGTAGAAGAACATGCTCATCGCGCCGATGTCGAGCGCGTGGGTTCCCAGCCACACCAGATGACTGTTCAGCCGGTCGATCTCGCAGAGCATGACGCGCATCCACTGCGCCATGGGTGGAATCTCCATTTGCAGGAGCTTTTCCACGGTAAGGGCGTAGACCAGATTATTGCCAAGGTTCGAAAGATAATCGACGCGATCGGTCAGCGTGACCGTCTGCGACCAATTGATCGTTTCGCACTGCTTTTCGATGCCCGTGTGCAGGAACCCGATATCCGGCTCCGCCTTCTTGATGGTTTCGCCTTCGAGCTCAATGACGATGCGCAGCACGCCGTGCGTCGACGGGTGCTGCGGGCCCATGTTGAGGGTCATGCGCCGCGGCGCGGCGGGACCGGCGGGAAGTCTCCTGAACTGCGCTTATCGTAGCGACGTGGTCTTCGAGGGGCTGCTTCATTTTTGCTCCTCACCCTTATAGCTGTACTTATAGCCGTGCGTCGGATAATCCTTGCGCAGCGGAAAGCCTTCCCAATCGAGCGGCATCAGGATGCGGATCAAATTGGGGTGGTTGCGGAATCCGATGCCGAACATGTCGAACGTTTCGCGCTCGTACCAATCGGCGCCGCACCACACGCTGGTGACGGAATCGATCTCCGGATTGATCCCGCTCAGGCGGCACTTCAAACGCAGGCGGCGGACGGCGGGAGTGGATTTGCTGGGCGCGGGATCGACGGCGTGCAAGTGATAAACCATCTCAAAGCGCGGCTCGGAGGGATGCCAGTCCACCGCGGTAATGGAACACAGCCGATTGAACTGGTGCGCGCTCTTCAGGTGGATGCACACATCGACGATGCGCGCGGGATCGACGATTAAAGTTGTTTCGCCAAGAGCTTCGATGGTTTCGAGAATCGCGGGATGGTTCACTGGGTTGCTCGATGTTTTACTCGATGTTTCACTCGACGTTTCACTCACCGGCGCGATCCGTCCTTCGACTGGGACCAGTCGAGCGCGCCCTTCTTATACACATAAAAGAATCCGACCAGCACGAGAGCGACGAACACGAGCATCTCGAAAAATCCGAAGATCTTCAGTTCGCGGTAGACAACGGCCCACGGATACAGGAAAACGGCTTCGATGTCGAACAGGATGAAGATCATACCCACCAGGTAGAACTTCACGCTGAAACGTTCGCGCGCGGAGCCGACCGGCGCCATGCCCGATTCGTACGGGGTGTCCTTCAGAGGACTCTTGCGGCGCTGGCCGAGCAGCGCGGAGACTCCAATCAATCCGGCCGCCACCGCGATCGCGATGACGACCTGCACAATGATCGGGAAATACAGCTCGGGATAGGTGGTTGGCATGTTGTCGATCGCCGCTTGCGGTAGCGTCTCAGCTTCCGGTTCGCGCGTCTTCTGGACTCAAACCTGGATTTAGTCTAAGTATTGAATATAATGAGCAACGAAAGGCACTGTCAAACGCTTTGATGGAAATCGCGCAAACAAAGACAATTGAGATTGTGCTAAACGGCGAAAAGCGCCAGGTTCCGGCCGATCTCACGGTCGATCGCCTGCTCACATGGCTCGACATCGATCCCTCGCGCGTCGCCGTCGAGTTCAACGGTGCCATCGTCCGCAAGCCGGCCTGGCCGGACATCGAGGTGGCGCACGGCTCGCAGATGGAAATCGTGTGGTTTGTCGGCGGAGGAGCGTAGGGGTTTCACGGCGCGGCCCATTCGCCCGAGCCCCGCTTTGCGGCGCTGCCGATTCAGCAGATCCGTTTCGCGGGGCGAACCATTCGCAAAATCCGTTTCGCGGAGCGAACCGGGCGCGCATCTTTTTTTCTGAGCGACCTGTGCCGGCGAATCTCCGGAACGTGTGTCCTAGAATATTTTTCGCGAACCTGGAAAAATAGCACCCCGCAACCCTGTTGACACGCACCCCAAGTCGAGTACAATCGAAAAGTCTCCCTATGGCACAAGCCCTGAAAAGCCGGAAGAATCGAGTGGATACCGCAAGCGCGGAGCGGACGTTTTCTTCGAGCGAGGTTTCCGGCGTCGCCGGAGTCAGCCTGCGCCAATTGCAATGGTGGGACGAGCGGAAGGTGGTTTCCCCGCGGCACGAGGGGCATCGCCGCATCTACCTCGCCTCCGAGGTCGTGGAGATCACGGTGATCGCCGAACTGCGGCGCAAAGGATTTTCGCTGCAAAAGATCCGCCGCGTGCTGCGCTTCCTGCAGAAGGAAATGGGACGGCGCCTGGCGGAAGTGATGCAATCGGCTTCCGATCTGCACCTGGTGACCGACGGAAAGTCGATCTACCTGGAAGAAAAGCAGGAACGGATCATCGACATCTTCAAGAACTCGCGGCAGCCGATGTTCCTGGTGTGCGTGAGCGATCAGGTGCGGCGTCTGGATCACACCGAACGCAAACCCATGCGGATGGAGCCGGGTCTGCTCGCGCGCCGCATGCGCAACATCGGTTAGACGCGGTTCCGTACAAGTCTGCATTTCAATAGCGGTGTTCAACTGATAATAGCGGTGCTCAACCGCTCCCTCTGGTCGCGGCTCCGGTCGGATTTCGATCGCGGGTCGAACGAGACGGACATTCGCGAATTCTTCACGGCGTAATCGCGCCGTCGAACGATCCGTGAAAACTCCAGGCTTTTGGTCCGCGCGCCGACCACTCCTTTCGAGTAATCCTTCCAAACCGACCCGAGCCGCGACGAAAAGGAGCGGTCTTCCGCTCATTCTCCTTGCGCTTGACACCAAGCTGATATACTGAGGCTGGAGGTCGGGATGCCTTCTCGCCGATCATATTTCTTGGTACCGTCGGTTATCGC
Source organism: Terriglobia bacterium (assembly GCA_963765085.1). Lineage (GTDB taxonomy): Bacteria > Acidobacteriota > Terriglobia > Bryobacterales > Bryobacteraceae > Palsa-187. The sequence continues at coordinate 4,368 of CAVXVL010000014.1, read as the reverse complement.
AGTGTGTTCGCTTGCTGCGGGAACATTTGTCTCGCGAAACGTTTCTGCTGCGTCGTCAGCCGACGACCCGGCCAGCCAAAGCATGAAGTCATTTACGTCGGTCTACGACGTGGTGGAGCAGAACTTCGCCGATAAGGTCGACCCGGACAAGGCGATCTATCGTGGAGCCATTCCCGGCATGCTGCGGACGCTCGATCCGCACTCCAACTTTTTCGATCCCAAGGAATACGCGGCCCTGCGCGAAGATCAGCGCGGTCAGTATTACGGCGTCGGCATGCAGGTGGGCCCGCGCAACGGCAAGACCCTTGTGATGTGGCCGTTCGAAAACTCCCCCGCGTATCGCGCAGGACTGCGTCCGGCGGATGCGATCGCCATGGTGAACGATCACAAGACCGACGGATTGACCACCACGGAAATCGCCGACTTGCTGAAAGGACCTCGCGGCACGAAGGTTCAGGTCACCGTGGAGCGCGAAGGTCAGACCAAGCCGATCACCTATGAAATCACGCGCGATGCGATCCCACGCTTCAGCGTTCCCGAGGCGTTCTGGCTGAAGCCGGGGATCGCGTACATTACCATCACGCAGTTCAGCGAGACCACGAGCAAGGAGCTCGAGGACAAGCTGAAGATGCTGGGCGAGAACAATATTAAAGGGCTGGTGCTCGACCTGCGCGGCAATCCGGGCGGGTTGTTGAACGAAGGCGTCGAAGTCGCGGGCCACTTCCTGAAGCGTAACGACCTCGTCGTGAGCCACCGGGGCCGCGCGCAGCCGAACAAGAATTACTACGCGCACACCGATAACGCGGGCCGTCAATATCCCGTGGTTGTCGTGGTGAATCGCTCGTCGGCTTCGGCCGCCGAGATCGTCACGGGCGCGCTGCAGGATCATGACCGGGCGTGGGTGCTGGGCGAAACGACGTTCGGCAAAGGCCTGGTGCAGACCGTGTTCCCCTTGAGTGAGAACACCGGCCTCGCGCTGACCACCGCGCATTACTACACGCCGAGCGGACGGCTCATCCAGCGCGATTATTCGAGCATCTCGTTCCTGGATTACTACTATCACAACACCGGCGATTCGAAGAATCTGTCGGACGTGAAGATGACCGATAGCGGCCGCACGGTGTACGGCGGCGGCGGCATTACTCCGGATGAAAAATTCGATGCGGCGAAGCTGAACAAATTCCAGATTCGAGGTGTTGCGTAACTACGGTTTCTTCAACTTCTCGGCGCACTACTTCGGCCCGAAAGCAGATGCGCAGCTGCCCAAGGGTTGGGAGCCGGACGAAGCTCTGGTCAACCAGTTCCATCAATATCTGATGGACAGCAAGATCGAATTCACCGAAGCGGACTTCACGGCGAATCATCAGTGGGTCAAGGAGCAGCTGAAGCACGAGATGTACATCACCGCGTTCAGCTACGAACAATCCGCAGAAGGTGGGCATCGAGCAGGATCCCGAAATCGCTGCCGCCGTCGACGCTCTTCCGAAAGCGACCGCGCTTTTGGAAAACGCCAAGAAGCTCCTGGTGCAACGCATCGCGGAGCAGGAACGGGCCGCGCGCTAGTCAACGAAACGTGGAGCCATCCCGAGCGTAGCGAGGGACCTGCTTTTATGCATAGCGAATCAACAGCAGGTCCCTCGCTACGCTCGGGATGACACTTTCTCTTCTTCCGACGACTCTGCCACAATAAATACTTGCAACCGCAGATCACCGTCCTCGACGCCGGAGGACAATACTGCCATCTCATCGCCCGCAAAGTCCGCGAACTGGGCGTCTACGCTGAAGTCGCCGCCAGTGAAACGCGTGCCTCGGAGCTCGCCGGACGCAAAGGCGTCATCATCTCGGGAGGTCCCTCCAGCGTCTACGATCCGGGCAGCCCAACGATCGATCCGGCTTTGCTCTCTTCCGGTATTCCCGTGCTCGGGATTTGTTATGGCGAGCAGTTGATCGCGCATTTACTCGGCGGCAGAGTGGACAAGGGCGAGCACGGCGAATACGGCTTCGCGCAGCTTGAATTCGCCGCCGAAGACAAGATTCTGCGCGGCGTGAGCGGGCCGCAGCAGGTGTGGATGAGTCATCGCGATCTTGTCGTGGAGCCTCCGCCCGGATTTAGCGTTCTCGCGCGCACCGATACCTGCCCGGTCGCGGCCATGGGATCGGACGAGCGCCGGCTTTACGGCTTGCAGTTTCATCCCGAAGTCGCGCATACGCCCTGCGGCAAAACCATCCTCTCGAATTTTGTAAGCGAAATCTGCGGCTGCGTTCCCGATTGGGACCCGGCACGGCAGATTCAGGCGATTGAAGATCATATCCGTCGAGTCGCGGGCGATGGGAATATATTCTTCTTCGTCAGCGGCGGCGTCGATTCCACGGTTGCGTACACGCTGTGTCTGAAGGCGCTTGGTCCCGATCGCGTGCATGGAACTTACGTCGATAGCGGCTTGATGCGCGAAGGCGAGACTGAATTCGTGCGCGAGAGCTTCGCGGGTCTGGGCGCGAAATCGTTCTTTGTGGAAGATGCGCGCGAGCGATTTCTCGCGGCTCTTGCAGGAGTCGTGGAGCCCGAACGCAAGCGCCACATCATCGGCGAAAAATTCGTCGAGGTACAGGAACGCATTCTGGAAAGTGAAAACTATCTCGACGGCCGCTGGATTCTCGGGCAGGGGACGATCTATCCCGACACCATCGAATCCGGCGGATCGGCCAAAGCCGATCTCATCAAGACGCATCACAATCGCGTCGCCGGAATTCAGAAGTTGATCGACAAGGGACGCATTGTTGAACCGCTCTCGTCGTTTTACAAAGACGAAGTTCGCGCGATTGGTCATGAACTCGGATTGCCCGCGGAATTGCTCGAACGCCATCCCTTCCCTGGTCCCGGACTCGCGATCCGCTGCCTGTGCCTGGAGCGAGGCGACGTTCCGCAACGCGTCGAAGAAGGTTGGATTCTCCCGATTCGCTCGGTCGGCGTGCAGGGCGATTCGCGAACTTATCGTCCGGTGCTCGCGCTCGAAAGTTTTCCGGCGTCGGAGGCCGAGGCCGCGGCGTTGATCAATCGCCGCACGGACGTGAATCGCGTGCTGGCCACGGCATACTTGAGCGCTCCGCTGAGTTCGCTCGCCAGCCATCGTGCGCATCTCACGGGTGAGCGTCTGGATCGGTTGCGCCGCGCCGACGCCATCGTGCGCAAGCTCTCGCGCGACTCGGGTTTCGATCAGGAGATCTGGCAATTCCCGGTCGTGCTGGTGCCGCTAGGCACCGAGGATCGCCCGGATTCCATCGTGCTGCGGCCGATCGATTCGGTGGATGGAATGACGGCGCGCGCGATCAGAATGCCTGCGGAACTTCTCGAACAAATGACGAAGGAATTGTCAGCCGTGGAAGGCGTGGCCGGCGTGTTCTACGACCTGACGAACAAGCCGCCGGCCACCATTGAGTGGGAATGAACGCTTCGAAAAGAAGCTTACTCTTTCTTCTTGCCCATGGCCGGACGATCCGCCGTGGACGGCGGCACCATGCCCTTGGCGCGATAATACACGACGACCTGTCCGTACATTTCGTTGTCGTGCATTAAGTTGAAGTACAGCGCGCTCAGCCGGCTGCGCATCCCGCCGAACATGCGAATCTGCTCGGTAGCCGTCGCGTCCGTTAGGCCGTCATAGGCGCCGTCGCAATAATCGAACGAAGCTTTCAGCGCGGTCACGACATCGGCCTTGGTGGTCTTGGTCATCTCCGCGTCGCCGCGTTTCTGTTCGCCCCTGGCGGCGCCACAAATGGCGAGTTGAACGTCGGCGACATGCCCGATGATTTGCGCGAACGTCCGGGTGTTGCCGGGGTCGGCTTGAAGCTGTAATCGGCGTCCGGCATGCGCTCGGCGGATTTCATGAGCGTGTCTTTCGTCGCCGCATACTGCTGTTTGAGCTCCATGCTCAGCGGATTCTGGGCCGACAACGCGGTCGCGCCCAGCATGGTTGCGATGAAAATCGTCGCGGTTTTCATTTCAGTTATGTCTCTCCCTAGCCTGATATGGCTTTCTCATTCTAACCGACGGGCGGCAATTCTAAACGACCGGCGAGTAAGGGCTCGTTAGGACGCATCGTCACAGCCGAGCGAAAAGCGGATCGCCGCGCAGATCTCCCGCATCCTCGCCGAACTCAGACGCGCGACACGCCGCCCCAAGCGTTGTTGGGAGACGGTGACCGTATTGTGCAGGTTGGCCGCGCAAGGGGCCTTCATCCCGTCCTCGTCGCCGAGCAGCACTTCCGATGGCACGCCTCGAATCGTGGAGGTAATGGGTGCGACGGTCGCCGTCGAAAGATACCGGAGGGCGCCGTTGCGAGTTAACACCACGACCGGTCTTTTTTTATC
>CAVXVL010000013.1:0-28839 GCA_963765085.1 Terriglobia bacterium | reverse complement strand
AGCTACACTGGCCGAAGCCATCGCGATGCCGAGGTCGAAAAAACCGTCCTCGGCCTCTGACTATCACGAAGAAATGACGCTGCGTGAAATTTCGAAAGATTCTAAGGCTGCATGAGTCGCGCATTTCGCAATTGAAATCGCAGGCGGATCTTGCGTCTCCGAGCCTACATGGAAAGCGTGGCCCATGCCGCGGGGAGTTAGCCGGTGGCCGCTGCGCGCGCGGCCGAAATCTCGCGTGGCTGCTCGATGAGTTCTCGGCGCGTCTGGCGTCGGTGTTCGAGGGCATGGCGGGGGAACGTCCGTCCAGTGCCGTCCATGCGCCGGGCCGCTCGCCCACTGCCGCCGAAATGGCCGGCGGTGTTGCATGGGGGCTCCGTTTTCTGGTCTCCCGGGCAACCTGCGAGTGTTCGCCTCCGAAGCCGCCTGGACTTTCGCGGCCGACAAATCCTCCGCGCCGCTGGCATGGAGGGCTCCGACCGCGAAACGCTGGAATCCCCGTATCTCGAAACCATCGGTCAGGCGTTCGGCGGTCGGCGCAGGCCATCTCCCAACGCCTGGGCCAAGAGGTTACTCCGGCGGCCGGAGAAAAAGTCGGGGACGACGAAACGCCTCGGGAGCCGGTTGATGCGGTCGAGCTCACCTTCGGCGCGGGTCAGACAACGATGCTGATGATGGACCAGCGGCGTTTATCGATTCACTGACAGCGGCTTCGGAAAGCGCCGATGGCGTCGAGGACGGTGCGGAGAATGCAGCGGAGGAGTCACCGGAGGCCGCCGACGGTAGGGCCGCGTCGAAGACGTTCGATCTTCTGCTCGATGTCGAGATGCCGGTGAGTGTTTCGTTCGGCCGTGCGCCGAGTTCCGCTGAAGGACGTGCTGAAGTTGACGACCGGATCCATCGTGGAGCTGAACCGGTCGTTGATTGAGCCGGTGGAGGTCATCGTCAACAATTGCGTGATCGCGCGCGGGGAGGTGGTCGTGGTGGAGGGAAATTTCGGCGTGCGCATTCAACACGTGGTTAGCCGGCGGGAACGGTTGCGGACCCTGAACTAAGTCGCTGCGACGGGATGGAGGGGTTGAGCATACGGTTTCGAGCCACACTCGCGCGGGCACGAAGCCCAGGCATTTATTCACGCGCGGAAGCGCGGTATCCGAAAAGGTCGGTATTCGAAGGGTGAGGATGCCCATGGAAACGCACATTTTTGCAAACGTTTTTTTCGCCATGACAGCGATCGCGCAGGCGGGCTCCGGGGCGGCGAGGTTTGCGAGTATCGCCGGTGGCGGAGAACGGGTGGTTCCGCTGATCCCGTTTGTCGTTCAGGATTTCCTGCTGATGGCCGGCCTGATGGCGAGCTTCAGTCTGTTCCTGGGCGTGAAGAAAGAAAATCGCACGCAGGCCCGGCGCCATCAACATGCTCTGCGGGAGATCGAGGAGCTCCTGCCGAAGTTGCGAGCCGCCGCGATGTCCGTTCCGGAGGGCTCGCGGGACGAGCGCGTCAGCGTCGCATTACAAGGCCCGCTGGTTCGCTCCGGATTTAATATTCAGCGCCGCACGCAGGCGCTGCGGCTGCTCCGGCGAGGGCACGATGTTGCTCATATCTCCGCCGCTTTGGGCGTTCCACGAGGGGAAGTCGAACTACTGATCCGCGTGCAGCAAATCGCCGCGACGCGTCCCCTGAAACTGACCTAGGAGCGAACCGTCACTTGGCCGCGCCCTTAGGCACTGCCGGTTTTTGGGGAGCGGCACGCACGGGATCGACGCGAAGTCCTTCGCTCGCCAGCTCGCCCGGATTGGGGATGAGAAGATCCCCTTCCTGCAGCCCGCCCACAACCTCCAGCCGGTCGCCGTAATCCCGTCCGACCTCAATCTTCTGCATGTGAACCGTGTGATCGGGCCTCACGAGCGCGACTTGCGTCCCTTCCCCGCGCGCGACCAGGGCGTCGCCGCGAATCAACAGCGGGGCGTTCACGCGAGGACTGCTTAAATCCACCTGAGCATACATGCCGGGCAGGAGTGAACCGTCAGGATTTGGCACTTGAATTTCCATCAACAGCGTGCGGCTCGCGGGGTCGAGAGAATCGGTGCTGCGTGTTACCGTGCCCGTGAACGTCCGGCCCGGGAGGCTCGCGACTCGCAGACGCGCCGATTGTCCGGTATGCACGGAACTCGCGTTCATTTCCGGAACGTTGACGAAGAGCCGCAGGGTCGCCGTCTGCGCGACGCGGAACAACAGCGTGTTGCCGGCATTCACCAGCGCTCCGGTGTCGACGTTGCGCAGCGTGATCACGCCGTCGAAGGGCGCCTTGACCACACGATAGCTTTGCACTTCATCGAGGCGCGCCACATTGGCTTCCGCCGCGGCGATATTGCTGCGCTGCGCGGCGATGGCCTTTTCGAGCGCCAGCACGTTGGAGCTCTGCGCCTGATACTGTGCCTGATACTGATCGTTCTCCTGGCGGGAAACAACTCCATGCGACGAAAGATTTCCCCAGCGCTGCGCCGTGACGCGAGCCAGTTCCAAGTTCGCTTTCCCCTGCTCGTAATTGGCGAGCGCCTGATCGAGGGCGGCCTGGGCCTGCTGCAAATTCGCGCGGGCCTGCCGCAATTGCTGGTCGACTTCCGGGGCTTCGATCTCCGCCAAGGGCTCCCCGGCGCGGACACGATCTCCAATATCCACGAAGCGACGCTTGATGTAACCATCGGCGCGCGCGAGAATGGGCGCCTCCGTACTGGCCTGTATATTTCCGGGGAGTTCGATCTCGCTGTTCGAAGCCGAGCGCGTCACTTCAACCACGGCGGCACGCGGCGCGCTCTGATCGAATTCCTTGGCTTCTCCGGCGAGCGTGGCTTTGCGCTTCTGCAACGGCACGTACCCCGCAAAAAAGGCAATCGCGAGCAGAACGACGACGCCTAGAAAGATCGCCCAGATGGCGACAGCGGAAGGATGCCACGGACGACTGGAAGGATTGCCGTGTTGGTCTCTTTGGCGAAGTTGCCGGCGGAGATCTTCCACCTCGCGCCGCAATTGCTCCTCGGTGCTGGTGGCGGCGAACTCGGACGCCGGCGGATTTTCAGATTCACGTCGCATCGGATCTTGTATGTACTATGGCCGGCCCGGATTCCAGCCGGATTCCGACAACCCTTCTAATTCATCTTCCTCTAACTGGCGTTCGTGATCCACGGGAGGCTGCGTGCGCAGGTACGTGTAAATGATGGGAACGACGAACAAAGTGGTTACGGTCGCGAACAGCAGGCCGCCGATCACGGCGCGGCCGAGCGGTGCGTTTTGCTCTCCGCCTTCGCCCATCCCGAGCGCCATCGGGAGCATTCCCAGGATCATCGCGGCGGCCGTATCAGCACGGGCCGGATGCGCGCATAGCCCGCCGAAAGCATTGCTTCCCTGGCCGTGGGCACGGAGGAACGCTCATCGTTGGCGAACGTCACGATCAGAATGCTATTCGCGGTCGCGACGCCGATGCACATGATCGCGCCCATGAGCGAAGGCACGCTCAGGGTCGTGCCGGAGACAAAAAGCATCCACAGGATCCCGGCCATCGCGCCGGGGAGGGCGGTCAAAATAATCAACGGATCCACCCACGATTGAAAGTTCACGGCCATCAGCAGATACACCAGAGTCACCGCGAAAATCAATCCCAGGCCGAGCCGGAAGAACGAGGCCTGCATGGTGGAATATTGTCCGCGCATCTCAAGAGTCGTGCCGCGGGGAAGATGCTTCTCGGCTTGTTGAACGATCTTCTCCACGTCCGTGCCCACGCCGCCGAGATCGCGGCGCGAGATGTTGGCGTACACGTCGAAGACCGGCCACACATTGTAATGATTAATGATCACCGGAGCCTGTCCGCGTTCCGCCGTCACCAGATTGGAAAGCAGTTGGGTCGTGCCAGCGATGGCTCCGGGATTCCCATACGCCTGCGACGAGCCGTTCGGAGACGCTCCTACCGAGGCTAATCCAGCGGTAGACGCTCCGCCTGGCGAACCCGCCGTGGTGGACGATTCAGCTTGGCCAGCCACCGAGATCGGCGTGCGCAGCAGTGCATCGAGCGAATCCACGCGGTATTGCGGCGTCTGCACGCCCACGTTGTACGTAACGCCGTTGGTCCAGTTCACCCAAAAACTGGGAGCGACCGTCCCGTTACCGCTGAGAGAGATCAACATGTTATTCGCAACGTCGCGTTGAGTCAGGCCGAGCTGCGAAGCCTTCATGCGATCGACATTCAGCCTGATCTCGGGTTGGTCGATCACCTGATGCACGTGAACATCGGCGGCGCCCGGTATGCGCGAGACTTTCGCGGCGAGTTCCTGTGCGATCCGGTAACCGGCCTTTTCGTCGCGCCCCACGACCTGTAAATCGATAGGAGCGGGCAACCCGAAGTTCAGAATCTGGCTCGTAATATTCGCCGGCTGAAAGAAGAAGATCATGTCCGGGAACTTTTCGCGAAAGCGCTTGCGCAGCATCACTTCGTAGTCGCGCGTCGACCTGTGGTTTTCCTTCAGGGCGATCAGGATTTCCCCGTCGGCGCTGGAGATCGTCGGAACATCGCCCTGCGCGAGGCTAGCCCAGGCGTTCGGCACGCCGATATTGTCGATCACGGAATTCAGTTCACTTGTAGGAATCGCTTCGCGGATCTCCTTTTCCACCGCGGAGAAGCGTACTTCCGTTTCTTCGATGCGCGTGCCCGCCGGTCCGCGCACGTGCAGTTTCATTTCGCCGGAATCGACGTTGGGGAAAAAATCCTCCCCCACGAAGAAGACTAATCCAAACGAGGCGACCGTGAGCCCGAAGAAAGCCGTGAGCACCCGTCCGCGGTGCTGCAGCGACCAATCCAAAAGACCCATGTAACGGAGGCGCAGCTTCTCGAAGAGCGCGTTGAAAATATAGTGGGCGCGCCAGATCGGCCCTGTGCCCGAATGCGTCTCGCCTTCGGCGCCGTCCCGATACATTTCGACTTCGGATTTCAGCAGGGCGCGAATCATGGTCGGCACCAGCGTGCGCGACAGCAGATAAGACGCGAGCATCGCGAATACCACCGCCATGGCGAGCGGCGTGAACAGGAACCGGGCCGTTCCAGTGAGCAGTAGCACCGGCACGAATACAATACAGATCGCGAGTGTCGAAACGAACGCGGGCACCGCGATTTGCTGGGCGCCATCCAGAATGGCCCTCACCAACGGCTTGCGCATCCCGATGTTTCGATGGATATTTTCAATTTCGACGGTCGCGTCATCCACCAGGATGCCGACCGCGAGGGCCAATCCTCCCAGCGTCATCACGTTGATGGTTTGCCCAATCAGGCTCAGCACCCACAACGACGTCAGAATGGAAAGCGGGATCGAAATGCATACGATCAGTGTGCTGCGCCAGCTTCCCAAAAACAGGAGGATCATCGCGGCGGTAAGGCCGGCCGCCAGCAAACCTTCGCGAAGGACGCCGAAAATGGAGGCGCGCACGAAGATCGATTGATCGTTCAGAACGTCTACTTTCAGCTCCTCGGGCACAGTCGACAAAATGCGGGGCAACGTCTTCTTCACCGCGTTCACGATGTCGAGCGTCGACGCTTTGCCGTTTCTGGTCACGCTCATCAGCGCTCCGCGCGACCCGTTGGTTCGGACGATATTGTTCTGCACCGAGAAGCCGTCGCGCACTTGAGCCACGTCCCGGATGCGCACCGTTGCGCCGTTCACGGTCTTGATCGGCAGATTGTTCAATTCATCGGCGAGCAGCGGGCTGCTGTTGACCTTAATCTGATATTCGGTCTGCGCCAATTTCGCCGTGCCCGCGGGAAGGATCAAGTTTTGCGCGCTCAGCGTATTCGAAACGTCAATCGGAGAGAGCTGTTTCGAATACAGCTGGTCGAGATTCAGATCGACCATGATGGCTCGGTTCTTGCCGCCGAAGGGGTAGGAAACGGATGCTCCCTGTACGGTCCCGAGCTGCGTGCGAATAAAGTTATTGCCCCAGTCGACGATTTCCTGCTCGGTCATGCTCTTGCTCGAAAGCCCTAACTGGAGAATCGGAACGCTGGCCGCATCGAACTTCAACACGTTTGCCGGAAAGATACCGGGCGGCATATTCCGAATTCCGCTTTGCATCTGTGCCGTCACCTGCGCCACGGCCATGTCGATCTGAACGTTCGGATGGAAATAAATCTTCGTGATGGAAATGGCGTTATAGGATTGCGACTCGATATGCTCGATATCGTTGATGTTGGAAGTCAGCCCGCGCTCAAAGTTGGTGACAACGCGTTTTTCCATCTCCTCGGGGGACAGTCCCGAATACTGCCACAACACGCTCACGATAGGAATATCGATGTAGGGAAAGATATCGACCGGCATGGTCGCGATGGCCGTTCCGCCGAGGATCGCGATGAGAATGGCCATCACCACGAACGTGTATGGGCGGCGGAGCGCAAGCCGGACGATCCACATAGTCGTTCCCCCTTTTCCTTACTTTGGATTGCAACTCCGGCAGTCCGGTGGTTCCTACGTATTTTAATCGATTCGTACTCGGAGCACAGGTTTATCTGGCCTTCCTGTCCCTTTCTTTATCGGCAGGAGCCCGGTCTCGCCGTTCGACTCCTCGGAGGACCAATGATTTTTTTGAGAAAAACCCGCTATTCTCGGACCAGATCGGGTATGAACGACACACAGATTCTGACCGTCGCGCTAGCCTCCGTGCCAACCATGCTCGCTGTTATGATGAGCAGCCTGATCAACAACTCATGCTTAAGCGATCTTCGTTCGCACATCGACGCCCGTTTCAGCGATGTCGACAAGCGATTCGGAGACATCGAGAAGCGGTTCAACGAAGTGGATCGCCGCCTTAACAACGTCGACCGCCGTTTCGATGAAATGAAAGACATGTGGCGGTCGGAGCTGCATCGCGTGGAAGGAGTTCTGGACGCCCGCCTGAAGCATCTGGAAGAGCGCTGATCCCGCCTTTAGGATCGTCGCGCCGCAGTTAATGTTATTCAATCGCTTTGTCGAGCAGCAAGGCGAACTCGCGGCTCTTGTGGCTCACGTGCTTCTTCAACGATGCGAGCTCATCTTCAGACCCTCGCAGCCGGTCGGCGAGATGGAGAGCCGTCAGCACCGCGACGCGGCTGGGATCGGAGACGCCGGACCGCTGGGCGATCTCGTGCATCAGATCGTCCACCGAATGAGCGAGCGATTCGAGTTCATCGGCGCCGGCCGCCGCGAGCGTGTACGTCTGGTTGAAGATGGTGACCCGCACCGTCTTCCGTTCCGCAGCTTGCTCCATGCCGGACCTCCCAGAGTTACTGTCCGCTCAGCAAGTCCATCTGGCCGAGCAGTTTTTCGATCCTGACGCGGACCTGTTTGCGCTCGCCGCGCATGTGTTCAATCTCGCTGTGCAGCTTCTGAATTTCGCCTGCGACTTCGCCCGCCGCCCCTTGCGCGACCGTGCGCTGTTCGATCGCGACATCGCGCTCCCCGTACGCTTTTTCGCGAGCTTCAACGGCGAGATGCAGTTCCGCAATCGCGCGATCCCGCTCCTTGATCGCTCGATCCCGCTCCGCGCGCGCCGATGTAACCAGCTCGACGGTACGCCGAATGCGCTCTTCGAGAGCGGCTAAAGAATCGGCGTCCAACAGCTCGGTGTCGGCTTTGATTTCGGCAGTTTTCGTCTCGGCGTTGTTCATTTGAATGTCGTTCAACGAATTAACGACGCGCCTCCGAAGAAACTATGCCGGCGTCGTCTCGAGCGCCGATTTGGCCTGATTGATCAGCGATGTGAATGCCGGGGCATCCGTCGCCGCCATATCGGCCAGAATCTTACGATTCAGGTCGACGTTGGCCTTCTTCAATCCGCTCATGAAGCGACTGTACGAGATCCCGGCTTCGCGGCAGGCCGCGCCGATGCGCACGATCCACAGCGAACGGAAGTCGCGCTTCTTGAGACGACGGCCTTTATAGCCGTACTTGAGCGATTTCTCGACGGCTTCCTGCGCGGAGCGGTGCAGCTTGCTCTTGGTGAGGAAAAAACCCTTCGCGAGCGCGAGTGTCTTCTTGCGGTTCGCGCGCCGCTTGGTACCACGTTTAACTCTTGGCACGTTTCAATCTCCTTAAATACCGCGATTCAGGCACGTGCGGCGAGCCCGTTCGCTGGAAATATCTAACTAAGTTTCGCCGACCGAAGCCAGGAACCTAGTAGGGAAGCATGCGCTTGATCTCGGGCGAGTTCGCGGGGTCCGCGATATCGCTCGTTCCCAATTTGCGCTTCCGGCTGCGCGTCTTCGAGGTCAAAATGTGACGAGCCATTGCATGCCGGCGTTTGATTTTGCCGGTGCCCGTCTTTTTGAACCGTTTGGACGCACCTTTGTGAGTCTTCAACTTTGGCATAAAAAAATTTTCTGGGTGGTCCCCGTCTATCGCTTGCTTGCGACGGACTCATTGATAGTAGCATAGAGAGAACAAGGCCGGAGTTGTTCACCCGAATCCTGAGTCTGGTGGCATTCTATACGGCGGTGTCTGCAACCGTGTGGACCGCCGCGCCTCCCGCTGCGGCCGCTCCGCCTTCCACCGTAACACCCACATTCCACAAGGATATCGAGCCGATTCTCCAGGCGCGCTGCCAGACGTGTCACCGTCCCGGAGAAGCCGCCCCCATGTCGCTGCTGACTTATCAGGACGCCCGCCCGTGGGCCAAGGCCATTCGCGCGGCGGTACTCTCGGGCAAGATGCCGCCCTGGTCGCCCGACCCGAAATACGGAAAGTTTTCGAACGATCTATCGCTGACAGCAGCCGAGAGGGAAAAGATCGTGACCTGGGTCGACAGCGGCGCGGACGAAGGCAAGGGCACCGATGCTCCACCGGCCAAGAGCTTTCCGGACGGCTGGCAAATCCCTGAGCCAGACGTCGTCTTCGAGATGCCGGAGCCTTTCGAAGTTCCCGCCTCCGGCGCGATCGAGTATCAATTCATCCGTGTGCCCACGAATTTCACGGAAGACAAATGGGTGCGGATGGCAGAAGTGCGTCCCGGCAATCGCGCCGTGGTGCATCATTCGATCGTGGTGATGGATGCTCCCGACGCGCGCGGCCGCGAAGAATACCTCGGCGGGTACGGACCCGGAATGCCTCCGCAAATTTGGAAACCGGGCGAGGCGCGGCTGGTGAAGGCGGGTTCGACGCTCACTTTTCAAATGCACTACGCGGCGAACGGAAAAGCCGCGAGTGATCGCACAAAGATCGGATTGGTTTTCGCACGCGGTCCAGTCACCGAACGGATCGTCGCCATGCAAGCGATGCCGCCGGGCCTCTCGATTCCTCCGGGAGCCGCCAACTACAGAGTTGATGGAGTTACGACGATTCGCCAAGACGCCAAACTTGTGTCGATGCGGGCTCACATGCATTTGCGAGGAAAATCGTTCCAGTTCCGCGCTGTGTATCCGAACGGCGAAACGGAAATTCTGCTCGACATCCCCAAATTCGATTTCAACTGGCAGCCCTATTATTATTTGGAAACTCCCAAGACGCTGCCCCGCGGTACGCGCATTGAGGCCACGGCCTATTTCGACAACTCGGCGAACAATCCCTTCAATCCCGATCCGTCGGCCACCATTTTCTGGGGTCCGCAAACCTGGGATGAAATGATGATCGGATGGTTCGACGTCGCGGTGGAGATGCCGGGCGATGGCGGGATTCGGTAATTCGAGCGACCCCGCTACGTCCGATCGCATTATCCATCATCGGTTCAGGCACGTTTTGGTAGACTACTCGCTTAACACGTTCTTGTCACGTTCTGATCCGCGTCCCGGTAGACGACATCCTGCTTGGCCACATTGAGGAGAATCTCTGAATGAGTGTGTTCATCCGAAAGTCGCTGCCCCACCTGCTGAAGGAGGCTGAGGAATCAGGCGAGCACAGCCTCAAACGAACGCTAGGTCCGTTTCAACTGACGGCGCTCGGCGTGGGCGCGGTCATCGGCGCGGGAATTTTCGTGTTGGCCGGGTTGGGCGCGCACTATGCCGGGCCCGGGCTGATGCTCTCCTTCGTTCTTTCCGGATTGGGTTGCGCCTTCGCCGCGTTGTGCTACGCCGAATTCGCCGCGATGATTCCTTTGGCGGGCAGCGCCTACACCTACGCGTACGCGACGCTCGGCGAAATCTTCGCCTGGATTATCGGTTGGGATCTCACGCTGGAATACGCGATGGGAGCGAGCACCGTTTCCTCGGGATGGTCGAACCATTTCATCGAGGTGCTCGACATCTTTCATCTGAAAATTCCTTTGTGGCTGGCCTACGATCACTGGACCGGATTGCGTACGGCCCAGGATCTAGTAGCGCGCCAGATGGCGCTCGCTTCGAACGCGTCGCTGACGCCGGGAACGACGGAATTTCTGAATAAAGTTTCCGACGTCATGGGGGCGCAATCTCCGGAGTTGTTGCGCCGCGCCCACGATTTGCTCGCCGCGCCGCAGATTTTTGGCGTGGAGATCGGCTTTAATTTGCCGGCATTTTTGATCGCCCTGATCATCACGGCGGTTCTGACCGTTGGAATCCGCGAAAGCGCGCGATTCAACACGATCATCGTGGTGATCAAGGTCGCGGTCGTGCTGTTCGTGATCGGGCTGGGATTCAGATATATAAACACGAGTAACTGGGGCACCAGTTGGTCGTCGTTCGCGCCTTTTGGTTTTTCGGGGGTGGGAGCGGGCGCCGCGTACATTTTCTTCGCCTATATCGGCTTCGACGCGGTCTCGACTACCGCGCAGGAGGCTCGCAATCCGCAGCGCGATTTGCCCATTGGAATCATCACGTCACTGATTACCTGCACCATTTTGTATATCGCCGTCGCGGCCATTCTGACGGGAATGGTCCCGTGGCGCGAGGTCAACATCGAAGCTCCCATCGCGCGGGCGTTCCTGGATCGTGGCCTCACCGGCGCGTCTCACATTATTACGTTTGGAGCCCTGGCCGGGCTTACGAGCGTGATGCTGGTGATGTTATTAGGTCAAACCCGCGTGCTGTACTCGATGTCTAAAGACGGACTTTTGCCGCAGCGCGTGTTTGGCGAAATTCATCCGCGCTTTCGCACGCCGTGGAAGAATACGATTCTCGTCGGCATGCTCGCGGCGATCGTCGGCAGCGTCACGCCCATCGACGATATTGGAAAGATGGTCAACATCGGCACGCTGCTGGCATTTGTGATGGTGTCGGTGGCCGTCGTCATTCTTCGGCGCATCAATCCCGAGCAGCATCGGCCGTTCCGGACTCCCTGGGTACCGCTGGTGCCGGCTCTCAGTGTCCTCTTCAACGGCTACATGATGTACAAGCTTGGCTGGATCAACTGGCTTCGCTTGCTGATCTGGCTGGTGATCGGTCTGACGATTTATTTCGGATACAGCCGGCACCACAGCAAAGTGCGAATGCTCAACTCGTGAAGCGCGGCGGCGGTTCGAACTGGGCTTTTTGCAGCCGCACCAGCACGACCCGCACAGCCGCCATTACGGGGACGGAAAAGAAAACCCCCGGGATTCCCGCCAGTTCGGCGCCGGCCAGCGCGCCCACCAGCAACATCAGCGGAGGCACCTGAACGCCGGAGCCCATTAACGCGGGCGAGATCACGTAATCGAGAAATACGCGGTAAACCACGAGAAATATGAACAGCAAAAGCGTGTGCGGATAACCGCTGACGGCCACCACGATCAAGGTCAGCAGCCCCGCGACGAACGGCCCGAACGCCGGAACGATTTCACAGACCCCCGCGATTCCCGCGAGAAGCACGAAATACGGTGCGCCGCTGAAGCCCAGGAACATCCCATAGCAGACCAGCGTGATGGTGGAAAGAACGATGAGCGTGCGGACGTACTGAGCCAGCAAAACCCGGAGATCTGCGTAAATTTCGATGGCCAAAATGCGTTGGTTTCCGCCGAGGCTGGTGATCACATGCGCGTAGAGCGTTCGTCCGTCCTTCAAAAGAAAGAACGCGAGAATCGGAACGACAACCAATCCGGCGAGGATCGTGAGGCCGCCGATCAAATGTTCAAAAGCGCCGCTCAACAGCGGGACCGCGTTCGATTCCAATTGGTCCAGGCGAGCGGTTAATTCCATCGCAATCCGATCGCGAACAGGCTCCAGAATCGCGGGCAGCGGAATCCGCTCCAGGAAACCCGGACCAATCGCCGGAAGTTTCTGCGACAAAGTGCGTGCGTCTTCCGCGAGCCGGGAACTGAGAGGGATGAGGATGGCCGCGATCAGGCCCAGAAGCGCTACGTAAACAATCGCGAGCGCGGCCGTGCGTGGGACCCAATGCGGCGAACCTCGCTCCACCGCCGCCACGATCGGGGCGAGCAGCAGGGCGAAGAAAATCGCCAGCGTAACCGTTACGAGCGTCTCGCGTATGGAGTACACAAACGCGACGACGAGCCCGAAAAGGAAGCACGTCCAGATGATTTTGAGCGCGCGCGAATCTGTGCCTAGCATGTCGCTTTTATAGAATAAACGAAGTGAACCCCACAGCAGACCATATACGGACCCTGGTCGCGCAGATCGACGACCTGGAAGAAAAACTGCGAGCCGGCGGCGGCGCGGCCAAAATCGAGCGGCAGCACAAGGACGGCAAGCTTACCGCGCGGGAGAGGATCGCCAAGCTGATCGACCCCGGCGTCCTGTTTCTCGAAATCGGGCTGCTCATCGCCTATGACAAATATGACGGTCAGGCGCCCGCAGCGGGGGTGATCACGGGTATCGCGCACGTGGAAGGCCGGCCCGCGGTGATCGTCGCCAACGACGCCACCGTGAAAGCCGGCGCATGGTGGCCGGAGACAATTCATAAAATTCTGCGCGCGCAAGAGATCGCCATGCGCAATCGCCTGCCGATTATTTATTTAGTGGATTCGGCGGGCGTCAATTTGCCGTATCAGGATGGAATTTTCCCCGGCCAGTACGGGGCGGCCCGGATTTTCTATTACAACTCGCTGATGCGCCGCAAATTGCATGTCCCGCAGATCGCGGCGGTGATGGGCATGTGCATCGCCGGGGGCGCCTATCTGCCCGCGCTTTCAGACGTCATCATTATGGTCGAAGGC
Source organism: Terriglobia bacterium (assembly GCA_963765085.1). GTDB lineage: Bacteria > Acidobacteriota > Terriglobia > Bryobacterales > Bryobacteraceae > Palsa-187. The sequence continues at coordinate 15,773 of CAVXVL010000013.1, read as the reverse complement.
ACCAGCTTCATGGGATTGGGCGGACCGAATCTAGTGAAAGGAGCGGTTGGTCAGGTCACGAGCGCAGAGGCGCTCGGCGGCGCGGCGCTACACACGCGCACCAGCGGCGTCGCGCATTACATGGCCCGGAACGACGCCGATTGTCTCGCGATGATCCGGCAGAAAGTGCGCGAGTTGCCTCCGCCTTACGCTTCTCCGAAAGGTTCATCACCCAACAAATCTGCCGAAGGTCTTTACGATCTGATGCCCGCCGACCATCGCCTTCCGTATAACGTCGAGGAGATCATCGTGCGGATCATTGACGGACCAAATTCAGATGGCGCGGACGATTATCTTGAATTTCAGCCCGAGCACGCTCCCGAGATGCTGTGTGCAAACGCGCGTCTCAACGGACGAGCGATTGGAGTGATTGCCAATCGCCGCGGATTCCTGAAGACAAGCGCGGGGCCGCGCATCGGTGGAATCGTTTATACCGAGTCTGCTCGAAAGGTCGCCTACTTCGTGGAGATGTGCGAGCGTCAGGGCCTTCCACTGCTTTATTTGCAGGACGTCTCGGGCTTCATGGTGGGCGTGGAGGCGGAAAGCGAGGGCATCATCCGCGCAGGAGCTGAGATGGTGGAGACGATGGCCTGCGCAACCGTTCCGAAAATCATCGTGACGCTGAATCACGCGAGCGGCGCCGGATATTACGCGATGGCCGGTCAGGGCTTCGACCCGAACTTCACATTCGCATGGCCCACCGCGCGTATCGGAGTCATGGAAGGCGACGCCGCTGTGCAGGCGGTGCACGGGCCGGAGCTCGCGAAGCTCAAAGCAGCAGGCAAGCCGGTTCCGCGGGAACTCGAAGCGCGCATCGCGCGGACCCGCGCCGACTACGATCGCTGGCTGGATGTGAAGTACGCGGCCGCGCGCGGACATGTCGATGCTATTATCGATCCCCTGTCCACGCGTCGCGTCCTGACGGTCGCGTTCGAGGCCGCTTGTGCAAGCGGACATCGCGAACATTTAATATTGGAAACACTGTGAAGCTGCGCATTGAACAGGATGGGCGGTTGCGACGCATTACGCTGGCGTCGCCCGAGACGCGGAATTTTCTGGACGAGGGTCTGTGTACGGAGCTGCTCGATCAATTGCGCGGCGCAGCCGCCGACGAGGCGACGGGTGCGATGTTGATCGACGCGGATGGGCCGGTGTTTTGTTCCGGCATGGATGAGGGAGCTTGCGAGGATTTATTCCGCGTCGGCCGGCGCATCGCGAAGCCGATCGTCGTTGCCGTGAAGGGCGTCGCGGTCGCAGGAGGAGTGGTGCTGCTCGCCACCGCGCACGTAGTCATCGCGGCACAGGGCACCAGCTTCGGTCTCACGGATATCCGCGAAGGGAAGTGGAGCGAGCCGGTCTTCCGTGCCGTGGCGGAGGCCATGGGCGAGCGCCGGGCTTTGGAGCTCGCCCTCACCGGCCGAGTCTTCACGACGCCCGATGCGCTGTCGTGGGGATTGGTCCACATGGTGGCCCCGGCCTTTGAACTCGAAGATCGCGCGAGCGATATCGCGACCGCGCTGGCGAATGCGAATCCTGATGCCGTGCGCTCGGCGCTGCGAAGACCGTAGATTGACGAAAGAAGATGAGTCCGGGAGACCGCCGCAGAGGCCGTCCGCGTCAGTTAGCTAAACAAGTCAGCGGCCGGGATTTCGAGGTTAAACTGCGGCAGGGTGAAGCGCGAGACTTCGGTGAGCGAACGCCCGTCATACACGTAACAACGCTTCAGCTCCGGCTCAACCAGCCAGATGTGTGGAACGCCCTACAGGCGATAGTCCTCGAACTTCTGCAATAGATCGTGCAAGCGATAGTCGGGCGAGCTGATTTCGACCACCAGCAGCGGCGGGTTTGAAGGAACTTCCTCGGCGGGACCGGCCCCTTCAAAAACCGCTACATCCGGAATGCGATAGAGATCCTTGGACAGTCGCATCCGGACTTCCGTGCAGCAATAGCCTGCACTGTCGAGAAGGACAGCCAGGCGTTGTCGGGTTCTGCCGTGGCTTTTAGTGGGCAAGGATTTCTCCGCAATTTCTCCGTGAACCGGTTCCGGTTCGCGCTCAAAATGCGTCGTGAGGTATTGCTCGGGCGTGACGAGGGCTTTGGTAGCCATCTAGGGGAAGAATAGCATGGGAGTTTCGGTAATCCAGTGTCAGTAGGCCGCTAGTAATCATCGGCCTCCCGATTTGACGCTTTGTGAGATCGAATCGAACTGCCTGCTTGATAAGCGAATCCTTCGGCTCCCTCTGCTATCCTCATCAAGGAATGCCCCAAATCCTTCACGGTCTGCCGGTTCAGGCGAAAATTCTGCACGATCTCAAACCACGGATTCAGCGGCTCGACCGGCCTCCGGGACTGGCCGTCGTTCTGGTCGGTCACGATCCCGCTTCCGCGATCTACGTCCGCAGCAAAATCAAAGCCTGCCGCGAGCTCGGAATTCACAGCGATTCTCATGAATTGCCCGCTAATGTCACGACTGAGGAATTGCTCACGCTGGTTCATGCGTTGAACGAGCGGCCTGGGATCGACGGAATCCTCGTGCAGATGCCGCTTCCGAAGCACGTCGATGCACGGCGTGTGCTGGAGGCCGTGGCCGCCGATAAAGACGCCGATGGATTCCATCCAACCAACGTCGGCTATCTGGTCGCAGGGCGTCCCGCGCCGCGCTCGTGCACTCCCGCCGGCATCATCGAGCTTCTGAAGTTTTACGAAATCCAGATCGCGGGCCGCGACGCCGTCGTTCTGGGACGCAGCGACATCGTCGGTAAGCCGATGGCTCTCATGCTGCTGCACGAAAATGCAACGGTCACGATCTGCCATTCGAAAACGGATAACCTCCAGGAAACGTGTCGCCGGGCCGACATCCTGATTGCTGCGATCGGACGTCCCGCGTTCGTCACCGCCGATTTCATTTCTCCCGGATCGACGGTGATCGACGTCGGAATCAATCGCATCACCGATCCCGGCGAGGCAGCCCGCCTGGGGCGCACCGAAGAATACGCGATGAAGGGAAAGGTGGTCGTCGGCGATGTTCATCCTCTCGATGTCGTGCACGCGGCAGGCTCGTATACTCCTGTACCGGGAGGCGTCGGACCGCTGACCATCGCGATGCTGATGTCCAATACGGTGGAACTGGCGGAGCGGCATCTCGGATCCGCGTCAAAGGAAGCGCGCTAGCGCGCGGCTCAAAATGCTTCGCGTCGGACTGACGGGCGGGCTCGCGACCGGCAAGAGCTTCGTGGGGCGAACGCTTGCGGAGTTGGGCTGTCACCTGATCAGCAATGACGTTCAGGGCCACGAAGTCATGCTCCCGGGCGGGGAAGCCTACGACAGCATCGTAAGCGAGTTCGGCGCGGGAATTTTGAATGCCGATGGCACCATCGATCGCCGGAAACTCGCCGCCATGGTGTTCCCCGAGGGGTTGCAGGGAGACCGGCTCGCCACGCTCAACGCACTGGTGCATCCGGCGGTGAGAGTCCGCACGCACGCCGAACTCGAAGCCTTTGAAAAGGCCGATCCCGAGGGCATCGCCGTGGTGGAAGCTGCCATACTGATAGAGACTGGAAGTTACCGCGATTACCAGAAGTTGATCGTCGCCGTTTGCCGTGTGGAGCAGCAGATTGAGCGGGCGATGTCCCGGGATGGGATGACGCGCGAGGAAGTCCTGAACCGGCTGAGCCGGCAGATGCCGCTTGCTGAAAAAATACGGCATGCCGATTATGTGATCGACACGTCCGGTACCAAAGAGAGCACCGCGACGCAGACTAAAATCGTGTATGAATCTTTGGTTAACTGGAAGAAGTAGCTTTCGGAAACGTCGGAATCATGAAAATGCGAACCTTACTGCTCACCCTGCTTTTGGTGGGGGGATTCGTCTATCTAACGACCGCCCCTAATTCCATTCTGCACCCCGCTTCGGGACCCCTGTGGAGCGGCCCGACCGTGGCCCACTCGGCCGGACTGGGATCGGATGAACAGAACAACATCGACATCTATAAGGCGTCCAAGGACAGCGTCGCTTATATCACGAGCACGGTTCTGCAGCGTACTTTCTTCTTCGAAGTGGTCCCCACGCACGCGCTCGGTTCAGGTTTCATCATCAACGCGGACGGGCAGATTCTGACGAACAATCACGTGATCAGCGGCAGCTCCAAAGTTGAGGTTACGCTGCCGGATCAGAGCCGCTACACGGCGAAGATCCTTGTGCGCGATCGGGCCGACGATCTCGCGCTGATTCAGATTGAGCCGAAGAAAAAGCTGCCTTTCCTGAAGCTCGGAGATTCTGACTCGTTGCAGGTCGGACAAAAAGTCCTGGCCATCGGCAATCCGTTCGGCTTCGCCGGCACACTGACGACCGGCGTCGTCAGTTCGCTGGGCCGTGATATTCAGAGCGAAAACAACAAAATGGAAGGCATGATCCAGACCGACGCCGCGATCAACGAAGGCAATAGCGGCGGTCCGCTGCTCGATTCGCAAGGCAACGTGATCGGCATTGACACCGCGATTTATGGACCGAACGGCGGCAGTGTGGGCATCGGATTCGCCATGCCGATCAATCGGGCCAAATCGATGCTCGAAGGGTTTCGCAGCGGTAAGAATTTTGGACGCCCGAGGCTGGGGATCTCAACTGTTTACCTCGCGGGCGATCTCGCCGAAGAGCTCAAGCTTCCTTCGAGCGGCGGTCTGTTGATTCAGGAAGTCGGTCCGGGAACGGCGGCGGAGATGGCTGGATTGCACGGCTATCGCGACGTCGTCGTTGTGGGCAACCAGCGACTGGGCGTGGGTGGCGACCTCGTCACGTCGATCGACGGGAAGGCCGTTACCGAGCCGGACGCCGTCACGCGTACGCTCGCGCGCAAGCATCCCGGCGATGTGATCGCGTTGAAGGTTTTCCGCGGTGGCAAGACCATCGATGTACAAGTAAAGCTCGGCGAAGCGCCGGACGATACCTTTTAGGCCGCACGCCGCATGCAACCAGCGGACACACACCCGGGCGTCGCGGCGGATCATGATTCGCTGTCGGCGCCGGGCCCCCGCAAAGCACTCGCCGGATTTTTCGTTTTGGGAGTCTTGCTCGCCTTTCTCGGCGCCATTCTACCTTCGTGGGGCCATCACTTACTTTCTGACTATTGGATGGTTGGGCTGTATTTTGTGGCGTTGATCGGCGGATTAACATCGGCTGTGCGCGTGGCGCCGTGTATGTTAAGGCGTAAAGGAATCCGTGCGACGCTCGCGGTTTCATGCGCCGCCGCGTCGGTCTCGCTGCTGGTCCTGGCTTTCTTCTCGCCGCCCTTTTCCGCGTGGTGGAGGCTTCCCCGGCATCGTGCTGTTAGGCTGCGCGGCAGGCGTCCTGCATACCGCGATTTTTCACGCGATTTCACCCGTGTATCGCCACGATCCGGCGGCCACCGTGAACCTCGGCGGCGCTCTCCTTGGACTGGGTTGTTTTACGGTAGCGCTGCTCGATCTCGCGGATGTTTTACACGTACACGGCCGCCGCAATCCAGATCTGGCTCGCGCTGATCCCCGGATTCTTCGCGATCGCGTACGCGCGCTCGCGCTTCGGCCCGTGCGCCGTGACGCTGATCCGGCCCTCGCACGCCTTGTGGTCCGAAATGCGCAGTCCGGATGCCGTTCTATTTAGCCTGGTGCTGTTTTTTCAGTTCGGCAACGAATGGGCCATTGCCGGATGGTTGCCCCTGTTCCTCAGCCAGCGCTTGGGATTGAGCCCGTCGACGTCCATTCTGATCCTAGCCTTCTATTGGCTGGCGCTTTTGGTCGGCCGCATCGCCGCGCAATGGATTCTGCCGCTGGTCCGTCACACGCGGATGCTAGCCGCGTGCGTTCTGACGGCGGTTTTTGCCTGTTTGATTCTGATTGCGACGAACAATCAGTTTGGCGCCATCGTCGGGGTATTGCTGCTCGGGAGCGCCTTCGCGCCGATCTATCCTTTGGTGGTCGAAAGAATCGGAAATCGCTTTCCGGATTATCATCCCGGCGTGTACAACGGCCTGTTTTCGTTCGCGATCGCCGGAGGATTGCTGGCTCCCTGCGTGCTTGGCTACTTAGCGTGGCAGTTTGGAGTGAGCGCGGTCATGGGCCTGCCGCTCGCGGGATCGATCATCGTATTCGTGCTTTTGGTCCTGTCGTGGCTCGAAGCGCGTTTGCACTCCTCCGTTCGACCTCATTAGCGGCGATGGCTTCGCCATTATGCGATCCTCGTCGTATGCGCTGGGCGCTGACGATCATTGCGCTGCAATCTTCTCTGAGTTGCTGTTACGCCGAAGACCTTGCGCAGCGCGTCGCCGCACTGGTGGAGAATAAATCTCCGGCATTCGGCACGATCGGGATTCATGTGGCCGATGCCGCGACCGGCGCGCCTCTCTATGCGCGGAATGAAGATCGTCTGCTGCTGCCTGCCTCGAATCTGAAGCTCTTCACGTTTGCACTGGCGATGGAGCGGCTTGGTCCGGAGTATCGCTTTTCGACGCGTGTGTTGTTGGAGCCTTCGGGCGACGTGGTGTTGGTCGGCAGCGGCGATCCGTCACTTTCGGGACGAGTGTATCCGTACAAGAAAGACACGCCCTCGGGTCCGCCGCTCGATCCGATTGAGGACTTAGCTGCGCAAATGGTAGCGCATGGCATCCGGCGCATCGATGGCGACGTCGTGGGCGATGACCGCCTGTTTCCGTGGGTTCCCTATCCCCCGAGTTGGTCCGTCGACGACACAGACCGTGAATACGGAGCTCCTGTGAGCGCGCTGAGTCTCGACGACAACGCGGTCGCGATTACCATTCAGCCTGGATTGCGTTCCGGCGAGCACGCGAGTATGTCGATGTCGCCGGGCGTGGAATTCCTGACGGTCGATCATCGCGTGATCACAGGGCCGCATGCGACTCCTGCAGCAACCCCTCCCTCCGCCGCCATCCGTCTCCGCCATGTGCCCGGTTCACGCCAATGGATTGTCACCGGGAGCATTCCGGCCGGCAGCGCCTCTGTCACCGAATTCCTTCCCGTCGACGATCCTGCGGCCTTCGCCGCTGCCGCCCTGTATGACGCATTGGTCCGCCGGGGCGTGGCGATACGTGGTCGGCCGGTTGCTCGGCATCGCGCTCCCGGCGTGGAATACGTGGCTCCCGGGGGCGCTTTGGTCGCCTCGCGCCAGTCGCCTCCTTTGGAGGACCTGCTGGGGGTTGCCGAGAAGGTCAGCCAGAATCTGCACGCGGAGCTAATTTTGAGAGAAATCGGGCGCATGCGGCACGAAGGAACACGCGAAGAGACAAGTGACGGTACGGTCGAGTCGGGACTCAGGGAAATGTCCGCGCTACTGAAGGCGCTCGACTCCGGCGGTCCTCCTCTCGCCGGCGGCGCCCGCATCGACGACGGTTCCGGCTTGGGTCGCAATACGCTGGTCACGCCACATTTGATCACGCGATTGCTGGTGCGCGAATATGCGTCCCAGGCTCGCGAGATATGGATCTCTCTGCTGCCGGCCGGCGGCGAGGATGGGACGCTGGAGCATCGGCTGTGCTGCATCAGCGAGGGCCGCGGGATTCGCGCGAAAACCGGCACGCTGAGCCGCGCCATCGCGCTGTCGGGTTACGCCGACAGCAGGAGCGCCGGAACCCTCGCTTTTTCCATCCTGGTGAACGATTTTTCTGCTCCGCCTTCCGATGTGCGAGCGTGGGTTGATAAAATAGCGGCAGTACTATTGGAGTGAGTCGTTATCATTATGCCTATCCACGAATATTTGTGCGACGATTGCGGATCGAAGTTCAGAAGCTGGTGCGTAGTTCGCAGACCGCCGCGGAGATCGAATGCCCCTCCTGCGGGGAGGCTCACGTGACCCAACAGCTTTCCAGGTTTGCGGCGCATGCCAACGGACCTAAGTCGGCCGACGCGATGCCTTCGTGCGGTTCCGGCATGTGCGGGATGCCCGGCATGTGCGGCCGTAATTGAGACGTTTCTCGCGATTGCGCGGCCTTAACGGCGGGCTGTTCCCGCGGAAGCCGAAGCTGCCGCCGGCAGATTGAGGATTCGCTGAATTGCTTCCACCAGCATTCTTGGTAGGAATGGCTTCTGCAGAAACTCCACACCGGACGCGCGAGGCACGTCCGGATACCCGCTCGCAACGATCACAGGGAGCCGGGGATTAAACGCGCGCATCCGTTCGATCAGTTTCTCGCCTGAAATCCCGGGAAGCGTCAGATCGGTGATGAGCAGCGCGAAGGAGCCAGGGTCTGCTTCCATGATCCGCAAGGCTGCATGCGGATCCGTGCATGCTTCGACGCTGTGGCCGTAACGCTCCAGATACTTCTTCAGGAGATCCGTCAGCGCCGTTTCATCGTCGACCAGCAGCAGCCGTTTTGGGCTCATGCTTACCAAAGAGACAACGGAATGTTACCGGGACTGAAGACGACGCCGAGCGTGGCGCGCTCGGTCGTACGGTTGTAAGAGGAACCGACGCCTAAATCGTAATGTCCGATGTCAAAACGAGCCGAAAGATGGGTGTATCGGGCGACTTCGTACGTGACCCCGGTGCCGCCGCCATAAGTGCTCGACAACCCGGCATCTTGTCCCAGATTCGTCGATTTCTGGTAACGTCCCTGGATCTTCGAAGTTCCACTTGTGAATGCCGGTATAGCTGATGCTGGCGGTGAGGCTCTCATTGCGTGTGCTGATGAAGAACCCGTTGCCTCCTGCGATACTGCGCGAGTAGGACACCGTCGGTCCGCCCGCTGAAACTGTCTCTTCAGCGTCGCGCTTCCGGTCGGGTAAAAATTGTGTGTGTCGTAAGGCAGCACGACAGCCGGCACTCCGAAGAGCGCGGCCAATAAAGGATTCAACGGTACTGCGATCAGTTGATGCACCTGGACGTAGGCCGCGCCGGCCGTCAAGTTGAAGGTCCAGACATGTGCCCACGTCGTCGAATATTGGCCGGCAACCGTTTGCGTTCGAGAATCGAACGATCCCCCGCTAGCGTCCTGCGTCGAATACGTGTAAATGGCGCCGACCGAAGTGGTCAGCGACGTCCGATAATTTGCGCTCGCGTTCACATGGTATCCGTTGGAACTCGTCAGCCCGTTCGCGTCGAAATAATTGGCGTCGCCCCCGCCCCCGACGGTGTAGGACATGCGGGGCGATTGAATGTAAGTCATGGAACCCGTCACATCGACATAGCTGGCGCGGCTGTCGAACAGTTGGGTCGAAGGCACGCTGCCGTTCGCGGTAGCCGTATCAGCCACGGAGCCGGTGGCCTGCTGGAGGGTTGCTCCCGAGAGGCGAAGATCAAACGCAAGACGGCTTGAATACTGCACTGCGTAGTCCAGGGCCAGTGCCTGATTGGTGCCGTCGTAAACCTGATTATTGGGATAGTATTTGTACGTTCCCGAATAGTTTAGGCTAAGGACCGCGTGCTCCCAGCGATGCGAGCCGTAGGCTCCAAAGCTCGCTTCCAATCCCAGGAGATTGGGGACGCGAATGAGGTTCCCGTGCGCGTCCGTCACGAATGGCTGAACATTCGTGTCGTAGACTCCGTTCACGCCGCCCCAGAACCGCAGATCGACCTGCTGTCCGCTCCGTTGGCCGATATCGCTGCCACCCGGGCTCAGGACTCCCGGCCCTTGGTAGGAGTTCGGATCAACTTGCGCCGCCAGTGGGAGCGCCAGCAGGGAAACGAGCCACACGAGTGCGGGCCAAAACAATCTAGCTTTCAAATGTTGTCTCCGATTCCTGGGGTCCCCCTCAGTCTGACGCGCCCCCGTGACTCGTGTCAAGCTGAAAACAATCCGGAAACGGGTACCGGAACCAATGTAAACCTGTTGCGTCTGATGATTCGTCCGATATCTTGATGTCGGGGAGGTGCAATGCCGTGGAAGTTCCGCATTCGCGAGGGTTTGACTCTCAGTATCTTATTAACCGCGGGCGCCGCCGCGGCCGATCTCCGATTCGCGACGTAACGCTTTATAAACACGGAGTCGCGAACATTCAACGGACCGGAGATCTCAAGGCCGGCGAAGTCGCACGGCTGGATTTCAAGGCCGACGACATGAACGATGTCTAAATCCCTCACGATCACGGATCGCTCGGGCGGAAAGGTGGCCGGCGTGCGTTATGACGCGAGCGATCCACTCGAAAAGCGTCTTGCCGAGTTCCCGTTTACCGTCGGAAACGGAACGTCTCTCGCGGGCTTTCTGGACCAGGCCAAGGGCGCACGTCTGGAGCTTAAGGTGGGATCGGAGAACGTTGCTGGAACCATCCTGAGCGCTCGGCTCGTGAAAGATGAAAAGAGTCCGGAGAGGGAGATTCTTGTCCTGCTTCTGGAATCCGGCGATATTCGGACGCTCGATCTCGCCGCGGCCAGCGTCGTCGCGCTTTCCCGACCCCAAGCTCCAGAGCCAACTCCGGGATTACCTCGCGGTGTTGAATCAACTCCCGGGCCAAGATCGGCGCAGCGTGTATATCGACGCTACCCGCGAACGGCGCGCGCGAACTGACGGTCAGTTATATGACGCCGTCGCCGGTGTGGAAATCCAGTTACCGTCTGATGTTCGCCGCGCAAGGCGATCCGACACTCGAAGGGTGGGCCATCGTGGACAACACTTCCGGAGAGGACTGGACCAACGTCCGGCTCGCCGTGGTTTCGGGCAAGCCGGTTTCGTTTATCACGCAGTTTATGAGCCTCGCTACGTGCAGCGGCCGATTTGCGGAACTCGCGGAGAATCGCGCGGCGAATCCGCTGCTGTATCAGGGAGCGTTCGATCGAAAAGACGAAGCCTCCAAAGCTCAAGCGTCACCGGCGCCGGCGCCACCGGCTGCCGCTCGCGCAATGTTGGGCGGCAATAGTTTTGGGCCGCGTGACGGGTCTTCAATCAAGCGAGGCAGGAGGTGGAGACGTCCTCCTTCGGCGATGCCGCCGCGACGCGCGAAGCCGGCGAGCTTTTCGAGTACAGCTTCGCTTCGCCGATCACTGTGAAGCAGGGCGAATCCGCGATGCTGCCGTTCCTGCAGCAGAAGATCGGCGCGCGCAAGTTGCTGGTCTATTCCGAAAACTATGGGTTGAATCCACGCGACGCCGCCGAACTAACAACAATACGGGCAAAACGCTCGATGGCGGGCCGATCACCGTCTACGACGCGGGATCGTACGCGGGGGAAGCGCTGGTCGAAACCGTGACGATGGGCGACAAACGCCTGATCAGTTATGGCGTCGATCTGGGAACGCGCGTTACGACAGCCTTCGATTCGTCGCAGGCCGTCGTGCGCGAAATCCATTTGAAGCGCGGCCTGTTGACAAGCCGCTCGGCCGTCGCCGAGACGAAAACGTATGCGATTAAGAACGTGGACGCGAAGGCCAAGACCCTGGTGATCGAGCATAGCCAGCGTCCCGGATACAGGCTGTTGGATCAAAAGCCCACCGAGACCACGGCGAACGCCTATCGCTTCGAAGTGAAACTCGCGGCATCGGGAACGGATAAATTTCCCGTGCGAGAGGAACGCGTCTTCGATCAGACGACCGCCGTCTCCAACATGACACCGGACGTTCTCACAAGCTGGATTCAGAACAAGGCGCTCAGCGATGCCGGACGCGCACAACTGCAGCAAATCGCCGCGAAAAAGCGTGAAATCGCCGCGAACGATGCCGCCTTGAATCAGACTGCGGCCGACATTACGACCACCACGCAGGACCAATCGCGCATTCGCAGCAACATGGAAAGCCTGAATCGCGTCAGCGGGCAGCAGGATCAGGTGCAGCAGTACGCTCGCCAGTTGGCGACCACCGAGGCGAAACTCGCCGGACTACGCGATTCACAAAGCGCGCTGCAGAAGAAAAAAGCCGCCCTCGACGCGGATCTCAATTCGCTGCTGGATAAGCTTGAGTTTTGAGCCGCGCCGGGAGTTGAATTCCATCGCCATACACGCCGAATCCCGGAATGGAGACGGGCAGCTTCCCGCTCAGGGAGATCTCTCCGAACAGCGCTTTGACCGCGGCGATTTCTCCCGTAGTCGCGGTGTTAAAAGTCGCCAGATACGCCGCCACTTTTGGAAATGGTGTCGCCAGGTATGGGTTGCCCAAGGAAACGAAAATCACCGGCACTGGTCCTTCCGTCAGTTTCTGTACGAACGGCGCGATATCGCCTCCGAGCATCGGATTGGTCGTGAACGTCGCCATGACGATTGCCGAGCACGTGGAGGGATCTCCGAAGACGGCATCGAGAGCCACGGGCGGCAGCAAATTGTCGACAAACACCACGCGAGCGTGGGGCGCGCGCCGATGAAATTCCTCGGCCATCTTTTGACCGAACGCCGAAAGCTTAATTCCCGAAGACGCGATCAGACAAGCTGAATCCGGCGCAGTAAGCGGTACTGGGCCGGCCCCACCGGCGGCGCCATTGCGGACCAGCGTCACGGCACGCTCGGCGACGCTCTGGGCGTGCTCTCGCCTCCTCCGGCGAATCGAGGGCCGCGCTGATGGCGTCCAGATCCACGAATTTGCTTTTGTTGTTCAGTCCGACGTGAACCTTCGCCTCTAGCACGCGGAGCGCGCTTTCATCGATGCGCTGCTTCGAGAGCCGGCCTTCCTTGATAGCAGCCATCACAGCGCGGATCACTGTGTCGGGATCGGGAGGCGCGAGCAAGACATCGGCTCCAGCCTCCAGCGCGCGCACTGCCCCTTCTCCGCCCGCAAACTGTTTTGTCATTCCGGCCATGTTCATGGCGTCGGTTACGATCAATCCCCGGAATCCCAATTCCTCCCGCAACAGGCCTTTCAGCACGCGGGGCGAAACCGTCGACGGCACGTTCGCTGGATCGATGGCGGGAGCCGCGATGTGCGCGGTCATCACGGAATCAACGCCGTGGGCGATGGCCGCTTGAAACGGTTTCATTTCCACCGAACGGATGCGATCGAGATCGGCCGTCAGGTTCGGCAAATCCGTATGGCTGTCGAGATCGGTGTCGCCATGACCGGGAAAATGTTTGGCCGAGAGCAACACGATGTTCTTCGGATCGGAATGCGCGCCGTCGATGAACGCAGCGACGTTCGCCGCGACATCGTCGGGATTCTCGCCATAGGAACGGATGTTGATCACTGGATTCGCGGGATTGTTATTGCACATCTGCATCCGGAGCGAAGACCCATTGGATTCCCAACGCTCGCGCTTCGCGCGCCGTCACCAGGCCGGCGTAGCGAGTCTCCTCCAGATCGCGCGCCGAGCCATAAGCCATGGCGAAAGGAAATTTCGTCGTATCGCTAACGCGCATGGACGCACCGCGTTCGAAATCGCCCGCCACCAATAAAGGGATTTTCGACAAACGCTGCATCTCATTCAGGAACAGCGCCATCGCGTGCGGTTCCGCATAGCGCACCAGACCATATTGCACGTGATTGATCACGATCAACCCGCCGATGTGCAGATCTTTGATCCAATGCCGGAATTGTTCGTACTCGGGAGATTTCGTGCTCGGAACGTTCCCGTAGGAGATTCCGATGACGAGTTGCGCCACCCGGTCCCGCTGTGACAGAGACCGCAAAAGCGATTGAGCCGCCTTGCGCTCGGCTGCGGCTTTTTGGCCGGCTTTCGGTGGATTCGGTGCGGGAGTCGCTTCCGGCAATCCCAACAGCAAGGCGAGCGCGGCCATCGCTATCGCAGATTTCGCACTGAAATTAGGATAGCTCTCATACGAGGTAAATAAAACAACGAAGGCCAAAAATGTTTTGGCCGATTTCTGGACACATCACGCGGCCGAGCTCGCCGCTCCGCTACACAACGAACGCGTCTTCTTCAATTTTCAGGGCGGGGCCGGGATCCCGCGTAAAAAGCCTACCGCTTCGAGACGGCGTCGAGGGAGGCAGCCGCGATCTGCGCGATATCGTAGAGTTTCGGCGGGGCGTCCGAAACGGCCGCGAGCGCATCGCGGAACATGGAGTTGCAGAAGGGACAAGCCGCGCCCACGACGTCCGCGCCGGTCGCGACCAGTTCTTTGGCGCGTACATGGCTCACGCGCTCGCCGGATTCTTCGCCTAGAAACGCCAACCCGCCACCCGCGCCGCAACAGAAGCTGCGCTCGCGCGATCGCGGTGGATCGATCACTTCACCGGAACGCGCCAGCACTTCGCGCGGCTCGTCGTAGGTTCCGCGATAGCGTCCCAGATAGCACGGATCGTGATACACGATCTTCTGTGCCGAGCCGGATTGCGGCAGTTTATCCTGATGCCGCGCCATGAACTCGCTGTGATGCTCGATCGGCGGAGCTTCGCCGAATTCGCGCCAGTCCTTGGAAATCGTGCGCACGCAGTGCGGGCAAATAGAGACGATTTTCGCGACTTTCGCTTGCGCGAGCGTCTTCAGGTTCTGTTCGGCCAGTTGCTGGAACACCAGATCGTTACCCAGTCTCCGCGCCGGATCGCCCGTGCACTTCTCCTTCTTGAGCACGCCGAACGTCGTGCCCAGATGCTGCATCACGCGCGCGAAAGACGAGATGATCTCGCGCCCCTGCGGATCGTACGCGCCCATGCATCCGAGCCACAGGCAATATTCCTGGGTGCCGTCGAAGATCGGAAACTGCTGCTTTTGGATGAATTTATCGCGCTCGGCTGGAGCTGAACCCGAGGGCGTTGCCGTTGCGTTCCAGCGCGAGGAAAGTTTCGTGCCGTAATCGTCCTCCCACTTGCCGGTGTTCACAGCGCCGCGCCGTAACCCGACGATGATGGGAAGATGCTCGATGCCGACGGGACATTGGTATTCGCAAGCGCCGCAGGTTGTGCACTGAAACGCCGCTTCCTGCGAAATATACTTGCCCAGCAGAGGCTCTTCGGATTTTGCGCCAAACTCGTTGAGATACCCGCGCATACCCAGGACGATTTGTTTCGGGTCCAGAATTTTGCCGTCTTCACGGCCGGGCAATGCTCGCGTACAGCGCCCGCACTCGACGCACGAATACGCCTGCAGCGCGACCAATTGTGTCACGTCCTTGCCGGTGTCCAGGCCGAAATCCTCGTCGCCGGCCAGCGGCGGAATCCGTGAAACTCTCCACGCGAAAGGAAAACCGTCAGGGGACTCAGCACCAGGTGCAGGTGCTTGGTATGCGGAATCAGCGGCAGGAAGATCAACAATGCCGCTGTATGCAGCCCACCACATAGCTTTGAATCGCCCATCGTGTATCGCGCCAGATAGGTGGCCATCAGCACGAAAATCAGCAGCGCGATGACGCCGGATTCGATGGAAACGTGCTCGCCCAGCCAGCGCGGGCGGGCGACGAAACGGCGGATAAACAGTGCCAGGATGGAGATCGCGACCGCAACCGCAAACAGCGCCGCGAGTCCGAAATAGAAGCTCCGAACCTTGCCTGGTAGGACGGCCCAGTGCGCGAGAGAAACGGCAGATCCACGCCGTGGCGAAATGATTTAGCGTGACCAGCGCGAAGGCGCAAAATCCCCAAAAAACGAAGGCGTGCGCGAGACCTGCGAAGGGCCGTTCGCGGATCACTTTGCCTGCAGCAAAACCTCCCAGACGAAGTCCCAGACCCGTTTCCCAATCGGGTGCAGATGGAAGTCGGCGTCCGGCTTGGCTTCACGGATTTTGCGGACGACTCGGTGAAAGCGAAAGCGAAATCCGCAGGCCGAAGCTGCCGCCAGGACGAGAAGAGGATGACTTCCAGAGGAGAAAAGCGGAGCACCTCTCAAACTTTGCATGTGGGTTTGAAGTGGAACGAGTTTCGAGCCGATATTAGTGTTAGAAA
>CAVXVL010000012.1:0-64680 GCA_963765085.1 Terriglobia bacterium | reverse complement strand
TGAAGCTGCTCGTCGTCCAGCCCGCCGCCGCGGGGAGCAGCTTGTCCAGCACGTCGGTGACCTCGGTCTGGGCGGCGTCGAGCTGGCTGGCCGGACGTGCGCCTGCGACGACGATCGAGGTCGATGCTCCCGTAGCCGGTCAGGGTGTCCTGGACCGCGGTCAGCGGGGCGACCGCGACGTCGTCCGGTTGGTCGAGCCGTTGGAGCCCTTCGAGTGCGTCACCCCGATGACCTGGAAGTTGGTGCCGTTGACCTCCACGGTGTCGCCGACCGGGTCGGAGCCGGCGAACAGCTCCTGCACGACGGTCGGACCGATACCAGCACCGCGGGCTTGGCTCTGACCTGCGGCGGTGAACCACGTGCCGGTCGGCCATCGTGTAGTCGCGGCCGCCGGTAGCTCGGCGTCGTGCCGACGAACGACGACGGGCTAGTAGGTGGCGCCGTCGTAGGTGAGCGTCACGCCGCGGCGTTGACGACCGGCGACGCGCTCTTCACGTCGGGCGCGGTGAACCGGTTCTCCAGCGCGGTGGCATCGGCGACGTCAGCTCGCTGGCAGCTCGACGCCGCCGCCGAACGCAGGCCGCCGAGCCCGTGGTGCGAGCTGACCGAGCAGCACGTTGGAGCCGAGCGCGTCGATCTGCGACTCGACCGCGGCCGAGGAGCCGGTACCGACCGCGATCAGCACGATCACCGACCCGACGCCGATCATCAGCCCCAGGATCGTCAGCCCCGAGCGCAGCTTGTTGGCGCACCAGCCCGCCGAGCGCGACGCGCACGGTCTCGATCATGCCGCCGCCTCGGCCGCCGGTTGGCGCCGTCGGACACGATCCTGCCGTCGCTGATCCGGATCACGCGGTCGGCGTGCTCGGCGACCTCCTCCTCGTGGGTGATCAGCACGATCGTGCGCCCCTGCTCGCTGAGCCGCTCGAACATCGCCATGACCTCCCGGGTGGAGTCGGTGTCGAGGTTGCCCGTCGGCTCGTCGGCCAGGATCATCGCCGGATTGGTGACCAGCGCGCGGGCGATCGCCACCCGCTGCTGCTGGCCGCCGGAGAGCTCGGAGGGCAGATGGTCGACCCGTCGCCAGGCCGACCTCGCGCAGCGCCCGCAGCGCCCGCCGGCGCCGCTCGGCCGCGGCAGGCCGGCGTAGGCCAGCGGCAGCTCGACGTTGGCGACCGCCCGGGTCCGCGGAATCAGGTTGAAGCTCTGGAAGACGAACCCGATCTCGCGATTGCGCAGATCCGACAGGTCGTCCTCGTCGAGGCCGCGCACGTCGATGCCGTTGAGCCGGTAGACTGCCGCTCGTCGGCGATGTCCAGGCAGCCGAGGATGTTCATCAGGGTCGTCTTGCCGCTGCCGGAGCGCCCATGATCGCCACGTACTCGCCGCGCTCGATCGTCGCGCTGACGCCACGCAAGGCATGGACCGCGATCTCGCCCATCTCATAGGTCTTGCGCACGTCCCGCAGTCGATGACCGGCATCCGCGCGTGCCCACCAGCCGGAGCCATCCGAGGCGGTCCGCCGCCCCCGAAGAAGCCGCCGCCTCCGCCCGGGAATCCGCTGGCTCCGCCGAAGCACGCCGCCGGCACTGCTCCCCAGCGTCCCGGCCGACGAGGAGCTCGAGCGGCCCGAGGCGAGCTGGAGCCCAGCGACTGGCAGCGTCTCGGTCGACCTCGACCTGCTGGCCGGCCTTCAACCCGGAGACCATCACCGCGCGGTCGGCCCCGGTCGACGCCGAGGACGACCTGGCGTGGCCGGATGGTCTTGCCGTTCGTGACCACGTTCACGCTGGCGCCGATGGACCTGCGTGCCGATGAGACCGCGCTGCTCGGCAGGTTGACCCCGCGGCGACTGACCGGTGATCACCGAGGCCGTGGCGCTCATGCCGGGCTTGACCTGGGCATTGGCTCTGGGTCAGGGTGAGGGTGGCGCCATCAGCCGACGACCGTCGTCGCTGGTCGTCGCCGAGCTGTCGAGATCGCGGTGACCTTGGCGGCGAGCTCGACGCCGGTCAGCGCCTCGAAGGTCGACGTGACCGCCTCGCCGACCTGGACCTTCGCTGATGTCGGACTCGCTGAAGACGACGGTCATCGTCAGCTTCCGGGAGTTGACGATCTCGACGAAGGCCCGAGCTGCTCGACGAGGAGGAGCTGCTGCTGCCGGAGCCGCCGAGGCTTCCCGCGGCGGTCGGAGCCGGTGCCCGACGCTGCTCGATCCCGAGCCGGCGGTGCTGGAGCCCGAGCCGCTGGAGCCGCTGGAGCCGCCGCTGACCGCGTCGCCGGGAGAGATGCTCTGCACCGAGACGACCGTGCCTGGTCGCCGGGGCGTACAGATGGGTTCTCGCTGCAGGGTCGTTCTCGGCGGTCTTGATTTCCCTGCGCCTCCAGCGCCTGCTCGACGTTGCCCTGGGCGACGCGATGTTGGCGGCGATTCCGATCTCGGCGCCCCTCGGCGCGCTCGAGCCCGAGCCGCTGAGCCCGTGAGCTGCCGGTCGCGGTCGGAGCCGCTGCTCGAGCCCGTGGATCCGGCGAGCCGGTGGATCCCGAGCCGCTCCGGTGGCCCCGCCGACCCCGCCGCCCGGTCGTACCGGTCGAGCCCGTCGGTCCGGTCGTGGTCGTCTGACCGGCGGTCGGCGTCGTCGCTGCCGTCGTCGAGGTCCGGCTCGGTGGCGGTGCCGCGTCGGCCGTCGGGCCGGCGTCATCGGGGTTGGCGCGCTCACCGGGTGGCGGCGCTCAGGTCGACCTGCGGTCGGCGCGGCGTCGTTCCCGAGGTCGACCGGCGCCGGTCCGCGGCTGATAGGCGACGAACTCGTCGGTCGCCGTCGACCGGGGTGCGTCTGCGGTCGCGGTCGTCGAGGTGGTCGAGGACGAGGTCCTGGTCCTCGGCGGTCGATCAGGCTCTGCCGGGCGGCCTTCAGCGTCGTCCTTGCGCCTCGATCGACGGTCGAGCTGTTCCGACGGTCGGAGTCCAGCGTCGGCCAGCAGCTGGCCCTTGGACGACGTACTCGCCCGCGCTGACGACGTACGCCTGGAGCGTCCCACTCGTCTGGAAGCTGCCGTCGTCGTCGATCCCGGCTCGACGTTGCCCGAGCCGGTGACGGTCGATTGGACGAGCCGTCGCTGGGCGGTCACCATCTCGGTCTCGGTCCGGGCCGCTGCTCGCGGAGTGCCCGACCTCCAGGACGGCGAGCGACCCTCACCGCCGCGAGCCGGACGAGCCAGCCCCCAGCGAGATGCCAGGACAGGCGAATGGTCATGTGCAGGGGTGCGCCATCGCGGCGATCTGCTCGGCGGAACATGGGGCTCCTCGCTAAGAGGGGGCGTGCGGAACTCTGTCGAGATGCAGATGAGAGGCAGCCGGTGAGCAGGCTCGGAGCAGTCTGACTCCGGATGGTCCGCGCGATCGCTCGCACGGGAACGTGACCGAGAACGCGCCCCGCCGCCGGCCGATGGGCTCGGCGCCGGACGTCCCGCCATGGGCCTTGACGATCGCGCGGACGATCGCCAACCCGAGCCCCGCTCCGCCCGGGCCGCGCCGGCGGCCCGGCTGCAGAGCGCCAGAACCGCTCGAACATCTGGTCCCCGGCGTCGCCGGGGGGCAGGCCCGGGCCGTGATCGCGCACGGCGAGCTCGCCGCCGCCTGCGTCGCCGAGGCCGCCGCGACCTCGATCGCGGTCGGGTCCGCCGTGTGGATCAGGGCGTTGCGGATCAGATTGGCCATCACCTGCCGCAGTCGATCGGCGTCTCCGAGGACGGCCGCGGGGGTCGCCCGCCGACACCGTGATCGCCCGGTGGGGGCCGAGCACCCGGCGTCCTCGACGGCGAGCTCGGTGAGCTCACGCAGCGCCACCGGCGACGGTGCGGCTCGGGCGTGTGGTCGAGCTGGGCGAGCAGGAGCAGGTCCTCGACGAGCACGCCCATGCGCAGCGCCTCCGCTTCGATCCGGGCCATCGCGCGGGCCAGCGTGTCGGGATCGTCGCGGCCCGCCGAGCCGGAACAGCTCGGCGTAGCCGCGGATCGCGGCGAGCGGCGTGCGCAGCTCATGCGAGGCGTCGGCGAGGAACCGGCGCAACCGCGCCCTCCGACTCGGCGACGGTCCGCGAAGGCGTCCTCGATCTGCCCGAGCATCTCGTTCAGCGATCGGCCCGAGCCGGCCGATCTCGGTGCGCCCGTCGGTCTCGGTCACGCGGCGTGACAGGTCTCCGCCGGCGATCTCGGAGGCGACGCTGCCCGATCCGCTCCAGCGGCCGCAGCCCGAGCCCGATGACCAGCCGCCCAGCGCCACGAGCGCCAGGATGACGCCGGCGCCGACCAGCAGCTCGACGATGATCAGCCGATGCAGGGTGTGGTCGCCGCCTCCGCGCAGCGGCACCGCGACGACGACCGTGGCGTCCCCGATCGCGAATGCCGCGGCGCGATAGCGCACGCTCGACGCTCCGCCCGCTCGCAGCGTGAAGAACCGCGGCCGGCGCCCGGCGCGGGTGATCGACAAGATGGGCCGGGATCGCCGGATAGTCCGGCGTGCCCTCGCCGTAGCTGAACGTGCGCCGCTCCAGCACCGCTCCCGTCGGTCCGAGGACCTCCCCGAACGTCCCCGGCGGCAGCGTCGCCGTGCGCCGCAGGCGAAAGCGCCGAGCCGAGCCGCCCGCGCCGGCGCCGCCCGCCGTGCCGGGCGGCGGCGCGACCGTGCCGGTCGCCCCCGCGGGGCGGCCGGGAAGCGCCCGCAGCTGGAACGAGACCGGCGCGAGCGCCGACTCCACCTGCTGCTCGACGCGGCTCATCAGGAACGACCGCTGCTCCTCGGTAGGTGACGAGCGCGGCGACGCCGAGGCCGATGGCGACGAGGCGACCATCCCGGCGAGCAGGCGTGCGCGCAGCGACACCCGGTCACTCCCGCGGGAGCCGAAGCGCGTAGCCGACCCCGCGCACGGTGTGGACGAGCGGCGCTCCGTGGACGTCGATCTTCTTGCGCAGATAGCTGATGTAGGTCTCCAGCACGCGCGCGTCGCCGCCGAAGTCGTAGCTCCAGACGTGGTCGACCAAACCCTGGAGCGGCCGAGGGCTCTGAAAGCCTTCGCGATTACGGCAGGACGCCGAGCATCGGCCCGTGCCCGGCCAAGGACCTTGCGCAACGCGCCTGTCCGCCGAGGCCTGGAAGGACGTCGAGTGGCGAGAAGGCTCCAACCAGCCTTTGTCTTCGCGCTTTGCCGCCGTGCGCGTTCGTCCGGCCTCGCGCGACCACAAACGCACGGAGCCCCATCCCGTCGAATGGCTCGTCGTCGAATGGCCGGAGGGCGAGGCGGAGCCGACCAAATATTGGCTTTCGACCCTGCCCGAGGACACGCCGCTCACGGTTCTCGTCGACCTCATCAAGCTGCGCTGGCGCATCGAACGCGACTACCAGGAATTGAAGAGCGAACTCGGCCTTGCCCACTTCGAGGGGCGAGGCTGGCCTCGCTGGCCGCCCCGCCCCGACGGGTTCCTGATTTAGATTTGGCCTCTCCCCCCTCAGCCCGCTGGCGCCGCCAAAAACCTGCCCTTTCCCGGCCGTCCCCGATCCTCACGCGCCGCCGATCCGTCCCGAGCGCCACGTGGAGAACTCGATCGCCACGATGCGCAAGCGACTGACGATCGCCATGGCGAAGTCCCTCTATCGATGCCCATGCTGCCAAGCCGTCTCACGACGCAGGAACTTCAACCAGCGCTTGTGACACAGTAGAAACTCAGTGAGCCTGCGGCCTAATATCCAGATTGCCGCTATATAAACAGGCTCCTTCAAGGCCATCAGCTCTCAATTCACGCATCCATAAGTGCACGTTGTCGCTTGACAGCCGAAAAACGCAGTAAGTATTTCGCTCACTACCGGGGAGCCGTGCACTGCCAGCGCTTCCGTTTGAAACAACATGAATTGGGTTTGACTGAGGGTTGCCCATCAACGAAATTTGTTCGGTATCGTGCGATCCTGGGTATGTGTTGATGGCCATGAAGAACGATATTGACGTGTGCTCTTTGGGCTTCATCGAGTAACTGCGTTGCATCGAGAGATAGCGTGACGCCCTCAGAGCGGGGTTCCTCTACGTTCGCGACCGGAAGCAGGTGATGATGCATCGCCATAAATTTGAACATGGGCCTTTGACCCACCATAGTCCCAAGTTGGCGAATGATATCGACTTCCGCATCTCCTGATTAACCCAAGATTTGTCCACTTTGTCGCCGATATCGTGCAAGAATTAAGAACACATACGACTAGCTCTGTATCTTTTAGTATTATCTTTCGCCGACAATCGTAATCTTCTCCTTCCAACTTCTACCGTTCAGTTCGTCAATGACGGTTAAATTTCTTTCATGTTGGTATGTCGCTTGACTCTTTACAGACAGATCCCGCTATATCGATCGAAACTCCTCTTGGGTATCGAATGATATCATGATTACCTGGCACTGCTATTATCTGGTCTTCCGTTAGCTCTAGAGCTTTTCTTAGCGCAATGAACTCTTGAGGATTTGTGGGCTATTTTCGTTATCCCAGTTACCTCGCGTCGTAAAATCACCGGTTACGATAACCAGCGCAACGTCGCTTATAACCGAGAGTCTCCGCAACTCTTCTGTAACACAATCAGTCAAGGTCTTGCGATGATCCGGCTAAGCCCTCTTATCCCTTGGGGCGGCAGAAAGCCGTAGTCAGCTCCAAAATGGAGGTCTGACAGATGCAATACGCATGTCCTGTCTTGACCAGAAATCGCCCTGATAGCTCGCTGAGCGGGCTTCGCATTGGGCGCTAGGACCACCAACGTTCGGTCGTCAAATTGACGACCGACCTCCTCTTCATAATTTATGCGGCTTATAGAGGTTAGCAAAAACCAACCGAATACGCTATCAGCAAACTTCCTGTAATATTGGTAATTTTCTCTCCATATCGTCTCCCTCGGGGGAGGTGCCTTGGACCAACAACACGCTTTTGCAGCAAACATCTCTTTTGTCGTGCGATTAACGATCAATAGCTCAAACAATCCCACTCTAGAAAGTGCGCTGAGCATATCGGAACAATCTTCTTCAAATTCTTTCTTCCACCAACCCCACCATACAGCACCAGAGTTGTCGATAAGTTCCCGATGCGCCTGAATCGTATCCACATTGGGGGTGGTATCTCGATAGCGCAACGCTATTGCCGGTGCCGCCATTCGAATAATCTCCAGTAGGGTGGTCGCGGAATTGCCCACTGATCGAAGTTCCGGGAATTTCGCCATTTCCATGTCAAAACAAATGGCTTTGTTTGCGAAAAATGCTCGCCTCAACGCGGGAGAGGGAGAGCAATTGGCTTGGTTGAGAGCGCCACTTCTTTTATTTCGTGATTATCAAGTATCAACAAGACTTCGATTGGGCGCTCGTTTACTTACGTATGGCCAAATCCACCCCCTCGCTTGGGGATGTTGGCTGATTACTGGGAGGTGATCTCGTGGAGCGTCTTGACGGATTGCGATTTGATAATGGTTAATAATAAATCCACTTCGACTCGGCGTGGACGCGCTCATCAACTAAAATGGTCGGCGGCGTTTTGACAGTGGTTTCCTTAGTAGCCGACCAACCCTTGGACTTTGCGCAAAGCGCTATGTTCTCGGTTGCGGAGATGGCGATCTCCTCAAACCGAGGAAGTTCATATTCGGGCTGAATTCCGACTCGTTCAACAGCCCACGTCGAGAGCCACAGTAGAAAGTCGTTCGTCTCAAAAGATTTGTTTGGGCGCACGTCCCGAGGCCAGAAAGAAAGGATCATTGCTTGTCCGGCTCCGATTGCGTGGGCCGCCCAGGCAGTCCAAAGACGAACGTCGTCTGGATACCAAGGGGGTCAACGATCGCGGAGAAGAAGCCGTTAAGAGCAGGCGTGTTCACGTCGAGATCATAGGACTCGGTGACATCCCCTACACTTCTTGAAACGGCTGCCTATCCACTAAAGTAACCGTGCGCCCCTTCTGCTCTCAGCGCCTCGCGATAGACGGCGCGCCAACCGCTAATACGGCTCCAGAGAATGGGAGTAGAGCGCAAATAATATCAGTTGTGCGCTTGGTGAACCGCCAATCACAATCGAACTTATGGCGCGGTTCTGGGAAGCTAGACAAAAACGACGCTATAAAACCGCCGCCTCGCGATGCGAGTGCCGCTTCGGCACCGGCGAGCTTTAGCATGGCAAGGCTGTAAGAGCTAGGGTTTGATCGAAGCTCGTGCGGACGGTTCGAGAGAATGTCACTCCACAGCGTTTACAGGAAGTAGCTGTCGTGTCCGAAAGACCACCAGAGGGTCGCCTCAGTAGTGGGCCCTCCTGTACGCCACCCCGCGCGCTGGGTCCGACGGGACCAGCGTTCTGTTCGCACTGATCAGCGCGCGACACGAGCGCCGATCCGTGCTCATCACCGCCAATCAGCCCTTCGGCGAGTAGGAAAAAGTCGCCGCCGTCGTCATCGTCTCCGCAGATCGCCAGTCGTCTGGCCTGCGCAGCCCAGCGAATGGCGCTCGAAACCCCGACGCGAAAATGCGCCGCCGCCTGACGGCGCGACATCCCGCCTTTGACCGCCGAAACGACCCGCGCGCGAAGATCCGTGGAAAGAGGTTCAGCCATATCCCCGGCCTCCTAAAAACCCCGAACTTCCGACCTTTTTGAATGCAGGTCGTTGATGTGAACTCGGAATGGGCGGCATCGCGTCTTGCCTACGCGGCGATCTTGAGGCCGAGGAGTTCGAAGGCCTCGGATCTGGGTTGGGGTTGGCCTCGAGAGGATTGTCGTGGCCCGGGCGTCGCCGAAGCGGACGCTGTTTCGGGTGAGGTTGGCGAAGGTCCTGCAGGAGGGTGCGGAAGCTGTGGACGGGTTGGCCGTCTTTGGTGTGCCTGCTGATGGCCTTGCGGGCGGCGGTGGCCGGCCTTGGCCTTGGCGACGGGGGAGGCGCGCCATGATGACCGACGCACGGTGAATTGCGCGGCGAATGCGTAGGTAAGTTCCGCAACGGCAGAGGTTACCGTTCATGGCGCTATCGATATCCGCATCGGTGGGCTTGGGATTCTTTGCCAGAAGAGCCGACGCCGTCATCATCTGCCCAGCCTGGCAGTACCCGCACTGCGGCACATCGATTTCGAGCCACGCTTGCTGCACGGGATGCGATCCGTCGACGGAAAGCCCCTCCACGGTCGTGATCGACTTATTGGCGGCGTTAGAAACCTGGGTCTGGCAGGAGCGCACAGGGCGTCCATCGAGGTGCACCGTGCAAGCGCCGCACAAGCCCGCGCCGCAGCCGAACTTGGTTCCCTTCATGTTCAGAACGTCGCGAAGGGCCCACAGTAAGGGCATGTCCGCGGGAACGTCGACGGTGGTGGATTTACCGTTGACAGTAAGCTTGTAAGCCATGGCGTTCGCTCCTGTTCGACGAGTTTACACCATCCGATCAAGGGGGAGAAGCAGGTGGATTACGCTAGGCGAGATCAAGCGGATGGGCGGAAATCGTAGGGGCTCAATCCGCCAATTCCGGATGGGCGTCCGCCCACCGTATGGCTGCATCTCGCGGCCATACGGCGAAGCCAGAGTTGTATTGGACTTTGCCCGCCAGGTAATCCGCACTCCGCTGGGCATTTCCTTCGAGCACGCCGGATGAGGGTGGAGCGGGACCCAACAACGTAATCAGGCCTCCATTGTCGACGTAAGGACGGTTTAACACCTCCAGGTGAGGGTAATCCCGCACGGCGGCCGGATCGTGAAACCATGCACACGCCAGCAGAGCGCGCACTTCTGGTTGGAGTTGCATCGATCTCACCATGCGATAGTATGCCCGTAGAACTTCCTTTGGCACGCTCAGTGCCCGGTTGCGGGGTGCTGGTGCAACATGCATGAAGAAACACGGCTTCCGCCCTCTCAACCGAAAGGTCACAAACGCCAGAAGACGCAGGTTCGCGGGAAATGCCGCCTTCAGCAGGTCGGAGCGCGGGATTCCCGATATCTCCCATTCCATCGGTCCAGCGGGAAAACGCCGCAGGGTAGCCATTTTGGCTGCGCGATCGAAATGATACGAGCCCGCCGCCATCGAGACCTTCATCGCGTGCAACTGCCGGAGGTCCTGATCCAGGCGTTCGCGGACCGAGGGGTCGACCGGCAGCGTAGGGATGAGCGGCAGGGCCTGCCGCGCGGCGTACCAGAGAAGCAGCCTCTCTACTTCATCGCCTTCTAATCCTGCTCCGTTTTTGATAGCGGCAATCGCCCCGACGTTCGTTTCATCGTTTAACAATTTCCAGGCCACGTCCTCGGCACGCGTGCCCATTCCGAGCAGCGTGACGTCCGTCCGTTGCAGGTTTTCGGTCAGCTCCAAAGGTAGAAACATGGTTCGAAAGGACGACAGAATCAAGTATAATTTAGAGTCGTTGGTCCTCTAAACCCATAATTTTTGGCCATTTCAAAAGAGCCCACCCACTGGCTTCAATGACACGATCACGCTTTATCCGTGCGATGGAAGAGATGCTGGATGTTCCGGCGCGGACCCTCCGGGAAGATGACAGCCGGGATACCGTCGCGCAATGGACGTCACTGACGGACGTTCAGATCTTTTCTCTCATCACCAGCGAATTTGGAATCGAACCCGACGGCGAACTGATCGAAGCGGAGACGGTAGGAGATTTGATCGAGGTCTTGCAGCGTCGCGGAGCCTTCCGTGAGTGATGCCTCATGCTGAGGCAGGCGAAGCTGCGTGTTTTGTGTGTGGCGGAGTCAACGGGCGCCTCCCGCCTGCTTGCCGGCAGCGCCTGGCGGCGGCGGCGCTTGCTGATCCTGTGTTATCACGGCGTCTCCATGTACGATGAGCACGAGTGGGGAGGTCTGTACCTTTCCCCTGAGACGCTCCGCCGGCGCATGGAACTTGTCGCGCGGGCGCGCTGCAACGTACTTCCCTTGTCCGAGGCCGTGCAACGGCTGCAGACCGGCACTCTGCCGGATCGCGCCGTGGTCATTACCTTCGATGACGGCATGCACGATTTTGCCCCCGTCGCCTTCCCCATCATCCAGTCGTTCGGTTACCCGGTCACGTTGTACTTGACCACCTACTACGTGGAATTTAATCGTCCCGTATTCGATCCGATGTGCTCCTACTTGCTGTGGAAAGGACGCCGCAAGCGGCAACTGGAATGGCCGGAGGTGTTCCCAATCCCGGTTGCTCTGGACGACGTCGGCCGCGAACGCGCGACGGCGGCGATAAAGCAGTTTGCGAGATCGCGTAAGTTTTCCGGCCGGGAGAAAGACGACCTGCTGGCCGGGCTCGCCGCGCGCCTCGACATCGATTACCAGGAACTCTGCGAGAAGCGCGTGATGCATCTGATCACGCCGCAGGAAGCGAGGGAATTGGCGGATCGAGGAGTGGACCTGCAGTATCATACCCACCGTCATCGCGTTTACCGGAGTCGCGAGCGGATGTTTGCGGAACTCCAGGACAACCGCCGCCGGATTACCAAGTTCACCGTGCGCGAGCCGCGCCACTTTTGCTACACCGGCGGCTTCTACTTGCCGGAGTACCCGGCTTACCTGAAAGAGTATGGGATGTTGTCTGCCACGACTTGCGAACCGGGGCTGTGCACCATCCAGACCGATCCGCTGCTGCTGCCTCGCTTGGTAGACACCATGGGACTCTCCGATCTGGAGTTTCGCGCCTGGCTGGATGGCACGGCGGATCTGCTTCCCCAGCGGCGCACCGAAATGAGCGAAGGCCAGCTCCTGGAAGAAGAGGAACTGGCGACAACGTGATATCCCGGCTTGCGAGAGATTATGGCAGATCGTGAGGACATGGATCGGGTTTTATCTCGACGCCTGCGGGTGCTCGACGTCCCCGCACGCTTGGATCTGGCTCGTGAAACGCTGGAGCGGCTTGGGAGCCGCTTTGATTCCGAGGCCTGTTCTCTCCTGGTAGAGGAGTTGGACGCAGTCAGCGGTCCGCTTCTAAACGTTTGGGTGGACACGCTGCCCGACACTCCCAACGGAGTGTGGTTGCGGACGCAATTCCTATCGGATCATGCCGCATTGGTGTCCGCCTGGGAGCGTTTCTTTTCTTTTCAAGGACGGCGTGACCCGCTCGACCTGCTGGCTTGGTCACGGGCGTTGGCCGCTACCGGCGCCTTTGAGGAAGCCGCCCAGAAACTGCGTCTGGCGCTTCTCCAGGACGTCCCCTATACGTTCGTGGCGCGCGCTGAAAAACTTGTGCTGAGTTTGGCCGGTCTGGTTCGGTCGCACTTACGGCAATGCAAGATCGCCGTGCTCGGCTCCAGCACCACAAATCTTATCGTGCCGGTGCTGCAGGCGCTATGTCTGCGCGACCGCATCGGAGTGGAGATCTACGAGGGTCCCCATGGCTCGATCGAACAGGAAATATGGGATGCCCAAAGCGGGCTGGCACGCTTCCGGCCCGATATCGTCATGCTCTTCGTGCACTGGCGGGATCTCCACTTGGAGGCCGTGACGCAAGACGAGCACGCCTGGGTCGACCGGTTTCTCGAAGAACGGAAAGTGGTCTGGAAGCGGATGTCGGATTCCTTTGCCTGCCACGTCATCCAGCCCTCGTTCGACTATCCGGCCGACGAGCCGTACGGCCATCTGGCCGGCGTGCTTCCCGGCGGCCGGACTCGGGTGATCGATCTGTTGAACCTTCGCCTTCGCGAGGAGGCTCCGGCGTATGTCTCGATCGTCGATCTGGCGGGGGCGCAGCGCCGAGTCGGGACAAGAAAATGGGAGGACGAACTACACTGGACCCGTTACCGGCAGCATCCTGCGACAGAAGCGTTGCCGGAACTGGCCGAGGCATACTTGTCGCACACGCGCGCACTGCTCGGACTGTCACGGAAAGTGCTCGTCACCGACCTGGACAATACGCTGTGGAAAGGCGTCATTGGCGAAGATGGTCTGGACGGTATCTCCATTGGACCCGGCAGCCCAGAAGGAGAGGCGCACCTGCACTTGCAACGGTACATGTTGGACCTGAAACGCCGCGGAATCCTGCTGGCCGTATGCTCCAAGAATAATCTCGAAGACGCTCAACTGCCCTTCCTCCAACACCCTGACATGGCTCTGCGGCTGGAGGATTTCGCCGCTTTCCGCGCGAACTGGGAAGATAAGGTCGCCAATCTGCGGGCCATGGCTCGTGACTTGTCGTTGGGCCTGGACAGCTTCGTGTTTCTCGACGACAACCCGCTTGAACGCGAGTGGGTCCGTTCGCAACTGCCCGAAGTCGCCATCGTCGAATTGGGACCTTCGCCATTTCACTATCTGCATCAATTGGACCGGGGCCATTACTTCGAGGCCTTATCCGTGTCGGGCGAGGATTTGGCTCGTGCCGATCGGTACCGCGTGGAAGCGCAGCGCGAGACCCTGCGTGCCTCCTCCGCCTCGCTGGACGACTTTCTACGGAACTTGCAGCTCCAGGCTTCCGTCGAGGTGATCACCGCCAAAAATTTGGCTCGGGTCACGCAACTGGTGAATAAGACCAACCAGTTCAATCTCACCACTCGCCGCTACACCGAAGCCCAGGTACGCGCGCTCGCGGAAGACCCCCATGGGTGGGTCGGCGCCTTCCAGATGTCCGACCGCATGGGCAGCTACGGCCTGATCGGCGTGTTGTGTTGCCGGCCGGCGGACCGCAGTGGCGCCTGGGAAATTGATACGTGGCTGATGAGTTGCCGCACCCTCGGCCGCCAGATGGAAAAATTCATGCTTGATCGCCTCCTCGAAACCGCTGTCGAGCGCCGCATCGCACGTATCTTTGGTGTCTACCGGCCGACCGCGAAGAACGGGTTAGTGAAGGAATTGTATGACCAGATGGGATTCAGGCGCATTGGAGGAAGTGACGATGAGGTGCGCTACGAACTCGACGTGCCGGCAACGCCCGTGATCAGCGCGTCTCATGTTGGCAACGTTACGGCCTCGGCCACGGTTACCAGGCCATGACCGGCGGCCGCTTGCATCACGTCGGCTACGTGACCGCTTCCATTGCTGGTTCCGTCGACGAATATACAAAAGCCACCGGCTTGGTCTGGGATGGGCGCGTCATTCACGATCCCCTTCAAATGGTGTCGGTCGCGTTCTTAGGTTCCGGCGATGACGGCTCCCTGATCGAATTGGTTGAACCGGCGGGCCGCCGCTCACCCGTGAACCGGTTCTTGGCTACGGGCGGCGGCCTGCACCACATCTGCATAGAAGTCACCGATCTGGATGTCCATATTGAAGCGTCCAGAGCCGCCGGTTGCACGTTGGTCCGTGTGCCCTTGGCCGCGGCAGCTTTCGGCGGGCGGAAAATTGCTTGGATCACAACGCGCACGGGACAGTTAATCGAGCTGTTACAGCGCGCTTAGTCGCAGAGCCTTGGACATGACCTTCGCGGCATTCAGCAGTCTGGACACCTGCTGGTCACACGCGCCCGCTCGGTTTCGTTGCCTACGCGAGTCGCTTGCGGCTTCCCCGCTCTATCGGCTTGCGACCCGACGACGCCCCGAAGATCGCGAACATTGGGCTGGGATTTTCATCGGAAAGCGACGTTGCGTGGAAAGCCAGAAGGGTTTTCACGAATTCAAGGTGATAAGATCGAGGCATCATGACCGAAACCAACGAATCCGGCCAGCGGCTGCCTGGCATCTCGCACGAGGAAGCGACCGGCCTGGCCAAGGAAATCCTCGATTCTTCCGACATCCTTCTGGGACGCACCGCCAATCTGGTGCGCATCCTTTCCATGCACAGTCCATTCCTGGCGCGCTGGTATCTGGGCTTCACGGCAGCGGTCCGCCAGCCGAACTTAGGCGCGTCCAGCGATGTGCGGCTGCGCAGCCTCGCTTGCATCAAGACCTCGCTGGTGAATGAATGCACGTACTGCACCGCGCACACGTCGATCTACGGCGCGGCGCTTGGGCTGAAGACCGAAGAGTTCGAAGCCATGCAGGGCGACTTCGAAAACAGCCCGCTCTTCAACGAACGCGAGAAGGCCACGATCGCGTGGGCCGAGGCGATGACGAACAATACCGCCAAGAAAAACGGCAAGCATTGGGACGATATGAAGCGCCTGTTCACGAACACGGAGATCGTCGAGATCTCGATGGCCGTGGGCCTGTTCAACATGGCGAACCGGTTCAACGACACGTTCTGGAGCGAGCTCGAATCGCTCGAATATAACCAGCGCCAGGCGGGTGCGATCCATCGGACCGTCGACGATATCGAAGCCTTCGCCAGCCGCTTCGCTCCGACGGGCCGGGCGGAACGGGAACGCCGGCAGGGCGCGGCAGCGGATTAGTTTCGTTGTGGCGCACGCGCCCACGCGTCCCGCGTCGAGACTCTTCTCGACGCCGGGCGACCATAAGACATCGCAGAGGCGTCGACGGGAGCGTCGATGCGGCACGCGTGGGCGCGTGCGCCACAAATCGCCGATGTTGTCTCCCTTTCAACGGCCTAGTCTCTTGCGCGACTGGAATAGTCGCCGCATAATAGCCGGCACTCCCCGGTGGTACGGGACAATCTGACCTACGGAATTTAGAGAACAATTGTTCATTCCGGGAACCAACGTTCAAAGCGAAACATTTGAGATTCGCTTTGAGCGGAGGGTTCATGCGGAGACTACGGTTCATCCTTTCCATGTTGGGATTCGCGATTGCAGCGATTCCCGCTTCGGCAACCATCACCTACACTTCCTGCAGCAGCGGCTGCAGTAGCACTAGCGGCAGCTATGCAACACTGCCGACCGAGGCGGGGGCAACCGGCCTGGCTTTTACCAGCACCATGACGTTCGTGTCGGGCGGACTCTCAGGATCTCCGGCCCTTTACACGGACAGCACGACGGGAACAGTGTTCAACGGATTCAGCAACACGTCAGCCGATTCACTCAGTGAAAGCGGTAGCGCGCTGGCGCAGTCCGTGAGCGGCACAGGCGCTTCGATCCAGCTCGTGCTCCCTGCCGACACGTACGCATTGGGAATGGTTCTCGGAGCGAATCTGTTTTCGAGTCCATGGATAGAACTCGTTACCTCCCCGAGTGATCTCAACACCGGCGCGAACGCCCAGTATCAGATGTTCATTCCCGGGGCGTCGACGCAATTCTTCGGCATCGTCAGCGACACGGCTATCACCAGCATTTTTGTGTGGAACAGCGGCGGAGGCGGCATCCTGAATCTCCAAAGCTTCGAACTCGGCCAGGAGTCGCCAGTGCCCGAAGCGGGAACTTTCCTCACCATGGGAGGCGGACTGCTCGGATTGTACTTCTGCCGCCGGACGCGTCTGTACAAGTTATTCCGTTGGCGCGCTGCGAGCGTGGCAAGGACGTCAATGGGATAGTCGTCGCTCGATTGAACAGATCGAGTTTCTCTCATCAGGTTGCAACTTCCAGCCACGGCGGCGGTTCTTCTCCTCGTCGTGGATGAAACTCGTGTGTCAACGACAGCTTAGAACAGGCCTTCGCATCACGACGATCGAAGGCCTTCCTTTCTTCCCCGATTCCCTGCTAGGATTGAGTTTCCTGCCGGTATTGCAATCTAAAAGCGTCTCGTCATACAGTCCGGAAATCACTATGCCAACCGAGGGTGCGAAGAAGGTCCTCGCCGTTCTGCAAGACCTTTTCTTTACGGTGAAAATCCACGAGGCGGCCAAGCGCGCGGGGCTTCCTGTCGAATTCGTGAAGAGTGAAAAGGACGCCCTCGATAAAGCCTCCGGCGAACGGCCGGTGCTCATCATCCTGGATTTGAACTTCGCCGACGTGGATGCCTTGCGCCTGATTCGCACGTTGAAAGCGGAGGAGGCGACGAAAAAGATCGGGCTGATCGGATATCTTTCGCATATCCAAGGAGAGCTCAAGCAGCAAGCGCAGGAGGCCGGCTGCGACACGGTGCTCGCACGGTCGGCGTTCTCGCAGAACCTGCCGCAAATCCTGAAGCGTCACGCGGGAGCGTAGTCTGTGCTCCCGACACTTCGTCGGCCCGCTCATTGACATTCGCGGTTCTCACTAAAACCTGGCCTCGCCCTGGTGTCGATTAGGAACCGCGAGCGACTGCGGCCTCAGCCTTTCGTCGGCCCGCTCATTGACATTCGCGGTTCTCGCTGAAACCTGGCCTCGCCCTGGTGTCGATTGGGAACCGCGAGCGACTGCGGCCTCAGCCTTTCGTCGGCCGGCTCATTGACATTCGCGGTTCTCGCTGAAACCTGGCCTCGCCCTGGCGCCGATTGGGAACCGCGAGCGACTGCGGCCTCAGCCTTTCGTCGGCCCGCTCATTGACATTCGCGGTTCTCGCTGAAACCTGGCCTCGCCCTGGTGTCGATTGGGAACCCCGAGCGACTGCGGCCTCAGCCTTTCGTCGGCCCGCTCATTGACATTCGCGGTTCTCGCTGAAACCTGGCCTCGCCCTGGTGTCGATTAGGAACCGGAGAGTCATCGAGCGGGCCGAAAAGAATGACCCTTGTGGAGGATGGAGTGCCGTGGCGCCTCCTCCCACTCGAACAGGTTTGTTGGCTAAGCGCTCCAGCTCGAAACGCTTAAGATGGAACAGATGAAGTTTTATCAGAAGCCCACCTGTTCCACTTGCCGCAAGGCGAAAAAGTGGCTGGTGGAAAACGGCGTCAAATTCGAGGAGCAGGATCTGAATCAGGGTCTCGCCGAATCCGAAATCGAGGCGCTGATCGGCGAACGCGATTACCTCAAGTTCCTCAACTTCCGCAATGAACTCTACCGCGAGCGCAAGATGAAGGCGAATCCCCCGTCGCGAGCGGAAGCAATCCGGCTGATGGCCCAGCATCCGAACTTAATTCGGCGCCCAGTTCTCGTGCGGGGATCGAAGATCGTACTGGGATTCGACGAAGAAGAGTACCGGAATCTGAGCGGCCGGTGAAGAAGGAACAAATACCGTTGTGGCTCGCGGGCGCGGCGGCGGCGACTACCGTCGTCTCGATCGCGGCGTTCGAAATCCTGCTGGGTGCGGCGCTGCTGGCGACGCTACTGACCAAAGAGTCCCGAGCCGCATGGCGATGGCCTCCGATCCTGCTGCCGTTATCGATCTGGTTCGCGCTGACGTTGGTGTCGGCGGCCTTCTCGGGCGATGCGCGCGCGGCCTTCCCGCAGTTCAAGAAATTCTACGTTTATTTGATGCTGTTTCTGGTCTACGCGCTCTTCCGCACGATCGCACAGGTGCGTGTGTTGGTGATCGCGTGGACCGCCGGAGCGACGCTTTCCGCACTATGGAGCTTCGTACAACTCGCACATAAGTATCGGGCAGCCGAAGCGGCTCATGAAAGTTTCTACTACGCGTATATCGATTCCCGCATCACGGGATTCATGGGCCATTGGATGACCTTCAGCGGTCACATGATGATCACGCTGATGCTGCTGGGCGCGCTGTTTTTCTTCGCTCCAGACGATCGCAGATCGCGGTTGGGAACAATGTCGATGATCACCGCGGCTGCGATCATCGCCGCTGCTCTCATGGCCGCCTTCACACGCAGCATGTGGCTGGGAACCGTCGTCGGGGGCGTGTACCTGATCTGGATGTGGCGGCGCTGGATGGTGCTCGCGATTCCGGTGGGGATTGCGCTCGTGCTGCTGGTCAATCCTTTCGCGGTGCGCGAGCGAGCCCTCTCCGTCTTCCAGCCGCACGGCGACACCGATTCGAACGAACATCGCGTGGTGACGCGCAAAATCGGATGGGAAATGATCAAGGCCCATCCGTGGCTCGGGCTGGGACCGGAGGAAGTCGGCAAGCAGTACAAGAATTACATTCCTTCGGACGTGAAGCTGCCTCTGCCAACGGGTTATTACGGGCATCTTCACAATATTTATATTCACTACGCAGCCGAGCGCGGCGTACCCGCGATGCTCGCACTGATGTGGATGCTGGGGCAGGCGCTCTTCGAATTTATTCGCGGATTGCGGGCGCTGCCGGCAGGCTGGCGCAAGCGATCACCCAGAGGCTGGGTGCTGCATGGCGTGATCGCCGCGATGATCGCCGTGCTGGTGAGCGGATGGTATGAGTTGAACCTGGGAGATAGTGAAGTGCTCGGGATGGTGCTGGCGGTGATCGCCTGCGGGTACGTCGCACTGCATGATGCTTCGAAGTCCTCTTACGCTTCCCCTGCAAACCGATAAGCTCCCCTGTGGAGCCAAGCTCGAAGCAGTATTTGACGTTCCGCCTGGCGCGGAAGGACTTGGCGGTGGATGCCGCGCAGGTCCGGGCAATTGTGCCGATCGGGGAATTCATACCGGTTCCAAACAGCCGCGCCGGCGTTGTCGGAGTCGTGGCCCTGACGAGCGGAACGGCGGTTGTCGTGGATCTGCGCGAACGGCTCCATCTCGCAGTCGCGAGTCCCGGCCCGAACCGGCGCGTCGTGGTCGTGGAAGCGTCCGAGGGGCGCTTAGCCGGCTTCGTCGTGGATCGCGTCAGCGACGTGATTCGTTATCGCACGCGCGATCTGAGGAACGGAATCCTGTACGGCAGCGGACGTGCGCGAAGGGTCGTCGAGGTGGGTGACGTCGTATATGAAGACGACTTGGCAGGGTTGTGGTCGGTGGGGGATTAACACCGCTCGCGCCGCTCACGTCAACGAAGTCCCGACCCGAGCCGCGACTATAAGGAGCGGTTAGCATCACTCTCTTCGCGAACGTCATGGTTACGTTCCATACTAAAGGTAACCGCTCCCTGTGGTCGCGGCTCGGGTCGGATTTCTTCGCGCTTCGTGTCTGGATGTGCGACGAGTGGATGTGCGACGGGCGAACTTTCAGCCTCTGAGTCCGTCGAAGGCTTGCTCGATTTCCTTCTTGGCTTCGGGACCGATCACCGTCAGCG
This sequence comes from Terriglobia bacterium, assembly GCA_963765085.1. Taxonomy (GTDB): domain Bacteria; phylum Acidobacteriota; class Terriglobia; order Bryobacterales; family Bryobacteraceae; genus Palsa-187. Next base: position 44,869 of record CAVXVL010000012.1, on the reverse strand, counting down.
GAAGCCGCGGAGGACCGCCGTAGTAGCCGTTGATATCCATCGCATGCTTCAAGCCCGGAACGCCGTACTTCGTGGTCACAAGTTGCGCGGCACGTAGGATACGTCGCTGCCAGTCCATCGCGGCATCGAACTCGCGCGAGCGATGCGCTTCCCAAATACTGACGACCGTCTGCGGCACGGCATTCGAAAAAGCAAGCACACCGCCCGAGCATCCCACCGCGAGCGAAGGCGCGAGGATGGGCGCGGAGCCGGTGAGCACCTGGAAGCCGGGCTTCACATCCTTCAGCATCTGAATGCACTTTTCCAAACTGCCGGAGCTTTCCTTTACCGCAAAAATATTCGGATGATGTGAGAGTGCGACCACCGCTTCGGGCGCAATGTCGATGCCAGTCGCCTGCGGCCAGTTGTAGATCATGATGGGGATCTTCACCTGGTCGGCCACGGAGCGGAAGTACAGCACCTGCGCATCGACGCGATTGAGAAGGCTCTTGTAGTAATGCGGCGTGCGAACCATCGCGGCCTTATAGCCGATATCCGCGGCCAGGTTGGTGAGCGCGACGGTTTCGCGAACGCTTTCGACGCCTGTGCCCGCGACCAGGATTTTATCGGGGGACGCGTAGGCGGCGACCCACTCCCATAGCTGCAGCTTTTCCTCCGTCGTGAGGTAAACGCTCTCTCCGGTGGATCCGCATACGACGTAGCCCGCGAGTCCGGTGCGATTCCATTTCTCGACGTTGTGCTGAACCTTGATTTTGTAGAGATCGCCGTTGTGATCGAAAGGCGTGGCGATAGGAGGAAGAATGCCCTGCAGCTTAAACATAAATTCGCTTGAACGCACGAAAGGGGCGAGCGCGAACGCCCGCCCCGAAAAAACTAATCCAGAACCGAGTCTGGGAAAACTAGCCTTTCAAAACGATCGCGAGCGCGTAGATGGTCAACGTTTCGATAAACACCAGACCAAGAATGAGAGCGAAACGGATGCCAGCCGACGCGGCTGGGTTCCGCGCCATCGCTTCCGCGGCGCCGGCTACGGCCTTACCCTGTCCGAGTCCGCACAAGCCGCCGACAAGTCCTAATCCCAGCATGCCGCCGAGGAACTTGATTTCACCGGGAGCCATGCCGGTCGCAGCACCGGGCGTCTGCGCGAAGATCGGGCAGGCCACCAGGAAAAACATCGCGGCGACAAACAACAACATTCTCTTGTTCTTCATTTACGTCTGTACCTTTCGTGTATAAATTTACGCCGAGGAGGTGGTTCCAATCCGAACCGGGGGGAACGGCGGCTCACACTCGGACGCGATCATGCCGAATAAAAATCGCAAGGGCGGAAGCGGTTTAGTGCTCCTCCGCCGAGGTTCCGATGCTCACATAAATCATTGTAAGCAGAGTGAAAACGTAAGCCTGCAAGAATGAAACGAAAACGTGCAGGCCCATGAACAGAGCGGGAGCCACCAGATACGTCAGCGTGATAAACACGTTCGTGATCTGCTCGCCGGCCGACATGTTGCCGTAAAGACGAACCGTCAGCGAAAGCATGCGGGCGACGTGACCGATAATTTCGATGATAAACATCAACGGAGCGAGAGCCAGAATCGGGCCGCCGAAATGTTTCAGGTACGCTACGATGCCGACTTCCCGAATACCCACGAAGTGATAGTAAACCCACGCGCTCACGGCCAGAGCGGCCGGCACATAGACGTACATGGTGGGCGATTCGAAGGCCGGAATAATGCCGATCAAGTTCATCCCCAGAATGAAGATGAACAGCGTACCGAAGAAGTTGACGTATTTCTCGGGATGATGGATGCCGACTTCGGACGCCTGCGTATTCAGGAATCCGTAGAGCATCTCGAAAATGTGCTGGATTTTGCCGGGCTTATCCGTGGAAAGGCTCGGCTTGAGGATCGCGACAAGCAGCATCAGGAGCACGACGACCAGAAGCTCCATCACGAGCCACGTTTCCCAAGGGCGCGCGGGATTGGCCGCCGTACGGTGCACGAACGCGAGAATGCCGTTTCCGACGCCCGCCAGATATTTATTAAATAAGGCTGTAAGCCAATTTTGTTCCATAGTTACAGAGGTCAGAAAACTAACGGATACGAAAGATTAATTCGTAGAGAATTTCGAGGACGACAGCCCCGAACGCGGCCAGCAATCCCCACAGCACGGCCACAGGCCCGAAACCCAGAAACCTGATCATAACATAGATAGCGCAGGAGATCAGCAGATAGCGCAGGGCGATTAACACTGCGGCCAAAGGACCCGGCTTCGAGGCTCCTCCGAGCGCTTTTGCCATCTTCGCGATGCCGTAAAAATTCACGGTCGAGAGCGCCGCGCCTAGCAGAAATCCGGCAGCCGAGCGGAAGTCTTGCAGCACGAGCACGACAAACGTTCCGGCGATACCCACGAAGGCCGTCAGTACCCGGATGCGGCGCAGGGCTCGATCGTAGAAACCGTCGTCGTACAGGTCCACATTCACTTCCGTCAATTGGTATCCCGGCTGAGAAACTTCATTAATTGCACGATTCGCCCACGACGCCGAGAACCAGAAAAACGAAGCGCAGGAACGTCGTGGAAAATGCGTGATCGAGAACATCGCCGATCAAATATCCAGCGACCGCACTGCCCGGCACCAGCCCCAGCGCGGGAGCGTAGCGCGTCATGAGCGTCCAGAAATCATCGCCATCGGGACGACCGGTGGGCGAATCTTCCGGGTCAGGCGTGCTTTTCACTGCTTCGATTGTAAGATCCCTGCGGCGCGAGCGGCGATTTCGTTGAGGAGAATCCCCATCTTCGGATGGGAGGGCTCGAAATCGACCGGCAGATTCATTTCGCGCAGAGTTTCTGAAGTCGCGGGGCCAATCGAAGCGACGACCGTGCGGGACAGACCCGCGCGAACAGCTTCCGTAAGTCCGAGGTCCTCCGCGGTCCGCAAAAGATTCTCGACCTGGACGCCCGCCGTAAACAGTACGACATCGATCTCGCCCGAGGCGAGCCTTCGCGCGGCCTCGCGCAACGGCTCGGCATTCTCGGGAAGCGCCCATCGATAGACCGGCACCTGTGTGACTTCGGCTCCGCGGGCGATGAGGCCTTGCACGAGCTCTTCGCTCCGCGGCGACCGTATTCCTGGAGGGCGATGTGGCGCTCCGTGCGATTCGCGGTGGCAACCAGAATCTCGCGCCATGTGTTCGGCTCGGGAACGGTAAGGGAGATGGGAACTCCCCATTCGCGCATCACGGCCGCCGGCTTGGGTCCACGGACAACCACAGTGACTTTTTTCAGTGCTTCCGCGAACGATCTCACCGGATAACGGGTTTCGATCACCTCATTCAGCAAGCGGGTGCCAACGCCCGTGAGCAGGATCGCCATATCGAAGCCACCGGAGAAAAGGCGCTCGGCGAAAGCCAAGGCCTGCGGATTATTTTCGAGGGGAACTTCACGCACGGACGGCGCGACAAAGGGCTCACCGCCCTGATTGCGGATCAGGCGTTCGATTTCCACGGCTCGGCGGCTTTCGAGCGAGAGCACGCGCAGTCCGTCAAAGGCCATGCTCACAGCTTAGCGCGGAGACGTCTTTCGGCAATGCGTTCGGCTTATTGCGCGGCAGCGGGCGCGGCCGGTGCGGCCATCAGCGGCATTACTTCTCCGCGATGGCATGTATAGCACGAAACGTGCATTTTGCCGTCGCCGAACTTCGCGTTGATGTCGCCCACCATGCTGATCATCATCCGCCCGGTCGCCTTATCGGCCACGCTGTCGTCGGCCCATTGGCCTGCCACGTGGCACAAGGTGCAAGGTTGGCCCAATCCAGTGCGGGCGGCCCTCATCACGGGCTCAACCTGCTCGGGCTTCAGTACCTTGAGGTTGGTGAATGGTCCGGCAAAGGGATTGGGGCCCTTTTTGCCACCTTTTTCCTGAGCCGAAATTCCGAGAGTGAAAGCGAGTGCGAGTGTCAATGCAAGTAGGCGCATCCCAAGAGTATAGCCGAGGATTCATCTTTTCGGGGTTTGCGACTCGCTCAACGGAGTCACAGCCACACGGGCGTTCGACGATCCTGGCGCGGTCTCGCTTCCTCGCGCCAGCCCCGACGTGACCACGCGGGCAACGCCGAAGCCGCCTTGCTTGGCCATCATTTGCGCGAACTGCTCGGCCGCGAGATCGAACAACGTCGAGCTTTGCGAGTCTTCGTCGTCGCCGTCGAGACCGCCGGGACTTGCTTCATGCGCCGAGCGCAACATCGAAGCGATCAGCAAGCCTTCGAACTGAGTGGCGGCTTCTTTCGCGTCCTTCGGCTTGGCGCTCGCGTTTCCCGCCCCGAGCTGAGCCACACCCGCCGCGCCCGTTATGGAATCGAGAGCCATCAGATTCCCTCGATTTCCGCTTCGAGCGCTCCAGCGACGCGCATGTTCTGGAGAATCGCGATGATATCGCGCGGCGTCGATCCGATCGCCTGCAGCGCGCGCACGAGTTCCTCGACCGTTGCGCCTTTTTGCAACACGATATTTTGCGCCTTTGCTTCCTTCGCCGTCACATCGGTCACGGGAGTGACCGTCGTTTTCCCTTGGGAAAGCGGCGCCGGCTGCGGAGACATCGAACGCGGTGCGAACTTCCACGCTGAGCGCGCCGTGGAGAATGGCGACGGGCGAAATCCGCACTTCCTTGCCCATGACGATCGTCCCCGTGCGTTCGTTGATCACAATGCGCTCGCGGTGGTCGGATTCGACCGTGAGATTCTCCATCTCCGCCACGAATTCCACGGGCCGCGTCGAGTAACTCGCGGGGATATCGATGGACACAAGCGCCGCGCTCTCGGCGCGGGCGACCGCCAAACCGGACGTAGCGAAGCGCTGGTTCAAGACGTCGACAATGCGCGCGGCGGTGGTGAAATCCGCCTCGTGCAACTGCAGACGCAGGTGCGCCGAGGGGGCGATCGAGGGCGGCGACCGTTCGACGATCGCGCCTTCGGGCATACGTCCCACCGTCGGGTGATTCAAGGTCTGCGTATTGCCGCCGCGGCCCGCGACAAATCCCATGGTCATCACCGGCCCTTGCGCCACCGCGTAGACTTGGCCGTCGGCGCCTTTCATCGGCGTCATCACCAGCAGTCCTCCTTGCAGGTTGCTGGCGTCGCCGATGGCCGCCGCGGTGATGTCGATTTTCGTGCCCGGCTGCGCGAACGGAGGCAGATTGGCGGTCACCAAGACGGCGGCGATATTGCGCACCTGAATGGTGATCGGGTCCACCGTCGTTCCCATGCGCCGAAGGATGTTGGTAAGCGTCTGCACCGAAAACACCGTCTGCCTTTTATCGCCGGTGCCGTTCAATCCCACGACGACGCCATAGCCCATCAGCTGGTTGTCACGGACGCCTTCGAGCGACGCCACTTCCTTGAGACGCGTCCCCGCTGGCTGGGCCGAGCGAGCGGCCAGCAACACGGCGAGTATCGCAATGAAAAATGAGTTTCGCGTCAGCATCTCAAGGAAAAGGAAGTGATCTCAAAACGGCAGGAGTCCCAACAGCAGGCGATACAGGAAAAACGGCCGCTTGATCGCGTCGTTCACCACGCCTTTGCCGTCCACGCGGACCTCCAAATTGCCCACTTGCGTGGAGAGCACCGTATTCGCCGTGGTGAGGTCGGCGGGCCGCACGAGACCGCGCACCACGATGGTCTGGTGTTCTGAATTGACGGCACAGGTTCTTGGTGCCTTCGACCACCATGGTGCCGTTCGCGAGCACGTCCACGACCCGCACGGAAACGGTGGTCGTCAAGGTGGACACCCGCGTCGTTTGTCCGGTGCCCTGCAATGTCTGCGCGTTCGACGAGGTCAGAAGGTTTGCGAGCGCGCTCGTCGCCGGCAGCGCGCCCGCCAAGCCGGTAATCCCCGCAGCGGCCGTCGAAGTCCGCGCGGTGTTCGTCACGCCCGAAGCAACCGCGGACGATGCTCTCGTTCACGATGATGGTGAGCACGTCGTCGCGCGCGCCCGCCCGCAAGTCGCGCCCGGCATCGGCCAGGCTCCCGGAAGGCGCATACAGCAAACCCGGGGAACTGCCGAGCGAAACGGTTTGCGCCGTGGCGATCGACGTACAGAAGCACAGCGCGCAGGTAGCGATCCAACGCCGAGGCACCCTACATCTTTGAATGCACCTTCATCTTGAACGACGACCTTTCCCTTGCCTTCGACCATGGCCTGAAAAGCTTTCCGCTTCCGGATTGCGAACCAGCACGGGCTCCCCGGTTCTTCCTCCGGATTCGGCGTCCGCCTCGAATCTGAGGAGCGCGGCTCCGCTGGTCACTTCGACCAGGACCTTTTCCCCCGGCGAACCTCCGGAACCGCGGCCGCAGGCTTCGGAGCGACGACAGCGCCCGCCGGCACGGTGCGTGTAAAGCAGGCGCTTCCCAGCGGACCTGTGATGGCAATGCCGAGTTTGCCCGCAAGCGCGAGAAGTTCCGCGGACGAAAGCACACGTGTGACGCCCGCACGGGGCGAAAATCCAAGCTCCAGGACGGATCGAGCAATGCGAATTCCGCCTTGGCCGCCGCCAGGTGCTTGCCAAGAATGCGGTCGCCGTCCACGGGAACGCACGCCCCGAGCGGCGGCGCACAAAGCATCGCGAGCGCGCACGCCAAGAGGGAAACGTCTCGATTCATCAGGGGCCTCATTGCGTCAGATTATTTACGTCCTGATACATCTCGTCGGCGGCCTTGACCACCTTGGTATCGGCTTCGTGGGCGAGTCGCGCTTCTAATCATATTGATGAACTCTTCCACCACGCTGACGTTGAATTCTCCACGAAGCCCTGTTGCAGCGTTCCCATGCCGGCCTGTCCGCCGGGAACGTCGGTGGTCGGATCGCCGCTCGCGTCGGTGGGCAGAAACAAGCCGCTGCCGATGCTGTTCAGACCGCCCGGATTGGTGAAGTTCGCCAGTTGAATTTGTCCCGCGACCTGCGCGTTCGATTGAGCCGGGAGCGTGTAGCTCACCGTGCCATCCTGCGCGATGGTGATCGACTGCGATTGCGCGGGAATCGTGATCGCCGGCTCGATCGGATCTCCGTTGGCGGTCACGATGAGGCCGTCTTTATTGAGTTGGAAACTGCCGTCTCGCGTATAAGCGATGGTCCCGTCGGCGCGGCGGAGCTGAAAAAATCCCTTGCCCTGAATCACGACGTCGAGGGGATTGTTGGTCAACTGAAAACTTCCCTGCGACAGATCGACGGAGTTCGAAGTCGGGCGCGTTCCGAGGCCGAGTTGCAGGCCGCTCGGCACCACCGTCTGCGAACCCGCCGAAGCGCCCGGCTGGAGGAGCTCTGATACAAAAGGTCCGCGAACTCCGTCCGCCGCGCCTTGAAGCCGTGGTGTTCGCGTTGGCCAGATTGTTCGCAATATTGTCGATACTCATCTGCTGCGCGTTCATGCCGCTGCCGGCGCTGTATAGAGCTCGAATCATGATCCTCCTCGAACGGATTTCGCCGCGCGCCGTTCCCGGCTAACTGGGCTTGGCAACATCCTCGATCGCTTCCCGGTCCATCTGCGCTCCGATATTCATGGCCTTTTGTAGCGTTTCAAACTGACGCATCACCGTAATCAACCGAACCGCGGATTCCGCCAGGGGAACGTTCGACTCTTCGATGTAGCCTTGCTGTACCTCAAAGGTTTGGTCCCCGGCCGCCGCCGGCGCGGGTTTCGCCTGCGGATCGCTTAACGCGAAGTACGTATTGCCGAGCTTCGAGGTCGCGTTCGCCGCCGTCGGGACTTGGTCAATCTGGATCTGTCCGACCGGTTGGCCGCCCTGCAGCACCGCGCCCGTGTTCTCGACCGTGATGGGCTGCGTCGGATCGATCACGATGGGGCGATTTTGGTTCAAGATGTCCCGCAAAGGGTAGCCGTCCTGGGAGACCAGCTGATTGGCTTTCGAAACTCGAAAATGGCCGCTGCGCGTGTAGACCACGCCGGTCGGACCGGTCAGCGCGAAAAATCCCGGCCCCTCCAGCGCCAGATTCAGTGGATTTCCCGTGGAGGTCAAGACTCCCTGGGAGAAATCCGTCCAGTGCGTTTCGATCACCGGCAGTTGTTCGCGGTAAAGATTGTAGAATTCGCCGTCGGCTTTGAAGCCGGAGGTGTTGCTGTTCGCAACATTATTCGCCAGCATGTCGAGCGACTCCATGCGCGCCTTCATTCCACTCGCGGCCGAAATCATGAGCAGGTCCATAGTTGATCGCGGGAGGAGCCCGGAGAGATGCAAAGCAATCACGTGTCCTTTTCTCAAATCGCTGTGGAGATTGCCGATGTGTACGAGTACGAACCAAAACGAACGCGAAAGCACGTTTCGTTTTGGCTCGTTTCCCGTTTTCGCACAGGTCCCCCGAAACGATTGCCATTCTTTTCAATCGCGCGCAATTGGGCCGGCGCGTGCACTTCGCTGCGCCGTGAATATAGCGGCATCGATGGCGGGCAACATAGGGACGCTGGCGGCCCTCACCGGCGCCGCGCCTGCCCCCTCCGCGCCGCCCTCATCCACGCCGTTCGTCTCTCTCCTCCATCTCTTGACGCGGCCGGAGACAAGCGTATCCAGCAACTCTGCTTCGGCGGCGGGTGACGATGCCTCGGAGAGCGCATCGCCCTATACGTCCGCATCTCCGGGCAACATCGCGGACGCACTGATCCGAGCGATGCTCGGCGGCGGAGGATCGAGCGCTGAGACATCTGGATTAGAAGCCATATCGGGCAGCGCATTGGCAGTGACGTCTTCCGTGCCGGTGCCGGCGCCGACTATGGCGGCCGGATTTCCGGTCGCGAATTCTCCAGCCTTTTCGGGATCCGCCGGCACTTCGGACGAAGCGTCCGAACAAAACCCTGCTGCTTCGGCGAATACCGTCGCGGCGCCGGTCGCGATACCCGCGGTCGTCAATGACGCCCGGGCCGTGAACATCACCGCCCTGAATGATGCCGACGCGAACAATACCGCCGTGAACAATGCCCCCGCGGACAACAATGTCCCGACGGCGGCGGCCGCGCGTGGCAGTTCGCGCAAACCCAAAGCGGCGGCGGCTTCCTCCGCGATGGCAGGCGCGTCAAACTTCGGCGGGTTGCTTCCGGCGTTTCCAAATCCAGCGGCTGACACAACTACGGCGGGCGCGAATCCCGCGGCATCGAGTGATGCTTCCGCCTCGGACGCGATGAGATCGCGGGATACGGCGATTACGCCAAACCCTCTGACCACGCCATCGAACAACATACCCATCGTCCGCACGAATTCGACTTCAGCGCCTTTGGCCTTCGGCGCGAATCTAACGCCGAAACCCACTGACCCTGGGGGGCAGCGGCGCGCAACTGTCGCAAAGCGGCTCTTCCGCACAGGACGGGCAGTCCGACGCCGAGGCCGAAAACTCCCACGCGGCGAAGCAGCCCGCACCGGCGGACCAGCCGCCAAGCGATGACACCGCAAGTCCCTTGCAACCGGTTCTCGGAACTTTCCCAGGGCTCGTGCCGGCGGCTCCGGCCGCGGCCGGGAATGTGAAGGAAAGCGAGCGGACAGATTCTTCCGACCTTGCGGCTGCGCCGGCGGCGACCGAGGTCGTGAGCGAGCGAGCAGTGCCCGCCACGGTCGCGCCACAGGAGATGCTCTTACACGTCGCACCTCCCTCTACGGCCGGTAATCCGTCAGGTGCCGTCGACATTCGCGTCACGCAACGCGCCGGAGACGTTCTCGTCACGGTGCACACGCCGGACCCCGCCCTGCAAGCGAACCTTCGCCAGGACCTTCCCGAGCTGGTTAGTTCCCTGGACCGGGCGGGTTTCGAAGCGCAGACCTTCGTGCCCCGCACGGCGGCGTTGTCCGGATCCGCCTTCGAACAAAACGCCGGCGGCAATCAGGATTCGTCCCCCTCGGGCGGCACGGATTCTCGATCCGGTCATGCCAACAGTTCTGGTCAGTTTTCAGGACAATCGTTCGGCCAACAACATCAATCCCGAGACCGGCAGGCACAACGCTGGCTCGAACAGATAGAGGAGTAATTTGTATGTCAACAATGATGGTGAATCCGCTCGCCGCGCCGCCCGATACGGGCGCTACCGTCAATAGCCCGGCGAACGCGGCAGCGAGCGCGAACGCCGCGTCCACGAGCAGCGGCGCTCCCTCCGCCGACTCGCTTTCCACGGAGTTCTTGCAGCTGTTGATTGCACAGCTGCAAAACCAAGACCCTGAAAATCCGACCGATGGAACAACCTTCGTGACGCAACTCGCGACATTTACGGGCGTCCAGGAGCAGACACAATCGACGAGCGACCTCGGCTCGATTCTCAGCCTGATGCAGCAGGCAGCAGCTCCGACCCCCGTCGCGGCGGCGGCGAACGGAACAATCTCTCACGGCGGATCGCCGCAAGCCGGAACGGCGTAAAGCGAGCCGGAACGGCGTAAACCAGGCCGGGACGGCTTAAACAAAGACCTGCTCAAAGCACGAATTTAACGACAGCGGAACGGCTTTTTTTCGAAAAGGAGAACCCATGCTTACAGCATTTTCCACGGCACTTTCGGCGCTTTCGGCTGACACCACTGCGATCGACGTGGTCGGCAACAATCTAGCCAACCTGAATACGACGGGGTTTAAAGACAGTACCGTTTCATTCAACGACCTGGTGACGCAGGCGATTGGCGCGGTGACCGGATCGAGCCAAGTGGGCGTGGGCGTGGGAGCGCCCATCACCACGACGCAATTCTCGCAAGGCGCGATTACTTCCACCGGAGGGCCCATGGACGCGGCGATCCAGGGCAATGGATTCTTCGTCATCACGACGCCCGACGGCGCCACCGAGTACACACGCGCCGGGAATTTCCAGGTCGACAGCAAGGGTAACCTGACCACTCCTACCGGCGAACTCGTACAGGGCTGGACGGTGAGCGGAGGAGTTCTGAACACGAGCGGTCCGATCGGACCGATCACCGTGCCCGCCGGAGCGTTGGCCCAACCCGAAGTGACGCAGAACACCTCGGTAAGCCTGAACCTGGACGCCACCGCGGCCGCGGGGACCCAATTTTCGACCTCCGTCCAGATTTACGATTCGCTGGGATCGGCGCACACCGTGACATACACGTTCACGCAATCCGGAACGGCGAATCAATGGAATTATTCGGTGGGCATTCCGACGGGCGACACCACGCCGGCGGGAACTCCCATCACCGGCACGCTCACTTTTAACTCCGACGGACAGCTCATCTCGCCGGCCTCGAATGCGGAGCCCGTCATCGCCATCACAGGTTTGAACGATGGCGCCGCGGATATGAGCGTCAACTGGAACCTGTATAGCGACGGATCGGCCGACATCACGCAGTTCTCCCAGGCCTCGGCGACTTCGGCGCAGTCCCAGGACGGAGCCGCCGCGGCGACCCTGGTCAGCGTGGGCCTGGGAAATGGCGGCCAAATTCTAGCGCAGTATTCCAACGGTCAGCAGGTGGTCGCCGGGCAGCTCGCCATGGCGACGATCAGCAATCCGGTTTCGCTCGTGGGCGTCGGCGACAACGCCTATCAGACCACCGCTGAGACCGCCTTACCCTCGGTCGGGCTTCCGGGTACCGGAGGGCGCGGGACAGTGGCCGGAGGGTCGCTTGAATCGTCGACCGTGGATATGGCTACCGAGTTCACCAACCTCATCGTTTACCAGCGCGGCTACGAAGCGAACGCGCACGTGGTCACGACCGTGGATCAATTAACGCAAGATACGATTGCTCTCAAGCAATAACGGCGGAAGCTTTCGATTCGCGCACATCCGGGAAATATGACCGCACTCGAAGAAATCGCGCATCTCAGCAACGTGCCCATGGACGTCGAGGTTGAACTCGACCGGCGGCGCATGACGATGCGCGAGATCCTCGCGCTCGAGCCCGGATCGGTGGTGAAGATGACGCGCTCGGCGGGTGAAAATATTGATCTGGTCATTGGAGGCACCCTGGTCGGGTCGGGAGAAATCGTGATCATCGAAGAGTCCTTCGGCGTGCGCATCACCGACTTTATCGAGGAGGAATAAAACCGTGGCAGCCGGGCACGACATGGAAATATGGCGGCAAGCAGCGGCGCTCGTAGCGGTCTTCGCCCTGCTCGGCGCGGCCGTGTGGTCCCTGCGCCACCGCGCGGGAATCGTGCGGACGGGCGCATCGAAATCCCTGCGGGCGGTGGAGCGGATCGCACTCACGCCGCAGCACGCCGTACATCTCCTGCGCGCGCCGGGACGCGAACTGCTGGTGATGACACACCCGCAAGGATGTAGCTTGCTATTCGAACAGGTTTGCGAGTCGCCGCGCCCTGCCGAATCCCCGCGGCTGCCCGCGCAATCGTTATCCCCACGAGTTTCCGAACCGCAAGTTTCACGATCCTGCGAGGAGATCGCGTGAAGCGTTTTCTTTACGCAACCGCGTGGACGGCTATGTACGCGCCACTGGTGCGTGCCGCGCCCACGGACTCTCTGTTAGGGATCACCCTCGTGCAGAGCAAAGGCGGAGCGACTCTGAGCTTGCCGATGCAGATCGTCCTGCTGCTGACGCTGCTGACGCTGCTGCCCGCCATTGTGATGTCGGTGTCGCCGTTCCTGCGCATCACAGTGGTGCTGCACTTCCTGCGCCAGGCGCTGGGGACGCAAACCGCGCCGTCGAATCAAGTATTAGTGGGACTGGCGTTGTTCCTCACTGTGATCATCGTGCAGCCGGTCGCGCGCCAAATTTACGACGGCAGCTGGGAGCCGCTCGAACAAGGGAACATCAGCGGAACCGAGGCATGGGACCGCGCGTCGGTTCCCATCAAAACTTTCCTGCTGCGTTTCGCGCGTGAAAAGGACTTGCAGCTTTTTGTGGAGCTGTCGCACTCCCCCGCCCCCGCTAAGCCGGACGACGTTCCTCTCAGTGCGATCGTGCCCGCCTACGTTCTGAGCGAATTGAAGGCCTCGTTTCAGATCGGCGCCGTCCTGTTTCTCCCATTCCTGGTGATCGATCTGGTGGTCGCCTCCGTCACGCTTTCGGTCGGCATGATCCAACTACCGCCGGTCATGATCTCCGCGCCATTCAAAATACTCTTGTTCGTACTGGTGGACGGCTGGAATCTGGTGATCGGATCGCTCGTCCGGAGCTTCTATTAACCGGAGCTTCTATTAAATGGATGCGGAGTTTCTACTGACATGACCGTCTCTTCCGTGGTCGGGCTGATGCACGGCGCATTCGTCACCACCTTCTGGCTGAGCCTTCCGATTCTGGCGATCGCCTTCGTCGTCGGCATCGTGATCAGTCTGACGCAAATTCTCACGTCCATACAGGATTCGAGCTTCAGCGCGGTACCGCGGCTCACCGCCTTTCTAGCCGCGCTCCTCCTGTCGATGCCCTGGATGCTGACCAAGTTGATCGCCTACACAACGACGCTTTTCGGAGACCTGGGACGCTTCGCCCGATAACCCGCCATTGAGCCTATGACCCTCGGCCTGCCGCTCAGCACGCTCTATGCATTCCTGCTCGTGTTGGCGCGTGTCTCTGGATTGATCGCGTTTCTCCCCATTCCGGGAATTCGCGCAGCGGCGGCTCCCGTCCGCGTTGTTCTTGCCATGACGATCGCTTTCGCCCTGTTTCCCGTATGGCCCTCGTTGCCGAACGAGTTCGCGGGTCTGGCGCAACTTTCCGTTGGGTTTTGATGGAAGCGGGATTCGGACTCGCCGCCGGGCTGGCCGTCGCTTTCCTTTCGGAAGCTTTCCAACTCGCGATGCAGTTTTTGGGATTGCAGGTGGGCTATGGCTACGCGCTGACGATCGATCCTACCAGTCAGGCCGACGCCGGCGTCCTGCAGGTGCTCACCATGTTGGTTACGGCGTTGCTATTTTTCTCCTTTGGCGTCGATCGCGAGATCCTGCGCGTGCTCGCCGCGAGCTTCCAGAAATTTCCAGCGGGATCGTGGGAGCCGTCCGCTGCCGGTCTCGAAGGAATGATTGCATCTGGGCGGAGGAATGTTCTCCACGGGCCTGCGTCTGGCGATGCCCGTCATCGGGCTGTTGCTGCTGATCGACGTCGCGCTCGCCCTCATTGGGACGGATGCAGCAGCAACTGCAATTGTTGTCGCTGGCGTTTCCGATCAAGATGCTGGCCGGACTATCCATGTTGACGATCCTGGCGCCGGCCCTGGCGCGCTTATATCAAACCGCGTCGGGACAAACGTCGCCGCCTTATGGGAGGCGCTCCGGCGCTAGCGCGCGGACCGTGGCGAACAGCGCTCATCGAGCAAGCATGGCCGACGAGCAAACCGAGAAACCAACCCAGCGGCGGCTGGACCGCGCGCGCAGCGAAGGCAATCTTCCTTCCAGCCGTGAATTCGTTTCGGCAACTCAATTCATCGCGTTCGTGGCGCTGGCGACGGGCTTCAGCGCGACATGGTTTTTCGGATTGATGGGACTGACGCGCGGTCTTTTACGCTACGCCTTCACCAGCGACTTCACGACGACTTTGACCGTCGATGCGCTGATGGATTTAACGCGCCATGTCATTTTGCCGCCCCTAACGCCCCTCTTTTTCGTGGGCGCCGCCCTGGTCGTAATCGTCGTCAGCGTCCAACTCGCCAGTACGCGGTTCGGATTCGCGCCCGCAAAGCTCATCCCCGATTTTAAGCGCCTATCCATAGGCAATAAGCTCAAAAACCTGCCGGCCCAGAATATCCCGATGCTGCTGCAGGCGGTCGTCATTCTGCCGCTGGTGGCCTTCGTCGTTTATTACGAGGTCACGGAAAATCTAGACCGGCTGCTGATGCTGCCGTGGATGAACGCCGCGGGCGGTATCACCGCGATCGCGACTGTCCTGAAAGCGCTGCTGTGGCGCGCCGCCGGCCTGTTTCTGGTGATGGGACTCATCGATCTGTGGTGGCAGAGGACGCGCTATAACCGGCAACTGCGGATGAGCAAGCAGGAAATCCGCGACGAAACGAAAGAACAGCAGGGCAACCCGCAAATGAAAATGCGCATCCGCCGCATTCAGCGCGACATGGCGCGGCGGCGAATGATGCAGGAGATTCCGAAGGCGACGGCAGTCATCGTAAATCCCACGCACTATGCCGTCGCCATTCGCTATTCGCTGAATACCAGCGGCGCCCCGAAGGTGGTCGCGAAGGGCAAGAACTATCTGGCCCAGCGGATTCGGAAAATCGCGATCGAGAATCAAGTGCCGATCGTGGAGAATCCGCCGCTCGCACAGGCGCTCTACAAATCGGTGGAAGTTGGCCAGGAGATTCCGGCGGATTTGTATCGGGCGGTCGCGGAAATTCTCGCGTACATTTACAAACTGATGGGCGGCCGGCTCCCGGGATAAGCCAGTGTGGAACGTCTCCCCCCGGTCACGCCTCCGAAGATAAAACAATTGCGCCGGAGAGACTTCCCCGGCGCAATGCCGCTTTTTGTAATTATCTCTGCCTCGGTAAGAAGCCTCCCGAGTTAGCCACGGGTACGGTTGTTCTCATTCGTGTTGACGGTCGGGGGCGCGATCCGACCCGCCATCTAGATCCCACCAGCCTTCAATCTTCTGAACCGCGCCGTTGTGATTCTGCCGGATCGATTGATCGTAGCGATCGATTTGCGACTTCAGCATGCGAGCGTCGTTGGCGTGTGTGCTAGAACTCGTCGCATAGCTTGCAAGTGCTCTGGACGCTCCTTCGAGCGCCGCATGAGCTTCTCCAAAATTGGCGTCCTCGGCGCTTTCACGCGCCAACATCAGATTTTCACGCGCCCGCAACAGCGGGAAATCCGCTTCTACCGAAGTCGCCACGACTCCGTCCTGTACGGCTCGCAGGGCCTCGTCGGCCTTCTGAAAGTTCCCGGCTTGCAGCGCCTGTTTGGCAGCTAAGAGATGTTCATCGGCGCCCTGAACGTCGAGTGCCACGCTCGTAAATTGGCCGGCGACTTGACGAACCGCCTCGTCGGACGAATTGTTGTTCGCGGTCGAGCCCGCAATATGACTTGCGTCAGACTGCTCGCTATTTGCCGTGGCATTACCCGGTTTTTGGGCGGCGGCTCGCTGGGTCATGATCGGAGCGAAACCGCATAGCTATCGAGTTCATCGTAGAGCTGCACGAAGTGCCGGTTCGGAGCGGTGCTCCGGATCATGTTGGCTTGGTGCACTGCATGATCGATGTGGAACTCAGCGTCTTGTTGATTGTGTGATTCGAGCGCCACGCGCGCTTCGTTCGTCGAATTCAACAGATCGCCGACTTCATTCGACAGGCGCGCTTTGGAGCTCGCGATGCCCGAATTGGCTGCCGGTTGCGTGTTGCCATTTTGAGCGGAACGGGCATGCGTGTTGTACTGGCTGTTCGGTGATTGATTCGTCTGGGCCTGCGCGGCCACCATCGCAAGAGCCATGCCGAACGGTAAGATCATCTTCATCATAGTTAGGCCTCCTTATTTGCCATTTCGCGTCTAAATCTTCCGCCCCTCGTTCGGGCGGTTCGCGGGAAAATCTCAGACTTCCCGTTATCGAGCGTGCATTTCCTGGCCCGAATCGGGAACCGTGGTCGCCGTCGCACTGGCGATCGCGAGCAGGAATTCAACGACGCCTACCGCCATGCTGCTGACGAAGCGCGCTTCATCGTTGGTGTAGGAGTAGATCCACGGCGACGCGAACGTCCATACGCCGAGCAGGCAGTTGATCCAACTCACACCCGCCAGGTTCGGGGGACCCGCGAGGCGGATGGCGGCGAAAACCACCATGAGCGCCCCTACAATCCAACTATTCCAAGCGTTATGCAGCAGGTATACGTGATACACCCACGGCGAGACAAAAAGCCAGATGCCGGCGAGAAGAATAATTTCGCTCGATCCTTTCACCACGCCGGATGTCCTTGCCGATGCTGTTGCCATTTCAAATCACCTCCCTTCCCGATTGTGCGAGCGTGAGGGTCCGGGATCGGTGACAAATGTCACGCCCGAGATTCATTTTTAAAATATTTTTCGCAGCTTTTGAGCAGCTGCCGGAATCACCGCGTGCGGGAAATTATTACGGGAAGGACGGCGCCGGCGAACTCCCGCAGCGCCTGTACGTCGGGTACAATCACAATTTTCGCGCCGCGGAGTTCAATGAGGCGGTGCTCGTGTAAATGCGACAGAGAGCGGGAGACCACTTCGCGGACGGAGCCAATCCGGTTTGCGATTTCGGGCCGCGTAAGCGTAAGCTCCACCTCCACTCCTTGGGAAGATCGAACGGCATGATCCTCGATGACGCTGAGAAGGAACAGGGCCAAGCGCTGATCGACGTTTCGGAAAGCGAGCAGTTCGACGAGTTCCGCATAGTGGCGCACACGCTGGCTGAGCAACCCGGCGACTTTCCATAGAAGCTCCGGATGCTCCCGGCACATCTGCTGGATTTCGTTGTGGTGAATACACAGGACGATCGAAGGAGTATCCGCAATCACAGTGGTGAAATATCGGCCGCCGCCAAAGACGGAAACTTCTGCCAGCATGGCCCCCGGGCGCTCCGTCGAAAGCACTTGTTCGCGGCCGTCAACGCCCTCGCGAACCGACCGAAGTTCGCCCTCCGCCACGACAAAAAGTCCCTCGGCTTCCTCCCGCTCCGAGTACAGCATTTCATCGCGGACGAGATGCCGAACGGTCGCGCGTCCAGAAGCTTTCCGCAAAACCTGCTCCGGTAAGCTGCCGAAAAGTTCTGTTCTCCTGAGCGCCTCGACCTTATCTGCCTTCGGCTGAATCCTCGGCTGAGCTTGACGCATTTGCACTGGCTGGCGCCCCCTCATTGGACGCGGCGTCCAACTTAACGTCGCAACCAAAAGCCTCTGGGAACGTCCGAAACATTTCGTGCCGGGCACGGGTCAAACCCGGTATTAGGGGAAGTCCTCTCCAGCCCGATTGACCGGAGGGCGTCCTGTGATTATGGTGAAGGTATGCGAGTTCACGGTATCGGTATCCTGGGAACCTTCCTGCTAGCGGCCGGCTCCCTGCCCGCGGCCACTCTCCCCGAGCCCTCGTCGTCGCAGATCGACGACATGATTCAAAAGTTCGCGGCCCGCGAAACCGATTTCTCGAAGGCCCGCGAAAACTATACTTACCGGCAGACCGCGCGCATCCAGGAACTGGACGATTCCGGAAACGTCACCGGCCGCTGGGAAACGGTGTCCGATATCGTTTTCTCCACCGATGGCCGGCGCACCGAACGCGTCGTGCGCTCGCCGGTGCCCACCCTGCATAACATCACGCTCACTCCCGAAGATATGCAGGACATGCAGAACGTCCAGCCCTTCGTGCTCACGACCGTAGACCTGCCCAAGTACCTGATCCGCTATCTGGGCCATCAGAACGTCGACGAAATCGGCTGCTACGTGTTCGCCGTGAAACCCAAGAAGCTTGAACCCGGACAGCGCTATTTTTCGGGCGAGGTGTGGGTGGACGACCGCGACATGCAGATCGTGAAATCCTACGGCCGCGGTCTTGGCACCACCAGCCGCAAAGGCGATAATCAGTTCCCGAAGTTCGAAACCTATCGCGAGCAGATCGACGGCAAGTATTGGTTCCCCACTTACACGGTTGCAAACGACACTTTGCACTTTCAGAGTGGCGACCAACGGATCCGCCAGACCATTCGCTATGAGGACTACAAGCAGTTTAAGTCCGATACGACGATCACCTTCGGCGGCGAGGTTAAGGACGATTCCAAGCCGCAGCCTCCGAAACCGGCAAAGTAAGGTTCTATTCCGGCGTAATCCGACCGGCGTCTAGGGTTAAACCCTAAACCCTGGTACTCAATCTACCGATGGAGTAGGTGAATGTCCTCATGGAAGGCAACGCCGAGACCCATCCGGTCGAACCCGGAGAAGCCCGAACAGCCTCCCTCCGACGCCCTCGATCGACTGCAAAGTCTGTTCCTCGCCACGCTGAATCACGAGATCCGGACACCATTAGCCGGTCTGATGGGGATGACCGATCTGCTCCTCGAAACCAACCTGGACGACGAGCAACGGGAGTATGCGAGTACCGCTCGCCTGTGCGCCGAGGATCTACTGCGCATCCTCAGCGCGGCGCTCCAATATTCGGCTCTGTCGGCCGGCCAGGTGAAATTGGAGGAAGCCGAGTTCAACCTGCGGGAACTCCTCGAGGCGGCAGTCGGCGAACACGCGGCGATGGCGAAAACCAAGAACCTGCAACTCTCCGCGAGCATCGATCCTGAACTTCCTCCCAGCGTCACGGCGGATGGCCTTCATATCAAAGAAGTGCTTGTTTATCTGTTAAGTAACGCGATTAAGTTCACCCATCACGGCAGCATAGAATTGCGCGTTTCGCCAGCCTCCGGCGCGCTTCGATTCTCGGTTCGAGATACGGGAATCGGCATACCGGCGGAGCGGCGGAAGCAAATATTCGAATCGTTCCGCCAGCTCGACGAAGGGCTCGCACGCGAATACAACGGAGTCGGTCTTGGCCTGACGCTCGCCGAGAAATTGACCAAATTGATGAAGGGCCGTCTGACCGTCGATAGCGAACCGTCCGTTGGTTCGACGTTCACCATTCAGATACCCGTGCGCGGGCTGGAATCGATTTCAAGGAAGCTGGACGCTTGGGATACCCTTGGGAACGCCGGACAAAATGTTCCCGCTCCAACCGCTATTCCCTTGGTGCTCGCCGTGGAAGATAACGCGATTGGCGCAACGGTCATTCGTCACGCCCTCAAGCGCCATCCCGTCGAATTGCACGTGGCGGCGAGCGGCGAGGAAGCGGTTGCGCTCTCGGCCCTCCGCGCTTACGACGTGATCCTCATGGATCTGCAGATGCCGGGTATGAGCGGACTGGAAGCGGCTGCGGCCATCCGGAAGCTCCAGGGCTACCAGGATGTTCCGATTCTGGCGTTGACTGCGGATATGAGTGACGAAGTTCGACAACAATGTTTTCAAAGCGGTATGCGCGGATTCCTCACCAAGCCGATTCAATCCGCGCCATTGTGGGCCGCCATCCAGCGTGAATTGAAGCTCACGGAAGCCTCCTCTACCCCTACTCGCTAAGATCTTTCTGAAGCTCCCGCTTTCGGCCCTCCGCCTGCCTTCGTCCTCGCAGGATGTTCGACGCACTCACCTCCAATCTCGAACGTTATATGGACCTTCTGAGCGCGCGCCAGAAACTGGTCGGAGCCAACATCGCCAACGCCGACACGCCCGGCTACAAGGCGCAGGACATTGATTTTCAATTTGAATTCATGACGATGGCGAACGGGGAGCATCCGCAAACGATCGCGGCGCAAGGGCTCGCCGAGAAGCCCGACGGCAACAACGTGGATATCGATCGCGAAGCCCGATTACTCGCCGAAAACGCGATGCGTTTCAATGTGGCTTCCACCTTGGTGCGCGGCAATTTCAAAACGATACAGGAAGCGATAACCGGAGGTGGTTCATGAGCCTGTTCTCGGCGATCCAAGTCAGCGCTTCGGGCATGTCGGCGCAACGCACCCGCGCGGGAGTGCTGGTCGAAAACATGGCCAACGCGGAAACCACGCGGACACCGGAGGGTGGTCCCTACAAGCGGAAAGACGTAGTTTTCTCGACCGAGATTCAGTCGTCGCCGTTCTCGGCCGCGTTTCAGACCGAGCTGGGGGTGGGGGTGAAGGTGGCCGACGTGGTCACCGATGCAAGAGATCCGGAGAAGCGCTTCATGCCCGGCCACCCAGATGCCGATGAGAACGGCTACGTCGCGTTTCCAAGAATGAATCCGGCCGAGGAGATGGTCGATTTGTTGAGCGCCTCGCGATCCTATCAAGCAAACGTGTCGGCCATGACGGCGATTAAGGACATGATTACGAACTCCATCGCCATCATGAAGTAATTCGTGAACTTATGCTCGTGAACTGAAGCCATGCCGTTACCAATCTTACCGATCGCCTCCGTTATTCCCGCATTGATCGCGCCGGCTGCCCCTGTGTCTTCGACAACGGGAGCCAGTCCATTTGGATCCGTCTTCCAGCAAGCCGTTCAGCAAGTGGAATCTTTTCAGAATAATGCGTCTGCAAGTGTAAACCGTTTTCTCAGCGGAGAGGGAGAAGAAATTCACACCATGGCGGTAGCCGCGCAGCAGGCCGATTTGTCGTTTCAGCTCTTCATGCAGGTGCGCAACAAGGTGGTGGCGGCTTATCAACAAGTCATGCAGATGCAAGTATAGACGCGCGCTCCGGAACGGCTCCAGATTTCTTGATTTCAATTACTTGCGGCAAGTTTTTTAAACTTTAGCACAGCTCTCGGCATGGACCAGCTCAAGCGGTTATGGGACAAACTCACGTGGTCGCAGAGGATCTGGCTGTTCGTCGCCGTGGTTACGGTGGGCGGCGGCCTGGTCGCGCTATCGCGCTGGAATGACGAGCGCGATTTCAAACCTCTGTACTCGAACCTGGCGGCCGAAGATGCCGGGGAATTAGTCGCGAAACTAAAGGAAGGCGGCATCGATTACCGGCTGAGCGACGAACGGCGCGACGGTGCTGGTTTCCTCGGCACGGGTTGCCGAGGCGCGGCTGGCGATGGCGGCGCAGGGCTTGCCGAAATCGGGCGCATCGGCTACGAACTGTTCGACAAGGCCAACTTCGGGGCGAGCGATTTCGCCGAGCAGGTGAACTATCACCGGGCGATGGAAGGGGAACTGGAACGATCGATCATTTCGATTCGCGAAGTAGAGCAGGCCCGCGTCCACATCACCATGGCGAAGGATTCGCTCTACACGGACGCGCGGCAACCGGCCAAGGCCAGTATCCTGGTCAAGCTGCGCGCGGGAGCGCGGCTTTCTCCCCTGAACATCGCGGCGATCTGCCAGCTGGCCGCCAACGCAGTTCCGGAGCTTGCGCCCGAGCAGGTCTCGCTGGTCGACACGACGGGAACCTCCTGAACCGGGCTCGGCGAGCTGCCTCTTCTGCCGACGACAGCGAAGCGGCCCTGGACTACCGCAAAAGTGTCGAGAAGGACCTGCAGACCAAGATCGCCGCCACGCTCGATCCGCTGCTCGGCGCTGATCATTTTCGCGCGGGAGTTTCCGCCGAAGTCGATCTGACGAGCGGCGAACAGAGCGAGGAAAACTACGATCCGCAAAAAGCCGCCGTACTCAGTTCGCAAACCAGCGAAGACGGCCCGGCGCTGCCCAGGCGGCCTCGGGCGTCCCGGGAACAGCCTCGAATCTTCCCCGCCCTACGTCAACGCCTTCCGCCGGATCGGCGAACTTCGCGCGCAAAACCTCCGAGCACAACCTATCAACCGAGCCGCGTGGTCAAGCATGTGAACCTGCCGCAAGGCTCGGTGAAGAAGATTTCGCTCGCGGTGCTGGTGGATCATTCGCTGCATTTGAAGGAACACAGCGCGTGATCGGAAGCTCCCTCGGCGGAAAAGCTCAAAGTCATGCACGATCTGGTGGCGGCGTCGATCGGATTATCCGCCGAACGCGGCGATCAACTGGTCGGTGGAGGCGTTCCCGTTCGAGTCGACGCTGGATGCCGAGCCGCCCGTTCTGACGGGCGCGCCCGCCGACCAAGCCCTCGATCCGCTGCCGCCCTGGCTGCAAAAACTGGTGGGCGCGAAGAATTTCGCAGTGATCGCGGCGATCGGCGCCGGCGCGCATGCTGGCTGCTGCTCGGCGGGACGTGGTATTCCTGATCTCGAAGAGCCGCGGCAAAGAAGAAAAAGCATCTCGGCGGAAGCCGCGGCCGCCCTGACGCAAGGCAAAGCACGGGACTCGGGCCCAACCCCGCGGACATCGAGCGGCAGATCGAGGATCGGCATGGCGGAGCAGGCCGCGGGCAACAGGCCAAGCACAGGCCGAGGACCTGATGAAGCTAAGATACCGGTGGTCGCCACCAAGAAGACGGAAGTTCTCAACCAAACATATCGGCGGCCGAATCGAAGAATGATCCTACGGCGATGGCGCACGTAGTGCAGGAGTTGGCTCAATGGTGAATATCAGCGATAAACCGGATGTCGAGCAGCTCTCGGGAATCGCGCAAGGCCGCCGTTCTGCATGATCATGATCGGCGACGAGGCGTCGAGCGAATTCTCAAGCAGCTGGACGAAGACGAAGTCCAGGTGATCAGCCGCGAGATTGCGCGCGTGCAGACGCTGACGCCGAACAGGCCGAAGGCGTGCTGGAAGAGTTTTACCAGATGGCGGTGGCCCACGACTACGTCGTCAAAGGCGGCGTCGATTACGCGCGCAAAATCCTGGTCAACGCCTTCGGACCGGAGAGCGCCAAGCGCATGCTGGACCGGCTGATGAAATCGCTGGGCAACGAGACGCTGAGCTTCGACGCGCTGCAAAAAACCGATCCGCAGCAGCTCGCGAAATTCATTCATAGCGAACATCCGCAGACCATCGCTCTGATTCTCTCGCATCTGAATCCTTCGCAGGCCGCGGGCTTGTTGTTTTCGCTGCCCGCCGGAAATCCGCGCCGATGTGGCGCTGCGCATGGCGTCGCTCGATCAGATTTCGCCGGAGATTATTTCGAAGATCGCGGCGGTGATCGGGTCGAAGCTGAAATCGCATCGGCGAGCTGAGCCGCGAGGCCTACGGAGGCGTGCACGCGGTTGCGGAAATGTTCAATCGCCTGGATTCGAATACCAGCAAAGAGATCCTCGACGCCATCGAGAAACTCAATCCGACGCTGGTCGAAACCATCCGGCACCTGATGTTCGTCTTCGAGGACATTCTGCTGCTGGACATCGAACGCGGTTAAGGAGATGCTGGCCAAGGTGGATCGCAAGATCCTGACGGTGGCGCTGAAGGGCACCAGCGAACAGATGAAAAACCACATGCTGCAAGCCATGAGCCAGCGCGGCGCCGAGATGTTGCGCGAAGATATGGACGCGCTGGGCCCATCAAGATTAAGGAAGTGGAGGCCGCGCAGCAGCAGATCATCGCGGTGGTGCGGCAACTGGAAGCCGAAGGCGTGATCAACCTGAAGGGCACGGCCGGGGAGCAATATGTCGTCTAGAGTATTCCGCGCCGGCGGGTCCGTTCGACGCCACGTCCCCTCGACGTGGCGCAGGTCGCCGGAGACGCGCCGGCGGCCCGTCATCCGCACGCAACCGCGCGGAGCGCGATCCAGAGCCCGCGAGACGACCGTTCCGCCGATCCAGCGCGGAAATCGAGCGGCAGATCGGAGCCCGCATCGACCGCGGCTCGCGACCAGGGCACGGGTGGAGGCCGAAAACGCCGCGCGAGCAACGCGCCTGGCGCAGAGCTTACAGCCGGTCCTCGCGGCGTTAGAATCTGACGAAGAGCTTGCCGGACAGCGCGCATCGCCTGCGCACCGAAGCCGAGCACGACGCGGTGAAACTTTCGGTGGCGATCGCGCGGCGCATTTTGCACCGCGAAATCGCCGTCGATCCCGAAGCCATCCTTGGGTCTGGTCAAGGCGGCCGTTTCCGAAAGTCGATGCGCGCGAGACCCATCGCCTGCGAGTTTCCACGGCGGATGCGGGACTCCTGCAGCGAACACCGCGATCGCCTGCATTTGCCGCCCGCGACTGGAGATCGTTGCCGACGGATCGCTTAGCGCGGGCAGCGCGATCTTCGAAACCTCCCGCGGAGATCTGGACGCCGGTATCGACACGCAATTGGCCGAGATCGAGCGCGGATTGGCCGATGTCGTCCGGAGAAGGAGCACATGAACACATGATCCACGCCGCGGCAGTCGCGCGCCCTTGGCGGATTACCTCACGGCGGTGAGTCTGGATCGAGCCGATGTTATGGACGGGGCGCGTGCGCGAGCTCGCGGGATTGCTGATCGCTTCGCAGGGACCGGCGGCGGCCATCAACGATTTCTGCGAGATCCTCACCTCCGGTCGGCAACCGTATTCGAGCGCAGGTCATCGGCTTTCGCGATGGACGCGTGCTGCTCATGCCGCTCGAGGACACGACCGGACTTCAGGCAGGCGATACCGTTGTCGCGCGCCCGGAAGCCGCCCGCGTGGAAGTTTCGCCGGGCACTTCTGGGACGGGTGCTCGACGGCTTCGGCAAGCCCATGGACGGAGGCCCGGCGATCGACGCCGAGGCGCTTTACGACTTGTACGCGCGTCCCCCGGGTCCCCTCGCACGCGAGCACATCGCGGAGGCGCTGGTGACAGGCGTGCGCGCGATCGACAGCCTTTTGCCGGTCGGCAAAGGTCAGCGCGTGGGGATTTTTGGAGGCTCGGGCGTCGGCAAAAGCACGCTGCTCGCGGCCATGGCCCGGCACAATTCCGCCGATGTCAGTGTGATCGCGCTGATCGGGGAGCGGAATCGCGAAGTGCGCGAGTTCCTTGAAAAGGAGTTGAGCGCGGAAGGCTACGCCGCAGCGTAGTAGTCGCGGCGACGTCCGATATGCCCGCTCCCCTGCGCATCCGCGCGGGATTCGTCGCGCTGTCGGTCGCCGAGTATTTTCGCGACCAGGGCAAAAGCGTTCTGCTGGTTCTCGATTCCTGACGAGACTGGCGATGGCGCAGCGCGAGATCGGCCTCGCGGCCGGCGAACCGCCCAGCCAGAAAGGCTATACGCCGAGCGTTTTCGATTTGCTCCCCAAGTTGTTCGAACGCGCGGGAAATTTCGCGCGCGGGTCGATTACGGGCTTCTTCACGGTGCTGGTGGAAGGCGACGATTTCAACGAGCCTATTTGCGATGCGACCCGTGCGATTCTCGATGGGCACATTATTCTTTCGCGGCAATTGGGATCGATGGGTCATTATCCGGCGATCGACATTCTGAATTCGGTGAGCCGTCTGGCCAGCCGCATCGCGACACCGACAGCAACGCGGAAGCCGCGCGGAAGATTCGTGAGGCCCTGGCGGCGTATCAGCAATCCGAGGATCTGATCAATCTGGGCGCCTATGCGGCCGGATCGAATACGGCGCTGGACGCGGCGATTCGCTTGCGCCCGAAGCTCCTGGAATTTTTGCGTCAGACGCCGGAAGAAGCGACGCCGGTCGCCGTGACCACCGCGCGCATGCTGGAATTAGCGGGATTGTCGTGATTTTTCGGCTGCGTTCTTGCGGCGGGGCGAAAGGCGACAGAGCTTCATGAAGCGCTTCCACCTTTTCGCTGGAGCGCGTCCTCGCCTGGCGACACATGCAAGCGCGATTGGAACGCTTACGCTGGGAACAACTTTGCGCCGAGCTGCGCGCCATCGAGACCGAACGCGAGAATCTGCGTCTTGAGGGAGAGCGTTCATCGGCCACATTGCTCACGGCGAAAGCGGTAAGCGGCGATGCATTGGCCACGCTTGACGGCTTCCGCAAGTTCGTCGATCGCGAGCGGCAGCGCCTGCGCCAAAAATACGCGGAATGCGAAAAGAGAGTCGCCGCGCAGTCGAGCATCGTGGCGTCGAAAGAGCGCGATGTAAAAGTCCTCGAACACCTGCGCGAACGGAAGCTTGCGACCTGGACTGCGCAATGGGATCGGGAAACGGAACAGGTGGCGGCCGAGGCGTACCTTTCGCGCTGGCATTTGCGAAGTCCTTCGGAATAGATTCAGGGCAATCCATGGAAACGGGCACGAATAAACGCTTCACGGTTAAAATGGTTCATGGCAACTCGACGAATCGGCATTCTCACGGGCGGCGGCGATGTTCCGGGTCTCAACTCTGTCATCAAGAGCGTGACCTATCGCAGCGCGGCCCAAAAAATCGAAGTCGTGGGCATCCGGCGCGGATGGGAAGGACTCACGCACGTCAACTTGGACGATCCGGAAAGCCGCAAGCGCTATATCCAGCCGCTGAACACCGAAAACACACGCGACATCGAGCATGTAGGCGGCACCATGCTCCACTCCAGCCGCACGAGCCCTTCGAAGATGAAATCGCTGCCCGATTTTGTAAAGGCGCGAGCATCCCGACCGACGGCAAGACGTGGGATTTGACCGACGTGGTCGTGAAGCAACCTCGGAAAATTGGGAATCGACGCGCTGATCGTGATCGGCGGCGACGATACGCTGAGTTTCGCCGCACGGCTGCATGGGATCGGCGTGCCGGTCGTGTGCGTGCCGAAGACGATGGACAACGACGTCCAGGGCACCGAGTATTGCATTGGGTTCTCAACCGCCATTACGCGCGCCATGGACGCGATCGAGCGGCAGCGCACGACCGTCGAATCGCACGAGCGCATCGGGGTGTTTCGCGTCTTCGGCCGCGACGCGGGATACACCGCTTTGTATACGGCCTTCGTCACTTCCATCCGTTGCGTCATTCCCGAATACAAAGTGAATCTCGATCGATTGATCGAATTGCTCGCGAGCGACAGGAGCTCCGATCCCAACAACTACGCGCTCGTCGTGCTTTCGGAAGGCGCTTCGTGGGAAGGGTATGAGGTCCAGCATTACGGGCAGGCCGACGCCTACGGTCATCAGAAAAAGGCCAGCGTGGCCGAAGCGCTCGCCGGCGAAATCAGCAAGCGTACGGGCGCCGAAACCATTGCCAGCGATTTAACCTACGATCTGCGCAGCGGATCGCCGGATTTCATCGACAAGCTGATCGCGAATGTGATGGGAACGATGGCCTTCGAGGCGATCGTGGACGGCCGCAGCGGCTTGATGGCCGCGGTGCAGGAGGGACGCTACACGATGGTCCCCATTCCCGATCCGAAGCTGGGGCCCCGTCACGTGGATCTCGAGACGATGTATAACGTCGATCGGTATCGGCCCAAATACGACCAGAAGCTGGGGTTGCCTGTTTTCCTCACCAGAGTTTAACCTGACGCAGTGGGTATTTTTGCGCGATTCCGTAAGCCGGCGGCCCAGCAAAACGAGCTCGCCCTCTGCGACTCCGCTCGCCGATATTCGGGCCTTTTTCAACGACGCCGCGCGCGACGAAGAACATTTTCCTTCGACCATCGATCCGCGTATTTATCATGTGAAGGTCGTGCTCGATCATTTAGGCAACCTCGAGGGTAAGCGGGTCGCCGATCTCGGTTGCGGCAAAGGACGCTTCGCCAGGCTGGTGCAGGAGCGCTATCCTGCGGCGAATGTTTACGCGCTGGATTTAGCCGAAGCCATGCTGGTGCATGTGCCGGAGGGAATTCACCGCGCGGCCGCGACGCTCACGGCACTCCCGCTTGCGACCGGTTCGTGCGATGGGGCCTACGCCACCGAATCGCTCGAACACGCGGTCGATATAGAAACAGCGGTCGCGGAGATGTGCCGCATCGTGAAGCCCGGCGGGAAGATCGTCATCATCGACAAGAATGCCGAGGCGGGGCGCTTGCAGACTCCCGCGTGGGAACGCTGGTTCGGACGGAAGGAAATGGAGAAGCTGCTCAGGCGCCACTGCCGCCACGTTTCGAGCCGTCCCCTTTCCTACTGGGAGGATGTGGCGCCAGACGGATTGTTTCTGGCGTGGACAGCCATCAAGTAAGCCATCCGTTTTCGCGGATGGCGCCCGACGGATTGTTCTCGCCTGATTGCCAGTGAAACAGGCGACGAGTTCACTCTTTTTGAGAATAGTTTCCCTTCCGCCGCACGAATTTTCGTGCCGCGCCGTCTCCACTTCGTCATCGCCCGCAGCTTGGCGGAAGAAGCTGGGCGCATCGCCAGAATTCTTGACGAAGGTGGATACGAAGCGAAGGGGGTCGTTTCTCCCGACGATGGCTTCCCGGGTGACCCTTCGAATCTCACGTTCTTTCCCGATTACCGTCAGCAATTACTGGCGATCAATCAGGAACTCCGCGAGAAGGTGAAGCAACTCGAGCGCTCGAACGCCGATCTCGAACAGTTTGCGTGGGCCGCGAGCCATGATCTCAAAGAACCCTTGCGCACGATCTCAGGTTACACGCAGCTTCTGATTCGCCGACGCGCCCCCGTCAAGAAAGCGGGATTGGCAAACGAGAGCCACAGCGGCAAACGAGATGCGGAAGACGCGGAGTTCGCCCGCTATATCCAGCAGGGCGTCACGCGGATGGGCGGTCTTATTGATGCGTTGCTCGCGTACTCGCGGGCCATGCATCAGCCGCTCGGCCCGGATCGCGTGACCGATGCGCAGAGCGCGGCCGAGGAGGCCGTTCAAACCTTGGGCGCAGCCATCGAGGCAAGTGGGGCCGTGGTGCACGTCGATCGCTTGCCGCCGGTATGTGCCGAATCCGCTCCGCTGGTTCAAATCTTTCAGAATCTGATGGCCAACGCGCTTAAATACCGCAATTCAGAGACGCCTCCGTGCGTAAATGTTTCGGCGGAGACACGCGGCGGCGAGGTGCGCTTCGCCGTCCGCGATAACGGCATCGGAATCGCCTCCGAGCACTACGATCGCATCTTTGATGTGTTCCGCCGCCTGCATGGCGAGGATTACGAAGGGCTCGGAATCGGACTGGCGATTTGTAAACGATTGGTAGAGCGCTATGGTGGGCGCATCTGGCTTGAGTCGGAACTGGGCGCAGGTTCGACGTTCTATTTCACGCTGCGCGCGGCGGAGAACGCTCGGGGAGTGGGGCGTCCGTAGCATGGGTTTTGAACCCATTCTCGAATACTCCTTGGCCCGCTCGATCACTCTCGCGGTTCCGCTACAGGATCAGCAATCCGCCTGCAGAACCGCGAATGTCAATGAGCGGGCCGATAAGCCTAGTTACGGGACCGCGAATACATGAATCGCGGAGACCGGATCGATCGATAATGATAAAAGACATGCGCCATTAAATGAAGCCGCTCCACGTACAGCTAGACGATCTCACCTTCCGCGCGCTGCACTGCGTCGCGCCTACACCCCAGCAAAAAAAGGATTTCGTGCGCGCGGCCATTTGGAGTGCGATCCGAGAAGGGGAGGAATCGCGTACGCGACGGGCCTATGAGGCGATGCCAGACGACGAAACGGGTAGTTGGTCGAACGCCGGACCCGATCAATGAGCGGTGTGAATATTCAGGATGTTTTGGAGCTGCTCACCCGGCTAAAGGCCGCACACATCCACTATCGGCTGGACGATCCAACGGAGGATGCCCTTATGGTGGACGTAGCGGTCCCCGGTGAAAGGTGGGAAATCGAGTTTCTGAAGGACGGAGAAATTCAGATCGAGGTATTTACGAGTAACGGAAGCATCCGAGGCCCGGAACTTTCAGAAGACCTCTTTCGCCGATTCAGCGACTGAAAGGGACCGGCGAGGCCGCCGATCCCGAATATCTCCCGCAGTCCACTCCGGCATGAAGTCTAGCGGAACGCCTTAAACAACTTGCTCAGCGGATCAAAGAACTGGTCGACCACGCGCTCCTTCAACGGGATGATTGCGTTGTCGGTGATGTGAATGTCTTCGGGACACACCTTCGTGCAGCACTTGGTGATGTTGCAATACCCGATGCCGTAGTCGTCCTTGAGCGCCTTGATCCGATCGCCGGAATCGATCGGATTCATCTCCAGGTTCGCCGTGTAGACGAAGAAGCGCGGCCCAATAAACTCCTTGTGCAGATGATGGTCGCGCAGGACGTGGCACACGTCCTGGCACAGGAAACACTCGATGCACTTGCGGAATTCCTGCGGACGATCCACATCCGATTGCTGCACGCGCCAGGAGCCGTCGGCGGCGTCCGGTTTCCGCGGCTTGAATTTGAGGATCTTCTTCTTGACTTCGTAATTCCAAGACACGTCGGTGACGAGATCCTTCACATGCGGGAAGGTCTGCATGGGTTCGACGGTGACCGGCTGCGTCAGATCCAGCTGATTGAGGCGCGTCATGCACATCAAGCGCGGCTTGCCGTTGATCTCGGCCGAGCAGGAACCGCACTTCCCCGCCTTGCAATTCCAGCGCACGGCCATATCATTCGCGACGGTGGCTTGCACCTGGTGAACCGCGTCGAGCACCACCATGCCCGGGGAGATCTCGGTCGGATAATCGACAAATTTGCCGACGCCGCGGTCGCCGCGCCAGATACGAAAGACAGCTTGCTCAGCCATCGCTACTTGTTCTCCTCAACCACCTGCTTCATTTCGTCGGTCAGCGGCACTACGGGCACGCGCTCCACCTTGGGATGCCCGTCAGAACCCTTGGTGACGCGCAGATTCCATTTGCCCCATTCATCGGATTTCGCCGGATAATCGTCGCGGAAGTGACCGCCGCGGCTTTCCTTGCGCTCGATACCCGAAAGCGTGATGATCTCGGAAATCGAAAGCATGTTCTCGAGATCGAGGGCCGTGTGCCAGCCCGTGTTGTATTCGATATTGCCGGTGATGCCGGCGCGCACGGCGCGCTCGCGTAATTTCGCGATCTTGCCGAGAGCCTCTTCCATTTCGCTTTCCACGCGCACGATGCCTACGAGATCCTGCATGAATTCCTGGAGCTCGCCCTGGATCGCGAATGGATTTTCGCCCGCCGCACCGCGCTGGAACGGCTCGAGCGCTTCCTTGGCGGTCGCATCGAGATCCCCGCGATGAATGCTAGCGGAGCCGTTGGCTTTCGCGTACTTCGCCGCATACTCGCCGGCGCGCTTGCCAAAGACCAGAAGATCGGAGAGCGAATTTCCGCCGAGGCGATTGGCTCCGTGCAGGCCCGCGGCGCATTCGCCCGCCGCGAACAGTCCGGGAACTGTCGTCATCTGCGTATCGGGTTCCACCTGGATGCCGCCCATGATGTAGTGCGTGGTGGGACCGACTTCCATCGGCTCCTTGGTGATGTCCAGATCGGCGAGCTGCTTGAACTGGTGATACATGCTCGGCAGCTTTTTCTTGATATGCTCGGCCGCGTTCGGAAGTTTTTCTTTGATCCAGGCAATATCGAGGAACACGCCGCCGTGCGGACTTCCCCGCCCCGCCTTCACTTCGCGATTGATGCAGCGCGCCACGTGATCGCGCGTCAGCAGCTCCGGTGGACGCCGCGCGCTCTTGTCGCCTTGTGTGTAGCGCCAGCCTTCCTCGGGATTATCAGCGGTCGAGCTGCGATAATTCTCCGGGATGTCGTCGAACATGAAGCGCTTGCCGTCTTTGTTGCGCAGCACGCCGCCTTCACCGCGGACGCCTTCGGTGACCAGAATGCCTTTCACGCTAGGCGGCCACACCATGCCCGTCGGATGGAATTGCACAAATTCCATGTCGAGCAGCGCCGCGCCCACTTGATACGCGAGCGCCTGACCGTCGGCCGTATATTCCCAGCTATTGCTCGTGACTTTAAAAGATCGTCCGACGCCGCCGGTCGCCAGCACGACTGCTTTCGCTTGAAACGCCATGAAGCGTCCGCGCTCGCGATCGTAAGCGAACGCACCCACGCAGCGCGAACCGTCCATCAACAATTTGATGACCGTCGTTTCGGCGTAAACATCGATGCCCTCGTGAATGCCGTGATCCTGCAGGGTGCGGATCATTTCGAGACCGGTGCGATCGCCGACGTGCGCGAGACGCGGATAGCGGTGGCCGCCGAAATTACGCTGGAGAATACGGCCGTCTTTTGTGCGATCGAAAATCGCGCCCCAGGCTTCCAGTTCATGCACGCGGGCCGGAGCTTCTTTGGCGTGGATTTCCGCCATATAGCAATTGTTCAGGTATTGACCGCCGCGCATCGTATCGGCGAAATGCACGCGCCAGTTATCGCGATCGTCCACGTGACCCATGGCCGCCGCCATGCCGCCTTCCGCCATCACTGTGTGAGCTTTGCCCAACAGCGATTTCGTAATGACCGCAGTCTTGCATCCCGCCGCCGACGATTCGATGGCCGCGCGCAAACCCGCGCCGCCCGCGCCAATCACCAGGACATCGTACTCGTGAATCGGATAGTCCGCCATCGCTACAGAATTCTCCAGTCGTGAATAACGCCCATGGCGCACAGGCGAATGTACAGATCCACAAACGCGACGTAGAACATGCTGATCCACGCCCACTTCATATGGTTGCCGTTCAGCTTGGACACGCAGTCATAACATTTCTTCTGCAAGCTCGCGCCGGACATGACGTCTTTTCGCCCGGCAACCAGGTGACGGAACGAGTGACAGCCGAACGTGTACAGGCCGAGCAGAATCGGATTCACGATCATGATCAGCGATCCGAGTCCGATGCCGAAGGTTTTCGGGCCGGCCGGGTTACCGGTGGTCGGGAACCACAGCGAATCCCAGGCGTCCCAAGTCAGCAGAAAAATGAAGAGGATCGCGAGATACAGAAAATATCGATGGACGTTTTGCAAAATCAGCGGGAATTTCTTTTCGCCTCGATAGGTATTGCGAGGCTCGCCGACCGCGCAGTTGGGAGGGTCCATCCACCAGCCCTTGTAATACGCTCCGCGATAGTAGTAGCAGGTGAAGCGGAAGCCGGCCGGCGCCCACAGGATCAGCATCGCCGCCGAGAACGGGATGAAGCCGGGCCACCACGCGGGCGCTGAGGTGAACAGCAGCGGCGAATACATCGGGGAAAGATACGACGTGCCGGGCACTTGGTAGCACGGCTGAGGCGTTCCCTGCGGAGTGACACCGCAATTGGGAACGAAAACGGCGTAGTTCGCGTAGATGATGAAGGCCAGGTAACCGAGGAAAATTAACAGCGGCTGGACCCACCAGGCGTCGGTACGGCGCGTCTCGCCGAACCCCCCTTTTCTCAAGGGGACATCAATGGAGGACATGCTGATCAGAGCTCCTGAGGCGGAAATGTGAGGTAACTCTCAAGAATAACGCCTTACGCGAAAATTATCAAGAAAGGGGCTCGTATCTTTGCCGCTAAAACGCGGCGTGAAGCACGCCGAAGCGATGTGAGACTATGAGCTTAGATGGACTACCGCGAGATCATCACGATCGAACCCGAGAAGATGGGCGGCAAGCCGTGTATCCGCGGTCTTCGCATCACGGTTTAGGACGTCCTCGATTATCTTTCGTCCGGCATGACGCACGCCGAAATCCTGGCGGATTCCCCGGATCTGACCGAGCAAGATATCCGCGCGTGCCTCGCGTTGCCGCTGATCGCGAGCGTCGATTGATCTCGATTCCGGCGTGACGTCAGACTGGTGATTTACGCGGCAGCCTGGGAGAACAAATTGCCGATAATCCCTCGCGTTTCTGCGGACGATAATTTCGTTCGCAGCCATTCGACGAAGGCGGTTTCGTCTTGAATCTCCTGGTATGAGGCTAGGTCTTTGATAGGGTACAGGGTTATTGGGTGCGCAATCTTCAAGAGCCGATAAGTGTAGTTATCGAGGCTGGGCACCACCAGATCTAATCCAATGTAAAACTCCCCGGTATATTGTGTTTCCGTCACAACTCGGGCTTCGACGATGTTTCCTGTCTTTTGTCCCAGTATCGCCGCTTGTTCCCGCATGATTGTCAAGGGCGTTCTACGTACGAGCGTTTTGGCGTCTAAATCGCCCCACAAGTCAGCGGCGGTGCTCATGCCGTCATCCTCTCAAAATTCGAGATCAAACACAATCGGAAGATGATCCGAGTATTGACGATCAGGACGCCCGTCATTCCGGATCAACGATGTAGCTCCGACCGACGTGATGATTCGCAACTTGCTTGCGTTGAAGGCGTTCGCCAGTTCGGGCCTTAGCATTACCTGATCAAAAATATTCCAAAAATAGGAGACGTGTTCGGATTTTTCGTAATAGTACGATCCAGCGGTTGATCGGCTACCGTCGCCGAAGTGGTTCCACATCGGGTTATAAAAAAATCGATAGTCACGCCCTTGCACGGTGCGCTCGCCCCGAGCAGCGATATTGCGGGACATCACCGAGTGCAAGCCGGCGGCCCCTACAACGCCCGCTCCAAACGGGTTCATATTGAAGTCGCCGACGAGAACGGTTCGCCGATGGCCAATTTTGTCTTCTTGGGCCGCGATTAGCCGCCCGAGCTCCGTACACGCGAGCGATTGGCTTTCGTTGCTCGAATGGAGTTTACTCGGCAAGTGCACTGCGGCGAGTAGAATCTCGGAACGGGCCGGTAGGGAGAGTCGGCCCATAGTCATCCGATCATCCTCGGAGACCGGCTTAAAAAAGTCGCGCGAAAACCGGGTAAAGATTCGTATGCCTTTACTTACGTTGCGAGCGATGTGATAGTCGCTTCCGTTTGAGTCGTTGAGAGCCTGGAGCATCGCCCTCTGCTCGACGTCCATTTCGGCGAGGATTACAACATCAGCCCCTTGTTCACGAGCCGAGTCCGCAACAAGCTTGGCGATGGGCTGCTTGGCAATGTTCCAAAAAAGAAATTTACTGGATGGCACTGACAGTCAATGCGAACTATAACACGGTCGCTGTTGACCAAAGCGGAATTCACCAAGAGCGGGGCGAGCCCGTCGACTATTCAGCCTTATCCGCGAGCACTCGGACGTGATTGTCGCGGACTTCCACATATCCGCCGGAGATTTGGAAATCCTGCGTTTTGCCGCCGTTCGCGGTGACCGATAACGTCCCCACGCCCAACTCGCTCAAGAGCGCGGCGTGACCGGGAAGAATGCCGAGATACCCGTCGAGACCGGGAATCTGTGCCGACTCCACCTGCGTATCGAGCACCAGTTTCTCGGGCGTCGCGATCTGAATTTGGAAAGTTTCCGCCATGCAGTTTTCCTAGTGTGGGCCCCGAACACGGGACAGCCCGCTCTGTCCCCTCGCCGCCGGCCACTCATCCCAATCATCGGAACGCAACGCGGCTTGGGACAGAGTAGGCAGTCCCTGTTTAACCCTTCTTCTTCATCTCTTCGTAGGTCTCGAGCACGTCGTCGATGGAGCCCTGCATGTAGAACGCCTGCTCCGGAATTTCGTCGTGCTTGCCTTCCACGACTTCCTTGAAGCTGCGGACCGTGTCGGCGACCTTCACGTATTTACCCTTGCGGCCGGTGAACGCTTCGGCGACGTTGAACGGCTGCGACAGGAATCGCTGGATTTTGCGGGCGCGCGCGACGGCGGATTTATCTTCGTCCGACAGTTCGTCGACACCCAGAATCGCGATGATGTCCTGCAGATCCTTGTAGCGCTGCAGAATCTGTTTCACCTGCTGCGCTGTGTTGTAGTGCTCCTCGCCGATGATGCGCGGATCGAGAATACGCGAGGTGGAGGCCAGCGGATCGACGGCCGGGATAGATGCCCATTTCCGAAATCGAGCGCGAAAGATTCGTCGTCGCATCCAAGTGGGCGAAGGTAGTGGCCGGAGCCGGATCGGTGTAATCGTCGGCGGGCACGTAAATCGCCTGCACAGAAGTGATCGAACCATTCTTCGTCGAGGTAATGCGCTCCTGCAAATCGCCCATTTCGGACGCCAGGTTGGGCTGATATCCGACCGCGCTCGGCATGCGTCCGAGCAGCGCCGATACTTCCGAGCCGGCCTGCGTGAAACGGAAAATGTTATCGACGAACAGCAGCACGTCCTGATTCTCTTCGTCGCGGAAATATTCGGCGACGGTCAACGCGGTCAGCGCGACGCGCAGACGGGCCCCGGGAGGCTCGGTCATCTGGCCGTAGATCAGCGCGCATTTCGATTTTGTCCAGTCGTGCGGATCGATCACGCCGGCTTCCTGGAATTCCAGCCACAGATCGTTGCCTTCGCGGGTACGCTCGCCGACGCCGGCGAACACCGAAACGCCGCCGTGCTTGGTCGCGAGGTTGGAGATCAGCTCCTGAATGACGACCGTCTTGCCGACGCCCGCGCCGCCGAACAGGCCGATTTTGCCGCCGCGCAAGTACGGTTCCAGAAGATCGATAACCTTAATTCCGGTCTCGAACATCTGCAGTTCGGTCGATTGCTCGTCGAACAGCGGCGCCGCGCGGTGAATCGGATTGCGCTTGGCCGTGTTTACGGGGCCCATTTTGTCCACTGGCTCCCCGATCACGTTGAGAACGCGGCCGAGCGTTTCTTTGCCCACCGGCACGGTGACGGGCTGGCCGAGGCTCTCGGCCTTCATGCCGCGCACGAGGCCTTCGGTCGGCTCCAGTGCGATGGTGCGCACGCGGCTTTCGCCGATGTGCTGCGCGACTTCGCAGATGATGCTGATCGGCTCGGGAACGTTGAAGCCTTCGCTGGTGATGCGAATAGCCGTGCGGATGACGGGGATCTCTCCCTCGTTGAACTCGATATCCACGGCCGGTCCGGCCACCTGAATTACTTTTCCGACGACGCTCATAAAACCTGCCTTCTCATAAATCGATTCCGGAAAAAGGGACAGACCGCTCTGTCCACTCCCGAACTCTCCACAATCCTCAAAACACCGACACGGGACAGAGTAGTCTGTCCCCCTTTTTCTAAAGATCCTAGTCGAGGGCCGCCGCTCCGCTGACAATTTCAATAATTTCGCGGGTGATGCTGGCCTGGCGGACGCGGTTCATGTACAGCGTCAGCTTGTCGATCATGTCGCTGGCGTTCGAACTGGCTGCATCCATGGCCGTCATACGAGCGGCGTGTTCGGCCGCGATCGATTCGAGCAGCGCGCGATAAATCTGGCCCTTGATGTACTTCGGCAACAGCGTGCCAAGCAGCTCTTCAGGCTTTTGTTCGTAAATATAATCGATCGACGCGGACGTCTCCGGCAATTCGATCGGAAGCAGGCGCGTCTGGCTCAGGTTGGACGCCATGACGCTTTTGAATTCGTTCACGAAGAGATAAACCGCGTCCACTTCGCCGCTCGAAAACCGCTCGATCACACTGCCGGCGATCTTGTCGGCATACTCGACGCTCAACTGTCGCATCATGTCGAGATATTCGCCAGTGATGGTCGCGCCGCGTTTGCGGAAATAATCGCGCGCCTTGCGTCCGATCGCCTCGATCTTAATTTCCTTGTCGCTATTCTCGATCACGAAGCGCTGCGCCATCTTCAGCAGATTCGTATTGAACGCCGCGGCCAGACCGCGATCGGCCGAGACAACCAGCATCAGCACTTTCTTTTCGGGACGGACAGCGAGCAAGGGATTCGATCCCGCGTCGGGGCTTTGGCTGGCAGCTTCCGCGACGTTCGCCAGAATCTGCTTGCAGCATGGCGCCGTAGGGCCGCGCGGCCAGCGCCCGTTCCTGGGCGCGGCGCAGCTTCGCGGCCGAGATCATCTTCATTGCCTTGGTGATCTGCTGCGTGTTGCGGACCGAGCGGACGCGCCGCCGTATGTCGATTAAGCTGGGCATTCGAAATCCGCGCTACTTCTTGGCCTTTTGCTCCTGCACGAAGCGCGTTTTATATTCCTTGAGACGCCGCATTGATCTGGCGCTTTCAACGTGTCGTCCAGATTCTTCTTTTCCCGGATCGTGGAGAGCATCGCGGGATGCGCGTTCTCGACGAAGGTATAGAGTCCAGTTTCAAACGCGCGGCATTGATCGAGCGGAAGATCGTCGAGGAAACCGTTGGTACCGGCGTAAATGATCAGAACCTGCTTTTCGACCGGCACCGGCGAGAACTGTCCTTGCTTCAGAATCTCCACCATGCGGGCTCCGCGCGTCATCTGCGCCATCGAAGTCTTGTCGAGATCCGAGCCGATCTGCGCGAACGCGGCCAGCGCGCGATACTGCGCTAGATCCAGACGCAACGATCCGGCCACCTGACGCATGGCCTTGATCTGCGCGTTGCCGCCGACGCGACTGACCGAGATGCCGACGTTGATCGCGGGGCGCACGTTGGCGTTGAACAAATCCGATTCCAGGTAGATCTGGCCGTCGGTAATCGAAATCACGTTGGTCGGAATGTACGCCGAAACGTCGCCGGCCTGCGTCTCGATGAACGGCAGCGCCGTGAGCGACCCGCCGCCCTTTTCATTGCTGAGCTTCGCGGCGCGCTCCAGCAAACGGCTATGAAGATAGAACACGTCGCCGGGGAACGCTTCGCGGCCCGGAGGACGGCGCAGCAGCAGCGAGATTTCGCGATACGCCGCGGCGTGCTTCGAAAGATCGTCGTACACGCACAGAGCGTGACGCTCCGCTATCGCGGAAATATTCGCCGATCGCGCAGCCCGAATAGGGCGCGATGTACTGCATGGGCGCAGGATCGGAGGCCGTCGCGGCCACCACGATCGAGTACTCCATGGCGCCGAAATCTTCCAGCGTCTTCACGACCTGCGCGACAGTGGAACGCTTCTGGCCGATCGCGACGTAGATGCAAATGACGTCGCCGCCCTTTTGATTGATGATGGTGTCGAGCGCGACGGTGGTCTTACCGGTCTGCCGGTCGCCGATGATCAGCTCGCGCTGGCCGCGGCCGATCGGAATCATAGCGTCGATGGCCTTGATGCCGGTCTGCATCGGCTCTTTTACAGGCTGCCGATCCACGACGCCGGGCGCGATACGTTCTACGGCGTAGTAACCTTTGGCTTCGATCGGTCCTTTGCCGTCGATGGGACGCCCGAGCGCGTCGACCACGCGGCCGATCATCGCCTCGCCCACGGGAACCGACATGATGCGGCCGGTGCGGCGGACTTCGTCGCCTTCCTTGATGCCCGCGTATTCGCCGAGCAGCACGGCTCCCACCTGGTCTTCTTCCAGGTTCAGCGCGATGCCGGAAACGCCGCCCTTGAACTCGATCAGTTCGCCGGCCATGACGTTTTCCAGACCGTAAATGCGAGCGATACCGTCGCCGACCGAAATGACCGAGCCGGTCTCGGCCACGTTCACCGCTTTTTCGTAATTCTCGATCTCTTCGCGCAACAGGCGCGAGATCTCATCCGCCTGAATCTGAGCCATAAATTCCTTTACGGGAGCCGGCTATGTCGCAACCACCGATTACTGGCTTCCCAGCCTAACTTTTAAACGTTCCAATTGGCCGCGGGCGCTGCCATCGTACACAGTCGAGCCCACCTTCGCCACCAGGCCCGCCAGCAGCGACGGGTCGGTCGTAAATTGTAGCCGCGCCTTTTTCCCCGTCAGCCGCGACAGCTGCGCTTCCAGGGCGCCCTTCTGCTCCTCGCCCATTTCGCGAGCGCTCGAAATATCCGCCCTGATGAATCCCAGACGATCGTCCATGCGGCGCTCGAAAGCCTCGATGATGGAATCCAGTTCGTTCACGCGGCGATGATCGCTGATCAGGTACATGAAATTCTTCACCTGCCGGAACACGTGCATCGAGTCCAGCAGACGAGCGATCACGGCGCGTTTGCGCACAGGAGCGACCGCCGGCGAGGCCAGCGCGTTACGCAGATCCGCCGAGCTTTCGATCAATTCCTGAATGGCGCGCAATTGCGCGAGAACTTCCCCGGCATCGAGACCATCGCCCAGCACGACCACATCGCCGAGGGCCTTGGCATAACGCGTAGCGACAACCGAAACCATTTAGTTTTTCGACTCCTCGCGTCCGAGGTCGGCGACAAACGCATCTACCAGAGCGCTCTCCGTGCGGTCGTCCACGCGGGCGCGGATGCGCTGTTCGGCCAGCTCCAGCGCCAGTTTCGCGGCGTATTCCTTGAGCTCACGGCGAGCGGTCTTACCGGCCGCTTCGATTTCCTGTTGCGCCTGCGAATCGTGGCGCGCGATCTGGCGAGCCGTCTCCTGACGGATGCGATCGCCTTCCTGCTGCATCTCGACTTTCGACTGCGCGCGGAAGCGATCCATCTCGGCGCCCAGTGCCGCGACCCGAACTTCCACTGCCGCTGCGCGAGCCTCCGCGTCTTTCTTGATGGCCTGCGCTTCGGAGATATCTTTCTGAATTTCCCCGGTGCGCGCCTTGAACATCGGCGGTAAATGCTTCTTCATCAGGTAACCGAGACCGGCGGCCAAAATGATGAAGTTCGCCCACTTCCAGATATCGCCGAACTCCACTCTCTCTTCTTTTTGAGCCTCAGACTGCGAGGCTTCTTGCGCTACGGCAAGCGAAGCGCCGAACGCCAGCAACAGGATCACAGCGAATCGTTTCATCGCGCCTTAGCCTTCCGGTTCAGGATGGTGCCCACGATCTGGTCGGCCAGCATCCCGCTCGTTTCAAGTAGACTCGTGCGCGCTGCGGCGGCTTCGCGAGAGATTTCGAATTTCGCATTTCGAACGGCGGCGGCGGAGCGCTCGCGTCCGCGCTCGATCTGCTCGGCTTGCTCGGCGAGCCACTTCTTCCGGATTTCTTCCTGCTCGCGATAAACTTCCCCGCGGGCCGCCTGCAACTTCGCTTCGTATTCCGCGGTCTTGCGCTCGGCCGAAACCAGGCTCTCCTCGGCGGAACGGCGCGCGCCCTTCGTGAGTGCATCGCGCTCCTTCAGCGTTTTTGCCAGAGGCTTGAACAACATCGCCTTCAGGTAAAAATGCAGAATGATGAGCAGCACAACGGTAGGGATAGACTTTTCGAGTATGCCCACCAAGGCTTGCAGAGTCTGTTGCATGCTGAGTTTTCGGGGATCGGACGAGCTTCGGCTCCAGGCAAACGTCTCCCGCTACGAACTCCCGCCGCCGAAGCAATCACGTTATCACAGTAGGCGCGATTGGGTCAACTTTCGCCGGAATCTGGCTAGTTTAGGTGGAAAGACCGATTGCCGCCAAATTACTTCCAGCCCTGAACTAAGCTATGTCTTATCAGTTATTTGAGCTTGTCATCCCGAGCGAAGTCGAGGGGACCTGCTGTTGCCCGTGACGGCGCGAAGGTTCTCACTTGGCGAATAAGCAGCAGATCCCTCGCCCGAAGCGAGCTCGGGATGACGAATGGCCGGCGGAGGAATTGGCGAGGGGCGGGTGTGCAAAGGGAACCGCGAGAGTAATCGAGCGGGCCGAAAAGCTTCGGGTGCTCCCCGGCCCGCTCATTAGCATTCGCGGTTCTCTTGGCGAGTTCAGCGAAGAGCACGTCCCTCGACGGAGTTTACCCGGAGCGGGCTCGGGATGACGGTGCTTTTTTGTCTGCGGACTTAGATCGCGACGGGTGGCCTCCGAAATTCGAAATTCGCAGCTCGTTCGTACGCGTGCGCCATCTGTAAAACACCCCACTCGCCGCGATGGCGCCCTACGATCTGCAGTCCGATCGGCAGGCCTTCGCGAGTGAACCCGCAGGGCAGCGAAATCGCGGGCGTCTCCACCATCGTGATGTAGTAGCAGCTCTTCATCCATTCGATATAGGAATTCATCTTCACGCCCTCGATCTCCGTGACGTAAGGCTGGCGGATATCGAACGGTAGAACCTGCGTGGTCGGTAACACAAAGTATTCGTAGCGATCCATAAACACGCGCATGCGCTCCCACAATTGCGCGCGGAGCGTCGTCGCCTGCGCGATCTGCTCGGCGGTCAGCTTGCGCCCCTCCTCCACCTGCCACACGATCGTGTCTTTCAGAAGATCGCGGTGCTTGCGATCATTCTCGGAATGCGCTCCGACGAAGCCCAAGGCGCGCAGAACACGATAGGACTCGTCGGCTCCGCTCCAATCCGGTTCGGCCTCTTCGACGATGCAACCCAGGCTCTCGAACACTTTCTTCTGCGCATTCACGCTCTCAAGAATGGATTTTTCAAAAGGCACGCCGCCAAGATCCTTGAACCAGGCCACGCGCACGTTTTTAAAGTCGCGGCCTAGTTCGCCCGCGAATTTCGCCCCGGATTCTGAAATCGAAATCGGACTGCGTGGATCGGGACCCGCGATCGCGCTCAGATACAGAGCGATATCCGCGACGTTCCGCGCCATCGGCCCGTCGACACTCATGGTGGACCATGGGTTCGACGCAGGAGCGGTCGGCACACGGCCAGGAGCGGGACGCAATCCAACGACGCCGCAGAACGCCGCAGGATTACGCAAGGACGACGCATGGTCGCTGCCGTCGGCGAGAGGCACCATGCCGCAGGCGAGCGCCACGGCCGATCCACCGCTCGACCCTCCGCAGGTTTTGGTCACATCGTAAGGATTGGCGGTCGCGCCGAAGACTTC
This sequence comes from Terriglobia bacterium, assembly GCA_963765085.1. Lineage (GTDB taxonomy): Bacteria > Acidobacteriota > Terriglobia > Bryobacterales > Bryobacteraceae > Palsa-187. Next base: position 2,204 of record CAVXVL010000012.1, on the reverse strand, counting down.
GTTGAAGGTCTGGGCACCGGCTCCGAACTCGGGCGTGTTCGCTTTTCCGATCGTGATCGCCCCCGCCTTTTTCGCCCGCTCTACGATGATCGAGTCGCGATCCGGCACGTGATCTTTGAAGATCCGCGATCCGAAGGTCGTGCGAATGCCCGCCGTCTCGAACAGATCTTTATGCGCGACGGGCAGGCCGTGCAATGGGCCCAACTCGTCACCTCTCGCCTGCGCTTCATCGGCGCGGCGTGCGTCCGCCATCGCGCGATCGGCAACCAGCGTCACGATGGCATTGACGCGAGGATTCACGAGCTCGATCTGCGCGAGATGGGCTCGCATGATTTCTTCGGCACTGACGGATCTGGAGCGAATCAGAGCGGCGAGCTCGCGGGCGGAAAGGAAGCACAGGTCGGACATGCTTCACCGATCATCGCAATTGGCGAAGCGCGGCGTTGTTCGGTTCTCGAAATCGGTACCGTCCTGGGGACAAAGCCTCAGGTCTCCTCGGGGGATCGCTCTATGGCCAGCTAGGCTGCCTGCACGTAAACTCAGGCTAGTCATGCAGCGCTGCAGAGAGTGCAATTCACCGCTCACGTCCGCCGAAACAAAGTGCTACTCATGCAACACGCCTGTGGCCGGGCACGCACCCAAAGAGTTCAGCGACCGTTTTCGCATGACTGTCAACGTGATTTTCATCATGTTCGCGCTCATTTCACTGGCCGCGCTGGTTTTCGACACTTTCAACACATTCCTGAAGTGTTTGGGAGGCTTGGCAATTCTCTATTTGGTGAAAAACTCGGCCGACAACATGTCGGAATTTCGGAAAAGGCCGTAACTTTTGTCCCGCGCGACCGCTATTGCGATCGCTTCGCCGTGCAGGCCATGGGCTCACCTTTGCCGTCGGCGCGCACGATGCTGATCTGCATTTCGTCGCCGGCGACCTTAGCCTTGTAATCGAACTGTACGGTTGCATTCTGGACGGGGCGCGTGGAGGACCACATGACCTCATCCCCGTGAGCCATGCCGTTCATGATCGGGATGTCGGGCTGGCCGTTCATGCCGTTCACGGTGCCGGTAAGTTTCATCCCCTCCGCCTTGAGCGTCGCCACCAGCGGACGCACCTGGCCGTCGCCGCCCTTGACGCCACATTCCCACTTCCCATCCACTCCGGCGGCCACCATGGATACGGCCGCGATGCAGCCCAAACACAACAATCGAGCGAATTTCATGGGATTTATCTCCTCCTGTTTAGAATACAAAATCGGTTGGATGGGAACATCCACAAAATCGTGCACAATAGTTCCATGATCAGAAAACTACTTGTCGGAGTGTCTCTCGCCGTTTTTGCGTTCGCCGCCGAGGACGTCGTAACGGCCGTCGAAGGAACCGTAAAGAAGGTGGACGCCGGGACCAAAACGGCGGTCGTGGCTACGACCGATGGAACCGAGCATACCGTGCACTTCGTGAAGAAGACGTCGGTGCATGGCTTCGATAAAGCGGAGGAGGGCGCGAAAGACGGTATGCACGGCGTGAAGGAAGGCACTCACGTGGTCGTGCATTATACGGAAAAGGGAACCGTGAAGACCGCGCAGGAAGTCGACAAAGTCGGCGAGGGTGGATTGAAAGTCGCGGAAGGCACGGCCAGCACGGTGGATCGTGGCGCGAAGACGATCGCCATGAAAACGGCCGACGGCGCGGAGATCACCTATGCGGCAACCGATCATGCGCTGGCGGACGCGGCCAAGGGGACGAAAAAGGCGGCAAAGGTGACCGTGTACTACACGGAAGAGGGCGGGAAGAAAGTCATCCACTTCTTCAAGAGCAGCTCGAATTAATCGCTCCCGTTAATCAATCACCTCCGCTTCGCCTTCTCGATTTCCCGTTGCGCGTCCGGCGTAACGTTGAGATAGCAATACGGTATCTGTAGCGCTAAACTAACTACCACGTAGCTGCTAGCGCGCCTTCGAAAACCCGGAGATAGCGGATTTTTTCGCCCAGCCGCATATCGCAATTTGTAATTACTGTATTGCAATCCGTGATTGCCGTCAAGAAGTATTTTCCGGACGGATGTAAGGAAACGTACGGAAGGGGTAGGCGCCGCGTCCGGCGGCCCTTGCGCTTCCGGAAGCCGCAAGTCCGGCCGCCGAACCGCGGCTGAACGGGTTGTTCCTCGACCTTTGGCGCCGCGTACGGCGGCCCCTGCGCTGCCTATG
>CAVXVL010000011.1:0-10515 GCA_963765085.1 Terriglobia bacterium | reverse complement strand
TTCGCATCATCAACTCCACACGCCGAAGCTCGAAGCGCTCGCCGAACATCTTCCGATTCGAATCGAATTCATTGACACAGCCGAACGCGTGGAGGCGCTGCTTCCCGAACTCGCCGTCATGGTGACCGACGGACTGATCTCGATTCAGGATGCTTGGGTCGTCGCCAAAGACGGCGCTTGAATGAACGAGTGAAGCACCGAGTTGTATGACTGAACGTATCGTCGTCGTCGGCGGAGGCATCGTGGGTTTGGCCGCTGCCTGGCGCATCGGTCAGCGTTTCCGCGGGGCTCGCGTTACGGTACTCGAAAAGGAAACCGGCGTCGGCCGCCATCAGAGCAGCCACAATTCCGGCGTCCTCCACGCGGGTCTGTATTACAAGCCGGGATCCCGCAAAGCGAAGCTCGCCGTGCGCGGCATTCGCCAGATGATTGCCTTTTGTCAGGAGCATTCCATCGCACACGAGGTGTGCGGGAAAGTCGTCGTCGCTGTCAGTGACGACGAAGTTCTGCGTCTGAAAGGCTTGTTCGAACGCGGAACCGCTAACGGTTTACAAGGATTGCGATGGCTTTCCGGCGACGAACTTCGCGAGATCGAGCCGCATGCCGCGGGCGTCGCCGCCGTTCTGGTTCCCGAAGAAGGCATCGCCGACTATCCCGCGGTGTGCCGTGTGCTCGCGGAACAGATTCGCAGGGAGGGCGGGGAAGTGATCGCCGGTGCGGAAGTTCGCGCGCTTCATCGCACGGGAAACTCGTGGGCGATCGAGACCACGCGGGGCGCATATGTTGCATCTCGTCTTGTCACTTGCGCCGGGTTGCACGCCGATCGCGTCGCGGCGCTGACAGGACGTCCCCGCGAGATTCGCATCGTGCCGTTTCGCGGTGAATACTTCGGCATTCGGAAAGAGCGCCAGAACCTGGTGCGCAATCTGATTTACCCGGTGCCCGATCCGAATTTTCCTTTTCTCGGCGTGCACTTCACGCGCATGATTCACGGCGGAATCGAAGCAGGCCCGAACGCGGTCCTCGCGTTCTCCCGCGAAGGATATACGAAGAGCGACATTCGGGTGGGCGACGTTCTCGACGCCCTGGAATTCTCCGGTTTGCGAAAATTTATGGTGCGTTACTCGTCCATGTGCTGGATGGAACTGCGGCGTTCTTTCAGCAAGGAGCTCTTTTGCGCAACGCTGCAAAGATTGGTCCCCGAGATTCAACCCGACGATCTGGTCCACGGCGGCGCGGGCGTGCGCGCGATGGCCATGGCGCCCGATGGATCGCTGATTGAAGATTTTCACTTCGTCGAAGGTCCCGGCGAATTGCACGTCGTCAACGCGCCGAGCCCGGGAGCGACGGCGTCACTGGCGATCGGCGAAGAAATCGCCGACGCTCTCGCGAATCAAACCTAGCAACGCCTACAAGAATCCGGGCGCGTCATCCCGAGCGAAGTCGAGGGATCTGCTTTTCGGGAAACGCGCTACTTTTCGTGGTGCAGAGCTTCTTGCAATTTCGACGCGAAGGGCGAGGAAGAAGCAGGGCGCGGCGCCGCGGACGGAGCGGCAAGTTTCGCGCTCCCCGCCTGTGGGGCATGATTCGGCGACGGCTCGGGAGCAGACGGCGGTTGCAAATAGCGCCGCTTCTTCAGCACGCTCCGTTCGAGCGGCGCGATGTAGGACGTCCACACGCCATCGATCTGGCGATCCTTTTCGATCGACGCACGCATGCATTCCATCTTCGCGTCCATCGTATCGAGCTGATGCAGCAGCATCGCTTCGAGAAAAACCGGCACTTTCGGCGATCCGTACTCCAGCGACCCGTGGTGGCTCAAAATCATGTGCAGCAGTAAATCTCGCACGGTGGGCGGAAATCCAGGAACCTCCCGAATGGCGTCGTCCACCATGCGCACGCCGATCGAAATGTGGCCCAGCAACTGTCCGGGCGTGCTGTACCCGAGGCTGCGCGCGTAGTGCAGTTCCGTGATTTTCCCGATATCGTGCAAGATGACACCGGCAAGCAGCAGATCGAAATCGATGTCCGCGTAATGCGCGGCCGTGAATTTGGCGAGATGGCACAGCGACAATACGTGCTCCAGTAGGCCGCCGATAAAGCTGTGGTGCACGGATTTCGCCGCGGGCGCGGTGCGGAACGCGAGCGCGATGGCTTCCTCGGCGAAGATCCGTTCGAGCAGCGTCTTCAAGTACGGATCGGTCATCGACGCGATCCACTGGCGCAGTTCCGCGAACATCTCGTTGCGGTCGCGGCGCGAGGCCGGCAGGAAATCGGTGACGTCAACTTCCGACAACGGCACCGGTTGCAGCTTGTGAATCGTGAGCTGAGGACGATTCTGGAAAACCTGCAGGATGCCCTTCACACGGATGAAGTCGTCCCGTTCGAACGTGCTCAGCACTTCCTGCGCGTTGTCCCACATCTTGGCGTCGACGTCGCCCGTGCGATCGGCGAGTGTGAGCGATAGGTAGGGTTCACCGGTTTTCTTCTGGCGAATGTCTTTGATCTGGACCAGGAACACGCCCTGGACGGGCTGGCTCGGGACGAGCTCCGAGATGTAAGGCGATTTCATTTTTCGTGAAGAGGAAGGTTCTATTTGGCGGAGGAAGAGGTCCCGGTCTGCTGCGCGGTCGTGCCGGGAATCGGCACTAAGCCCAGAATGCGTTTATGGCGAATGCGCGCTGCAACTTCTTCCTTCGTCACCGTTTCCGGCTTGATCTCGGCCGGGTCCTGCCCACGCCGTGTTCTTGCCGGGCGCCGCGCCCGTATCCTCGTACCCGGGCTTGATTTCCAGGAAGGCATCCACGCGCAGCTGCGTCAGAAACTTTCGCATCTCCGGCTGCATGCGGGGCTGATACAGCTTGGAGCGAATGTCGTTCTCCGCTTCTTCAAACGAGGCGAGCCCGGCTTTGGGATGTTCCTCGACTTTCAAAATCAAAAAACCGTTGCCGATATTGATCGGGTCGGTCACAAAGCCGCGCGGCTGGTCCCACACCGACTTTTCGATATCCGCCCGCAGCTTCCCCTTTTCGTAAGCGCCGATGTCGCCGCCCTGCTGCGCCGTGGGCGAATCCGAATTGGTCTGCGCGAGTTCCTCAAATTTCTCGCCCTTTTTGGCGCGCGTCGACAGATCCTTGGCCTTCTTCTCGGCCGCGGCGGTGGCAGCGGGATCTTTGCCTTCGGTGGAAACCAGCAGCTCGCGCAGGAACACGCGCTCTTCGCGCTGAAATTCGTCCTGATGGGTGTTGTAGTAGGCTTCGAGCTCTTCCTTCTTGAAGTTGATCTTGCCGCTGACTTCCTGGCGAACCACGCGGTTTGTCAGCAGTCTGATTCTTGAGCTCGCCCTTGTAATCCTCATAGGGCATGCCGGTTTCCTGGCGCACGAATTCCTGAAATTTCTCCGGATCGGCGATTTTGGAATTGCGCTGGATATCGGCCAGCTGCTTGTTCACTTCGGAATCGACGTTGATGGAAAGTTCCTTAGCGCGTGAAATCAGCAGAAGCTGGTCGATCCGGTCCCGTAGGATATTCTTTTCCGCCGTCGTGACTTCCTCGTTCAGCCGTGCAATGGAAACACCTTGCTGCTGACGCATCGCGTTCTCGATTTTTTTACGCCCGGTGTCGTAGTCGTTGCGCGTAATGATATCGCCATTTACCTTCGCGATGATCTCATCGACCACCGTAATTTCCGCGCCGTGCGCCATGCAGGCGGTGGCGATTCCGACAATGATGTAACGGCGCATAGAGCAATTATAACGTCTACCGGGCGTGCGGGCAGCGGGGATTCGGGGCATGGTATCCCGGCTAGGGAGCCAGCGCCGCCAGCGATTCCCGCAGGAAATTCACCACGGAGACCGTTCCGTCGGCCGCCGGTAGCGGGAGTTTCAGCACCCCCGCCGGTGTGAATTGCGCGCCCTCCAGGTTCGATACCAACGCCATCAGACGGGCGGGATCGGCCTTCGAGCCCGGATGAAACTTGATCTGGCGGATGCGCCGCGGCGGTCGATCGCCTCGATTCCCAAGGTTTCGGCCTGCGCCTTCAGCAGCGCGAACTCCACCAGCGTGTTCAGCGCTTCCGGCGCCGGGCCGTAACGGTCGGCCAGTTCCGCGCGGACTTTCTCGGCCTGTTCGGCGTCCTTGGCGTCGGCGATCCGCTTATAGGCGCGCAGGCGCTGCTGCTCGTCCGCGATATATTCCGAGGGGATGCGGATATCCAGCCCCAGATTTAATGCCGAGTGAACTTCCAGTGGCGCTCTCCTCGCCCTTCAGTTCGTGGACCGCCTCGTCCAGCATCCGGAGATACGTGTCGAAGCCAACCGTCGCGATGTGGCCGTGCTGCTCGCCGCCCAACATGTTGCCGGCGCCGCGCAGTTCCAGATCGAGCGCGGCGATCTTGAATCCTGCGCCGAGATCCGAAAATTCGCGCAACGCGGCCAAGCGTTTGCGCGCGATCTCGCTCAGTTCCGTGTCCTGCGGGACCAGCAGGTATGCGTAGGCTCTCCGATTGGAACGTCCTACGCGTCCGCGCAATTGGTACATTTCGGAAAGCCCGTGGCGCTCCGCATTCTCCATGATGATGGTATTCGCGAGCGGAATATCCAGGCCGTTTTCGACGATGGTGGTGGACACGAAGACGTCGTATTCGTGGCGCATGAAACCGAGCAGTACGCGCTCCAATTCCTTCTCGTCCATTTGGCCGTGGCCCACGCCGATGCGCGCGCCGGGCACCAGTTCCTGCATCATGGCCGCGCGCGAAAAGATCGAATCGACGCGGTTGTGAATGAAATAGACCTGGCCGCCGCGGCCGATTTCCTGCTCGATCGCCGCGCGAATCAGTTGCTCATCGAACTTCGCGACCACCGTTGAATCGCCAGACGATCCTTGGGCGGAGTCTCGATCACGCTCATGTCGCGGATGCCGAGCATCGACATGTGCAGCGTGCGCGGAATCGGCGTCGCGCTCATCGTCGAGCGCGTGACGTTCTGGCGCATTTGCTTCAGCCGTTCCTTGTGGCGCACACCGAAGCGCTGTTCTTCATCGACGATCATCAGGCCGAGATCGCGAAATACGACGTCTTTCGAAATCAGTCGATGCGTGCCGATCGCGACGTCGATCTTCCCTTCGGCCAGCTCTTCGAGCGCCTGCGATCTCTTTCTTGTGCGCGATGCGCGAAAACATTTCGATGCGCACCGGAAACGCCGCGAAGCGCCGTTTGAACGTTTCGAAATGCTGGAACGCCAGAACGGTCGTCGGCGCGAGCACCGCCACTTGTTTGCCGTCCCCCAGAGCCTTGAAAGCCGCGCGCATCGCGACCTCCGTTTTGCCGAACCCGACGTCGCCGCACAGCAGACGATCCATGGGATGGGCAACTTCCAGTCGCGCTTGATTCTTTGATGGCCGAGAGCTGATCTTTCGTCTCCGTGTATTCGAAGGCGTCCTCGAATTCGCGCTGCCAGTTGGAATCGCGCGAAAATGCGAAGGCCTCGGCCGTGCGGCGCTGTGCGTACAGCTTCAAAAGCTCGTCCGCCATGTCGCGCATCTTGGCTTTGACGCGCGTCTTTCGTTGCGTCCACGTGGCTCCGCCCAGGCGATCGAGCGCAGGACCGCTTTCCCCGCCGCCGCGATATTTCTCAACCAGATCGAGGCGCGTCAGCGGCACATACAGCTTTGCGTCGCCGGCGTATTCGAGCAGCATGAAATCGCCCTTTTGCTCGCCTTGCGCGATTTCACGAAGTCCCAGAAATCGTCCCACGCCGTGTGTGATGTGGACCAGATAATCGCCCGGCTTCAGATCCGAAAGATCCGCGGCAAATGCTGAGTGGCGATTTTGCGAAATGCTCGGCTCGCGCGACCAGCGACGAAGGATCGAACAGATCTTCCGAGCCGATGAAGGCAACGGAAGCGTCCGGGAAAACGACGCCGCGCCGAACCAATCCCTTGATCAGATAAGTGTTGGCGACCGGGCCGGCCATGTAGGCGCGCTCGGCCAGATACGGCGACGCCGCTTCGTTCGAAGCGAGCCCCAGTTGGAACGCGACTCCGTACTCGCTCAGAATATCGGCCAGCCGTTCCAATTCGCCGTTGGACGGCGCGAAGAAGGCCACGCGATAGCCTTTCTCCACCATTGTTTTCGTTTCGGCGACAGCCATCTGCATGCTGCCGTGAAACGCCAGCGAGGGGCGCGTCGCGATGTGCGGCGTATTCGGATCGAGATCCAGATTGCGGAGGCGCACCTGTTCACGCCCACGAATGCGCTCCTCGAATTCCTCCCAGTGAAGGAAGGTCGCGGCAGCCAGTTGCTCGGTGTCCGGCTGCTGCTCGATGCGTTTCCAAAGTCGCTCGGATGCACCGGCGATCAGCTCGGGTTCGTCCAGAACCAGCAGCGGCGGCAAGCCGATTTCACCTTCCGAAAAATCGGCGAGCGTGCGTTCGCGTGGGTCGTCGAGTGCCGCGGCGAATTCCCAACCGGGATATTCCGCGCCCGCGCGTGGCTGCTCGGTCAGCGGAAGCACCATCGCCTCGGTGACTTTCATCACCGACCGCTGCGTATCCACTTCGAATCGTCGGATCGATTCGATCTCGTCGCCGAAGAATTCGATCCGCAACGGGCGCGCGTTTTCGGCGGCATAAACATCCAGGATTCCGCCCCGAATGGAGTACTCGCCGGTCATTTCCACCGGCTCGCGCCGCGTATAGCCGATCGATTGAAGATGCTCCTCGATCATTTCGAGCGGCATCTCTTCGCCGGTTCGCAGCTCGATGGCCAAGCGTCGGTAGTAGCTGCGGGATGCGTGCGCAGCAGCGCCGAACCCGCCGGAGCAATCGTCACCGGCGCTTTTCCCGTGGCCATGCGCCACAGCCCGATGGCCCTCTGCTCCATGATCTCGGTGTGCGGTGAAAGCTTCTGTCCGGGCAGCACGTCAAGCGCGGGAATCAACTGCGGATGTCCCAGTTCTGGCCGCGAGATCAGTAGATCGAAAAACGCCGTCGCATATTCCACCATGGATTCGGCGCTCTGGTTGCCGTCCGTGATTACGAGCAGCGGCCGCTCGGTCAGCTGCCACAGCAGGACGATGTACAGCGCCTTCGCGGTAGGCGTCAACCCGGCGAGCGAAAGCACGGGTTCTTCATGGCGTACGATTTTGCCGACCAGTTCCTGCAGCGCCGGATGCCGGCTGAGCGAATGGAAGAGGTCACGAACCGCGGGATGCGTCACGAAGCGAACCCCTGAGGGCTAGCAAGCAAGCAGTTTCGTCTACAAGAAAAATAGGGACAGACTCCTTTTTCTTTTTGGCACATCCAAACGAGCCCGGGCCGCGCGAGGAAAAAGGCTGGCTGTCCCATTTTTCCGCAACCTCTAGGGCCTGCGGGCAAGCAGTTCCTTCTCAATGTTGGTGGTCGAAAAACCAGGCTCGAGAGCGAGAGCCATCACTTTGCCGCCGGCGGCTTCCACTTCTTCGCGTCCGGCGATAAAATGTGCCCAATCGGCGCCCTTCACGAGAATATCGGGTAGCACGGCGGCGATCAGCTCGCGCGGCGTGTCCTCGTCGAAGAATGTCACGGCGTCGACGGCCGCGAGCGCCAGCGCCATGCGAGCGCGTTCCTTTTCGTCGATCAGCGGACGGCTCGGACCTTCAGCCGCGCGACGCTCGCATCGGTATTCAGCGCGAGAATCAGAATTTGTCCCAGGCTCCGCGCGCGCTCCAACAGGCGGACGTGGCCGGGGTGCAGAATATCGTAACAGCCGTTGGTAAACACCACGGTCTTGCCTTCCGCGCGCCAGCGTGCCCGCGCTTCCACCAGTTCCGGGCGTGAGTAGTAGATCCCCATGGGTATCTTTTATTGTATGCGCCGCACGCGGCCGGGGTCCTGAATCAACGCTCCACCTTCCTAACGCACCCGCGCGTCATCCCGAACGCAGTGCGGGACCTGCCTTACGCGGTCGTGTTTTACTCGGGGATTACGCCAACTTCGGCACGATCGACGTCAGTAATTTCATCATCGTCTCTCGCACCTGCTCGCCCACTGCGAGCACTTCCTCGTGCACCAGTTTCTGTGGCAGAACTCCCGCGGCCATGTTCGTGACGCAGGAAATCCCGAGCACCTGCATTCCCGCATGCGCGGCGGCGATCGCTTCGAGCGTAGTCGACATCCCGACCAGATCCGCGCCGATCGTCCGCAGATAACGGATCTCCGCCGGCGTCTCGTAACTCGGTCCCAGCAATCCCGCGTAGACGCCTTCCTTGAGTTTCACGTCGAACCCCGCCGCAGCCTCCCGTGCGAGCTCGCGATACCGAGCCGGATAAATCTCGGTCATATCCGGGAAGCGCGGGCCGAGCGTTTCGTCGTTCACGCCCGTCAGTGGATTCGCACCCGTGAGATTGATGTGATCGGAAATCAACACCAAATCGCCCGGACGAAACGTCAGATTGATGCCGCCCGCCGCGTTGGTCAGGATCACGCTCTTTACACCGCGGCGAGCGAGCTCGCGAACTCCGAACACCACCTGCGCGGGCGAATAGCCTTCGTAGAGATGAGCGCGGCCCGCGAGCACAAGCACATCTCTGCCGGCGACGGTGCCCATGACCAGCTTGCCGGCATGGCCTTCGATGGTCGTCGGCGGCCAGCCCGCGATTTCACCGTAGTAAGTCTCAAAGGCGTTCGTGACCGTATCGGCGAAGGCGCCTAATCCGCTCCCCAGCACGATGCCAACAGGATTCAGATCTTCACTCATAGTTCGCTCACCGCATCTTTATAAAAGCATGCCGGCGATGCACGCCGACATGAAATTCGCCATGGTTCCGGCCGCGACGGCCTTCATGCCGAGCCGCGCGAGGTCCGATTTTCGGGAAGGCGCCAGGGCCCCGATGCCTCCCACCTGGATCGCTACCGAACTGAGATTCGCAAAACCGCACAGCGCGTAGGTCGCGATCACGAACGATTTGTGATCGAGCGTCGACGCGACTTTCCCCAGGTCCACGTAGGCCACGAATTCATTCAGGATCAAACGCGTGCCCAGCAGATTTCCAATCGCCGCGCTATCGGCCCAACGCACGCCCATTAGCCACGCGACTGGAGCAAACAGAATTCCTAAAATTCGCTGCATGGTCGGCGGCAGCCAGCCGAATCCGTGCACTCCGTGAATGCCGCCCAGAATTCCGTTGACCATGGCGATCAGCGCGAGAAACGCGATCAGCATGGCGCCGACGTTCAGCGCCAGATGCAATCCGTCGGATGCGCCGTGCGCGGCCGCATCGATCAGGTTGACGCCGGGTCTTCTCCACTTCGATTTTTACCGTGCCCGCCGTGACCGGCTTGCCCGGTTTCCGGCATCAGCATCTTCGCGAGCATCAACGTCGCGGGCGCGGTCATGATCACGGCCGTCAGCATGTGGCGGATCTCCACATGCGCGATCAACACATAGGCCGCCATCACCGAGCCCGAAATGTGCGCCATGCCGCTGACCATCACCGTGAACAGTTCGCTTGGGTCAGCGCCGCGAGAAACGGCCGGATCGTCAACGGCGCTTCCGTCTGACCCATGAAGATGCTGGCGGCGACGTTCATGGATTCCGCGCCGCTGGTTCCCATCACCCGCTGCATCACGATCGCCATGGCTTTCACGAATAACTGCATGATGCCCAGGTAATAGAGGATCGCGAAAAACGAGGCGATAAAGATGATGATCGGGAGGACTTGAAAGGCGAAAATCACGCCGAACTGATCGTTCGGGGCCCCGAGTTTATCGCCGAATAAAAAGCGGCTGCCCTCGGTCGAGTAATCGATCAGATGATTGACTCCCGTGCCGATCACTTGAAATACTTTGCCGAACTCCGTCTTCAGCACCAGGAAGGCGAAGCCGAACTGCAAGCCCAGGCCCCAGAAAATTACGCGCGGCTGGATTGCGGACGATTATTGGAAAACAGATACGCGGCGCCAGGATGGCCGCCAGTCCGAGAGGCCGGTGAACCGTCCCATGGCCGCCGCGGTGGATCAGCCGACGACTTCGAGAATCAGTTCCCGCTTTCGGGAGCCGTGGACCGGAAATGCGGAACGCGTCTTCCACCAATTGCGCGGCCTCTTCCACATTCTCTTCGCCCGTGTAATACAGGCGGCACAGCACGCCGCCCGCGTCCACCTTTTGGCCGACCTTCACTTCGAGAATCACGCCCACCGCCGGGATCGATCGTGTCTTCCTTGGTGTCGCGGCCCGCGCCGATCATCGCCGACGCCTGTCCGATGTACTTCGGCGTCGATCGCGCTGATGTAGCCCGCGCGCGGCGAACTGATTTCGCGCGCGCCCGTCGCGTTCGGCAGCAGTTCGAAGCGATCCATCGACGGTGCGTTGCCGCCCTGCGCCGCGATCACTTCCTTAAGCTTGCGATAGCCCGACCCGTCGAGCAGTTTCTTCTGCGCCAGTTCGCGCGCTTCTTCGAGCGTCGCGGTATCTTGCCCAGATAAATCATGCGTGCGGCCAATTCGAGCGAAAGGCGCGTAGGTCGGCCGGTCCGGCGTT
>CAVXVL010000010.1:0-7304 GCA_963765085.1 Terriglobia bacterium | reverse complement strand
CGGCGTCGGGTGCGGCGAGATTTCGTTCGGCGGCCAAGTCTTCGGCACAGGTGCATCCTTCGGATCGCCTGCCGGCGCGCGTCCGGCTGCCCACGAGGCGAGTGTCTGAATCTCCGCTTCGGTGAGGCTCCGGTCATTCTCGAAACTGCCGCAGCACGGATCGGCGAACCACGGCGGCATTTTTGTCCGATCACATTCGCGCGGATGGATTGCGCCCACGGACGGGTTTCCTTGTAAGTCATCAGCGGCATGGGCGCAATGGAGCCGGGGCGATGACATTCTGGCAGCGATTCTGCAGGATGGGAAGCACGTCGGCGTAGAAGGTGGGGACGGCGCTGAAGCATGACGTTGTCAGCCACGACGCCACCAACAACGGCGCGCACCATCGTATGAATCGTGGTGCGACTTTCGCCGCGCAAAAACGCGCGATGCGGGATTCGAGCCGAGCAACCGCGGCGGCGAAAACAGCAAGCCTGTGCTTATAGAATCCCTGCACATATCGATACTACACGGAACAGAACTATACCGAACTGGACTCCATCGAACCGACGGGGGCGGATCCGCCCGCTTCCAGATTCGTCAGTACGCGCCGCAGATGTTGCATGCCGATAGGTTTCGAGATGAAATCATCCATTCCGGCCGCCAGGCACATGTCGCGATCTTCCGTACTGGCGTGTGCGGTCATGGCGATCACGGGCGTGTGCCTGCCCCTGTTTCTATCGACCGCGCGAATCTGCCGCCGCCTCCAGTCCATCCATAACCGGCATCTGACAATCCATAAACACGGCGTCGTAGTCGTGGATGGCAAACAGATTGACGGCTTCCAGTCCGTCGCTCGCGACGTCCACGTGATAGCCCTCGCGGCGCAGCAACGCGCATGCGACGCGCTGGTTCACCGCATTGTCCTCGACGACCAAGGCGCGTTTCCCCAGGGGCTCGGCCGGCGGCCGCGCGGGTTCGATTCGTTCATCCACGAGCGGATTCGGCTGGCTGGTCAAATCACCGCATACCGCGGCGAGCGCCGGTCCCGCCTGCGTCCAGCGGATCGGTTTCGCGATCCATCCCGAAAAGCCGGCCCCGGTGAAACGCCCGGTTCCGTGCCGTCGTCCCAGTTGCGCCTCGATCAGCAACCGCGTGCCGTTCTGTTGCGCGGCAACCGACAAGGCATCCTGTAGCGCGCCCCCTCCCGCGGCCCACAGAGATTCCTCGAGCACGATGACATCGAACACACGGCCCTCCGACAATTCCTTCACGACGGCCTCGGCGCTCGCCACCGGCTCGCGGGAGTGCTCGCCGCGCGGCAATTGTTCGAACAGAAAAGCCCGGCTGAGCGGCCACGGATCGGCGATCAAAATACGCGCACCGGCGAGGGCGGCGCGGAAATCGGCGGTTGAGCGCGGCTCCGTCTCCTCAATCGCGTCACTCGGTTGATGCAGCGCAGGCGGCGGATCGGTGCTCGTGGCGGGAATCGCACCCAGTCGTAGCGTAAACCAGAACCTCGATCCCTCCCCCACCACACTTTGGCAGCCGATTTTGCCGCCCATGCGCTCGATCAGTTCCTTGCTGATGGCGAGACCCAGCCCGGTTCCACCATAACGCCGCGTCATCGATGCGTCGGCCTGCGAGAATTTCTGGAACAGATCGGCCTGTCTCTCGGGAGGGATTCCGATGCCGGTATCCTCCACGCTCAGCTTCACCTGTACCGGCTGATCCTCGGCGTTCTCGGGCTCCGGCGAACGTGGCGCTTCCACGCGCACCAGCACATGCCCGCGCGACGTGAACTTCACCGCGTTGCCCGTCAAGTTCAGCACCACCTGCCGAATGCGCGACGCGTCGCCCGCGTAGAACCGCGGCGTTCCCGCCGGACACCGGAAAGCCAGTTCGATCCCCTTGTCGGCAGCCTGGGGTGCGAGTAATTCGACAACCTCCGCCACCACGGCCTCCAAATCGAAGGGCTTCGATTCCAGCACCAACTTCCGGCCTCGATCTTCGAGAAGTCCAGAACGTCGTTGAGGATGGTCACGAGCGCCTCGCCCGAGCTCATCGCGGTTTGTGCCAGTTCCCGCTGTTCGCCGGTCAGCGCCGTCTGTAGAAGCAGCGCAGTCATCCCCATGACGCCGTTCATCGGGGTGCGGATTTCGTGACTCATGTTCGCCGAGAAATTCCGATTTCGCGCGGTTGGCCCACTGCGGCTTGCACCGCATTCGCCAGCTCCGCGGTGCGGGTTTGAACGATGGCGGCGGCTCGCCGGTTGGTGGGCTGGAGGTTGGCGATGAGACCCGCCAATAATAAGGAAGTGAGCAGCGCCAGGCCGCCCGCCATGATCGCCGGCTTGCGGCTCATTCCCACGTAGGACGGCCCCCTCTCCCATCCCGCCGTCCACACGGTTCCGGCGAGCTCCAGGGTGCCGACCGCGGCGAAATGCGATTTCCGCGGCCCATACACATAGTTTTCCGATTTCATTCCGCCGTAGTACACCGTCATGGAAACATCGCCGCCGGACATCTCGGCGGTCTGATCGAAAAACTCGTTCGCGGAAAACGTGGTTCCCACCGTGCCGCGAAACGCAGCCCGCCGTTCTTCCACGGCATCGATGTTCGCTCCCGCCCGATACACCGGGACATACAGCATCAGTCCGAGCTGCGGTTCCCCGCGTCTCGTAATTGCACGGGCGGAGTCATCGAAGAAACGCCCAGATCGCGCGCCACGGTGATGGCCGCGCGGCGGCGCGGTTCGGACGCGTGATCGATTCCCAGGCCGCCGGGATTGGTCGTCATCGGCGGCACTGCGCGACCACCGAGTGTTGCGGCTGCGATCCCAGCTTTCCGTCGGGCGGAGCATGGATCTTGTAGCCGGGGACGTTGTGGTTTCGTTGCTCGCGCTCAAACGACCGAAGGTCCGCGTCGTCTACAGGCTGGGCGAAGAACATGGTGGAATTCTTGGATAGCGCGCGAACACCTCCAGGCGGTCCGTATAAGAACGCCACGCCGGTTGGTCGATGCGGTCCACAAAGGATAAGTAGGCCGCCGCTCCTCGCAATTCGTCCTCGTAGACCGAGAGTTTACGCGCGAACCCGACCTCCGTGCGCGCCACGTCGGCCGCCAATCGTTCTTTCTCCGACGCTTCGCGATTCGCATCTCAGCCCGGCGTATAGGCTCACGCCTGCCGCGAGACCCGCGAGCAAGATTGCGGCCGGGAGCGCCGGGCTTTCCTTTATCCACGCGCCCTTCCGCCGGGCTGCCGTTTGCCCGGCGCGCCTGGGAGTGTGCCCCTGGTCGATCGATACGGGTTCCCGCTTACCGTGCTCGAGGAAGTCGAAGACATGAGCCACTCATCGGCCTCCGGCGTTTATTTTTGAATCGTTGGTTCGATTTACAAGCTGGCCCGTCCGGTTGACGTGGCTGCCAAAAAGGTGCATTATGACTGCATGATGCGGGCCAGCCTTTCTCTCCTCCTCGGATTTTCGGCGCTGTCTTTTGGGCAGTCTGTCATTTCGGCGCATTCCCGGCGTGGTGCAGTACGTCGAAGGGGACGTCAGCATCGACAATCAGCCGATTCAACCCAAATTCGGCCAGTTTCCGGAGCTCAAACCAAATCAGGTCATCGCGAGCAACGAAGGCCGCGTGGAGTTGTTGCTGACGCCCGGCGTGTTCCTGCGCCTTGCCGAGAACAGCTCGGTGCGGATGGATTCGAACTCGCTCTCGGATACCCGGCTCGCCGTTGTCTCCGGATCGGCGCTCATCGAGGTCGGCGAGTTGCTTCCGAATAACTCGATCTCCTTCGAAGCCTCCGGCGCGCGCATCGCGCTCACGCACAAAGGTCTGTTTCGCATCGATTCCGATCCCGCCCGCCTGCGCGTCTACGATGGACAAGCTCGCGTGACCGCCGACGATGCACAGACCGTGGTTCACAAAGGTCATGAAGTGGCGCTCGGGTCTTCGACGCTGGCCTTGGCGAGTTTCGATTCAAAGGATACGGATGCGTTCTATCGCTGGAGCGCACGGCGCGCGGAATACGTGGCCGACGCGAACATCACATCGGCGCGCGTGGCCAACAATCCTGGATCGACCGGGTATGTCGCGGGCCTGAACAGCTCGCCCTACGGAGCGTGGTCGTGGAATCCGTGGTTCGGAATGTTCACGTACTTGCCCGGTGGCGACGGCATGTACATGAGCCCGTTCGGCAGCGCCTATTACAGCCCGCTCATGGCGACGAATCTGTACATCCCGCGTGCGGCTTCGCTCGTGTCTGGCATACAAACGGTCCGCCCGGTTTCGTCGCTTTCCTCCGCGCCGATGATGCGCTCGGTTGCTTCGCCCTCGGCTGGAGTGCGCAGCGTTTCCCGCGCCGCGCACCGCTAAGCGCCAGCGTCCCGCGTCCGCACTTTACGGCCCGGTCACGGTCAGCGTGAGTTTTCCCTGTGCGGCTTTCGCTTGGTCCTCCGATCCGCCCTTCCTGCTCGCCTGTTTTTGAAAAACAAACTGCGCTTTGACCACCGCGCCAGG
Source organism: Terriglobia bacterium (assembly GCA_963765085.1). Lineage (GTDB taxonomy): Bacteria > Acidobacteriota > Terriglobia > Bryobacterales > Bryobacteraceae > Palsa-187. Next base: position 2,799 of record CAVXVL010000010.1, on the reverse strand, counting down.
TTCGATGGACCCGTTTGCGAGCAGCGCAGCCAGCGGTTGCGTGAGCGACCGGAGAACCGTGCGCTTGAGCTCGCGCGCGCCGTATTCCGTGCTCGTGCCGTTCGCCAATAAGAACTCTTTCGTCTCGCGATCGACGGCCAGTGTAAACGCTCGCGTGCCCAGACGTTTGCGAATGTGCCGGTCGAGCGCTTCCAATTGCTGCTCCAATATCTCCGCCAGTTCGCTCGCCCCCAGCGGACGATAGGTGATCACCGCGTCGATGCGGTTCACGAACTCCGGCGGGAACTTCCGGCGCACCGCGCTCGCACCCACGCGATCCAGCTTCGTGGGAGACCCCTGCGATGGAGCGGCGATGGCCGGCAGCATCGACTCGAATCCGAAATCCGGTTCGATCTGCTTGCGTAGTTCGCGCGCGCCCACGTTGCTGGTCATGAAGATCAAGGTTCGTTCCAAGTTCACGGTCGTGTTGTCGCCCAGTCGCAACGCCGCTTTATCCAGCACGCCGAGCAGCAGCCGCGTCATGCTGGGAGCAGCCTTCTCGATCTCGTCGAACAGCACGAGCGACAAATCGCAGCGCTCGCTGGCCATTCCTGTGAGCTTATTCTGCGTCAGCATGGGCGTCGTCTCCCGATGCCCCAGGTAACCGGGCGGCGCGCCAATCAGCTTCGCCACTTCATGCTCCATCTGGAATTCGCTGCAATCTACGCGCAACACCTGTTTCTCATTGCCGTGCAGAACGTCGGCGAGCGCTTCCACCGTGCGCGTCTTTCCCGTTCCCGTGGGGCCGAGCAACAGGAAGACACCGGCCGGCCGGCCCTCCGGAGCTAAACCCGCCTGATGCATCTGCACATACGGGACGATCTGTTCCATGGCATGAGCCTGTCCCACCACGCGCGCCGTCAGTTGATCGAGTAATCCGCCTTCGTTCTCATTTTTCGCGCTGGCCGCTTTGGGTGTTCCGCTGTTCACCGTGCCGCCGACTGGATGTGGCAACGTGAGCCGCCTCCTTGTGATCCGACTATACCGGCCCGGCGGGACCCAGGGGGCGTTTCCCAACCTCTAAGCGACTGCGAAATAGGCGGCAACCGCGTCGCGAATTCTTGCGCTCGCGCGCCCGTCTCCGTAAGGATTATGAATACGGGCGCGCCGCGCGTACTCGGCGGGATCGTCCAATAACCGCGCCGTCTCGGCGACCATGCGTTCGGGATCGGTGCCCACGAGCACCGCCGTGCCGGCTTCCACGGCTTCGGGGCGTTCCGTCTTTTCACGCATGACAAGTACTGGTTTGCCAAGCGAGGGACCTTCTTCCTGAACGCCTCCGGAGTCCGTCAAGAGCACGTATGAGCGGCGCATCAGATCGACGAAATCGACATAGGGCAGCGGTTCGATCAATGTGATCCGTGCCACATCGCGAAGCTTCGCGTCGACCGCGCCGCGCACGTGCGGATTCGGATGGACGGGATAGACGATCTCCACGTCGGGGCGCGCGGCCAATCGGAGCAGAGCTTCGCAAATCCCTTCGAACCCCGCGCCAAAACTTTCACGCCGATGAGCCGTCACGAGGACAAGTTTTTTCGTTGCATCGAATGCCGGAAGTGATCCCGCTTGTAGCTCTCCGCTCGCAAGCCGGTCGCGCACGGCGAGCACCGCATCGATGCCCGTGTTCCCACTCACGAGAATTTGGTCTCGCGCAACACCCTCGCTGCGCAGCGTCGCCGCCGCGGCCTCGGTCGGCGCGAAGTGCAGCGTCGCGAGCCGTGTGGTGAGAACGCGATTCATCTCCTCGGGAAAGGGCTGGCGTTGATCGCCGGTGCGCAGTCCGGCTTCGACGTGCGCCACCGGGACGCCCGCGTAAAAAGCGGCAAGCGCCGCGCAGAAAGTCGTCGTCGTGTCGCCCTGCACGATCGCGAGATCCGGCTGCTCTTCCTGGAGCACGCGCGCGAGCGCTTCGATGATACGCGCCGCGGTCTCGTTCAGGCTTTGCCCGGGCCGCATGAGGTCCAGGTCGTGGTCGGGATGAATGGAAAACGCATCCAGCGCCTGATCCAGCAATCCGCGATGCTGCGCGGTGACGGCGTTGTGCGTCACGAAACCAGGGGATCTTCGCGAAACCGAGCGATGACGGGCGCGAGCTTAATCGCTTCGGGCCGTGTGCCGAACACGAAGAGGAGTTTTTTCAGGGGGCTACTTGTGGCGATACGTAATGCGGCCCTTGGTCAAATCGTAGGGCGACATTTCCAACGTTACACGGTCTCCCGCCAGCACGCGAATGCGATTGCGGCGGAGCCTCCCGGCCAGGTGAGCAAGGATCGTCCGCTCTTGATCCAGTTGGACGCTAAACAAACCGCTGGGGAACTTTTCAACAACGGTGCCAGTGACTTCAATAGCGTCTTCTTTGCTCATTTTCCTCCTAAAAAATTATATACCGCCTTTTGCGGCCCAAAATCGCGATTCTGAAGTGGCGGCGCTGGCAAAGCCGCACCCGGTTCGCTATGCTGAACGTTTCCGCGGAACGCTTCATGGACATTTTCACGGGACACGCCGGATGGGTCGAAGTGGTGTGCGGCCCCATGTTTTCGGGCAAAAGCGAAGAGTTGATCCGGCGTCTGCGGCGCGCCCGTCTTGCGCGCAAGCGCGTGCAGGTCTTCAAACCGGCACTCGACGATCGTTACTCCATTTCGGAGATCGTCTCCCACGGCGATCAGCGTCTGGCCTCGGAAGTCGTCTCCGGCGTGTCCGAGATTCTAGAGAAAGTCGATGGACGCACGCAGGTGGTGGGCATCGACGAATCGAATCTCT
>CAVXVL010000009.1:0-12315 GCA_963765085.1 Terriglobia bacterium | reverse complement strand
CCGTCGTGAACAATCTGATTGTGTCGGCCAAGCTCGGCGTCGACGTGCATTGCCGCGTGCTGCTGACCACTCCATGGAGTCGTTCGCGATCGGGCGCACCATTGTCATCAGCCGCGGACTCATCGACGTGTTGCCCGACGAAGCGAGTCTCGCGCTGGTGCTGGCCGACCAACTCGCTCACATCGCGCTGGGGCACCGCACGCCTACGCAATACGCCTTCACCAACCAAACTATGGTCAGCGACCCGGAGGTGCTGCAGCATCTGCGCTTCGAGCGCACCCCCGAGGAGATGCTCGAGGCAGGCAAGACGACCGTGGAGATTATGCGCGCGTCACCTTATGCGAACACCGCCAATGCGGGCCTATTCCTGAAAGCCCTGGCCGCGCGCACCAACGATCTTCCCGATCTTCTGCATCCCAATCTCGGCGACCAGATCGCCGACGCGCAAGCGCTCGCGCGCCTGCGTCAGTTTGCCGACGCGGCGCCGGCGCTGGAAGAAAATAAACTGGAGCAGATCGCCGCGCTGCCCTTGGGGTCGCGCATCAAGCTCAACCCCTGGGACAACCGCGTGGAGCTGATCAAGACACGCCCGCTCTCCTTGCTTTCGCCGCGCGAAAAAATGCCCTTCGAAGTGACCCCGTTTGTCCTGTATCTTATGCGCAACGACGTCGCGCCCCCGCGCGTCACGAATGCCCGCGGCGGCCTTCATTGACGCCGGGGCTGCCTTGCAGTAAACTTCAAAACCGCGTTTTCAGTGTTCCCTCAGCCTAACTGTGCTACAGTTTTCCGAGCGGTGTAGTAATTTACGCCGCCGACTAGCTGCGGGAGGTTTTACCGAATGAAAAAATTTGGCGTAATGCTGCTGATGGTGGCAGTAGGCGTCGCGATCGGACTGGCGGTCTCGGGGAAACTCGCGCCGGTCCAGGCCAAGAGTGCTCCGGGAACTGGCTTCGCTGCGGTGCCGGGAGGGCTGGGAGCCGAGGATATCTCCGGCGCCTATGACGTCGTGAAGAACTGGCCGCAGGATATCAGCACACTACCGGGGAACGCGAAGTGGACCTACGGCGCAGGCGAAAGCGTGTTCGCCGAGAGTCCGGATCGTATTTATATGTTGTTCCGCGGCGAACTGCCGAAAATGGCGCCGCCCAAAACAGTCCTGCTTCCGCAGGTTGGCCCCAGCCTGAACTTTCCGGTAGCCGGATTCTGGCGCGATGCAACCACGGCCTCCTTGCCCGGCACCGGCGGCACGGACAATCCGATGAGCGAATGGCTCACGGCATGGGAAGGCAAATCGACGAAGCTCGGCATCAAAGGGCCTCCCTATCGTCAACTGGGAGTCGATGCGGAGTGGAAGAATTGCCTGGTCGTCGTGAATCGCGAAGGCAAGATCATCGAGGTCTGGGATCAATGGGACAAGCTGTTCCGCCGCCCTCACTCGGTCTACATCAGCCCGTATGATCCGGAAAAGCGCGTGTGGGTTGTCGACGACAACATGCAGGCGATTTACATCTTCACGCACGATGGCAAAAAGCTCCTGCAGACCATCGGCACGCCCGAAGTGGAAGGCGCCGATGCGACTCACTTCAATCGGCCGACGTATCTCGATTGGCTCCCGAACGGCGACTTCTTCGTCTCCGACGGCTACACCGGCACTCGCGTGGCGAAGTTCAATAAAGACGGCAAGTTCATCATGGATTGGGGCATCAAGGGCGGACCGCGCAACAATCAGGACACCAACTATGAAACGCGTCCCGGCTACTTCAGCAACGTCCATGGCGTAGCGGTGGATCCGAAGACGCACAACGTTTTCGTCAACGACCGCAATAACCACCGCATCCAGGTCTTCACAGAAAACGGAAAGTACCTGCGCGAGTGGCACATCAACGCCGAACCGTCCAGCTTGCACCTGCTGTACATCGGCTCCGGCCACACCATCTGGACCTTCGACCGCGACACCAACAAAATGGTGCAGTACGATCTCGAAGGGCACCTGCTGTACACCTTCGGCACCATGGGCATGTTCCCCGGCGGCATGTGGGGCGTGCACGGACTCAGCGTGGATTCGGAAGGCAATCTGTATTTGGCCGAAGTGGATGCAGGCCGCGTACAGAAGTTCGTTCCTCGCAAGGGCGCGAATCCGGAATTCCTCGTTGCCAAGCCGATCGCTCCGGTTTATAAATAGCGTCCGCAGGAACAGGAGCCCTCTGCGTTAGCGAGGGGCTTGTTCGTATTAAACAAAAGCCCCACGGGGCGGGACGAAATTCGGGCGTTTCCAGCAGGGCTGATCGCATTCGCGGTCAGCCCTTTCTTATTTCTGCATGCCCCTGCAAGCCTTCGGAATCGACCGGCGGGGCGTGGCATAATGGCACTGGTTCAGGAGGAATTTCCTCGTTATGTCGAAGTCGAAAGAACCCGCGGACAATCCGGTCCAAGGCGCTACAAAAGATCCCATCGACCGGCGCGGATTTCTGCGGGGTGCGGCCGGCGCCGCGGCGCTCGCGGCCCAGGCTCCCTTAGCGAAGCCCCAGCAAGCGGAACCGCGCAGCAGCCCGGCGGAAACCGGCTCGGCCGCCGAAGTCAGCGGCAACGAGAAGCCGGGCTCGGACTTCATGATCGACGTGATTAAAACGCTCGGCATCGAATACTGCGCGGCGAATCCCGGATCGAGCTTTCGCGCGCTGCACGAATCGATGATCAACTACGGCGGCAACTCGATGCCCGAGCTGCTCACCTGCTGCCATGAGGAATCGTCGGCGGCCATGGCGCACGGCTACGCCAAAATCGAAGGCAAGCCGATGATGATCATGGCGCACGGTACCGTCGGGCTGCAGCACGCGTCCATGGCGATTTATAACTGCTACGCCGATCGCGTGCCGATGTACATCATCCTCGGCAATATTCTCGACGCGAATTATCGCCGCGGCAGCGCGGAATGGTCGCATAGCGTTCAGGACGCCGCGGCTATGGTGCGCGACTACGTCAAGTGGGACGACAATCCGGTCAGCCTGACGCACTTCGCCGAATCGGCCGTGCGCGCGTATAAGATCGCGACCACGGTGCCGATGGAACCCGTCGTCATCGTCGCCGACGGCGAGTTGCAGGAAGAGCCGATGCGCGAGAAGATTCGCATTCCCAAGCTCGTCATGAGCGCGGCTCCGGAAGGTGATTCCGCCTCCGTCAGAGACGCCGCGCGCATCTTAGTGAACGCCGAAAATCCCGTCATCGTCGCGGGACGCGTCGCGCGCACGCCGCATGGAATCGAGCTTCTGGTAGAGCTTGCCGATGCCCTGCAGTGCCGTGTGTATGACCAGCGCCTGCGCATGAATTTCCCCACCGATCATCCTCTCTCGGGACGTGCGGGCGTGCAGCGCATGACGCCGAACATCACCGATTCCGATGCGATCCTCGCGCTCGACGCCGACGATCTGTGGGGAGTGCTGCATCGCTCCACACCCATCAATCGCAATGGCATGGAGACGCGTTCCATCACGAAGCCGGGCGCCAAGATCATTTCTATTTCCGCTGTCGATTTAGCGAATAAAGCCAACTATCAGGACTTCGGACGCTACGTCGAAGCCGACATCGCCGTCGCGGGCGACCCCGAAGCGACCTTGCCTACTCTCATCGAAGCCGTGAAGAAGCTGACGACGCCCGATCGCAAGGGCGCCTTTGAGCTCCGCGGCAAGAAGATTGCCGAGGAAAATCGGATGGCGCATCAGCGCGATCTCGAACTCGCCACGCTCGCTTTCGACGCGAGCCCCGTCAGCACCTCACGCATGGCCGCCGAGCTGTGGGCGCAGCTCAAGAACGAAGACTGGTCGCTGGTTTCGAACGATCGCCACTCCAGTTTCTGGCCGACGCGCCTGTGGACCTTCAACAAGCACTATCAGTTCATCGGCGCGCAGGGAGGAGCAGGCGTCGGCTACAACGCGCCCGCTTCGGTCGGCGCGGCGCTCGCGAATCGGAAGCATGGACGCGTGACCGTCAGCATCCAGGACGACGGCGATTTCAACTACACGCCCGCTGTCTTCTGGACCGCCGCGCATCACAGCATTCCGATTCTCAGCATCATGCACAACAACCGCGCCTATCACGAGGAGCGCATGTACATCGCCTTGTACGGAGCCAAGTACAACCGCGGCGTGGATCGTTCCGATATCGGCACGGCGCTGGTCAAGCCCAACATCGATTACGCGAGCGTCGCGAAAGGCTACGGCCTGTATGCCGAAGGTCCCATCAGTAATCCCAACGATCTCGGCCCGGCCATCCGCCGCGGCATCGAGCGCGTGAAGAAAGGCGAACCCGCCCTGATCGACGTGGTCACGCAGCCGCGTTAGGCGAGTTCACAGGCAGGAATCAAAATGAAGAATTTACATTTATTGTTTCCACTGATGACGATTCTCGCGAGTGCCGGCTTCGGTCAGACCAAGGAACTTGCGGGAGAAGCCGAAAAAGGCCGCGCCATTTTCATGAAGAACGCGTGCTATCAATGCCACGGCGTCATCGGCCAAGGCGGTCTCGCCGGCGCGCGCCTGATGCAGACCAAGCTCTCGCAAGCCGGCTTCATCGGCTTCGTCCGCAACCCTCCGCCGAGCGGCATGCCGCAGTTCCGGGCGAAGGTCATGTCCGATCAGGAACTCGCGGACGTGTACGCGTATATCAAATCCATCCCGCCGCCCATGGCCGCGAAAGATATTCCGCTATTAAGCGGTTTGTAGCGTGTGGGGCGGCCTTTTGAGGCTGCAGCCGGCTTTACAGCCGGCCACAATGTTATGCCTTAAACCGCGGCAGAATTTTCTCCGCGTTCTCCCGATCCACCGCGCGCCAGAAATCCGCCGAAAATCCCAAATTCGGAATCTGATCCACGGTCGATTCGATCGGCTCGAACGGATAATCCGTGCCGAACAGAATGTGATCCGGCTTTGCGAATTTCGTCATCGCCGCCATGGGCCACGGATAGCTTGCGTGCGCGATATCGAAGTAGAACTTTTGCAGCTCCGCGATCACGCCGTCGGGAATGTATTCCAGGTGCTTCGGATCTTTGGGATAGCGATCCTTGATGCGGCCCGCGATCATCGGCATGGTGCCGCCGGAGTGCGGGATGATCACCTTCACGTTCGGGAAACGATGGAAGATCCCATTGGCCAGAATGCTGGTGCATGCGCGCGTGATATCGAAGTCGAATTCGTTCATCGCCGTCGAAACGCTGTCGTTGAGATTGGTGCAGCACGGCGGAGCGAGCGGATGCATGTACACGATCGAATTCCGCCGGTTTAACTCCTGCCACATCGGGTCGAAGTACGGATCGCCGGGCCAATGAGTCTGATTATCGTTGGTGTAAATCCCGATCCCGTCAGCCTTGAGCGTATCGAAGCCGTACTCGATCTCCTTCATCACGCCGTCGATGTCGGGCAGCGGCACGCCCGTGAAAAGCCCGAAGCGCTTCGGCCACTTCTGCATGAGCGTTGCGCCGTACTCGTTGCCGGTACGAACGGCTTTGCGCCCCTTCTCGGTGTTGTCGTAGAGAAGCGGGCCCATCTGCGTCATCGAGAGAACCGCGACGGAGATGTCGTATTTGTCCATCTGCTCCAGCGTCTTCTCAGGCGTCCAGCCGCGGCCGAACGCTCCCCCTCCTGCTGCCGTGCCTCCACGGCCACCGGCGGGAGGAGCGCCGGCATTTCCCAATCCTCCGGCCGCGCCGGGTTGAGCAGCGAGGGCGGGCGGCACGTGATGATGATGGACGTCGATGCGCCCGTTCTTGGATGCCGATTTGTTGATGTACTGCGCGAACAAATCGCGTCCGCCCGCGGCGGCCAACGCTGCGCCCGCGCCCATCGCTTTCAACACATCGCGGCGCTGTATCGACCCGCCTGATTTCTGATCTTTCATGAAGCCTCCCTGAATACAAATCTATTGGCGCATCGAATGCCCCGTGAAATCGGGCGCCGCCGTTCAATCTGTTTGAATGAAGATATCACATGGCCGGAGCGATTTCAGGCCGACAGTGGAAGTATGCTGCCTGTGGGAGCCTCACTCCAGGAGACGACATGGCGACTTACAGACTCCAGGTCAGTGGGCGCGGCGCTCGGAAATGCGGTCTTCGATGCGACCGGCGTGATCCGCACCCTTCACCGTGGGAGCGAAGGAAAGCGGCGTTGGTCGCCGGATAACGTCTATCTGAGTGAATTCGCCGGCGGACCTACACGATAGATCGTCGCGTCGTCGGCCCTATCCACCGCCGTAAAATTCCAGCTTGCGGGATCTTGCGCGAAATCTTTCGCGCCCGGATCTCCGTCTCGCACCAAAATATATCGCACGCCGTGCAACTGAAATTCGTCGGCCGCCGCGCGGCGCAGGGACACCTCCGGATGCAAGGTGAATTCTTCCGGCGCCGCTGCGAGCGTTTTCCAGCGTCCCGCTTCATCCAGTTCTTCGAGACGAATCTTCGTGTCAGGATTATCGGCCGACGTTTCGATGCGCACCTGATCCGCTTGGATCGTGTCCGGAAACTCGACGTCGATATACATGCCGGGAGCAGCCGTTTCCCAGCTCCTCCAACGAGTCACTTCGGAGTGATCGAAGGCGTAAGAAACACCCCAAGGATTAGGAAAGGCACGCAGGCGCCACTCCGGCGAACGCGGCACTTCCATGTCCGCGCGATAAATCCGCAGCTCGTGGACGTTCCACTGCTCGTCGCTTTTGGGAGCCGTGACGGTCTGCACCACGCGGATTCGTCGCAGCGAGTGCGCGGGAAAGCGGAAGACCAGTGCGCGAGATGGCTTCGCGATTTCGTCCCACGCGGAAGAAAGAATATCGCTCAACTGTTCATTGAGCGCGCCCGCGTAATCCACCAGAACTTCCCGTGACGTGTAGCTGTCGGCGACTCCGCCCAAGGCGAATACTTTCTCGCCGGGCGGCACGGTGCGTTCGATCAAGCGCGCAGCGCGGTACAGCGGCGACGCGCTCAAAAACTGATCCTCGCTTTGCTTCCGGAGCGCCGCTCGAAAGGGCGTGCGCCGAAGTATCAACGCATTGGGCGTCATGTACTGTTTCAAAATTCGCGGCCATGACGCGGCCGCGTGAAACAAGACGATTACGAGCAACACGGCGGGCAATTCCTCGCACGTGATGGCCAGCGCGAGCGATAGAAACGGCAAACTCGGGAGAAGAAATCGAGTGCCGATGTTGGCGAAATACGTGGAGAGAAGCAAGGCCGCTGGCAGCAGCACACGGCGTCCGGTCTTCTTGCGGAGCGCGAGCAGTCCGATCGGGAGAAGCAGAAAGACCGGGCCTAGTGGTGTTTGCGCCGCGCCTCCGTCGACGAGGACCATCCACGGAAGCTTGCGCCGGTCGTCGACGCCATAACTTCGCAAGAACGCGGTCCAGCGTTGCTCGAAATCCGGATGGATGAAAGGATTCCGGAAGATGCCATTCGCGAATGGAGCCAGCGGATTGTCGACGTAGATCCAATTCCTCACCATCCACGGTCCCGCCATTATCGCCGCGCAGGCCATCACGAGCGCCGCCGCCCGAAGTCGCTGAATGCCGCGCGATCGCCACAAAACGAAGCCGACGCCGTAGATCGCCATCACCGCCGCCGTGTACTTCGCCGCATAACAATATCCGCTCACCAGGCCCACGCAGATCAGGAGCGAAGTCCGGCGATCACCGTCCCATATTTGCGTCCAATAGAAAGCGCTGAATACGATGGCCGCGGTCGCCGCGTCGACATAGGCAGTGGTTCCCACGTATCCAGCCACGGGACTGAGATACACGAGTAGCGCCGCCGCGTCTCCCGCGAGCGCGTGTCCGGTGCGATGACCGTAGGCGCGCACCGCGAGAGCCAGCGCGATCAGAAAGCCGAAGTGAACGAGGGCGGACGCGGAACCGCCTCCCGAAATCGCCGCTCCCGATAATGCGTTTCCGATGGCGAACGCCGGCAGGAACACGAGTTCGACGCCCTGACTCAAACTCGCGTACAGATTTGTCGGCACCGCTTCAAATCCGTGTACGCGGAGATAGCGCGCGATGAACGGCAGATGATAGCTCGACCCATCGGGACTGATTTCCGGCGCCCATGCGTTTGCGAAATAGACCACGGTGAACGCCGCTGCCGCCGCGAAGAAAAGACATCGGATCGCCCCCGCAAGTCCGGACTTCCCTGACGATCCCTCGGCACTCGGCAGTCGCCAATCGCCCCTCCACAAGGCCGCACCGATGATCGCCGCCGGCAACACAACGAGCACCGGCGTGTACGCGACGTGCAGCGCCAGGATCGCGAACATCACGACGTGCAATATCGCTGCGCCGAGCGTGAATGCCAAGGGAGGCTTCTCCGCGCGCGCCAGCGTCACACTCAGCCGCGCCAAGAAAAGCGAACCGAGCGAATAGCACGCCGCGATGGTAAGGAGCGCGCCGATCAGAGGCGCTACGGCCGCCATCAATTCCTCTTCAGCCCGATCGCGATCAGCAAAAATCCGTACGTGCGGCCAGCCGGTACGAATACTTTGTCGATTTCCGCGCCCAGGCGAATCTCTCCGCCTTGCGAAATCCATTCGGGCGGGACGTCTTTTTCAAATTCGTAGACGCCCGTCGCCGCGTAACGTTTTGCATCCAACGCATGCCGGTCAACCAGAAAAGTCAGCGTCACGGGACCAGTCGAACGGAACGTCTCCTGCGGGATCGCGAACTCGACGTGATATCGAAACCGGCCTTGCGCCGGAACCTGGAGATGGATCATGGGCCGCTGACCGGCCCAGCGCCAGTTCCCGGCGAGCGGCTCGAAGATATCCGACGCAAAATGATCGGGAGCGTCCACGTCGGTCATATAGATGACGCGCTCCCAGCGTTCCGGATCCTGGAAATCCGGACGCTGTGCGGGCGGTGCGTACGATTCCGGATAGCGATCGCAGGAACAGGCCATGAGCACGATAAGAAGCGCGCAACCCGCAAATAGGGAGCGCCCTGCGAGATCACGGAAATCCCGGGTCTTCGATCGCATCATCCTGATTGGTTTTCTATCGTTCGTTACTATAGCGAAGTTCGCGCGTCTGACCACGTTTACGGAGCTCGCCTCGCGGCGATGGCAGGCAGTGCCCGCCGGGGCATGCTAGATTGGAGAAATCGTAATGAAACACTGGTACTTGGCCGCAGTATTTGGATGGGCCGCGTTTGCCCAATCGCCTCTCCCCCCGAAGACTCCTCCCGAAAAAGTAGTGGCGAAAGTCGACGGAAAAGATGTCACCGCGGGTGAGGTTTACGCCGCCTTGACCGCGATGCCTCCGCAATTCCTGCAGATGTATAACCAGAATCCGAAGTATGCGATTCAGCAGCTTTTCATGATGCGCTTTCTCGCGAGTGAAGGCGAGAAGCTTATGCTGGGCGAGCGGAGCCCTTACAAGGAACAGTTGGAATCGGAGCGCGCGAACGTTCTCGCTTCCGCTCTTCTGAGCTATCAGCAGGATCACATGGTGGTTCCGGACGAAGCGATTCAGAAGTACTACGACCAGCACAAACTTGAGTATTCGCGGGCGAAAATCCGGGCGATTGTGCTGCGCTACAAACCCGTCTTCGGTCCCAACGCTACCGAGAAGGAACGCGCACAGGCGTCGCTCGAAGAGCGGATCTATAACATCCACCGATCCGAGGACGAAGGCCGCGCCGCCGCCAACGAAGTGATCGAGAAGCTCAAAGCCGGCGGCGATTTCGCCAAGCTCGTGATCGATTATTCCGACGACAACGCCACCAAGGTCAAGGGCGGCGACTTCGGAACCGTCGACGTGAATAGCCAGCACATTCCGGAAATCAAACTGGCCGTCGCGAAGCTCAAGGCCGGCGATGTCAGCGACCCTATCCGCACCCCGAACGCATTTTTCGTGATTCGCGTTGATGAAAAGACCATGCAGTCGAAGGATCAGGTGGCGACCGTGATCATGCAGGATCTTCGCAAAGAGCAGCTCAAGGCCTGGTTCGACGAGGTGACTCGCCGCTTCCAGCCCACCGTCGAAAATCCGGAATTCTTCACGCAGCCGGTGCCCGTTCCCGGGTCTCCGGGCCAGCCGCAGAGCCGCTAAGCCCCGTGCTCCCGCCGCTCGACGGACGTCCGATCCGCGTCTCCGTGCGGCGCTCGCTCGGACCCTACCACGCGTCGTCGTCCATTCGGCGCCGGATCATCCTGCTGGATTCCGAAGTTTTCGCGCGCCATGGGGAGTTCGAGCGTATTCTTCTGCATGAGATTTTTCACTTCGTGTGGGTCCGTCTCTCGAATGCGAAGCGCCGCGAATGGGAGGATGTGCTGCGTGAGGAATTCCTCTCCCGCGTGCGCGGCGAACTCGGCTGGAGTTCCGAATGGCGCAAGAACGCTTTGCACGCCGGAAGTCCGCGCCGCCGCGATCCGCGCTGGAGACGCTACGCGTGCGAAAGTTTTTGCGACACCGGCGCATGGCTCTTCGCCGGCATTCGGGCGCATGACGAATTCACCCTCCCGGTGCGCGCGAAAGAGCGCCGTCGCCGCTGGTTCGTGCATCATTTCCCGGGCACAGAGCCGTTGCCGATCTGAACTTGTATAATAAGAGCGGATGTTGAACTAGGATGTCGAAACTACTGCATCGCCTCGCTTTCGCCGCCATGCTCGCGATCCTCATCGCGAGTTGTTCAAGGCCGACTCCCACCTCCGCCAAACTGGATTCGAATCGCAAGCCGGCTCCGGCATTCACGCTGAAGGATTCGAGCGGCATGCCCGTCGCTCTCGCCGATTACAAGGGCCAGGTCGTGCTCTTGAATTTCTGGGCCACCTGGTGCGGGCCGTGTCAGGTCGAGATTCCGTGGTTCGTCGAGTTCGAGCAAAAGTATAAGAACCGGAATTTCGCCGTGCTCGGCGTTTCCTTCGACGACGATGGATGGAAATCCGTGCGCCCCTACATGACGTCGCACAAGATCAATTACCGCATGATGGTTGGTACGGATGAAATGTCGCAACTGTACGGAGGCGTCGATTCACTGCCCACCTCGTTCATCATCGACCGCTCCGGCCGCATCGCCGCGACGCACGTCGGGCTGGTGGATAAACGCGATTACCAAGATGAGATTCTTAAATTGCTCGATGACCCGAAGGCCGCGCTGGACGCACCCGGCTCTTATGACGACGCTGCTCCTCGGCTCGCTCGTCTGCTTCGGCCAGATCAACGTCCTTGACGTCGCTCCTCTGCGGAAAATCGCGGTCCCTCTGAAAGGCTCCACCGATGCGACCGTCGCTCTGCAATTGCGCGCGGGTTATCACGTCAACAGCAATACGCCTTCGGACGATTATTTTATTCCGCTGCGCCTGACCTGGAATCCGGGTTCTCTCGAAGCGGTCTCCGTGGTGTTTCCTCAGCCGCAAATGGAGAAGCTGGCTTTCTCCCAGAAGCCGGTATCGATCTTCACCGGCAGCTTCGAGAACCCGGATTCCAGGTCAGGCGCAGCGGAATAAAATAATCGTCCGAAGGCGTATTGCTGTTGACGTGATAACCCGCGCGCAATTGCAGAGCGACGGTCGCATCGGTGGAGCCTTTCAGAGGGACCGCGATTTTCCGCAGAGGAGCGACGTTAAGGACGTTGATCTGGCCGAAGCAGACGAGCGAGCCGAGGAGCAGCGTCGTCATAAGAGCCGGGTGCGTCCAGCGCGGCCTTCGGGTCATCGAGCAATTTAAGAATCTCATCTTGGTAATCGCGTTTATCCACCAGCCCGACGTGCGTCGCGGCGATGCGGCCGGAGCGGTCGATGATGAACGAGGTGGGCAGTGAATCGACGCCTCCGTACAGTTGCGACATTTCATCCGTACCAACCATCATGCGGTAATTGATCTTGTGCGACGTCATGTAGGGGCGCACGGATTTCCATCCATCGTCGTCGAAGGAAACGCCGAGCACGGCGAAATTCCAGTTCTCTATACTTTTGCTCGAACTGGAACAAACCACGGAATATCAACCTGACACGGCCCGCGCCAGGATGAGGAGGAGGAGGAGGAGGAAGAGGAGGAGGAGGAGGAGGAGGAGGAGGAGGAGGAGGAGGAGGAGGAGGAGGAGGAGGAGGAGGAGGAGGAGGAGGAGGAGGAGGAGGAGGAGGAGGAGGAGGAGGAGGAGGAGGAGGAGGAGGAGGAGGAGGAGGAGGAGGAGGAGGAGGAGGAGGAGGAGGAGGAGGAGGAGGAGGAGGAGGAGGGCGGGAGGAGGAGGAGGAGGAGGAGGAGGAGGAGGAGGAGGAGGAGGAGGAGGAGGAGGAGGAGGAGGAGGAGGAGGAGGAGGAGGAGGAGGAGGAGGAGGAGGAGGAGGAGGTGG
>CAVXVL010000008.1:0-46096 GCA_963765085.1 Terriglobia bacterium | reverse complement strand
TCTCTCTCTCTCTCTCTCTCTCTCTCTCTCTCTCTCTCTCTCTCTCCTCTCTCTCTCTCTCTCTCTCTCTCCATGGCCGAGGCAAAAATCCACGGCCACGGCGGTTCGTATGCGGGACGGCAAGCGGCTCGTGACCGACGGCCCGTTCGCCGAAACGAGGGAGCAACTCGCGGGCTTTTTCTTTGTAGAGGCGAAGGATCTCGATGAAGCAATCGAGATTGCGGCGCAGATCCCTTCCGCGAAATCGGGCACCATCGAAGTTCGTCCGCTGGTTCAGGCAGCCGTTCCCGCAAGCGTGTAAGGCGGGATCGTCAAAAATGGCAAGCTCTACGCCGAACCCGCGGCAGGGCTTGCCATCGAAACAAGAAAAAGTGCCGGCCGCACAAGCCGCAGCGGTACGGCGACAACAGGAAACGCATGGCCCTTTCCATCCCATTGCGCAGGCCCACACCTCTAAAATCCACGGATTTGCAATGCGGGCACGGCTGGAGGATCACTGGATTTGTTCATTCCTTTTAACCGGGCTGTTTCGGCGCGCTGCCGCTTTGCGCAGCCGCTCGGTCCGGCGAAGCGTAGCCGGATGTGTTTATCCCGTTCGTTGTCAGGCCCGTGTTCGCCCGGCTTTTTCGCGCGGGCCTCGTTTTCCTCCGGCGTTCTCAGATTGGGCTCCGAGAGTTTCACGTGTTCTTTCGCGCGTCCACTTGCCGCTTTATGCCGCTCGCTAATCGCTTGTCCATCATCGCTCCCAATCAGTTCGTCACTTTACTCAACGAAAACATCTTTTTGCTGATAACGCTATCGAAATGAGAAGGCACGTTCTTTAGCCACGCCACGCGGCGCCGGGAGTGTCGCCCGTTCGGTCTCCGCGGCGGCTTCTTCTTGGGAGCCGCTTCCGACTTGGCTGCAGCCCGGTCGGTCGCGCACGCGCGCATCTTCGTTCCTCGGTGAAGTCACGAAGCGCCGCGGCTCCACGTAATTGACACTGGCGGCATCGCTCCGCTCCAGCAGGCTCCGGCACAGCAGAGGAAGTTCCTGCATGCGGATATCGTATCTGCGAATCAGGCCGAGGTCCGCCTTCACTGTGAATTCCATGCGGCTGCGGGTGGTCTCGCGGCGTTCGAAGGCAAACACGCGGAATCCCATGTCTTGTCGAAATCCCGTGAGTATAAACGGCATCATGCGCTCCTTACACGATCGTCTCTCGCGCTGTTCACCGCGCCGTGGCTGACTCAAGAGTAGCACGATAATGGGTTGGCCGTTGGATTGCTTCGAGACGGCGCTCATCCGAGGCCGAGGATTTAGGAGCGGGTTTCGACCTTCGCGGAGGTTCCCCGCCGGCCTTCGCTCTTCGGTTCTTGGAGCAGTTTGCGCACGTCGTCGGAGACCGCGACGCGCCCTTGCTTCACATATTGCTCGTGATTGCGCTCAATGCGCTGTGGGCGATACGCGTAATTCACCATCAAGCCGAACGATTGCTTCCAGCCTTTTTCGGAAACATCGCCCATCCAGTTGATGCGCTCCACCGAAGCGCCATTGTTCAAATGGAAGGCCGCCACGGGATCGATCGCACGGCCATCCGCGCGGCGCGCGGTGAGGTACAACGCGCAAGCGCGACGCAGGGCGTCTCTCCGAGGATCGTTCGGCGGCATGGCGGATACTTTCTCAGAAAGCGCATGGCCGTTCAATCCCACGCATGGCTTCCCAGTCCGCGAGCGGCGGCTTCTGCTGCGCGAGCCATGCACGGAACCCCGGGATCGGCGAAAGCGTCACGAAATTCTTGAGGGGCAGATCCTCCGATTGCAATTCCTGGACGACTTGCTTGATCAGAAAAGCCCCGAACGAAATCGAACGTAGACCTTCCAGACAATTGTTGATGGAATAAAATACCGCCGTGTCGGGTTTCACGGCGCCATCCGGCGGGATGGCGACGTCGATCAGCGGTTGAATCGCGGTGGCGATGCCGTGGGTGAGCGCGACTTCCACGAAGATCAGCGGCTCGTCGGGAAGCGCGGGGTGAAAAAACGCGAAGCACCGCCGGTCGCCGGCGAGCCTTCTCCGCAGATCCGCCCAGCCGTGGATCTCATGCACGGTTTCGCGCTCGATCAGCTTTTCCAAAATCAGAGCGGGCGTCCGCCAGTCGATACGGCGGAGTTCGAGAAATCCGCGATTGAACCACGACGCGAGCAAGTGAACCAGATCCGCGTTGATCGGTTCCAGGCGCGGATGGTCGTGCAACATGGAAAGCAAATCCCGGCGCATGTTCACGATGGTCTCGGTGCCGCGCGGGCTGATATTGATCCTGCGAAATAATTCCTGCCGCCGGGGCTCGGCCGCGCCGAACAATCGCGCCAATTCGGCCGCTCTCGGACTCTCAGAATACTTCTGCGCCAATTGCAAAATCGCCGCAGGATCGGCCAGCCAGGGACGCTCCAACAGGTGCTCGAAAAATTGCAGGCGCTGCACGGCGTTCAATTCCCGATATCGATCCGTGATCTCGCGCGCGATCGCCGTACCGGACGCTTCTCCGCGTTCCGAAACCAGATCCACGCAGAGCTGATCGAGCGATTGACGGGAGAGGCCTCCCAGAAACGTGCGCCCGCGGTCCGCGATCGAACTCAACACGCGCCGCACGAGATCGGTGGCAACCGGCATGTTGCTATCGATTCTAACAACTGGGTAGAGCCTCGCGATGTTCACCTCCGCTGGGCCGTCGTTCACCAACGCCGTCGTTCACCAACGCGGTCCGTTTCTGACTACGATGGTCAGCGGGGGACAACTCCATGCGCGATAAGGTCGTGTTGATCACCGGAGCGGGCGGAGGACTCGGGACATCCGTAACTGCCGCGTTTCAAAATGCGGATACGCGCGTCGCGGCCGTGGATCGTGCTCCCGCCGTCCACAGCAGCGAACGGTTCGTTTCCTTCGCGGCGGATCTCTCCACACTCGATGGCGCTCGCGGAGCGGTGGAAGCCGTGGCCGCTCGCTGGGGGCAGGTTGACGTCCTGGTCCATCTTATTGGCGGCTACGCGGGAGGACAATCCGTCGCCGATTCCGACGACGCGGTCTTCGATCGCATGATGAACCTCAACCTGCGGACCGCGTTTTACATGTTCCGCGCGGTCATTCCTCAAATGCGCGCGAAAGGGAGTGGACGTATTCTGGCGATCGGGAGCCGTGCGGCCGTGGAACCTTCGCCGAAAAGCGGCCTGTATGCGGCTTCGAAAGCGGCGGTCGTGTCTCTCGTCCGAACGGTGGCCGCCGAAAACAGCGATCGTGGAATCACCGCCAACGTGATTCTTCCCGACACCATGGATACGCCCGCCAATCGCGCCTCCATGCCTTCGGCGAACTTTTCGCAATGGGTTCCCACCGCTCAAGTCGCCAGCCTGCTGGTCTACCTCGCGAGCGATGCCGCGTCCTCCGTGAACGGCGCGGTGATTCCGATTTACGGCGGAGGAGCATGATATCGCGCGGAAATTCCCCACGGATCACGCCGCGCTGCGCTATCATTTTTTCACCGCATGAATCCCACTGAGCCGCAGGCGCCCACCGCGCCAAAGGTGTCCGCCATCCTCGTAGGTCATAACCAGGCGCCGGCTTTGCGCCGTGCGATCGAAGCTTTGGAGCGCTCCGCGAAACGCGAACAGTTGGAAATCCTGGTTGTGGATTGCGCCAGCGCCGACGAAACGGGCTCGCTCGACGAGCACTATCCGGCGTTGACTTTGATGCGGCTGCCGGAGCATTTTGGCGCAACCAAAGCGCTCAACATCGGAACGCGTACGGCGCGGGGGGAGTTTCTCTTCTATCTTTCTCCCGACGTCGAAGTCGCGCCCGATACCATCGTTGGGTTACTCGAAAGTCTGGAAGCGTCTGCCGATTCCGCGGCTGTCTGTCCGCTCCTGATTGCCGCGGATGCCGCCCCCGACGGCACGCCCGTGTGGCGCGTGCTCCCTGCGCCGACGCGTGAATTGTTTGCTCAGATCAGCGCCGGCGGCGATCCTCCTTTTACTCCTTTGCCCGATTTGAGTCAGGAATCGATCGCGGTGGCATATCCCGGCCGCGACGCGATCCTCGTCCGGAAACAGTTCGTCGCGGGGATGAATTATTTCGACGAACGGTTAGGCGAATATTGGGCCGACGCGGACCTGGCCATGCAAATTCGCCGCGCGGGGAAGCGGATTCGTTTGTTCCCGAAGACGCGCGTAATCGTGCACCCGCCGTCGGCCCCCGCTTCTCGCGACAACGTCCACATTTCCGACCGGATCGTCGGTGCGGCGGTATTGCTCCGCAAATACAATGGTTTTTTCGCCGGCGCCGGATTCCGCATCGGCGCGATGTTCAAGGCTCTCGCGAGCTTCAACTTTGGATTGTTTTTCGCCATCATGAACGGCACAAAGATGGACGCATCGCAGGGCGGCTGACGATTTCGTCCGGCGACACGACCCGGGTTTTTATCCGCCCACCATCACGCTTAGCTTGCCGGCAAGTTCCGTCAGCGTCGTTGCTTGCGCTTTGAGTTCCTCGCCCGCCGCCGCGCTTTCCTCGGTGCTTGCGGCCGCTTGCTGCGTCACCTGCTCCATCTGGGTCAGCGCTTTGGCGATTTCTTGGATGCCGCGCGTCTGCTCCTGGCTTCCCACGCTGATCTCGTCGACCAGCGTCTTGACTTTGCCGGACTCCTCCGTGATCTCCCGTATGGCTGCCGCCACTTGATCGACCTTGACTTTGCCGTCGTTCGATTTGGCAATCGATCCCTCAATCAGGCCCGCCGTATCCGCGGCCGCCTGCGCGCAGCGCTGCGCCAGGCTGCGGACTTCGTCGGCGACCACCGCGAACCCCTTGCCCGCTTCGCCCGCGCGGGCGGCTTCGACGGCCGCATTCAACGCGAGGATGTTGGTTTGGAAAGCAATCTCGTCGATGACTTTAATAATTTTGGATATCTTATCGCTTTGCGTCGTGATCTCGCCCATGGCCACCACCATCACGTCGAGCGACTGATTGGTCTGGATGAATTTCTGCTGTGAACGCATGACCAGTTCCGCCGCCGATTGCGAACTCTCCGCGCTTTTGTGAGCCATGGAATTGACTTCTTCGCTCGAAGCCGAGGTCTCTTCGAGTGCGGCGGCCTGCTCGCTCGCTCCCTGCGCCAGCGATTGGCTGGTCGAAGAAATCTGACTCGCCGTACTCGCCACCTGCCCGGCGCCGTCGGTCAACTCCGTCACCGCGCGCCGCAAAGCAACGTTAATCTGGCGCACGACGAAAAAAGCAATCACTCCGATCACGAGCGAGGTTGCGATCCCTATCACGACGATCCAGCGGCTCGTGGCCGCCTCCGCTAGAGCGGCCTTCGAGGAGGAGGCCAGCGTCTCCCTTTGAATTGCCAGAACGTCTGCGGCGCCCTTGGCCATCGCTTGTGCGAGCGGGGCTTCCTTCTCTTTCTGGAACTGCACGGTCTCCGCGGTTTGTCCGGCGGCGCATAGCCGGACTACTTCCGCGAAAACCTCCCTCCATGCCGCCAGACTGACGTCAACGTCGCCGGCGGCTTTCCTCGCGCCCTCGGTAGTCAGCAGGGGGCGAATTTCCTTCAAGCTCTGGTCCACCTCCGCAGCCAGGTCACCGTACTTCTTGCTAGCCGCTTCCCGGTCTCCCGTGTTCTTGAATGCCGCAGCTAGAACCACGGCTCGCACTTCCGCCCGCATCTGGGCGACGTCTGTGGCGATGCCTCCCGCCAGGTCGACCTTGCGCGCCGTTTTGTTGGCCGTCACGTCAAGTTGATCCCGCAGGCTTCCCACGGCGGAGAGCGAGAAATAGCTCACGCCAAGTACACAGGCCAACAAGGCAGCGAAACTGGCCATTAGTTTCTTCCCGATCGTCATCTGCTTTTTCATTTAAAAGTATTTCCTTTGTGTCATTTGGCGGGCGCCGAATGCCCGCGGCATCGCCCTTCCACTGAACTCATCGCCCCAACATGGCCGAAAGTGAGGCTGGGACTGGAAAGTCAAGGCCAGGAGGCCCGCGGACTCAAATCCGGCCGAAGCTCTACGGTGCCGCGCCTTGTGTGGCGTAGGGTTTCTCCCCTAAACCGCTAACTTTTCTCTCATCACCCACCGATAGAAGTACAGTAGGTAGCCTATATGCACTTGGAAGCGTTGTTGTGGCTCTTTCTGCCGATGTTTGTTGCGGGCGGGAGCGCGCTGCTTTCCTATTACGTGATGCAAGCGCGCATGGAAGTCGCTCTGGCCAAGGAGCGCGAGACCCTGGCCGAGGCGCGCGCCACCATTGTTTCCCATAAGATCACGCTGGAGGAGCGCGTAAAGGCCACCGAAGAATCCTCCAAACGCAAGGCGCTTGACGATTTCATGCAGGATATTCGCATTGAGGAGCGCAGCTACGTCCGCGAAGCGAAATCTCTCGGAGGTTCCCGCAAGACGATGGTCATGCAGGAGCGGCTCTTCTTTCGTAACATCCCCCTTTCCAATTGGATAGAACACGAAATGCTGGTCGAGGACGGCCGCGATCTCCACCAGCTCTCCCAGGAATCCGTGTTTGCCTCGGCTGCTCTCCCGCCCACGGGAGCTGCCCCGTCTCCCGTATCCTTGACTGCCGGTGCGCCCGTTCCCGAAAAACGCGTAGCGATCACGCGCTTACTCAATGAGGTGGGAACGCCTCGCACACCGGCCAATGAGTTCGCGACACAACTGAGCGCGCTATCCAATTCGTTAGATAACCGCGGCCAGGACGCCTTACAGAACGATGCGGGACCCCAGCGCACCGATCTCGGCCCACAACGTAATGGACCGCTGGGACCGACGGTTCTAACCCCTCACGCGGCCGCCTTTGGCGCCCAATAGAATCCACCTTTCGTTGCGGTTCGTGCGCGAAACACTTGAAATGCCAGCGCAGAACCGGGTAATGTAAACCGGCCCGGACTTTGGTCGTCACTCAGAGTATGATGAGGCTTATGGCCGAGCCTCTGGCCGCCGTGCGCGCCGAGATCGATGTATCGGCAGACTTCGCCGCCTGGATGTCGTCTGAGCAGCGGCGCGTCTATGCGCTGTGCCGCCGCCTGTTACAAGATCCGGACGACGCGGACTGCGCGACCCAGGACGTATTTCTCAAGGCTTACCAGGCCATGCAGCGAGAAGACGCCAAGGCGCTCGACGATCCCGCTCGCTGGCTGACGCGCATCGCGGTAAATACTTGCCTGGACCGCCTTCGTTCGCACAAGTGGCAACTGTGGCGCCGCCGGCCGTCCGCCGAAGACGAAACCATCATTCTCGCGAAAGTCGCCTCGCGCCGGCCGGAGGCGGAAGATCGGTATTTCGCAACCGAGATTTCCGCCCGTTTGAATGCCGCGCTCGGCCGTTTATCGAACCGTCAGCGTGTGGTGTTCGCGCTGCGGCATTATGAAGATAAGAGCCTGGAAGAAATCGGTCAGATTCTCGGCTTGGATGTCGGCACCGTCAAGGCGCACATGTTCCGCGCCGTGGCGAAACTTAGGGAAGAATTGAGAGATCTGTACGGGAGCGGCGCAAAATGAGCACGCACCAGCATCTGCACGACGACGTTTTTATCGACGGCCTGTACGGCCTCGCCGAGGTGGAAGATCTCGTGGGCTCGTGCCCGCAGTGCGCGTCGCGCTGGGTCGAACTGCGAGAAAAGCGCGCGATCATCGCTGTCACTCTGAACCCTCCGCCCCAAGTGCTCGCAGCGCAGCGCAGAAACATCTACGCCCGCATCGAGCGTCCTCAAACCTGGAGCGATCTGGTACGCCTGCACTGGGCCGGGCCAGTGGTTGCGGCTGCTGCGGCGGTATGTCTGCTCGCGGTCGGCGTGTTCGTCTATCGTCCGCTGAATGCGGTTCAGCATGTTGCGACACCCGTGAGCGTCACGCAGCAACTACCCGAGGTCTATTCGGACGTTTATTCCATGGAACAATCCTTCGAGCCGTCCGCGAGCGCATCGTTCCGGGTTTTATTTGAAGCGGATGGATCTCCGGCAGAAGGTTCCGTGCAGACCACCAATCAATAATGCGAATGAGCATCACGAGCGCGGGATTGCAACTGCTGCTGGCAGCCACGCCCGTCGTGCTTTTCGCGCAAGCGCCGCCTCCGCCTCCGGCGACGGAAGCGCGCGCGCCACGCCCCTTTGTTTCGTGGTGGGAAGCGCCGTGGTGGAACGGCCGCGCGGCGCAGGCGCTGAACCTGACCGATTCTCAGAAGTCCGATATCAATGGGATCGTGAAGGATTACCGCTCGAAGATGATGGACTTGCGCAGTGCGATGCAAAAGGCCGACGGGGACGTGGAGACGGCCTTCAGCGAAAATCCGGTGGATCAGAAGAAAGCAGGAGAGGCCATCGAAAAGCTGGCGGCCGCGCGCGGCGATCTGACGCGTACGCTTTCCCAGATGAGCCTCAAGATGCGTGTCCTGCTGACAGCCGATCAATGGCAGGAACTGCAAAAGCGAACTCCAGCGGGCCGAGGGGAGCGACTTCCAGGACGCGAGCGTCGTCAACGTGAGGGAAATGTCCCGCCGCCTCCCGCGCCGCCGAGCGCGACGAAACAATAATTCCGCGCAAGTCCGATCCTTGCGGTGCGCCCCGCCGTGTCGAAGCGCGCGACGATGAAACAGACACACGAGGAAAGCGCATCGCGACTCGTCTCGCAGGTTGACTTCGGCGTGCCGCGCACGGTATCACTGAGTTGATCTGCCGTTGTTCGGATCGTTTACGTTTGCGACCTCGAGGTTCGGCAAAGTTGTTGGCGCGGTAGCCAAGTGGTAAGGCAGAGGTCTGCAAAACCTCCATCACCGGTTCGACTCCGGTCCGCGCCTCCAATCCCTCACATCCCGAATGCCGCCCGGCGCGGTAGCCAAGTGGTAAGGCAGAGGTCTGCAAAACCTTTATTCGGGGGTTCGATTCCCCCCCGCGCCTCCAATCATCGCCCCCTCATTCTGGTACTTCCAGTACGACCGCCACATCTCCGGTCGAAAAATTTACCTCGCGCAACGGCATTTTTCAAATTTCCTGCGTGCCGAGAGCTTTGTGCGTTGACATAAACGAAGTGGCATGTTAACTAGGTGTTTCTCAAACGAAACGCCTAACCCGGGTTAAAAGGGCGTGTAGCAAAAGTCGGAGGGACTATTGTGACATGCATCCGTGAACGTGGAGTCGCCGTGCATCCTCTGTTAAGAGTATTCGCGGCAGAACTTCTGATTTCTCTTTTCGTATCACACTATCCGACAGCCCAGGCCCAGGATCTATCCCATTCACTGGCGAGCAGTTCCCTCCCATTGCGCTCGCACGAGTCCCGGTCCACCAGGCCATTTGCTTTCTTGCCCCATCGCATGGGCGCGCCCGTAGCTTTTCAGACAAGGAGCGGGGCGGTGAAGGGCCCGATCAAGAGATATCTGCCTCTATCTCCGGAAGATCCCGCCGATCCGTATATCACCGCCGAAGCGACGGCGCTCAGTAACGATCCGAATCAGATCTTCGCATTCGTGCGCGATCAGGTCGCCTTCGAATCCTATCGGGGCTCGGTGCGCGGCGCGCGTGGAGCGTTATGGGCGCTGGCTGGGAATACCCTCGACAAATCGAGCCTTCTGGTCGCGCTGCTGGAGGCGGCGGGATACACCGCGCAATACGAACACGCCAATATTTATGGCACCCCCGCGCAGAACCCTTTGATCCTCAAGATGTTTCCGCAAGTCAGCGTGTTCGTGGGCTGCCTTCCGCCCGGCTCTTTGACGGATAGTCCCTTGAACAATGGGTACGTGCAGCAAGACACCACCGACTATTACTGGGTCGAATATGGCCCGAGCAGCATTCCGCTCGATCCGAACGTCCCGGGGGCGACCGCGGGCCAAGCATACCAGACGCCCGACTCCAGCTTCACAACGGTCCCTCAGAATCTGCGACAGGAGGTGACCATCAAGATCAACGCCGAGATCTACAGCCAGGCGAGCTCTCTCTACGGCTTCGGACCCAGCACGATAAATGTGCTCACGCAGACCTTCGACGCGTCGGCCCTGGTGGGTAATGTGATTACGGCAGGGAATCTAGTGAATGCGTCCTCGGGTGGCGCCCTGGATTTCACGGCGACGACCTTTACATACACGCCCTTTTTACTGATTGGATCGGGTGGGTCGGATGTTAGCCAGGATCAGTTGATCACGGGCACGGACTACCAGGAACTCTACACCAACTTCCCACTCAGCAGTCAGGTACTCACCGGATTGTTCCTCGAAATTGACGCCGACGATTACACGTACTCGCAGCAGCCGTGGACGCACACGATGTTCGACCGGCTGGGACCGGCCGCGCGCGCAGGGAATGCGTCCGTGAGCCTGAGTTTGCCGTCCTCGCCCGTCCCGGCCCTCACCGAGTTCGACCTCACCACCGCGAACATCAACACGGCGCGCCAGCCTCTCAGCAGCATTCAATCGCAGCAAACGCGGCTGACGACGGCCTATAACAATTACGAAGCCATCAAAGCGGAACTCGCGTCCGTGCCGACGACCGGCACGCTGACCGACGCGCAGCAGGAAATCGTCCAACAAGCCACGTCGCTCGGCCAATTCCTCACCGTCGCCGAAAACGAGCTGATCACGATGGCCTACGATTACCATGCGGATCTTCTCGCCAAGCAGTTGCAAACAGGATATTACTCGCGCGTGTATCCGAACTCCCCGCGCATCACCATCGCACAGAGTGCCTACGACGATGCCAACACGCAGGAGCTTCTCGACGTCCTGAAGAACGACATGTTCGTGGTGGACGGAGCGGGGCAAAACCGCATGGCGCCGGTGTGGGAAGAAGTAATGCGCGGCATGCTTGAATCGCTCCTGGAGAGCTCAGTTCTAAACCAGGCCACCGGCCAGACCAATTCCGTCGGCATCGGAGAAGTTTTTGGAGCGCTAGGCGATCCGAACCAGATGGTGGTGATCGGCCCGAGAACATATCCCATCGCCTCGAACCCCGATGTGCTCGCGTCGACAACTCTGTCGGCGGATGCACAGACGCTGATCCTTAACGACGTGGCCGCTGGAAACGCCGTCATGACGCCGAATCAGATGGTGACGGTGAACGGCCAGACGACGGTCGGCTGGTGGGAGACCAATCCCAACACTGGACACACGATCAGCCATTTCGCCAACGGCGGACACCAGGCCATCGTCGAAGCGGTGGTCGTGGACGTAGCCAATAGTTACGTCACGGGGAAAATCAAAGAGTTCATCGGGAGAATGGAGGGCCTCGGCTTTGCGGGAATCGAGTTTGCCGGCGCCGTTTTGTCGGGTGTCGCCGCGGATAATTTGAAGGTCACGAAACAGATTCTGGCGAACCCGCCGCCTCTGGGCAATATTCCCCCTCCGCCGAACCCGACGCCCACCCAAAAATACTTCAATACGCTGGCCGGCGATCTCCTTACGATCGGCGCATCCCTGGCGAAGGCATCCGGGCCGGGCGCGGGTGGTCAGTTCGGATTGGCCGTCAACGGATTTCTGGGGTCCCTCCAGGCTTTTGAGGGCGGGCTGGCTTCCGGTTACTACGACGGGATCAAGTGGCTGACGGCGAATCTTCCGGCCGATCCGGACGTCCTGCAATTTGTTTCCACGCCCCTCGGGCCGGTGCCGACGCCGACTCCCGGATCGACGCCCGGCGTTCAGGTGGGCGCCCTCACCGTCGATCCCACCTACACCATGCCGTTCAACGGCGATTCGTTGCCGCTCGTTTTCGATCTCCCGATCACCAATACAGGTCCGAGCACGGATACTTTCAATATTCAACTGGAAGACGAATCGGCGTATTTTCAAGTCTATCCGACCATCGGGTCATTGACCTTGCTGGGCGGCCAAACCGGCACGGTGAATGTGTGCGCTCTTCCCTACGACAGCACGGGAACATCGGTCGCGCCTGTCGGCCAGGCGCAGAATTACGTCGTCACCGTGACCAGCGCGACGAATCCCAGTATCACCGCGACGGCTTCGCCTACCTATAATGCTCCGGCCCTGCCCTCGTTGAACATCTCGGTGGATCCGGCCGCTATTTCCGTTGTCCCGGGCGCGATGGTATCGGCAAATCTAAATCTCGCATCGGTGGGAAATGTCGCCGCCGGACCCATGACGCTGACGGCAACGTTGCCGACAGGAATTACGTTGAGCGGCCTGACTTCGCCGATCACCGTTCCCTTAAACAATACGGCCACCGAGCCGCTTTCGTTTACCGTTGCGAGCAACGTCGCAAACGGGACGTACAACATTTTCTTCGCGGCGTCCTATACGCCCTCCGGCGGGACCATCCAACAAACCAACTTCGTGCTGCCCGTGACCGTGACGGCGCTCGGAACGTGTGCCGTGAGCTCGGCTTTGTCCGCTACCCAGGTAGGCAAGACCACGTTGGCATCGGATCTGATCGCGCTCAATACCGACATGAATGCCGCAGCGGCCGCGCCGTCGAATTCGGCTCTGACGAACCGGGTCGTCGGCGATATGAACGTGATTATCAACCAGGAGCTCCCGCCCTATTTTGCGGGCGTCCTGCCGACGCTGACCGCGGCGACGAACGCTGTGGCGTCCGCGACGCCCTCTACACTGTTAACCGCGCTCAGTAATCTGAGCTCCGCGATCTGTGTGATCGGGACCACGCTGAATCAGGCCAACACCACGCAGACGAGTATGTATCTGAATCCCAACACGCAGATCGTCGGCCCGAACCAGACCTCCACGATGAACATCGTCATCGCCAACGCTTCGCCGGTGACGCATGTATACAATCTGTCGGCCCTCGGTGTTCCGGGGGGCGTGGGAGTGCAGTTCAGCAACCCGAGCATCATTTTGGGTCCGGCCGGCTCCAATACCTACGAATCGTATTCGACGACCGTGACGTTGACGACCGGAGCGACCTTCAATACCCCATTTGGTTTCTTGGTCGTCGCCACGCCGACCGACGCGCCGGAATTCGCAGTCTCCGCGCAGGGGGCCATACAGGCGCGGCCCGAAAGCATCAACGTGGATCAAGTGACGGCAACGCCACAGTTCGGAAATCCAGGGACTGCCGTGACCGTCTCCGCACGCGTATTCGCGGTCGTGAACGAACAGGTGAGCGCGCAGCTGGTTCTCACGATGACCGGCCCGAACGGCGGCGCGGTCGGCTTCCAGCTGTATTCGAACTCTTTCACTTTGACTCCGAGCACGACGGTCCAAACCATTTCTTTCAGCCCGATCGATACGACCGGCTACGCCGTCGGAGCATATTCACTTTCGGTGCAGGCTGAATACGCCAGCGTACCGCAGGGCACAGCGGCCACTGGATCGCTGCTGATCGGATCTCCCCTCTCGGGCGTACTCACCGCGAATCCTTCCACCGTGACGCCAGGGTCGAACACCGTGCAGGCGGCGCTCACGATCAATCGCGATTCCGCGCAAAATCCGATTTCGACGCTGGTAGGTTCCGTCCCCGTAAGCGGCATTACGAAGAGCATGGCGCTCTTTCAGAACGGACCGAGCCAACAACTGGCTTACGTCTGTTCGGATTCCTACGTGAATATTGTGGATGTCACGAACCCCGCCTTGCCACAGGTGCTGAGCACATTCGCGAACAACCTTCTGACGACCGAAAACAGCAGCGCCGTCCCAGGATTCCAGGAGGTCACGTGCTCCATTTACAACACCGACCTGATCATCGCGTACAGCCGTTATGACGGCAATACGACCGCGAATCCGATCCCCCGCACTTCGCTACGTTCAGCCTCGCGAGCCCGTTAGCTCCGACGCAAGTGGGCAGCGTTGTCGATATCGCGCGCGGCGATAGCAACGGTTTGTACGTCGCGGGAACCACGGCGCTGATGTACAACAGCACGACGTTTTACAATCCGTATTCGAACTTCATCTCCCAGGAAACCGGCGATATCTGGTCTCCCGATTTGCCACCGCCCCACCACCGGCGTCGTCAGTTACCTGAACGACGTGTTCACTTGCGGCGGCATCAATTCGATGACCATGGAGTGTAATAACGCGGTCAATGTTCCGAACGCGATGAACGTCGGCGGCGTGTGCACGCCGAATGGAACGATCGCGATCCCCAACGAGCCAGACCGGCGGCGGTCCTTATCGAATCTTCCTGGGAACGGCCGTCAATTCGACTACATCCTACTTCGGATCGACCAGCGCCTAATGGCGGCGATATCGAGAACCCTCGTGTCCGCAAATCCAGCGGACAATTGCTGGTCGTGAACACCACCGATCCGACAACTCCCACGCCATCCTCAGCCAGGTCAACGTTCCGGCCATGACGTTCATGACCGGCATCGCCGTTCAGGGCAACACGGCAGTCGCCGTCGGCGATTCGACCGGCATTTACGATATCAATTCCGGCTTTGTCGGACACTCTCGTGATCTCTTCGTTCGATATTACCAATCCGACCAGCCCCGTGCCTGCCTGAATTCGGTCACCACGCAACTCGCCGAGAAAGCCGGTTCGTTCGTCGTTCCCGCTGGGCAATCACACGTTCGCCGTCGGCAATACGCACGCTCGGGTAGCAATGCTGAGTTGGTCTTGTGGACGCTTCCACCCCCAGCGCGCTGCGCTATGTGCCGTACACTTCCCGCTCGTCGCGAACCCGGCCGTCGCCCAGAACGGATACTTCTTCGCGCTCAGCGCGACCCCAGCCGCCACGACGAACTCTCTTGTCGGTATTTTCCAACTCAGCACCATCACGGGCCCACAGCTTTCCGTGTCACTGCAAATCCCCACGGCAGGCAACGCCGCGCTGGTCCCCGGCTCCTTTAATCAAACGCCTTCCAGTTCGACGCCGGGCACCGGTTACACGACGTACGTGTGGAATCAGCCGAGCTTAAACACGATCACGTTCAACATGAATCTTAAACGGGCGTGAATCCGGGCGATGTCACGACGCTCGTGAACAACGGGCAAATGAATTACACGCTGCCGACGCTGGGCTCGGGAACGCTTGCAACTGGGAGCGCTGAGCGTCCTGACGCAGCATATCCTGAGTATTTCGCCGACGGGCCAGACCGTCAGCCAATGCCGGCGATTCCGCGAGCTACATGGTCACGGTCACCAACCCAACGGGCACCACTCAGACCTTTGTTCCCTCCACGGTCGGCATTCCCGCCAGTCCTGGGGAGTGCAGCTTCCCGCGAGCGTCACGGTGGCCGGCGGACACCAGCCAGAACTTCAACGTCGTGCTGACGACGCCGCTTAATATCCAGTACCGGAACTTATACTTTCATGGTGGCCGCTCAATACGGCCGGCGGCATTTCGGATTCGGTCCCTGGTACGATCAGCTATCAGCCAGACCGCTACAGCTGGGCGGCAACGGGAACACGGAGTCTTTCACTTTCATCGCCAGCCGATTTCCCCGAGCCAGGTGACGGTCGGGCAGAACGATGCCTCGCAACCCTACATGATTCTCCGTCACCAATACCGGAAACCATACGGACTCAACTCCCGTGGATTATCCGTCCAGCCTTCCGAATGGCTGTATCTATGGGCAATATACGCGCCGTCCGCTTATCCGACGCCGGCGCCGAACACGACATCGTCGGTGGTTGGCACGGTGGACGCGGAGTTCGGCACCACGCCTGGCCCCTATCGCGATCACGATCCCGCTCCAGTACGGGACCACTATCCGAGAACCTGAGCCTTACCATCAACGTTTCCAGCGCCGGTATGCAAGGGTACATCTCGCCCAAATCCCGGCACGCCGACCACGCTTTCCTGATGACTCTGACCAATTACGGCGCCGCGCAGGATACGTTTAATCTCTCGATCGTGGGTCCGCTCGCGCAGACCGCGACGATCCAGCCTACGGTGACCATCGCATCCCCGACGCTCAGCGCTCATCATTCCGATTACTGTGAACTCCGCTCAACTACGTCGTGCCCGCGAACTCCCCGCTGCAAGTTAAGGTCGTATCGCAGAACGATCCCAACGTGTTCACCGTGATTTCAGCCACCGTTACAGTGCCGCCGATCAAGGGCGTGACGGCCGCGATCTTGCCTTCGACTACCAGCGTTAATTCAAATCCGGGAACGGTGAACCTGCTCTTCGACGCGACCAATAGCGGAAATGTCACCGATTCCTATTCGGCTCAAATTATCGGCACGACCGGTCCCGTGACCGCGTCGCTGGTGAACAACGGTTCGTCCGTATCGTCCATCCCGCAGTTCTTCACCACCGCGCAGGGAATCGCGCAGTTCCCTCTCAACGCCACCATCACGGGCACGGGACAGAGCACGGTTACCGTCGCCGTGACTTCGCTCTCAATGCCGTCCGTCACATCGAATGCCACCGTGACCATCAATGGTCCGGCTGTGCAAACGAATCCGAGCGCCAACGCCGGGACAGGCGGAAATATCCCGCTGCGTCGCATTGCCGTTCTGAACGGGTCCGCGAGCAGCGATACAAACATGCCGCCGCTTCCGCTGACGTATGCGTGGACGCTTGTTTCCGCGCCCGGCGGCAGTGCCGTGACGACTGCGTCCATCGGCTTCCCGACCTCGCCCGAAGCGACCTTTGTGCCGGACGTCGTCGGCACTTATTCGTTCCTGCTCACCGTGACCACCACCGCCGGCCACTCGACCGCGAACGTCAGCTACAACGCGCAGATTTTCCCGCCCGTGGCCGTTCCCGGAAAACCACAGAACGTGGAGACCGGGAATTTCGTTTTCCTGAACGGCAAGGATTCTTACGATCCGAACAGCTTGCCGATTACCTTCGCGTGGACCTTCCAGTCGTTGCCCGGCGGAAGCGCGCTGACGGCGGCCAATCTGCTGAACGCGGACACGCCGAAGCCGTTCTTCACGCCGGATGTGAACGGCGTGTACACGCTACAGCTCGTGGTGAACAACGGGACACTTTCCAGCACGCCGATGACGGTGCAGATCACGGCCGCCACCGGGAACCTTCCGCCCAACGCAAACGCCGGTTACGCTCAGAACGCGCTGGTCGGGCAAACCGTGACGCTGAATGGATCAGCGAGCTCCGATCCCAACTCGCCGCCGTTCTCGCTGACGTATTCGTGGACGTTCCAAAGCGTGCCGGGCGGCAGCGCGCTGACGAATACTCAAATCACAAACGCGACCAGCACCGCTCCTCAATTCACTCCCGACGTCGCGGGGAATTACGTCCTCGATCTGCACGTCGTCAACTCCACCGGTTCGAGCGACGACACCGTGACCGTCCAGGCTTTCGCAGGACAATCGCTCGGCTTGCTGACCGACGTCCCGCCCAACGCTGCTGCCGGTCCGGATCAGTATGCGGTTCCGACCACTCAGGCCAACCTAAGCGGCGCTGCTTCGGCCGACCCCGATAACGGCCCGTTGACGCTCGGCTATAACTGGTGGCTCAACGCGTTGCCCCCCTTGAGCACGGCTTCGCTGACGAACGCGAATACGTCGACGCCACATTTCACGCCGGATCTCACCGGCTTCTATATTGCACGTCTGGAGGCTACGGATGGCTTCGCGTCGGGATTCTCCAACGTCCTGGTGACCGCTGCTCAGAAATGCGATGCCGACGCGAACGGCGTCGTGAATCAAATCGACATCTCCTTGATCCAGGCCGCTCTGGGCCAAACGGCCGGCGCGAACGATCCGCGCGATCCGCTCGCAAGCGGTACGGTTACCTCGGGGGATCTGTCTTACTGCCAGGCGTTGATTGTTTCGGCACTCCCAAGCGCCGGTTCCACGCCGCCGTCGCTCACGTTTACGGGTGCGGTCGGGACGACGCCCGCCTCGCAGCCACTCACCGTCACGTCGAGCGGCGCGGACTTTGCCTTTACGGTGACAACGGATCAAACCTGGCTCAGCGCGCTGCCCGGCTCGGGCAATACGTCGAGCAATACGATCACAGTTTCGGTGATCACCACAGGTCTGACCGCGCAGACCTATAACGGCAATGTGATTATCACGTCCGCGGGGGCGTCCAACAGTCCCTTCAAGATTCCGGTGACGCTTACTCTGTCGGGCACGACGATCACGGCTTACGCGGGCACTCCGCAGATCGCGAACGTGAGCGCCCCGTTCTCGACGGCCCTGCAAGCTTTGGTCTTAGATTCTTCGAGCAATCCCGTGCCGGGCGAGACGGTCACGTTTACGGTGCCTTCGTCGGGCGTGAGCGGAACCTTCCCCGGGAATCTTACGACGGCGACATCCGCCACAAACGGCTCCGGCGTGGCGACCGCTCCCACGCTGACGGCCAACAGCACCGCGGGAAACTATACGGCGACCGCAACAGTTGCCGGCGCCGCGTCGCCGGCCAATTACGCTCTGACGAACGCCGTCCCCGGTTCCACTTCGATGGGAGGCGCGATCGGCGGGAAGTCCGGGCCGAACAACGCGCGCGTGTGGATCTTCGAAGTGGGGAACAACGGTCCGGGCTCGGCGCTCGGCGCGGAGATCACGAGCATCACGCTCCAGCAAACCAACGGGGCCGCGTGCACGCCGATCGTGACGACGCCGTTTCCCATCGCAGTCGGCAACATCGCGCCGCAGGTGGTCGCCAACGTGAATGTCACGATCGATTTCACGGGATGCGCCGCGACCGCCGCGTTCAAAGTAACTGTCGCCGAGTCCGCCAACAACGGAGCCGCGACGGGAACAATCGTTCGCCTGAATCAGTTTCAGTGAGTAAAATGGGAGAAATATGACAAGAAGTTTTGGTCTGGCCGCGTTCGGATTGCTCGCGTGGGTCTTTCCCGCCTTCGCCACTCCGTCGTTCAGCGTGACGCCTTCAGGCACGGTTTCGGGACAGCCGGGCGATACCGTGGGATGGGGCTATTCCATCACGAACGACACGGCCGACGTCTTGCTGGTTTCGAATACTTACTTCTGCCAATCAGGGCAGGACCCTCTGCTGACGACATGCACGCAGCAGCTTGGCGCATACAACGACTTCGCCGCCAGCAACACGACCGAAGTCGCACCGAGCGGCGCGGCAAACCAATCGTTCGACGCCACAACTTTCAGCGGGATCGGCGACTACGTGATCAGCTCGCTGGCCACGCCCGGACAAAGCGACGTCGGGTTCCTCGTGCTGGTCTACGATCTGTACACCTGCGATCCGTTAACCGACTGCGGTGCCGACGCGAATCGGTGGCGACGTGGAAATGAGCGCAGCCGCCGAAGTCGACGTTACGGGAGCTCCCGGCGTGCCAGAGCCGGGGACGTGGATTCTCGTGAGCTCGGCGCTCGCCATCTTGGTTCCCCTTCGCCGATTCCGTCGCGGAAGAGCCACGCTTCGGACTCAAGCGTAATTTTCAAACGCGACGCGTTCGGGGCGCGTTTGGACCACCTCTTCGTCTTCGAATGCGCAAGATCCGCGTCGGAAAATCCCATCCCGCGTGGGTTTAGAAACTTTTTTTCTTCTGAATCATCCGCCCCGTTTTCATGCGATATAAAAAACTCATAAAAATATAGGCCTCGCATGCATGGTTTTTTACGTGCGCTGCTCGGCCCGGTGGTGGACCGCGCAGATTCGCTGGATGCGAGCCTAGCCTTTGCAATTACTTACGCTCACTCTCCCACCTTGCGTTTTATGAGCCTCATCAAAATTTGCTTGTGCACTTGGGTCTTTCGTTTTATGACTTTTTCACGGTTGCGGGAACATACTGAACTCACGCGGCACCCACGGAAGCTGCTGAGCGCGAAGGAAGAACACGATGTTACCGCCGTCGACGACATTCAACGTCCTGGTAGTGGATGACGACCCATCCCTCCGTGAAACGATCCGGGCCTCCTTCGCGACCCGCACACTCCATGCGCTCGAACCGCAAACCGGCGAAGCGGAAACGGCCGGACAAAAGCTTCGCGAGCTGGTGCTGTTGGACGTCGCCAGTTCCGGCGTAAGCGGCGTGGAAATGTGCCGCCAGATCCGTGCTCTTGCTCCCAACGCCGGCATGGTCGTGGTGAGCGTCCGCGACGCGGACGAGGCCAAAGAGCAGCGTGTAAGAAACGCTGCCTCCGACGTGTTGGAAGCCGGCGGCCTGAAACTGGAGCGCGAACACCACATCGTATGGAAGAACGGCCGGCAGATTCAACTGTCACCCAAGGAATCCGATCTTTTGGCGTGCCTGATGAGGAATCCGGGCGTGCCGCTATCCCACGTCATGTTGCTGCGGGCGGTGTGGGGATACGAATTCGGCAGTGAGATTGAGTACCTTACCTCTTATATCCGGACCCTTCGGAAGAAGATCGAGCACGACCCCGCCAGGCCCGACTACATTCTCACCGAAGACTGGGTCGGGTATCGCTTTCGCGAGCTCTCCGATGCGTCTTCCTCGCCGAGCCGCCCGGAACACCGGGAGAACTGGAACGCGGTTCCCTAGATCGATTTTCAATTGGACGAAAACATGGGAAAGGCAAAGAACATGCGACGCGCCGGTGCGGACTATTTCGAGAAAGTCCGAAGACTCGTCAACCCGCCGTCTTCCCGCAGACGGATCACGCCCGTGGCCGCCGCCACCAAGCTGAGCGCACTGCGTATCGATGCATTACGCTGGGCGATTCGCGCGAATCAGGTTTCATTTCCATCCCAAATCCCGACTTTCGACAAACATGATCGGGCCGATTTGCAGTGGCGATTCGCGCAATTATATTTCGTTCGCGGCTGGACCTGCGAAGGGATCGCCGCGAGATACGGAATGATCCATCAACGCGTCCGTCAGATCCTGAGCACGTGGCGTCGCCGCGCGGTGGAAACGGGATATATCCAATTCATTCCCCCCGCGACAGAGGCAATGTTTGTCGTTTCAGCGATCCACGTTGAAATCCCACTGCTCCCGGATGCTTTTCGGCCTTTCGGCGGTGCCGCCTACAGCGCCGGTCGCGACATCCGCCCCGCATAAGGAGATCGGTGATGACGAGGCCGTCGATTCCTACGCTTGGGGACAATATCCGCGATTATGGTCGGTCCATTGGCTTAATTACGGCCCGGTTATTTATGCCTTTTTCATGTCATTTGCTCCACAATTCGGGTGACAACGATCAGATCCACCGTCCCCTAACGCACCCTGTTGTCGAAGCGCGGACCGGATGGCAACGACGCGTGGAGGCACTGTGAGACACCACCAAAATCGAAAGCTTCAATTCGCGATCGGCATCTGCATGCTGGTCCCGCGGCTGCACGCGCAGGAAGCCGCGCTCATCCGCGCATCGGTGTTGCGCGCGGACGTCTCCATGGTGCTCGTCCCCGTCACCGTCACCGATCATAGAGGCGCGATTCTCAACGGACTCGATCAAAAGAATTTCACGGTACTCGATGACAAAGTCCCGCAAAGAATCGTCGCGTTCACGAGTGAAGATTCTCCTTGTTCCGTCGGGCTGGTGTTGGACATCAGCGGCAGTATGCGCAAGACACTGCGCGACGCCAAAGAAGTCGCCCAGGCTTTCGTGCGAACCGCCAACACGCGAGATGAGTTCCTGCTGCTGACGGTCTCGACGCGACCCGACGCCGACCCGGCCTTTACAACCGACGTCGAAGCTCTCACGCACAACATCGATGCCGCCAGACCGGGTGGAATGACGGCGCTCATCGACACGGTTTATCTCGGTCTGAGCCGCATGCGGGATGCCCAGCAGCCGAGGCGGGCTCTGCTGATCCTCTCCGACGGAGTCGACAATCAGAGCCGCTATTCGCAAGGCGAGCTGCTCCGTCTGGCGCTCGAAGCCGACGTTCAAATCTACACGATCATTTTCGAAAATGGCGCTGCCAACCAAGTCGGCAATGGATCTCCCTTCCGGCCCAGCATGGTCGCCAAGCCGGGTGATCAGGCGCGCGCGCGCCAGGAGCCCGATATTCTTGAAAAGCTCGCGGAGAAAACCGGTGGGCTGCATTTCCGCGTTCACACGCAAGCGGAAGCGAACGACGCCGCCGTCAAAGCGGGCCAAGCCCTCCGCCAGCAATACGTGATCGGTTATCAGACCCCCAATACCGGATCGTCCGGGAAGTGGCACCAGGTCAAAGTCAAACTCGATCGCGACCAGGTACAGGTCTACACTCGCAGCGGTTACTACGAGCGTTAAACGCCACGCGTTGTCCCGCAACGGACGCCGGAAATTCCCCACGCGCTCCTACTGATTCCGTCGCTTTACGAGATCTAAATCGATAGCGCTGAAGCGGCCTTTTTTCGAGCACGACATCAGGCATTCTAATTGGATCGATAGAAATTATCGATTGGCGTTCGTGCGCGCCCAGGGCATAGACTCTACGTAAGCCCAGTCGCTTTGAAACAGGGGTGCCTTCGCGCATCTTCTGAGGTCTATCAACTCAAAAAAACTTAGGAGGAGTGCCTTGAGCTACAGCTCTAAGTGTGTCTGCGCGTTTTTATTTACGGGATTGGCGGCTATTGCATTTGGGCAGAGCGCCCCGGCTCCGGCCCCTGCAACCCCGGCCCCGGCCGATCAAGCTGCGGCGCCGGCGGCACCCGCAGCCCCCACAGCGCTTCCCACCCCGGCCATAACCGGTCCGCTCGCGGGCCTTCCCCCGGCCGTATTCGATGCCGGTCCTTTTGGAAAAATCGCCGTGAACGGTGTCCTCAGCGGGATGGGACTGGTCCAGAGCAATCATATCCCCGGCGACAACGCCCAACAGGCCAGCATCAGCAATGGGCAGGTCTTTATTCAAAAAGCGGACGGCTGGTTCCAATTCTACGTACAGGCGGGTGTGTATAACATCCCTTCGCTCGGAACACCGTATCTGTCCACCGCCAAGACGCTCGACGACTTGTGGGGTCCTCTACCGGTCGCGTTCGTGAAGTTGCAGGCCGGTAAGAATACGTCGTTTCTGGTCGGCTCCCTGCCGACGTTAATCGGCGCCGAATACACGTTTACGTTCGAAAACGTGAACCTGGTGCGCGGCCTGTTATGGAATCAGGAAAACGCAATCAATCGCGGCATCCAGGTCAACCAGACCATGGGCAAAGTCACAGCGTCGCTCAGCTGGAACGACGGTTTCTATTCCAACCGCTATTCCTGGTTGTCGGGCGCCTTGGCCTACGCCAATGGACCGCATGCCCTGTCGTTCGTAGCGGGCGGAAATCTCAGCCAGACGAAGTTTGAGAGCTTGGCCGTTCCGGTGCAGAATAACGGCAGCATCTACAACGTCATCTACACGTACACGAAGGGGTCTTGGATCATCCAGCCGTATTTCCAATACACCGATATCCCGACCAATGCGAAAATCGGCGTGCTCAACGGCGCGTCCACAAAAGGTGGCGCGCTTCTGTTGAGTTACGCCTTTAAACATGGCTTCGCGCTCCCGTTCCGGTTCGAATATATTGGGAG
Source organism: Terriglobia bacterium (assembly GCA_963765085.1). Lineage (GTDB taxonomy): Bacteria > Acidobacteriota > Terriglobia > Bryobacterales > Bryobacteraceae > Palsa-187. Next base: position 22,795 of record CAVXVL010000008.1, on the reverse strand, counting down.
CTCCGGTAGTGTCGCGAAGGACTCCGTCAATCTCCTGTACGGTCCGGGCAGCGACGGTCTCTCGCTAACCGTGACGCCTACGTTCCAACAAGGAGGCTTCTTCGTTCGTGGCGATCTCGGTTGGGTTCGGGCCAGCAGCTTCGTGCCGGGCGACGGTTTCGGTTCGTTGGGATCGAACGGCAGCCAGTTCCGAGCCGTGGCGGAAGTCGGGTTCATCTTCGGCAACAACGTAGTCGAAAAGAAGCCGTAAAGGCCGGGAGACCGGACGGCGGTTCGGGTCTCGATGAGGATGGGGCACGGCGCATGTCTCGCGATGACTGCCTTGGCGGAGGAGTATCACAGCATGCGCCGGGCGGGGGCAGTTGTGTGCGAAGCACTCGCCGGCGCCCTGGACCGAACTTGATTTTCAGAATGCCCGGGACGCATGATCGAGAAGCTGGCAGGGGAGTTTCAGTCCCGAGTTCGGCCGTGTTCTCGCCGCATGCGTGATTTCCCGAATTGCGAGAAACGCACAGATCGGACTTTCAATCTATGTCTCCTGAAGCGACACTGCAATTCGTCCCGAAAAGGCCGGAAGGTGCCCATGTGAGCCATCTTTATACGAAGTTGAAGGATCTCAATATTGCGGTCCAGGAGCTCGCTCAATCCCCGGACGTGAATCCTGGCGATTTAGCGTTGCTCGAAGAAGCGCAGCACGCCTGCGACGTGGGCACCGAGTTCGCGCTCAACCACAGACCGGTGCAAGCGCGCTATGCGTACGTCTTCGCGGAACTCTGCCGCGCCGTGGTCCAGGGAGAAGTCGAATCTTCCAGGCTGCGCGGAATTCTCGAAGAGCTGGTGAAGTAGCCCGATCCGCGCCTCTTCAAACAGGTCGATTCGCCCCGGCGGCTAGGGTGCGACGATCTTGAAGCTGCCGTCCCTAAACTCGACCTCTCGAATCTTCCCGTCAGGGCCCAGCGGCCCGATCAGACTGCCGTTCAATCGAACGTCCAATCCCCCGGCATTTCCCGTGCGAAGCACACCGCTTCCCTGAAGCGTCACCGCTCGCGGAGATCCGGGAGTCAGCAGCTCGGCGAATAACGTCTTGCCGTTCTGGTCGTTCATCGAAATCCAACTCGGCTTCGTCGCCTCCAGAACAATCTCCATCGGCGAACCCAGCACGGTGGCCGCATGAGTTTCCGAAGCGCCTGGGACGGCCGGGCTCCCAGCTGGCTTCGCATCTCCTTTTACCCCCGGCGTCGCCCCGATCTTGGTTGCCACTGCCGCCGATGGAGCGCTGGCTGCCGAGACGGTGGCGGGCTCAGCCGCCGGCTTATATGCGGTCGCCGTAGGAGACTTGGCCGGCGTCGGATGCACCGGCCAAAAAGCGATGCCGAGCACGACGGCCGCCGCGATCAGCACGCCGATTCCAGCGATCAACGCTCCTCTGCGTTTGCGCTCCGGAGTAAGGGAATGAACCGCGGGCGCCAGCACGCGTGGTGGCATCGTTTGAGGAGACAACGTTTGCGACGACAATGTCTGCGAAGAAACGCGCTCGATATTGAGCGTCGCTTGATTGCAAAAACTCTCGAAGGCGGCAAGCAAGTTTCGGAAACTCGATTCCGTCGCCGAGGATTGTGCATGCAGATCCTGAATCAGGCCGGAATGTTTCTGCACCTGCGCCTCCACGCGCTGCAGCCGGCTCGAAAGTCCGGATTCCACCTCGCGGATATATTCCGTAAGCTGATTCTGCTGCACGGCCCGATCGCGCCGCTCGCCGAACATGCGCGCTCCAGGCCTGGATCGCTGGCCGCCGGCAGATGCGGAGCCTGCCCCGCGCCCATGAGGATCTGGACTTCGTCGGCGATGCGCAGAGCATCGCGCCGCGACAGGCAGCGCCATTCCGTAGGCTCCGCCGTGTCCTCCTGATATAGGCCGAAGCCGATCACTTCGTCTTCACCGATCGCCTCCGTGACTTGCAGGAAGTGCGAGATCGTATCGCGCCGCAGCGACGTGGTCCCGTCGAAAGCCGCGTTGAACGCCTCCACCTGCCGCGCCGTGACCGCGCCGACGTACTCGGCCGTGAAGTTGAGGTTTTCGCGGTCAAAGTCGAACGCCAGCCATTCTCCGGGCTGTTTGTCGATGCGAACGTCCTCGGACAGGGAGTTGAGAAATTTTTCGGACGCGGCGAGGACACTCGCCAGTTTGTGCAAGGGAACTCCCACGCCGCCCCGGCTCAGTTCCACTCGAATGCGCAATCTAGCCATATCGTATTTTTTCGGTTTGGTCTTCCCGGTTTGCTCTAGCGGGCGCTGTTCGAGTGGCGTTGCAGCAAAAGGTCCCTGCTTTTCCGGCTGAGCCGATATTCGAACACATCCTCGTTTTCAGCGGTCAGAAGTTGCTCCTCGGGAATAATCTCGAGCAGACGGGTATAGAACTCCGCCGCTCGATCGTAGGCGTGACGCTCGAACGCGACCACCGTCAGCGCCTGCAGAGCTACCGCCGATGAATCCTGGCTTGCGAGAAGTTGAGTGGCGTAGCGTTCGAGGCGCGCGAGATCGAACATCTCCATGCTGAGCGCAATCAGGTTACCGAGCGCCTCCTCCGAACCCGGATGAGTTTCCAGAAACCGCAGGTACAACGCCTCGGACTCCTCCCAGCGTTGCAGCCGCTGAAGGGCAACCGCTTTCCCGAACAGAGAGGGCAACAGCGCCGCTTCGGACCAGCACGCTTCAAAGCAAGCCAGGGCGTCCCCCGGTTTGTTCAGTTGCAGCAGACATTCGCCGAAGCCTATGCGCGCCGCATCGCTGTAGGAATCGGTTTCGAGAATTTTTCGAAAGGTCTCGGCGGCTCTACTCCATCGGCCTAGCGTACGCAGACAGCCCGCGAGTTGCTGCTGGGCGTACAGGTTCTGAGGATCCAGCGCGATCACGGTGGAGTAGCTTCCCACGGCTTCGTGGATCTGCCCGAGATCCCGCTGGAGATCACCGCGCAGAGTGTAGACATCTTGTGTATAAGCGCCCGGCGCGGCCAGCAATTCGAGCGCTTCCGCCAGGCGGTTTTCGGAGCGCAAGGCGAGGGCGGCAGGCACACGCCCATCGAGCTGACCGCCATCGCTATGACCGCTGGCCAGCCAGCTTTTCGGAATGCGCGCGGGAACCGCTGCGGGAGAGGGCATCGATGTGTCTCCTACTTTCGGCACCCGTTATGTTTCTCAATTCTGAACATTTCAATCGGCCTGCGCCTTCATTGCTTCCCTAACGGAAATACGGATAGTTCGCGCCTATCTGCCGGCGATTCACCGAATTCGCTGTAAAGTCCCACTTGTCCCCCGTCCGATGTCAAGCCTGTCCATTCGTCGACCTTTCGATCGCCGATCCATGTCGTGAGCGTGTCCCCCCGCGCTTCCGTCCGAACCTTGAATCCGGCGCCTGGCTGCGCTGTCACGTCAATGTTTTTTGCCGGCTGATCGAATCCGTCGATCACCAGGAATCGTTTCAAGACTGCGGATGTTCCCGCGATTTCCAGCCGCATGGCGTAGTAATTCTCGGAATCGCGAACCCGAAAAACCCACCCGGCTGATTTCGCGTCGCTCGGGATTTGAAGATCCATTCGGAAGTCCGCCAAATGCGCCGAATCGGGCAGCACCGAAATCCGTCGCGGCGATTCCGCCAGAATCTTCCATTGCCCTGCTTCTGTGGACAGCGCGGCGCCGATGCGGTCCGCGGCCGGAGCCGGACGAGTCGACGGGCTCGGCGCCGAAGGCTGCGCGGAGCCAAGGGTCAAGACTCCTATTACGAGTACAACCGCAAGCGCCCCGCCGATCGCGACGAATTTTCGCGAACTCTGCTGCGGTCTTCGCTCCAGAAACGCAAACTCCGGAACTTGAGCGTCCTCCTCGGCTTCAGACTCGTGATCGATGGAACTTTGATCGATGGACGCCGGGCCCGATGGACCGTCATCGGTAGCACCGAGATCGAGCGGCCGGTCATCGACCGAACTGTGACCCGCGTCCGCCGCGATGGGTTGCGGCGCGGTCTCGTTCACAACGGGAGCGATCTCCTCCGGTTTGGCTTCCTTCGGTCCGACCTCGTCCGTTTCGGTCTTTGCTGTCTCCTCTGTCTCTTCGATCAGCGTGCGGGACGACCGCGCCATCGGGCGATCCATCTTGGGAATGACCATCTCCCAACGATCCGGCCCCGCGGAAACTCCCGCGTGATCCGAGTTTAAATCCTCGAATAACGGAGCGGCCAAACGCTCCACGGGCTCGCCAGGATGAATCTTCGCGGCAGGGGCGACGACCTCGGCCCACACCGCCGCCGGAGGAATCGCATGACGCTCAGTCGCAATTTCAGCGGCAACGGCCGGTTCCAGAGGCTCTTTCCGCGAGGCCTCCATGGACTCGGCTAAGGCAGGAGGCTTCCGTGGCGGCCGTGATTCGAATTTCGGGAGGCCCGGACCCTGCGATAAAAATGTCCAGGTGATCGGGAACGAAAATCGAACGAGATGATCTACACCGGATTCCGGGGATTGCGGGACCGCCGCTGAGTTTGAAGCCGGCATGCGTCCAAAGCGCCTCAGGTCTTCCACTTATTACTACTGGGGCTATTGGTAGTTATCCTACGTTGGCTGCCCGATCAAGTCAAGATGCCGAAACATAGTGGAGCGTGGCACCGGAATCCATTACCAACGGGTAAGCTTCGGCTAGGAAGCTGAATGCAATGGAGTTGAATATTGCTTCGGTGTGCAGTACCATTGCGAAATAGTACCTAAAGTACAAATCGAGGAAGTGCCTTAGGCGTGCCCGCGCACCGGACACCCGACCATCTAAGAGCCTAAAGGGGGACTTTTCAGTGTCGCGAAAGAACCCGGAACCCAAACCCGAGCCACCCATCGCGGAGGCGGCCGAAAAGGCCGAACTCCTGATTCGCGGACTGCAGAACCGCCTCGCGGAATGCGCGGCTGAAGTGAAAGCAGAGCCGGCCGAGAATCTGGAATGGGAGCTGGAGCGCTATTTCGCGGCCGAGACCAGCAAGCAGGTGACGGCTCTTGCCCCGCTGCACCAGATCCGCCAGCGCGTCGTCGAAGGCGTTGCGGAAAAGGTCCTGAACGGCTGGGAGTGGTCCCGCGACGGGAAAGCCGCGCCGCTCGAAAATGAGGTGATCGAGCGTCTGGTGGAGGGCGTGTTTCAGCGGCTGATCGAGACCCACGGCGAATTGCCGGAACGTCCCCATCGAACCCTTGCGGCGTCGGCGTCCAAGTCTTCCGCACGCCAGGTGCCGGCCGCGAACTACGGCAATTGAGACAATCCCGCGCCCCGCGATAGCTCCTGCGCGAAGTTTTACGGCCCGTCCTCCGATACTTTAGGAGTATCCGTTTTAATTCGGCAGCACACGCATCGCAGGAGAAACTATGGAAACCTTGTACCTGATTCCGCTGGCAGCGGTCGGATTGGTGGTTTTATTTCTGATCTTCGGGAGCTTTTTCACCGTGAGCACGGCGGAAGTCGCGGTCATCACGCGCTGGGGGAAGTTCGACCGCATCGCTCAACCCGGGCTCAACTGGAAGACGCCGTTCATCGAGTCGGTGGAAGGCCTGATCAGCCTGCGAGTGAATCAGATCACGCTCACCATGGAGACGAAAACCAAGGACAACGTCTTCGTGACGATTCCGATTTCCGTGCAGAATCGCGTCCGCCCCGAAAAAGCCTACGACGCTTATTACAAACTCTCCGATCCCGTCGCGCAGATCAAATCCTACGTGGAACAAGTAATTCTCGGTCACGTTCCGGGCATGACTTTGGACGAAGTCTTCGCCAGCCAGTCGAGCATCGCCTCCGCCGTCAAACAAGAACTCGATGCCGACATGGCCGGATTCGGCTACGAGATCGTGAACGTGCTGGTCACCGACATCGTGCCCGACGCCAAGGTTAAATCGGCCATGAACGACATTAACGCGGCGCAGCGGGAGCAGGTGGCCGCCAACGCTCGCGGCGAGGCGGAGAAAATTCTCGTCGTGAAGAAGGCCGAAGCCGAGGCCGAGAGCAAAGCCTTGCAAGGGCAGGGAATTGCGAATCAGCGCAAAGCGATTATCGAAGGACTGCAGGTCTCCATCGAACAATTTCAAAAAGTGGTGGAAGGCGCGTCCGCGAAGGAAGTCATGCAGTTGGTGATGGTGACCCAATATTTCGACACCCTGAAATCGATCGGCGAGAGTGACCGCACGAACACGCTCTTCCTGGCGCATTCGCCGGGAGCCGTGAACGAGATCTCGGATCAAATCATGCAATCCATGCTGGTCGCCAATAGCGCCAACTCCAGCGCGTCCGCCGCCGCTGCCGGGTCCACTCCGCCGCAATTGCCCTGAGTCGTCCCATTCGAGAGACGATAGTAGTCTGACTGTGGCGGAAGAAAAAACATCCGGGACCCTCCATGTTCCTTGGTTCGCGCTCGGTACGATTCTGCTCGGATCCGTTCTGCTCGCCTATTCCCAGACCTGTGCATTCGCCTGGGACGAAGGCTTTCATCTCATCGCCGCGAAGTTAATCAAGTCCGGCAAAACTCCTTATCTCGATTTCGTCTTCGCGCAAACTCCGCTGAACGCCTACTTCAACTCATTCTGGATGCGCATTTTCGGCGAGAACTGGCGTGCGATCCACGCGATCGACGCTCTTCTGACGACTGCGGCGATTCTGCTGGCCGCCGACTTCCTGCGCTCCCGCGCAGACCTGTTGAGCATGCAATGGAATGGATCGCGCACGGCCATTGTGCTCGCGGTTCTCGTCTTCGCCGGGGCAAATTTGGATACCGTCGAGTACGGGACGGTGGCGCAAGCGTATCCGCTCGGTCTGTTGCTGATCGTCTGCGCCTTTCGTTTGACCGTCGCCTCGGTTGCGAAAGGACGATTTCTCTTCGCGGCCTTTGCCGGAGTTCTTTCCGGCGCTGCCGCTGGATCCACGTTGCTGACCGCGGCCGCTGCTCCAGTCCTCTTGTTGTGGGCGCTCTTCTATAGCCCCGCCACGAAAAGAATCGCGCTCGCATTGTCATTCATCGCGGGCGCATCGATCTCGCTGCTTCCGCTCATCGCCCTGTTCGCGCAATCGCCGGCGCGCGTGATTTTCGATATCTTCCGCTATCACATGTTCTTTCGCCGCTCGGATTGGCCGGGCGCAACGCAGCATGATCTGGAACTGGTCACCGCATGGATTCAATCTCCGCAGGCGCTTGTGCTCGGAGCCTTGGCGCTCACGGGAATTTGGTTCGTGGCGAAGAGAAGCGGTTGGGATCGACGCGCCAGAAGTGAGTTCTACCTCTGCGGTTGGCTCGCTCTGGCACAGGGAACCTATGTGTCCACTGCGCATCCAACGTTCGGCCAATACTACATCTTCACGGTCCCGTTTCTCGGTATTCTCGCGTCCGTCGGATTTTTTGCGATCCTCCGTCGATTTGCCGGAGCTGAGCTCACCGACTCGGCGCCCCCACGCTGGCCGCTCGTCGCCGTGGGGCTCCTGATCTGCCTTAACCTCGCGCGCGATATCTACGACCGCCGCGACGACTTCACGTGGCCGAAAATGCAGGCCGTCGCTCGCAAGGTCGATGAAGTGACACCGGCGGGCGCATCCCTCTACGCGGATGAGCCGACCTATTTCCTGACCAAGCGCACGCCGCCGCCCGGGAACGAATATATTTCCTCTCACAAGCTGCGTCTTCCCGCTGCCCTCTCAGAGCTCGTCCACATCGTCCCGCAACCCGAACTCGATCGGCGGATCGCTGCCGGCAACTACGACACGATCGAGACGTGCGAAGACGAAGACTGGGCGACCGATCGGAAACTCGCGGAGATTTACCGGCAAAAAGCGGATATCTCCGATTGCACCGTGTTTTGGGATCGAGCGCCGAAAACGAGCATCCCCGTGGAGGCGAATCCGAAGCATTCCGCTACCGGGCCGCGACGGTGACGGAGCGGTAACCCGGGTCCCGGAACGTGAGCCGCATGCCTCTACGCCGGAGATCGATGTTTTGACCGATCGGGCCTCCAACGCGATACTGGGCGTGTGCCCTCCCCGGTCGCCGCCGCGGCTCTTCGTCTGCGTGATCTCCGCAAGACCTATAAGGATGTTGTCGCCGTCGACGGCATTGATCTGGACGTGCGCGCCGGAGAATGCTTCGGGCTGCTCGGACCGAACGGCGCGGGAAAGACGACCACCATCGAAATCTGCGAGGGGTTGACCGCGGCCGATTCCGGCGAAGTCGCCGTGCTCGGAATGAGTTGGAAATCCAACGCGGGCCAGCTTCGGCAGAAGCTCGGTATCCAACTCCAGGAGACGCAGCTTTCCGAAAAGCTCACGGTGGAGGAGACCATTCGCCTCTTCCGCAGCTTCTATCAAGCAAGGACCGGACACAGCGGAAGTGATCGCGCAGGTGCAGTTGGGCGAAAAGAGAAATGCGCGTGTCGGCGGGCTTTCCGGCGGCCAAAAGCAGCGCCTGGCACTGGCTTGCGCGCTGGTCGGCGATCCCGATTTCTTATTCCTCGACGAACCCACCACCGGCCTCGATCCGCAGGCGCGGCGTCAGTTGTGGGAATTGATCGAAGCGTTCAAGCTCGCGGGCCGCACCATTCTGCTGACCACCCACTACATGGATGAAGCGGAGCGGTTGTGCGATCGCATCGCCATCATGGATCACGGCAAAGTCATCGCGCAGGGAACACCGCGTGAGCTGATCGCTTCGATCGGCGTGGAACACGTCGTGGAGTTTTCCGCGGGCGATGTTGGGAAGCCAGTGGATGTGTCCGCGTTACGCGACGTGGCCGGCGTCCGTAGTGTCCGAACTGAAAACGGAAGCATCCTGATGCAGGTGACGGAGCTGCATCAGGCCGTGCCCGCGCTGCTGCGCGAACTGAGCCGGCAGTCCGTTCCGCTTACCGAGCTCCGTACTCATTCGGCGAGCCTCGAAGATGTTTTCGTGATGCTCACGGGAAGGCATCTTCGTGATGAGTAAAGAGAGCCCGATGAGCGATGTGATCCGACGGCATCCGCTCCCATCGATCGCACCGCGCATCCGCTTCCTCAACGAAGCGCGTCGATTCCGGATCATCCGCTCGCCCAGTTAACGCTGGTGCGGTTCCGCGAATTTCTGCGCGAGCCGGAAGCGCTGTTCTGGGTCTTTGTCTTCCCCATTCTGCTCGCCGCCGGTTTAGGCGTCGCCTTCCGCAATCGTCCTCCGGAGGTGCTTCAGATTGCGACCGTCGCGCCGTCGATTGCAGGTTCGCTGCGCCGGGAAAAGCTCCTCGATGTCCAGCAGCTTTCGCCTCTGGCCGCGGCGGATGCGTTGCGCACGGGAAAGTCGTGCTCCTCGCGGAGCCCGGCCCGAACGGAAGCGTAGTGTATCGATACGACGACACCAATCCCGAAGGACGCGCCGCGCGGATGCTCGCGGATCGCGCTATACAACGAGCCGCGGGCCGCGCCGATCCAATTTCTACCTCCGACCAATACATGCGTGAGCCCGGATCGCGTTACATTGATTTCCTCATTCCCGGCTTGCTCGGCATGAATCTCATGGGTAGTGCGATCTGGGGGCTCGGCTTCGCGATCGTCGATGCGCGGCGTAAAAAGCTGATGAAGCGTTTGATGGCAACGCCCATGCCGCGAGCTTATTACTTACTCTCGTTCCTGCTCTCGCGCTTGCTGCTGCTGGTAATCGAAGTCGGAATCGTCGTGGGTTTCGGCGCGCTCGTTTTCCAGGTTCCTGTGCGCGGGTCCCTCTTCGTGCTCGTGATCTTATGTGTCCTCGGGTCGCTCTCTTTCAGCGCCCTGGGGCTCCTCATCGCCTCGCGCGTCCAGACCATCGAGGCCGCCTCCGGCCTGATGAACTTCGTGATGATGCCGATGTGGATTGTCTCCGGCGTCTTCTTTTCCGCGCAGCGCTTCCCCGACTTCCTTCTGCCTGCGATCAAAGCTTTGCCTTTGACGGCCGTGATCGACGCGTTGCGCGCGAATATGCTGCAAGGCGCGGGTTTCGCGCAGATCGCTCCGGAACTGGGAGTGATGACCGCGTGGCTCGTGGTCTGCTTCGCACTCGCGCTGAAGCTGTTCCGTTGGCGCTAGACGGATGAGTCGGACACCGCGATCCGAGGCATCCAACTTAATAGGAGACGAATGCCCGGTTACACTAGAAGCAGCGTGGGTCCCCATTCAGTCGAACGATCCGGCGCCCGCGGCGGCCATGGCCGCGATCGCGCCAATACTCCAAGCGCAGCACCTCGGAGCGTCTCCGCAACATCTGGCCCGATCTTCGGGAAATGATCCTGCCGCGCCGCAAGCTGCTGGCCGGCGGTCTGGTCCTGATGGTCATCAACCGGCTCAGCGGGTTGGTCCTTCCGCTGTCGGTCAAATATCTCGTCGACAACGTCATCACCAAGCGGCAGGGCCAATTACTCACGCCGCTCGTGTTGGCGGTGCTTGCAGCGACTCTGATTCAGGGCATCACTTCCTTTACGCTTACACAGCTCCTTTCCAAAGCGGGTCAACGTCTGATTGCGGAGCTGCGCCAGAAAGTCCAGCAGCACATCGGACGCCTGTCGGTCGGCTATTACGATGCAAACAAGAGCGGCGTGCTCGTCTCGCGCATCATGACGCGACGTGGAAGGCGTCCGCAATCTGATCGGCACAGGACTGGTGGAGTTTGCCGGCGGTCTGCTTACTGGTCTGATCGCGCTCATTTTTCTGGTCCGCATCAGTCCATTTATGACCGGACTCGCCGCGTTGTTCGTCGGCTCATTCGCTTAGTGCTCCGCACGGCCTTCGCCAAGATCCGCCCGATTTTCCGCGAGCGCGGCAAGATCAACGCCGAAGTCACCGGCCGTTTGACCGAGTCGCTCGGCGGCGTCCGCGTGGTGAAGGGCTATCACGCCGAAGAACGGGAAGCCAAGGTGTTCGCGGGCGGAGTGGGGCGGCTGCTCGATAACGTAATGAAGTCGCTGACGGCGATGTCGCTGATGAGTCTCTCGGCGACCGTGCTCATGGGGATCGTCAGGCCATGGTCATTTCATTGGCGCGCGCCAAATTTTCGCCGGCAAGCTAACCTTGGGCGATTTCTTGACGTTCACGGCTCTGCTCGGGTTTATGGTCGCGCCCGTGTTCAGTTGGTCGGCATCGGAACCCAGATTACCGAAGCGTTCGCCGGGCTCGATCGCACCCACGAAGTTCTGAGCGAACGCCCGGAGGATGTCGATCCCAAGCGCACCGTCTCGCTCGGCCCCATTCGCGGCACCTGTGACTTCGATCATGTCGGCTTCGCGTACGATCCCGGCAAGCCCGTGCTTCACGACGTCAGTTTCCGCTCGGAACCCGGCACCGTCACGGCGCTGGTCGGTCCGTCGGGCTCCGGAAAATCGACCATCATCAGTCTGATCGCCGCTTTTCATACGCCTTCCGAGGGAAGCATCGAGATCGACGGCGTCGATCTTTCCACGGTGCGGCTGATTCCTATCGCACCCAGTTGGGCGTGGTGCTGCAGGATACCTTTCTGTTCGACGGCACATCGAGAGAACATCGCCTTCGCGCGGCCCGACGCGACCGAAGGAGCAGATCCTGCACGCCTGCCGAGTCGCCCGTGTCGACGAGTTCGCCGAGAAATTCGAACTGAAGTACGACACCATCGTCGGCGAGCGCGGCGTGAAACTTTCCGGAGGCCAACGCCAGCGCGTCTCCATCGCGCGCGCCATTCTGGCCGATCCGCGCATTCTGATTCTGGATGAAGCCACCTCGAGCCTCGATTCCGAATCCGAGGCGCTGATTCAGGAAGGCCTCAACGTATCTGATGCAGGGCCGCACGACTTTCGTGATCGCCCACCGTCTTTCCACCATCCGCCGCGCCGACCAGATTCTGGTCGTCGAGCAGGGCCGCGTCGTCGAGCGCGGCACACACAATCTTTGTATGCCTTGGCGGCCGGTATTGGATCTCTATACGCGCCAGCACGGCGTGGAGACCAATCTGTTTCTCGCGCCGGGCGAAGGCGATAGCGTTCCCGAAGAATACGGCCAACGGCCAGAAGCCGAACGCGGCGGCGTGGATGAGGCGATGCGGCTGATCCGCGGTAGTTAACCGGCAGGTCAGCCGTCGCGGCGCTTTCGATCAGCGACGGTTAAACCGCTGCCTGTGGTCGCGGCTCGGGTCGGATCTGGATCGCGTATCAAATGGAGTCTGGGCCGGACACGCGCTGCGAAAGCTGGATACCGATTCGGTTCGGCCGCGATAGAGAATTTTTGCTTCGGTCATTTTCTTCCCTCGTCTCCTCAAACCGACCCGAGCCGCGACCACAGGGAGCAGTTCCATGCCGCTACGTGGATAATTCCACCCCAGCCAGCGACACTTGCAAAAAATGCGGGCCTATCGTGCTATACTCCAATTTCATGCTGGGTTCGAGCGCCATCTCGTTTCGATTTAGGTATTGGTGGTATTTTACGTCTGAATCGCAAACGAGTAGGTGTACACGGAGTTAAGAAACGGACCCACTCGAAAGAGTGGGTTTTTTGATTTTTGGGCGCCAATGTTCGTGGCGTCCGCAGTTTTGGGGGAACCGATGATCATCTCGATGAGGTTGCACGCATCCAAGGAAGAAATCGACCACGCCCGCGAGCGGATTGAAGAGTTCGGATACAAAGTCCACTCCATCGAAGGCGAGGAGCGCGTCGTGATCGGCGCGGTGGGCATGGGCGACGTGACGCGCCTGCCTGGAATCGCTCGAAGCCATGCCCGGCGTGGAGCGCGCCGTGCGCATTTCGGCTCCCTATAAGTTCGTCAGCCGGAGTTCAAGCCGAGCAACCGTCATGAGCGTGAACGGCGTCGACATCGGCGGCGACGAGTTCATCACCATGGCCGGTCCTTGCTCGGTGGAGAGCGAGAAGCAGATTATGGAGTCGGCGGAAATCGTGGCCGCGGCGGGTGCCAAGCTCCTGCGCGGCGGCGCGTTCAAGCCGCGCACGTCTCCTTACGATTTCCAGGGCATGGAACTGGAAGGGCTGAAGCTGCTCGCAAGGCCCGGAGCGTCACCGGGCTCGGCATCGTCACCGAGGTGATGAGCGATCGCGACGTGGAGCTGGTGGCCGAATACGCCGACATCCTGCAGATCGGCGCGCGCAACATGCAGAACTTTGCGCTGCTGAAGACGCTCGGCAAGTGCGGCCGTCCCATTCTGCTGAAGCGTGGGCTGAGCTCGACGATCAAGGAATTGTTGATGTCGGCCGAATACATCGTCGCGCACGGCAATCCTAATGTGATGCTGTGCGAACGAGGCATCCGTACGTTCGAGACTGCGACCCGCAATACCTGCGACATCACCGCTGTCGCCGTTCTCAACGAACTGACGCACCTGCCGGTGATTCTCGATCCCAGCCATGCGACCGGAAAGCGCAGTCTGGTTCCTCCGCTCGCGCGCGCGGCTGTCGCGATCGGCGCCGACGGAATCATCGTGGAAGTTCATCCGCAGCCTGAAAAAGCGATGAGCGACGGAGCACAATCGCTCGATCCGAAGATGTACGCGCATATGATGGAGGATCTGCAGCCGTACATCGCGCTGTGGAAGAAGGCCCGCATGGCGGAGGCCGTCGCGGTCTGAAAAGCAGGCGCGATCTCAGTAGTACGCCTTCGATGGATCATAATTAGACGTGCGACTTCGTTTACAGCCCTGGCAGCTGGCCGTGCTCGTCGTCGCCTTGTCGTTTGGATTGATCGCGGTCGTCCGCTGGCGGAAGAACTCGGTCACTTATGATGCCGCGCACATGATCTCGGCCCTTCCCTTCGAGCGCGCGACGCTTTTCTACGCTGACGTCGACGCGCTGCGCAAAGCAGGAATTCTGGATCTCGTCGCGGGTTCGAAAGCCGGCGAAGAACCGGATTATCGGAAGTTTGTCGAGCAGACCGGCTTCGACTATCGCCGGGATTTGGATTCCGTCGCCGCTGCGTTTGTCTCCAACGCTTCGTATTTCACCATCCATGGCCGTTTTCAATGGAAGCAGCTGGCGGCTTACGCGCTCGCACAGGGCGGCGAATGCCGCTACACGATCTGCTCGCTGCCGGGCAGCAGTCTCGATCGCAACATTTCTTTCTATCCGCTTCAGCCCGATGTATTGGCGCTCGCCGTATCGTCCGATGCGAACGGCGTCAGCATGATCGCGCCGAGCGTGGCGCTGAAGCTGACCCCGCTCGCTCCCGAGCCGGTGTGGATCGCGGCTCCCGCGGCGGTTCTTACCAAGCCGGGGGCGCTTCCCGAAAGCGTGCAGGCGCTGCTCGGTCCGGTGGCGCGCGCCGAGAAAATTACTTTGGCGGCCGGTCCGCAAGGCGGCCAGGCACAGCTTCGTTTATTGGTGCTATGCAAGTCTCCCGAAGATGCCGAAAGCGTCGCGCACGAACTCTCTTCGGCCACGGAGACACTGCGGAGCGCGGTGCCGCAGGATCGTCCGGCGTCCGGTCAGCCGGATTGGGCGGGCTTGCTGCGCGGCGGTACCTTCTCCCGCAGCGGCGCCGACGTCACGGCCATTTGGCCGCTGGAGCGAAGTTTTCTGGAAGCGTTGCTCTCTCCCGCCACGCCTTGACATCTCTTTTTGTAAATTTCCAGTGAAATCTTGCGAAACTCACTCGCGCCCTGCCACAATAGGTGCGAATGCAGGTGCGCATCCTGGCCTTTGTGCTCGCGGGCGGCAAAGGCACAAGGCTGTACCCGCTCACCAAGGAGCGGGCCAAGCCCGCGGTACCTTTCGGCGGCCGCTACCGCATCGTCGATTTCGTTCTCAGTAATCTCGTTAATTCCGGCATCTATTCCATCTATGTCTTGATCCAATTCAAGAGCCAATCCCTGCTCCAGCACCTGCGCGATGGGTGGGAAGTCAGCGGTCTGCTGAAGCAGCACTTCATTATTCCGGTGCCCGCTCAGATGCGCACGGCCGGCGAGGATTGGTATCGCGGCACCGCCGACGCGATTTATCAGAACATCAATCTGATCGAGCAGGCCGACCCGCACTACGTCGCCATCTTCGGCGCCGATCATATCTACCGCATGAACATCCGGGAGATGCTGGAGTTCCATTTACACAAGCGCGCGCAGGCGACCGTCGCGGCCATTCCCGTTTCGCGCGACCAGGCTTCCGAATTCGGCGTCATCGAAACTTCTCTCGACGGCCGCATCACCGGGTTTCACGAGAAGAACGCCAACGCGCCCTCCATGCCCGGCGATCCGACGCGTGTGTTTGCCTCCATGGGCAACTATATTTTTTCCACCAGCCTGCTGCTGCGTGAGCTATACGAGGACGCCCAGAATCCGGCGAGCTCGCACGATTTCGGCCGCGACATTCTGCCCGGCCTGGTCGGCCGCGGCGACATGTACGCGTACGATTTTCAGATCAACCACATCCCCGGCGATCCTCCTTCGCAGGAACCGTACTGGCGCGACGTCGGAACCATCGACGCCTATTACGACGCCAGTATGGATCTTCGGCTGCCCACTCCCGCGCTCAACTTATACAACCGCCAGTGGCCGCTGCGCACGGCCGGATATTTCGATGCTCCCGCGAAACTGATTCACGACGATGAGGGGCGCGCCGGCGAGACGTTCGACTCGATCATGGCGGGCGGCTCCATTCGTTTCCGGAGGCCTGGTGAGAAATTCGGTTCTGGGACGCGGCGTGCGCGTCCTGGCCGGCGCGGTGGTCGAGGACTCGGTGATTTTCGATAACTGCGTCATCGGGCGGCACGCGCAGGTGCGGCGCGCGATTCTGGACAAGAACTTTCGCGTGCCGGATAACGCGCGCATCGGCTACGATCCCGTGCAGGACCGGCGCTCTATCACGTCACCGACAGCGGCATCGTGGTCGTCGAAGGACACCGCTCGGCGGTCGATGTCGCGACCATGCTTTTGTAAAGTGACGTTTTTGCTTCGCGATTCTTCCTGCAAAACGCCTTGAACCGGGGAATATCTGCGATACAATAAAAAGCGTCGGCTGTTGGGCTCTGCTCCGGCAAGCCTTCGATCCGAAGCGGGCGCGTAGCTCAACTGGCAGAGCAACTGACTCTTAATCAGTAGGTTGTAGGTTCGATTCCTACCGCGCTCACCATCCTCGCTTTTCTTCCATCACATCATGGCCACAGGCTACTGCGCGTCGTCACCGTTCGATCTTTGATCACAAACGTCCCCGCGCCGGTCCCTGGACGTTCGAACACAACCGCCGCGACGTCGCCGAAAGATCCCAGATTCTTTACGTGCCACCTGGCGAGCTCAGGACGCGCGGCGAAAAACTGGCGCCATCGTTTCACGTTGGTGTCCCCTCCGTAAATCACAAATTTCGGAGACGACGCCAGCACGCTTCCCGCGACGCTGGCCGCGTACTGTTCCGCCTCCGGCTGCTCTGAGTCGACGGCCAACGCGAAGGGCAGAAGATAAGGCCGGCCGCCGATCGGGTACGTGAGCAAATGACAGTACAGAAAACTGGGAAGCGGATAGTCGGGTCGCCATACCGGACTCCGCGCCTCAATGAAAGGACTCGGATACAGCACCGGCGTATCGCGCGAAATTCCCTGATTGCGAATCGCCCGCGCCGCGTCGCGCCAATTCGAATTGTGATGCAACGGTGCGAGCCGCGGACGCCTCCCGTGAACAACAACGCAATCGCGCCGATGGCAACGGCCGAAGGTTTCCAGGCGTCAGCCGGAAGAAAGTAAGCAGCGGCCGCCGTCGCCGCCAGTGCCGCACCCGGCAGGGAGAGCCACAGGTAACGCGGAACGAAAACGTTATTTCCCGTGAGCCGCGAAAACGTAAACAGAGCGACGGGCTGCGTCACCCACCATCCGGCGATCAAGACCAACGCGGACAACGACGGAGCTTGTGGCGTGTTCCATTTGAATTTCAGACGGAGGAGCCACGCCCCGGCGCCCACGCCCGCCACCAAAAGGAGCTTGAAGGCGCCGCGGAAATCGCGCCACGTCGGAGGATTTTCGAAAATCACGTGGGCTTTCGTCTCGGCAAGCAAGTGGAGCGTCGTTACCGCCACAGGCGCGAGCGCCGCGATCAGCACCGCGTACACGATGGCGACACGCCACCCCCGCACGGGAGTCTCTCCGCGCACGACGCGCACCAGCGTGTAAGCTCCTAGCACCGCGTAGAACGGCCACTCGATCAGATGCACGCGCCACAGAAGCGCGCCGCACAGCACAAAGAACGACGCCTCCAGCCACCGCGCCGTGTCCAGCCAGCGCACCAGAAACCACGCCGCCGCGATCGCCACGCAGGTCGCCATCGCGTAGGGCCGGGCATCGGCCGCTTCATAATTCATGCCGTTCAACGTGAGAGCCGCGAAGACGACAAACCATCCGGCCGCCGGATGAATCAACCGCATGGCTAACCGGGCGAGGAGGACCAGTGACAGGCCCATCAACAAAGTCGAGGGAATGCGATACACCACCTCGGAGAAACCGAACAAGCGCTCAGCGGCCCACGGAAGCCAGTAGTAAACGGTTGCGGTTACCTGCGGTGCGACCGCGAGCGTCGGATGCGCCGAGCCATAGTGCACGACGAACGCCGTCACCATCTCGTCTACCCAGAAGCTCGAAGGCAAGGGCAGAATCCACAGCTTGCACACGGCGGCGGCCAACAGGCATCCCAGTGCCCAGGCATAGCGTCTGTCGTGGCCTGCCGCGACTTTGATCTCGCCGTTCATTACTTGGCCGTTCATCTTGAATGACGTTCCCAAGCCGCCTGGGATTAGCATAACTTCTGCGGTGGCTCAGTACAGAGGATGAAGAGCAAGCGGCGCGCTGATGATCTTCTTGTTCGCGGCGAGGAGGGGGGAAGAAGCAACGATGATCGACGGCCCACGTGGTTCCCGTTGCGGGAACCTATTTCAGCCAGGCAAATCCGGAATGGCTAATTGCCTTTTTGCTTCCACTCTTTCGCCGCGTCACGGGCTGCAGTCGATGCGCCCCCGAAATCGCCTTGCGAAAGAAGAGTACGGACTTCATCCACGGCAAACATAGTCTGCTGTGCGCGCTGCATGTCCGGGCTCTGCGGATCGGCTTTGGACTGGATGACGTCCTTGAGGTATGCTGCGACGTCGGTTACGATTGTCTCGGCTTGCGCACCGTTGTTGCGATGCAGATGAACGATCAGATCGCGAATATTCGCCAGGACGTCGGAAGAGTTGAGCAACTTGCGGTCGCTTTTTCCCAGGGCTTGCGGTTGCGAACTCAAGCGATCACGCTTTCTAACCGCCGTAACGATCTTTGGGGGGACAAACTCAGAGGGAACGAATGATCATGCACTTGGAGGCGCCTGTTCTACCTTGAAAGAAGAGGTCCGCCCAGCGCTTTCGGATACGACGAGGCTCTCAAATCGAGGTGCTTCAAGTATGGCAGGTATCGGCGTTCTCTGCAATCGGGAATCCATTCCCGGAGAGAGGGTCTAGCTCTGGCGCGGCAGCGTCGGCAGACTCGAATGACGTACGATTTGCGCGTCGAGGATATTCGCGCGGTTGCGGCATTCCGCGGTATCTTCATGGACGCGTTTGCGTCCCGCTAAATAGTCGTCCTGACTGAGACTTTTCGCCAGCCGGCTATTCACCAGCTCATTCGTCTGACGGCGCAGTTCTTTGCTCCATGCCCGGTTGGCCGTCTGATACTGGAGAATCTCCTCCAAGCCGCATTCGGAGAAATCGTCGGACCATGGTTGCATGTATCCTTTATCGTCGGAACCGGGAAATAAGTTAATACCATTAGGCGACCTGAAGCTCGGCTACGAGATATACCTCATTATTTCGACAGGCCGAGGAGCGGTCAGCGAACGCGCAGGCTGAACTCGCGGAGAAGCTTTCCCGAATGCGCATACAGTCGGGTCCAATAATGGCCGGCGGACAAGCCGTTTTGCAGGCTCGCCTGCAACGTGCTGGAAACAGGTGAGATCGCCGTGCCAGTCCACACCGGATTTCCGGCTGCGTCGACCACTTCCACTCGGTAGGGACCAATTTCCGCGACCGAATTCGTGAGTGTCCCCACGTCGATCGACAATTCCAACGGTCGCTTCGGTCTCGCTTCAGCGACGCTCTCATCGCCCCCGCCTCGCAGCGTTTTTAGCTCGACCACTTCCGCCGTCTGCACGGACCTCGGCGTCAGCCAGACGGCAATTCCCAAACCGGCTACGAGAAGAGCGACCACCATGGCTGCCCCCATAGGTGCGCCTCGACGTTTCCCTCCCATGGGATTTACGGTCAGGAGTTCCCGGATCGCGCCGAACGCACAGCGGAAACCGAGACTGAGCGGGGCAAGGGAGAACGCGGAAGAGAGGGCCGTGTCCGGAGACGATTCCATGGCCGCGAGCACCGCCATGGCTTCGACGAAATCGTCCTCCGCGTTCAGCTTTTCCTGGCAGTGTTGACAGAAAAGCAGGTGTTCTTCGAAACTCTCGAGTTCGGCTCGCCGCAAGCGTCCGAAGGCGTACGCTTCCAACGCTGCCTCGGTGAGGTGTTTGTACGCCGCAGGTTTGGCTTCCAACGCCATGGATGGCCGTGAGCGCCAAGGCTCGTACCGAAACGGAAGGGTACCGAACCGGGACTCAGATTGTTAGTGGGAGATCCCCGCCGAAGTTCTCACACAAACTGAATGTAACGCGCGCCCGGCCAACTTTTTTTTGCCTAACTCCCCGAAGCGCGCCTTCGCCCGCGATTTCAGCAGTCGGAATTGCGTTTCGCTGAGACACATTTCGACACAAATCTGTTCCTGACTCTGTTCGCGGAGATAGAAACGCGTCAGAATCTCGCGATCCCGGGTTCCCAATTCATGTAGAACTTTGTGGATCAACTCATTGCGCTGGCGGAACATAGCGGCATCTTCCGGATTCCCGCGGGGGTCCGCGAGTCGCATGGTCGATTCCATATCCTGCTGGTCGCGCCGGTCATGCACCACTTTATCGATATGTGCCGCCACCTGCCGCCTGACGATCGTTCTCACAAATCCCATCAAGCGCCGGGGCTCGCGCAGCTCTCCCCGCCGAATCGCCTGCACGACCACCAGAAATGTATCGTGGACTTTGTCATCCAGTTCCTGCGGGCCGAGCTGGCGGCACAAATAGAACCGGATTCCCTTGGAGAACAATTCGTACAGTTCCGCCATCCCGTCGGTCTGGCTGGTACGAATCCGTTCCACCAGCTCGATCCAGCCTGCGTAGGCGTCGGGACCCGGCTCCAATTCGGGAGCCGTGCTCTCGTCCTCCATCAAACTCTCTTCCTCGAGAGCGATGTCCGCTTCCGGACCGCCACCCAGGGGAGTAGCTGCGATGCAAGCGAAGTCCTCCGCGCTTTCGGGGTCAATCACCCGGGCGTCGGCGAGGCCACCTATTTCTGGTGGCGGTTTCGCGCAGACGCTGTTGTATTCTTGGGATTCATCGCAAGGGACCGGATTCACATCACCCCCATCGTCGTCCATCATCGGCGCAGGAGTTGACATCTACCGCAACCCTCCGGTTAGTGAATAAGACGCCCACTGAGCGGGCGGAGCGCGATGGAGCATGTCGACTTGGCTGTGCGCAACGCCTCGGCCGCGGAAGCGGCCGGATAGTACTGATAGAACCGTGAAAAGATCTCACCGGAGGAATCCTCGACCGGCCACATCGTCGAGAGAACTCCCGCTGCGCCCGCCATCAGCCAGGGCGCGCGTCAGTCCGAGCAATCCGGCTCCACTCCGGGCGTCGCCGGTTCCCGTCGCGCAGCCGGTGAGCACTACAAGCGCTTCCGGTACGTGGAGCGTCGCGATCCGTGCCGTCGTCAGATAGCGGGGACCTTCGTCCCCTTCCTGCCATCCGCCCGCATCGAACCTGCTCTTGAAAGGAAGGCTGAAGGCGACGAACGATTGCTCCCGATTGAACCCCGCGGGCTGTCCTTGCGGAAACAGAACATGGGTGGCCAAATGAACGACGCTCGGTCGCTTTGCGAGCTGGCCGAGAAAGATGTCTCGATCCGCTTGAAATCCCTCCAATACCGTCGCCGTCCCCGACTGCCGGCGCCAGCTCGCGGCACTCGCGTGAACCTCATCGCCGCTCCCTGCCAGTCGCACCAACTGCCCCCGAACTCTTCGGATTGCCTCTACCCGTCGGAGCTGCGGCCCAGCGGGCGTCGGCCGCGTTGTAGATGGGATCGCCGACGCCTAGAAACCAGCCGTCTTCACGCGCACGGTTCGCCGGCTTGCCTAGCAGCAAGACTCCGGGCACGGATTGAATCGAATGTTTTTCCACCAGATACACCGCTCGGCCGTCCCGGCGCTCCACTAACGCCGCGAACGGCACCTCGAATAGAACGCCTTCCAGCGAAAACAGCCAGTTCTTCTTCGATCTCTCCCGTAGATTCAGAGGTCCGAACAAGTCTTCGTAGAGCTTGTGGCCTTGCCGCTCCGCTTCCCGTCCCCGTGCTCGAAATCGCATCCGGCGATTCGCCCTTCAACAGCGCCGACCGGAACACAGGCGACATCCGCCGCGATAGTCCGCTCACTCGCCAGCCGGTACAAGTGCAGCGAGTCCCGGCTCACCGCCCAGACATAGGAACTATCCCTGCCTAACAGGAAGCTTAGGAATAGCTCTGACTCTTCTAGGCCGGCCTGAATATGATTAAGTGAACTCTGAATGCGAAAATTCTCGTCTTTCTTCACCGCGAAGCTGAGCCCCGCGTCGGTTTCCATTTCGGTAATTTTCAAACGGAGACGGGCGGCGGCCTGATCGGTGCCGCCGGTCTGAAGCGATCTCGCTTGCGTCGCTTCCAGGCGTGCTACCGTTTCCGAGTACTCCGGTGGTAGCTTTTCGCGCCACACATCGGCCAGCGCCAGGCTCTGCCGCAGGCTCGCCGCGCGATTCACTTCCAGCGCTTGAAACGCGCGCGCGGTCCACACGGCGCTGTGCGATCGAAGGGCATGATCGGCCGCCAGTTCGACAAAGGACCGGTAGATCTTTTCCTCGATACCGGTGTTCGCGGCCGTCAGGGAGGACCGCGAGGGAAGCAGATTCAACCGCCACTCGGCGGTTTCCTCGATGGCTCGCGAGAAATCTTCCAGCGCTGGTTCGACGGCACCGCGCGCGAGGTGAATATTGCCCTCCTGTTGCCGCAGAATGAATTCCGGCCAGCTGAGTTTCCCCGCGCGCCCCGCCTGCGCAGCTAACTGCGTAAAGCGATCGGCCTCGCGCAAGCGCCCCTGCGCCAAACGCAGCGCGCCCAGTCTTGCATAGGAGAACCCCAGCTCCGCCGATTGGATCGCGAGCCGCAAACGATAGCCTCCAGATAGGCAGACTCGGCTTCGGGAAGTGCGCCGCGCGCGCAAAAAATTCGTCGCCGAGATAATCCCAACCGCGCGCTTCCGTCGCCCGATCGCCGCTTTTCCTCCTTCGCCGCCGCGAGGCCGCGCTGGAGAACGATTCCGCGGCTGTGCCATCCTTCTGAAGCGTCTGATCCTTCCGAGCTGCGGCAGCAGGAACGGGAGAAAATAAGCATCGTGCAGATTCGCGCTGGCTTTAAGGCCCTCCTCTGCGGCCGATTTCGCGGAGGGGGTGTCCCACATCTGCAAATAAATGCTGGAGAGATTCACGGCGATCGCGCCGCCGTCGACCCGTGTCGTGCAGCGCGAGAGCTCGCGCGCGCGCATCGAGGAAGGTAGCCAGCGCCGTGCGGTACTCGATCAGCGAGAGCTCGCGACCGCCAACGCTCATCAGGAAGCGTACGACTGCCAGCTTGTCGCCGCGGTCGCTGGCGCGCTCGACACCCAGCCGGTACATTCGTTCGGCCGCGCGCATGCCG
>CAVXVL010000007.1:0-23053 GCA_963765085.1 Terriglobia bacterium | reverse complement strand
GGATGCCGTCGACCTCAACGGAGAGCGGCGCCGTCTCATGCACGGAGTTGCTCGCGCCGATGTCGATCCACTCAGAGGACACTAGAACATGCCGGTCTGCAGCCGCGCGGCTTCGGACATCATGGATCTGATTCCAGGGCGGATCGAAGGTGAGTTCCACGCGCGCTTCGCCGACCGTGGGAATGCGGCCGAGCTTTGTCCCTGCACATCATCCACCAGCACATTCGCCCATGCCACAGCCCGGCGCCGTCAGCGTCATCTTGACCTCCACGGTGCGCGCGCCGTCCTCGGCGCAGCTGCACCTCGCAATCGTACACCAGCCCGAGATCGACGATGTTGATCGGGATCTCCGGGTCGAGCAGCTGCGCATCTGGTCCCAGGCCAGCTCGCTTGCACGTCCTGCTCGGTGGCGCCGGGCGGCAGCTCGGGGCTGCGCACGACTCTTTGCCGATGGCATCGGCCTGCGTCGCCGGAGAGGCGGTACAGGTTACCTTCGATATAGAAGGTGAAGCTGCCGCCCAGGGCCTGGGTGATGTAGCCGGCCTGGCCGGGTCTTGAGCGTGACCTCCTGCCCGGCAGGCACCATCACCGCTTTCACTTCGCGGTTGATGACGAACGGCTCGTTTTCGTTTCTGCGCATGCTTCAGTTACTCGGTGCGACACCGGTGCGCCGCGCCGTCGGTGCAGCGCCGCATGGAGCGTGTGCCAGCACAGGCTCGCGCACTTCACGCGCGCCGGATATTCGCGCACGCCGCGACAGCGCGGCGAGCTTACCGACGACTCATCCGGCGCCGGCGTGCTGCTGCGTCAGCAGCGCGTGCACGCGGCTGTACAGCGCCTCGACGGCTCGGCGCGGTCCTTGCCCTTGACCGCCTCGGTCATGAGCGAGGCCGACGCGGTGGAGATCGCGCAGCCCTGGCCCTCGAAGCGGATGTCCTCGATCGATCACCGGCCATGCGCACGACACGGTCAGCCGGTCCCCGCACAGGGGATTGTGCCCTCGGCGGCGGCGTCCGCCGGATCCAGCCGGCCGAAATTACGCGGCTTGCGGTTGTGATCCAGGATCACGTCGCGGTAGAGGTCCTATCCATTTCCATCAGCCGAAAACCTCGCGCGCGCTGTCGCAGCGCCGGCGACCAGCTGGTCGATGTCTCGGCGACGTGTTGTAGCAGGCGAAGGAGGCGCGCGCGGTCGCCGGCACGCCGAAGAAGCTCCATCACCGGCATGGCGCAATGATGGCCGGTGCGCACCGCTACGCCTTCGCTATCCAGTATGGTGCCGAGGTCGTGCGGATGGATGCCGTCCATGGTGAACGAGACGACCGCCGGCCTTGTGCGGCGGCGGTGCCGATGAGGCGCAGCCCGGGATGTCCGTGAGCTCCGCGCGTGGCGGCGTCGAGCAGCGCGTGCTCGTGGGCCGCGATGGCCTCCACGCCGAGGCTCTCGACGTAGTCCATGGCGGCGCCGAGTCCGATCGCGCCGGAGATGTTCGGCGTGCCGGCCTCGAACTTGTAGGCAGCTCGTTGTAGGTCGTCTTCTCGAACGATCACGGTGAGGATCATGTCGCCGCCGCCCTGCCACGGCGGCATGGCGGCGAGCAGCTCTTCACGGCCATACAGCACGCCGATGCCGGTCGGGCCGTAGATCTTGTGCCCGGAGAAGGCGTAGAAATCAGCAGCCGAGGGCCCGCACGTCCACCGGCGAGTGCGGATCGCCTGCGCGCCGTCCAGCAGCACCGGACGCCCGCGCATGCGCGGCCTCGATGATCTCGCTCCACCGGCAGCACCGTGCCGAGGGCGTTGGAGACGTGCGCCACCGCCACCAGCCGCGTGCGCGGGCCGAGCACGCTTCGATACTCCTCGAATCAGAGCTCGCCGCGGCGTCGATCGGGGCGACGCCAGCGTGCACCGGTCGCTCGCAGACCATCTGCCACGGCACGATGTTGGCGTGGTGCTCCAGGGCGGTGATGAGGATCTCATCCCCGGGCCCCACCGCGGCGCGCCCGTAGGCATCTGGGCCACGAGGTTGATCGCCTCGGTGGTGCCACGCATGAAATGATCTCGCGGTACGAGCGGCGCGTTGATGAAGCGGCGCACCCGCTCGCGCGCGCCTTCGAAGGCTTCGGTCGCCGCCTGGCTCAGGGCGTGGACGCCACGGTGCACGTTCGCGTGCGAGTGGTCTCGTAGTCCTCGACCGCGCGAGCACGCGCCCGGGCCGCTGCGAGGAGGCGGCGCTGTCGAGGTAACGAGCGGCTTACCGTGCACGGTGCGCGCCAGGATCGGGAAGTCGCGCGCACGCGCGTCCACGTCGTAGGCGTCGGGTGCGTCTGCCTGGATGTTGGCAGACCATTACAGGAGCTCCTTCAGCGGCCTCGTTCGATCGACCGGCCAGTGCTGCGCTCGATCTGGCGGCGCAGTTCGGGCACTTCGATTCTGGCGACCGCGTCCTCCAGGAACGCCCACTTGAACAGCCGCTGCGCCGTCTCCGCGGTCAATGCCACGCGACAGCAGATAGAACAGCATTTGCTCGTCGAGCTTCCCCGCGGTGGCACCAGTGCTGCAGCGCACCTCGTCGGTATAGATCTCCAACTGCGGCCGCACGTCGATTTCAGCATCCGGTCCGGCGAGCAGCCCCCGGAGCGACTGTTGCGAGTCGAGCCCCTTTCGCGTCTCGGGCGCACGACACCTTGCCGTTGAAGCCCACGCGGGCGCGTCGCCGCGGAGATGCCGCGGAAGGTTTGCTCAGAGCGAGCGGACGGCGCAATGTGCTCCGACAAAACAAAGACGTTCTGTATCTGTTGACGGTCGCCTAACGAGGCTACCGACACCGAGGCGTCCGCGCCTTTACCGGCGAGCTGCACTTTGATCGTGGCGCTGGTAGCCGCCTTGTGGGCCTACGACGGTTGGAATAACGGACCCATGGTGGAGCGGAGATTCAGGGTCCCGAGAAAAATCTGCCGAGGGCGCTGATCGGCGGGACGCTCTTCGTTATGGCGACGTATCTGCTGACGAATCTCGCGTATTTTTATGTGCTCAGCGGGCCCCAAGTGGCTTCGAGCAGCCGGGTCGCGACCGAAGTCATGCGCAAAGTGTGGGGCCCGTCGGGAGGCCTCGATCGTGACCGTGGCCGCATTTATCTCCATCTTCGCGGCCTTGAACGGAGTGATTCTCTCGGGCGCGCGTGTCCCTTTCGCCATGGCGCGCGGCGGCTATTTCTTCGCCTGGGCAGGCCGCGTGCATCCCAAATTCGGAACCCCGCGGGAGGACTTATTTTCCTGGGAGGATTTTCTTCTCTTCTTCTACTGAGCGGCCGCTTTCAGGAACTCGCGCGCATGGTGATTTTCAGCGAATGGATCTTTTACGCATTGACGGCCTTTGCCGTGATCGTGCTGCGCCGGAAACAACCGTCGCTCCCGCGCCCTTACAAAGTACCGGGGTACCCTTTAGTACCACTCGCATTTGTTTTGGTCGCGATCGGGCTATTGTGGTCCACTTTGCTTACATATCCCAGAGAATCGGGCCTCGGCTTGATTCTGATTGCGGCTGGATTACCTTATTATCTTTACTGGAAGAAGATTTACGCCGGCTCGGCGACAGGCCGCGACTCGAAACAATAAATGCGGGCATCAATGCCGCATTCTGTTCCGATATCGGAACAAATCTCTTGAATCCTTTTGCAGGTAGAGTTAAACTCGAAACTACGAAACGGTCAATAGCTCGTGTTTTGTTCTGGAGCCGGAATATTGGAGCAGGGAAATTTCCGATTACCGGTCAATCTTATTTATTGGAGAAATCCCGATGGATGTGTTGAAAATGTTGGCGGACTTACGCCAGGAGCGCGAGCAGATCGAAGAAGCGATCGTCACGCTGGAGCGTTTGGCGGAAGGGCGCGGACGTCGCCGGGGCCGTCCCCCGGCCTGGATGTCGGCGTTGAAGCGGCGGGGTCGTCCGCCGGGTAGCAAGAATAAAGCGAAAGATACCACAGCCGCAGCCGCTTAAGCGGCCCTGCTATCTATCGGCGGGCGCTTCCACCGTTGCGTGGGACGATGCGTCCGCCGAGCGATCGCACCTGTCTCCCCCCGTCCGTCATAATCCTTCCCCGTTCAGCGGAACGGCGCACTCCACCCCGTGCACAGTCGACGATTTTCGCGATGAACCGTCCGCTCGGATGAATCTCTTAAGCGGAATTGTTATGGATGGAACGCAAAGAAGAATCCATCGAGGACGCCGGGATTCTGGTCTCCTGCGTACGCGGCTCCGTACTGCGGACCGAAGACATCGGCGGTCGCGGAACCAACCACGTACACGACCCCATTCGAGTCGACGTCGATGCCTGACGCGAGCTGACTGCCGAAACCCGTAATGTAGCTGCCGTAGAGCAATCCGTTCAAGCCCTTGGTGGGATCGATCTGAGCCACAAAGCCATCGAGGCCGCCGTAATAGGAGTTTGGAGCCAATGCGGCCGTGGTCGTCGGCAGGTCGACCGACAGAGTGTAGCCGGTCAGATAATAAATTCCGTTTGCGTCGAGCGCGCCGCCTTGGGCGAGGTCTGCAAAAGACCCTCCGTAGAGGCTGTTGTACGTCAAGCCCGCCACTCCGGAACCGGCTGCCGCCGAGGGGTTCATGATCGCAAGGAACGACGCGACATAGCTGCCGTTAAGGCTCGCTCGATAGGCGTTCTGCGTCGTCGGAAAATCGCTCGAAAGCGTGAATCCGACCAAACCGATGTTACCGGACGGATCCACCATGACGCTTTGGACCTGATCATAGCTGGAGCCGCCCAGATAGCTTCCGTAAAGCACTTGCATGGTCTGCAAATTCACCTTCGCGACGAAGCCGTCGCCAGACTGGTCGTAGGTGCCCTGCACGGCGTTCGGCGTGACGATGATATCCGGCGAACCGGTTTCCCCCGCCACGTAGACCATGCCCGCGCCATCCACGGCAATCGCGGTGGCCATGTCGTCGGCCGAGCCGGGCAGGTAGGTGCTCGCGACCAATTGCGCTGTACCACTCTTGCTCGGATCGATTTCGGAAATGAAGACTTCCGTTCCGCCACGAGGCGTCGTCTCGATGGCGCCTGAAGTCGTAGGATAAGCCGGCGATGTGGTCGATCCCGTGATATAAAGTTTTTCGTTTAGAATCGCGATGCCCGCCACGTTATCCACCAGCGTTCCGCCGATGTAGGTGCCGTAGGTCAGGACCGCCTGGTTCGTATCGAAGCCCGCGACAAAGGTGCCGGTTGTTCCAGGCAGAGTCGTCGCATAAGCGCCAGACGAAGTGGGAATATCTATCGATTGCGTGGATCCCGTTATATAGGCGATGCCGCTCATGTCCACCGCGATGCCCGCGACCACTTCGTTGCCCGAGCCCCCGTAGTAGGTGGAAAAGGGAACGTAATTTTGAGCAGCCGAGAAGGGGCTGATCTTCATCACCCACGCATCTTGTCCGCCGGCTTCTCCGAGGTAAGCGTAGCTTCCCTGAATGTAGAAATCCGCGGCTTGGGTGTTACCCGCCACATAGATGTTACCGGACGTGTCATGCGTGACGGCGATCGCAGTCGTGGACGCGACGGAACCGAAAAAATATTGGGTGTAGTAAACGGTTGGATCGATGACCAGCGGGGCGGAGCGATCGTATTTTCCAAGCGTGAAGGTCACCGTTCCGTCCGGCGCCACGCGATAGGAGCCCAGCACGGATTGACGTTTGCCGCCCGCCAGGATTTGATAAATCACCGGGGCGCGTTGGGCCAGCTCGGCGTGGTCGTCGTTGCCTATCAATAAATCGCCCGCTGCATTCAGCCGCGGCGCGATGTGTGTGTGACCGCCTTCGAAGGCTAATCTGATGAGCGCGGGGTCGGCTCCCGGCGCCACTTCGAAATCGTATTCGAGCTGCGTTCCCTTGCCGTAATAAACAAGGTCGATCCCGGGATAAATCGAGGACCGCCGCAGACGCTGGTAACCGGGAATGTTGCCGCGGTAATCCGCCGTGTAGTAGCTGGTGGGAGCCGCGAACGGTTCCGCCGGCTGATAGGAAGCCTTCGGATTGGCGCCCTGCATTCTCAGGCGCACGATTTCATGTTTTGTCCGGATCAGCGCGCCATCGGCCGTAAACGCGTACGCAGCTTCCGGTCCTCGGGCCATCCATTGCACCGGCTCAGCCGCATGCACTTGCCCGCGATTCGGCTCGAAGCGGACCGGCACCCGCGACAACAGGTCGGTCGGAGTGGGGGCGGCGGTAAGGCCGAGCGAGATCGTGAGCGTGAAGAACAGCAGTCCAGCGAATCGCATGAATGAGTGTGGACGCGGCTCAGCGCACATCCGGTTACAGCTTTTCTTAACTCCCAAAAAGTTCTTTGCCCCTATCTTCAGCGAAGTAGCTCGAAGGCGCGGCTTGCGCCCCCTGGCTTTTCAACGATCTCCGACTCGAAAATGCGTCCAGCTAACTACGTTAATTCAAATAGTAGGTTCGGTACAAGGTGTCCCGCTGCTTGGGAACGAAGCCCGCCTCGCGAATCAGCCGGCGGAGCTCTTCCTCGGTGGCCTGATGATGCGTGCCCGCCGCGCTTACCACATTCTCCTCGATCATCACGCTGCCCACGTCGTTGCCGCCGAAACGCAGCCCCAGCTGGCAGGTTTTCAATCCCGGCGTCACCCAGGACGACTGGATGTTCTCGATGTTTTCGAAATACAAGCGCGAAAGCGCCAGCATCTTCAGATACTCCACGGCGGTCGCTTCTTCCTTCACGAAGCGGCCGAGCGACGTATACTCGCGCTGGAACGCCCACGGGATAAACGCCGTGAAGCCGCCGGTGTCGTCCTGAATCCGGCGCACGATATCGAAATGATTCAGGCGCTGCTCGATGGTTTCGCCGGTGCCGTACATCATGGTCGCCGTGGTGCGCAGTCCGACCTGATGGCAGGTGCGATGCACGTCGATCCATTCCTGCGTGGTGCACTTCAACCGGCTGATGCGCTGGCGAACATCGTCGTCCAGAATCTCCGCTCCGCCGCCGGGCAGGGAATCGAGCCCGGCATCCTTCAAACGCGAAAGCGTGTCGTACAAACTGATCCCGCTGACCTTCGCGATGTTCGCGATCTCCGGCGCGGAGAAACAATGGCACCAGATTTCGTAACGCTGTTTGATGGAACGCAGCAGATCCTCGTACCATTCGATTTTCAATTCGGGATGCAGACCGCCCTGCATCAGGATTCCGGTGCCGCCGAGCGCGATGGTTTCCTCGATCTTCGCGAAGATCACGTCTTTCGCATGCAGGTAGCCTTCCGCGTGGCCCATCGGCCGGTAGAAGGCGCAGAAGCTGCAGAATTCGGTGCAGAAATTCGTGTAATTAATATTGCGATCGATGATGTAGGTGGCCACGCCATCCGGATGCAGCTTGCGGCGTACCGCGTCGGCCGCCATGCCGATGCCGATCAGGTCGTTGCTGTGGAACAGGTCGATTGCTTCGGCGCGAGTCATCATGCCGGAATGCCTCCTGAGATAGTGCCGACGGGAACTGTGATTCGGTCGAGCGCGGTCGCGCGCTTCAAATATTCCGCCAAACCTTCGGCGTGACGCGGACCGAACTCGAAAATAATGTGCTCGGTCAGATAGCGATGCACCAAAGGCTCGGATAGCTTTCTCGATGCCGCTTCCAGCGGGACGATCTGTTCCACCTGCTCGATGCCGTAGCGGCAGGATTCGGCGAGCGCGTCGCCGTAGCGTGGCTGCACGGCTTCCCGTCGGCCCGCCCAGACCGCGAAGACCATGGGCAATCCGGTGAGCGAAGTCCACTCCGCGCCCAGGTCGAGCGTTTCAAAAGGGAGCGTGGTCGGGTCGACGTACAGCGCCGCGTCGCCGATCAGCAGCGCGGCGTCGGCGCTTCCGAGCATGGTGGCCAGTTCAGGAGCCTGCGAGATCAACCGCGGTTCGACGCCGAACTTTTCGGCGAGGATAATCCGCGAAAGCATGACCGAAGTGCGCGAACCGGAATCCGTCGCGAGCGTCGTGATCTCGCGGAAAGGGACCTTCGAAATCAGCAGAATACTGCGCACCGGACCGATCGACGAAATGCCAATGCTCGGAAAGTAATCCAGTTTCTGCCGCGCCATTTCGATCACCGGCACGATCCCCAGATCCGCTTCGCCCAACCGTAGTTCGTCGGCGCAGCGCGAGGAACGGCGAACTTGAGGTCGAATACCGGCTGTAGCTCCGGCTTGTGCAGCATCCCCAGACGAGCGGAACCGTGTTTAAATAGCTGACCGCGCATACGCGTGGCCGCGAGGTTGGATCGGGAGAAATCAAACCTTAGTTTAACAGTTTCAGCCTCAGGCTAAGCGCTTGCGGCACTCTTGTTCTAAGGTTTTAAAGACGGTAAGGCGCGAAACAATCGTCGAACATGCACGCGAAACGCTCCGTCTATAATCGAGAGGCTTCCACCGCGGAGGATTGTGAAAAAGATTTCGGCAAGCAACACGTTTCAGAGGAAGATCTTCCCCTTCCTATGGTTTGGAATTCTGGGTGTCGTGTTCTTCTCGATGCTGTTCGGACGGGTTTACCGGCAAACTCCCTTGGCGCTCATCGTCCCGATTGCGATGGGGGTTTTTGGATATTTCCTCATGAAAAACCTGATTTTCGATCTGGTGGATGAAGTCTACGACGACGGAGATTCTCTTGTGGTCAAAAAAGGCTCCGAAGAAGAACGCGTCGCGCTGTCGAATATCATGAACGTTGGTGCTTCCACGATGACGAACCCGCCGCGCATTTCGTTAAGATTGGTCACGCCGGAAGGTTCGGACAGGAAATCGTGTTTTCGCCGGTGAGCCCGTTCCAGTTGAATCCCTTCGCGAAGAACCCGGTCGCCGAGGATTTGATCCTTCGCGTCGATCAGGCGAGGGCGCATCGACGGTAATCAACGGGCTGGCCTAGGAGGGATTTTGAAGATCGCAATTATCGGCGGCGGAATCGGAGGCATGACGCTCGCGCTCGCGCTGCACGACGCCGGGACACATGACGTCGATATTTACGAATCCGATTCGCGGATTTCGGAGTTGGGCGTCGGCATCAACGTCCTCCCGCATGCCGTGCGGGAATTGACGGAACTCGGTTTAGAGGAGGCGCTCGCGGAGGTTGCGATTCCGACGGCCGAGATCGTTTACTATTCGAGCCACGGACAGCGCATCTGGGGCGAGCCGCGCGGGCTCGCGGCCGGTTACAAATGGCCGCAATTCTCCATTCATCGCGGCGAATTGTTGACGATCCTCAATCGCGCTGTCCTGGAGCGACTGGGCTCCGAACATATCCACGTCGGACATCATCTGGCGAAATTTGGTCGACCAGAACGATCGCATGCGGGCGGAATTTGTCGATCGCGCATCGGGCGCCTCTATCGCACGCATCGAAGCCGATCTGCTCGTCGGCTGCGACGGCGTTCATTCCGTCGTGCGGACTTCGCTTTATCCCGACGAAGGGCCTCCCAAGTGGAACGGCATCACGATGTGGCGCGGAGTGACGGTGGGGACGCCGGTGCTCGGCGGGCGAACCATGGTGATGGCGGGTCATTTTCAACGCCGCTTCGTGTTCTATCCGATTTCGAAAAAGCACGAAGATCGCGGCGAGGCGCTCATCAATTGGGTCGCCGAAATGAAAACCGCCGACGATCAGCCGATGCCTCGCCAGGACTGGCAGCATACCGCGCGCAAGGAAGACGCCGTGCGGCCTTTCGAAAAATACGTGTTCGATTTTCTCGACATCCCGGCGACGATCCGTGCGTCGGAAGCCGTGTATCAGTATCCGATGGTGGATCGCGATCCTTTGCCGACGTGGAACGGTTTGCAGATGACGCCCGGTCGCGGTCCGGTCACTCTCTTGGGCGACGCCGCGCATCCCATGTATCCGGTGGGTTCAAACGGAGCGTCGCAGGCGATCCTCGACGCGCGCGTGCTCGCGCGGGAACTGGCCACGCAACCTTCCATCGCGGATGCGCTTGCGGCCTACGATGCCGACCGGCGTCCGGCGACGGCTGCCGTGGTGGCGGCGAATCGCAAGGTCGGCCCCGAGAAATGCATGGAGATCGTCGAGGAGCGCGCCCCCGATGGGTTCACGAGTCTCGACGACATCATCAGCGTCGCGGAACTGGAAGAGATCTCGCGTGCGTATAAACTGACGGCGGGGTTCGATCCGCGGACGTTGAATGCTCGTGCGTCGTTTTCGGTGAAGTCCAAGGATGCGCTCTAACGCTCATCAAGCCGAAAAGCCCCACCTCGTCATTCCGATCCCGCTTGGCGGGAGAGGAATCTGCTTTTAGATCTCTCCTGGTTGTGAACCTGTCCCTCATCTGAAAGAATGTGAGCAGTACCGCGCATGCTGAACTTTCCGAGGATCACGGTAA
This sequence comes from Terriglobia bacterium, assembly GCA_963765085.1. GTDB lineage: Bacteria > Acidobacteriota > Terriglobia > Bryobacterales > Bryobacteraceae > Palsa-187. The sequence goes on along the minus strand of CAVXVL010000007.1, from coordinate 12,668 downwards.
ATCCGAAACAAATGGGCGGCGTCCCATGTATTCGTGGTTTGCGTGTGCCCGTAGCTACAGTGCTTCGCATGCTCGCCGCAGGGATGTCGGAACGGCAGATCCTCGACGAGTATCCAGACATCGAGGCAGCCGATGTGCGCGAGTGTCTTCGGTACGCCGCTGCCGCTGCCTTGGAACGCGAATTGCCACTTCCGCAAAGCGCGTGAGATTCCTCATCGATAATGCTCTCCCGCCGCGCTTGGCGCGGTTGCTTACGAGCGCCGGCCACCAAACCGCGCACGTTCGAGATTACGGCATGCAAGCGGCGGATGATGTCGAAGTTCTCGCAAGAGCACTTTTGGAGCAGCGCGTTCTGATTTCGGCGGATTCGGATTTCGCGACGCTGCTCGCACTTCAGGATGCTGCTCAGCCTTCGTTTGTGCTTTTCGCGAATCCGATGCTGTGTCCGCGGAGCAGTATCTGGATCTCCTGCTTCGCAACCTCGCGGCGCTGAAACCGGAATTGACGCGTGGCTGTGTCGCCGTTTTTCGAAGCGGCCGCCTGAGGATTCGCAATCTTCCGTTCTCTATTGAATAGTTCCCGGATCGATGCACTCGATTCTACCTTTTCGATTCCCCAATCCACTCACGACTGTGCTATCCAAGAAGAGAAAGGAGTGTTCCACGTATGAACACCAAAAATAAGCAGGACCGAAAGAACCAAAGACAGAAGACCCAACAGAAGTTGCAGCCGAAGAAACAGGGTCAGAATAGGAGCATGCTCCACGAGGACCTGAGAAATCAGGAACACGAGCATCCGGAATTGCGGCTGACCCGATAGGTTTCATCCGCTCGTTTTGTTCTAAACGACTCCTTCCCGCGGCGCCGCGGGAGGGAGTTTTTAGTTTGAGTCGCCTATGCAGGGCGGGAGAGTTGCGCGGTCGTGTGTCGAAACTTACCCTTTTCGCCCCACCAGGTAGCGCCCGCGGTTCGCGACCGACTGACCAAAGCTCGGACGAATCACGAAACTTTCAACAACACGGCCGTAACGTTATCCGGCCCCCCGCGCTCTTTCGCGAGCGTGATCAGCTTCTGGCCCTTCTCTTCCAGCGTTCTGGAGTCCGCGAGCGTCGCGCAAAGGGCCCTTCTTCCGAACGCAGCCCGCCGGAAAACAACGGCACGACCATAAACCATACTGGTGCCCCATACGGTAAAATGAACTCGTCATGCGCACTGCACGGAAGATTACGATTGAAGTGCCGCCGGAACTGCTCGAAAAGGCACAAAGAGCGAGTGGTGGCGGCGTCACGCAGACCGTTCGCACCGGATTGCAACTCGTAGCAGCGTCGGAAACGTACGCCCGTCTGCGTCAGCTACGCGGGAAGGTCCGTTTTTCGAAAACTCTGGCCGAATTGAAATCGGATCGATGATCGCGGTCGACACCAGCACCTGGATCGCCTACCTCGAAGCAGCCCCTGGCAAAGACACCGATCTTCTCGATCAAGCACTCATCGGCCGGCGCGTCCTGATGATTCCGGCGGTGCTCACGGAATTACTGAGCGATCCGAAACTTCCCCGATCGGTTTCGGATAGGTATAAAGAAATTCCGCTACTGGAAATCCGCGACGGCTATTGGCAGCGCGCCGGGGAACTTCGTGCCAAGGTTTTGGCGAAGCGTCGCAAAGCCCGGCTCGGAGATGCACTGATCGCACAGAGTTGCATCGACCATGGGATGCCGCTGCTCACCCGGGATCGCGACTTCCGATCTTTTGCCGCAGCGGCAGAACTGGACCTTATCGAGTAGCGCCGCACGCTACCGCTCACCGACGTCTGAGATGGAACGCGAAAAGCGTCAGGAAACTTTGAGCAGCACGGCCGTAATGTTATCCGGCCCCCCGCGCTCTTTCGCGAGCGCGATCAGCTTCCGGCACTTCTCTTCGAGCGTTCCGGAATCCGCGAGCGTCGCGGTCAAATCCGCTTCCGGGACCACGCCATGGAGCCCGTCGCTGCACAACAACACGAGCATGCCCGCCTTCGTCTCGATGCGGTAGGAGTGGATGCGAAGCTGGTCGGAGACGCCGATCGCCATGGTCAGCACGTGGCGCATGGGGTGAGTCTTCAGCGACTCTTCATCCAGACCGAGCCGGCGTCCCACTTCGTTCACCCACGTCTGATCTTCGGTGACCGGGAGCAGTTCACCATCGACGAACGCATAGACGCGGCTATCGCCCACGCTGGCGACGAAGATGTCGGCGCCGTTCTCGAGTGCGGCCACGAGCGTGGTTCCCATGCCGTCGAGCTCGGGATCGTTTTCCGCGGCCAATGCGACGCGCTGGTTGGCTTCGGCGAACGCCGATTGCAGCGCGGCCGACGCGCGCGGAGGCGTCGTGATTTCGATCACCTGGCGCACCGTATCGACAGCCATGCGGGACGCGTGTTCGCCCGCCTGAGCGCCGCCCATTCCGTCGGCGACGACGTATAAACCCAGCGCAGGTTCCACCAGGTAGCAGTCTTCATTGTTGCTGCGGACGCAACCTGGGTCCGACACGCCGTAAGACTCGATCATGAAGCCTCGATTATACCGAGGTCCACACCTCGGGTTTCGACCGCGTGGTAAACCGCGCGCGATCCGCGCAAGATTTTCGTGCGAAAAACGCTCAGTGTTGGCTTGGCCCGAGCACGGCTTTCAATTCCCAATACGCGCGCTCCTCATAATTCGTCTTCAGGCGTTCGAGCGTATCCATGCGTGCATCGCCCGCCTTTGGCCCCTGCCGCTTCAGGCACAGACCTAAAAGGAGCGTCGCATTCTGATCGTCGGGCTGGCGATCCAGCACCGCGCGAAAGCGTTCGGCCGCCGGCGTAAAGTCGCCCTTCTTCCACAGCGCGTATCCGACATTGAAGTGATATACCGGATCGGAAGGATCGCCGTTGAGCGCCTTCAGCAGCGAATCCAGCGCTTGCGGCAATCCCCGGCGGCTTTCGGCCGCGCCGAGATTGTTCCACACCACGCTGAGCGGAACCACGTCGGCCACGCTTTGAAAGGCTTTCTGTGCGCCGGCGAAATCGCCGGATTGGTAAAGCGCGAGGCCAAGCAAGAAGCTCGCTTCGCGGTAGTGCTGATCGCCGGGCATGATCTTCGCCAGCCATTCGGCGGCCTGCCGGTATTCCTTGCGCTCATAGTGAATCTGGCCGAGTTCGTAGTTCGGATGGGCGTAATGCGGGTCGAGCCGCGTCGCTTGCAGGAAAAAGCTTTCCTTGCGATCCGGCGGCGCGATCAATCCGCGCACGTAATTCTCCTCCGCATCAAGGCGAACTTGGGGACGTAAAGTTCGATAGTCGGACTCCGGCGGCGCGGCTTGCGGCGAGATGAGCGCGAGCGTCCGCCAGATCAGGTGAGCCTCCAGCGTTGCCAGATCGTCTAAGCTGCCGGTTTCGACGAACTCGGGACCTTCGCGCAACCGCCGCCGATCGTAAATCCGCGCGGTGATCGTGAGCGATCCGGCGCGCGCGCCGCCTCCGGCGTTGGGCTGCCATTCGAAAGTTCCATACACCACGCGCTCCGCGTCGAGCGCCTCGCCCACCTTCAGTACGGACGCGGCCGTCAGCGAGGCTCGCGGATGCAGGCTCAACCGCCGGTACGCGGCGTCGGTCTCCTCGCGCGTCACGATCAGAACGCCGCGGGCGGCCATCGAATCGCGCAAAGTTTCCGCGATGCTTTCGCCGATCCAATCCAGATTGGATGCCGAGGGCTGCTGCTCCTTATTTCCTGTCGTGCTGTCCGACGTGTTCGGGGAAGGGTTCGCCTTCGCGGACGGTTGAACCAGCGAAGAGGGAAGATCGGCAGTCGGCTCGGTGCGCGGCGTTCGATTCGCAAACGGCAGAATGGCGGCCGTTTGGCCGAAAGCGGGCGGGAGCAGACCACAGGTGCACAGCAACAGGGCTGCGCCAAAAAGATGCCGAGCCATTTTAATCCAGTGTAGCGCCCGACGTCCCTCCGAACTGCGGATGTCCCGGACGCCCTGGAGAACCGCGAATGTCGATGAGCGGGCCGATCAAGCGCCCACATCGCTCCGGCCCGCGCGATTGTAGCGCCCGACGTCCCTCCGAACTGCGGATGTCCCGGACGCCCTGGAGAACCGCGAATGTCAATGAGCGGGCCGATCAAGCGCCCACATCGTTCCGGCCCGCGCGATTGTAGCGCCCGACGTCCCTCCGAACTGCGGATGTCCTGAACGCCCTGAGAACCGCGAATGTCAATGAGCGGGCCGATAAGCGCCCATATCGCTCCGGCCCGCTCGATGACTCTCGCGGTTCCCTAACGCTCGATGACTCTCGCGGTTCCCTAGCTACGAAAGCTACGAATGCGTGGATTCCCATGCTGAAGCGGTTGCGAGCTAAAGTCCGCTCCACCGGGACGCGCTCAGGCCTCACCAATAGTCATCCCGAGCGAAAGTCGAGGGACCTGCTATTTCGACGAGGCTGAAGCCTCGTGCAAGCTAAAGCTCGCCCCGCCCGCACTCATCGCGGTTCCCTTGCAGATGCCTCGCGAACCAATTCCATCGCTTGCTCTTGCACTCGCGCATCATCCCCAAATCCCACGAGCCAGTGGATTTCCGGATCGCGGCGAAACCAGGTGAGTTGACGCTTGGCGTACTGCCGGGTCTCGGCTTGCGTCGAAGCGATGGCTTCCTCGCGCGTCAGTTTTCCACGAAGATGCGCGAGCGCTTGTTTATATCCGAGCGACTCGAACGGTTTCTCCTCGCCGGTCGCCCCGCGCGCGAGCAGTCCCTGAACTTCCTCCAGCAGGCCGTCATTGAACATGGCGAGCACTCGGCGGTCTAACCGTGCGCAGAGTTCCGTTCGATCCGGATTCACTCCGATCTTGAGAGGAGCGTAGCCGGAGAGAGGTTCGGCGGCATCGCGTGCCGGCAAAGGAGCTCCCGTCGTCAGCCGAATTTCCAGCGCTCGCGTCAGTTTTTGAACGTCATTCGCGTGAATTTTCGAGGCCGCGCGCGGCTCCAGGCGCGCCAGCAGGCGATGCAATCGACCGGGCGTCCGAGCCTCCTTCGCCGCGAGTCGTACGCGGAGTGCTTCGTCCCGTTCGGGCAGCGTTGGCAACCCTTCGAGCAGAGCCCGCAGGTAGAATCCGGTTCCTCCGGCTACGATTGGAAGCTGGCCTCGCGCGGAAATTTCTTGCAGAACGGTGCGGCCGGCGCGCGCGTACTCACCTGCGGAGTAACCTTCTTGCGGCTCCAGCACGTCGAACAGATGGTGGGGAATGCTTCGGCGGTCCGCGAGAAGTGTCTTGGCGGTGCCGATATCGAATCCCCTATAGATTTGCAGCGAGTCGGAATTGACGATCTCGCCTTGGAAGTGACCGGCGAGTTCCATGGCGAGCGCGCTTTTGCCCGACCCGGTCGGGCCCGCAACCACAACCAGAGGCAATTTTTCGGAGGCCACGCGTGTTAACTATCGTAGCGGAGGCGGCTTGCGGCGAAGAACGTCCCGCCGCCGGGACTGTAGGGCGTGAATATCTTAGGCGTGGGTATACTATAAATGAGCTGGCCGCGTGGTTTGCGGCCCCCGGGAAGGGATCGATGGCAAAAGCTGTCCTGTTTGCGGTATTCGGGAGCGCGTGCCTGTGGGGGCAGGCTCAGCCGGCGGCCAACGGGCCTGCTGGCGCACAGGTAGATCACGCTTCGGCGTACTACCACTACGCCCTTGCTCACATGTACGCCGAAATGGCGGGCACGTACCGGAATCGAGCCGACTACGTCAATTCCGCGATTGAAAATTACAAAGAAGCCATCAAGGCCGACCCGACGGCGTCGGCGCTGAGCGAAGAACTTTCCGACGTGTACGTCCAGACCGGCCGTTTGCGCGAAGGGCAGGCCGATGCCGAAGACGCGCTCAAGAAGAACCCCAAAGATTTGACGGCGCATCGTCTTCTGGCCCGCATTTACACGCGCCTGATCGGCGACGGCCAGCGCGTCGACGAGAGCATGTTGACCCGCGCGATGGATGAGTACAAGAAGATTACTTCCCTTGCTCCGAGCGACGTCGACGCATGGCTGATGCTGGGGCGTCTGGAGAAGGCGTCCGACGACTCGGTAGGCGCCGAGAAGGCGTACAAGAGCGCGCTCGCCATCGATCCCACGAACGAAGATGGCCTGACCGGCCTCGCTCTGGTCTACAGCGATCTCGGCGATAACGCGAAAGCCGCGCAGTTATTGAAGACGCTCGCCGATAGCAATCCCTCCCCGCGCGCGCTGCAGGCGCTGGCCGCCGCGTACGAGCAGATGCACGATTACAAAATGGCCTCCCAGGTTTTACGGCAGGAACTGTCCCTGAATCCGGCCAACGAGAAAGATGTGGAGCGCGCCCTGGCGCAGGATCTGACGCTCGCGATGCAGTTCGACGAGGCGCTCGGCGTCTACAACGAAATGGTCACCGACGACCCGGAGGACGCGAACTCGTTCCTGCGGATGTCGCAGATCTACCGCGAGCGCCACGATTTTGCCAAGGCACGCGCTGCGAACGATAAGGCGAAAGCGCTCGAACCGGATTCGATCGAGATCCGCTACAACGAAGTCAGCATTCTGGAAGCGGAGGATCGGGTCCCCGAAGCGGCGAAATTGCTGAAGGATATCCTGCTCTCCACCACCAAGCGCACCTATAGTCAGGGCGAAAAGGCTAGCCGGGTCGCACTGCTCGACCGCCTGGCGGCTTTGTACCGTTCCGTCGATCAAACCGATCCCGCGGTGGACGCCTATCGTCAGATGGCGGATGTCGACGATAGCACGGCTCCCCGCGCGGCCGCGCAGATCATCGATACCTATCGGGGCGGTAAGGAGTTTATGAAAGCGCAGCAGGAGTCGGACGCGGCCGGCAAGAAGTGGCCGGACGACCGGATCTTGCGGGTCACGCGCGATACGCTGCTGGCCGAGTTGGGCAAAACGGATGAGGCCGCCTCCGACCTCAAGAAAATGTTCGACGGGAAGACCGATCGAGGCGCGTATGTAGCGCTCGCCGACATTTACGAAAAAGGCCGCAAATTTGACGATATGGCCAAGGCGCTCGATTCCGCCGAGAAGCTCTCGACCACCGACGATGAAAAGATCGGCGTGTGGTTCATGCGCGGCGCGATGTACGAACGCCAGAATCACGTGGACAAAGCCGAAGTGGAATTCCGCAAGGTGCTGAAGCTGGACCCCGACAATGCGGGCGCGATGAACTATATCGGCTACATGCTGGCGGATCGCAACCAGCGGCTGCAGGAGGCGCTGACGATCATCCTGCAAGCGCTCGAACGTGAGCCGGGAAATGGCGCTTATCTGGATAGCGTCGGTTGGGCGTATTACAAGCTCGGCCGTTACGACGAGGCCGAGAAGAGCCTGCGCCGCGCTGTCGATAAGACTCCGCGCGATCCTACCGTTCACGATCATCTGGCCGAGGCGTTGATGAAGGAAGGCAAGATCGGCGAAGCCGTGGCGCAATGGCAGATCTCGCTCAGGGAATGGGACACGAGCTCGCCCGCCGAGATGCGTCCGGAGGAAGTCGCCGGCGTCAAGAACAAGCTGGAAACCGCGAAGCTGAGGCTGGCGCGCGAGGGCGCTCCGGCGGCCAAGAACTAACACATGAAAGGTGCGGCCGAATCGGCCGATCCTTCCGGTAGTCCGGTGAAGCGACTCTCGACCCGGTGAAGTGATCCTCGAGAGGAAACCGTCTCCCGCGGCTCGGCGCGAGGGGTCGAAGCGGAGGCGATGCTACACTGGGTCGCGCTGCTACACTAATACGAAAGATATTCAAAGGAGTCCGCTTCTTCTATGCCTCGTTTCGCGCTTTTGCCCGCCCTGGCCGTATGCGCCTCCGGTCTGCTGCTTCCCACGCAGGCCCCCGCGCAATCCCCGGCCCCCCTCAAGCTGTCGATCATTAACATGCAGCGGGCCGTTCTCGGAACCGACGAGATTAAGAAAGCGTCCCTGGACATGGCCAACAAGTTCAAGCCCCGGCAGGATCAGCTTGAACAATTACAGAAGGAGATGGCGACCATTCAGGCGCAATTGCAGGGATCGCAAATAACGCCCGCGCAGCAGGCCGACCTCACCGCCGAAGGACAGCGCAAACAGCGCGAAGCGCAGCGCATCAGTGAGGATCTGCAGGCCGATGTGGAGCGCGAGCGCACGGAAATTTTGCAGCGCGCCAGCCAGCGGATGGGCGAGGTCGTGAAGAAGCTCGCGGAAGATAAAGGCCTCGACGTGGTCGTCGACACGACCACCACGGTATTCTTCAAGCCCGCGCTTGAGGTCACGGAAGAAGCAGTCGCCGCTTACAACAAAACTTATCCCGCGAAATAGCTCGGGCGGCCGCGTCAAACAAGCGTGTCAAACCAGCGTCAAGCAAGGCTTTGATCGTTCCGGAGAGGACACATGGCTGGTTTTCTGGATGAATACGGTGTCGCCGATGAACGCCGCGAACGTTCGATTAAACGGGTTGTCATCGTTGTCGTCATCGCCGTCATCGTAGGCCTCGGCGCCTTCTTCTTCTTTCGCAATCGATCCGAGGAAGGCGTCGTAAACCGATTCCTCACCGCTCTTCGAGACAAGAATTATCAGGCGGGCTACGCGATGTGGGGCTGCACGCCGCAAACGCCGTGCCGCTTCTACAGTGCCGAGCGATTCATCGAGGATTGGGGCGCAGCGGGAACGTACAAGAATCCTTCGGAAATGAAGATCGAACACGTCGATGCCTGCGACACCGGCGTCGTCTTCGACCTCAGCTATCCGGGCGCCGACGATCAGGGTCTGTGGGTAGAGCGCAAGACGAAAATCCTCAGCTACGCGCCGTGGCCGCGATGCCCGGGACCGCACCTGCAGATTATAGATTTCCTGAAATCGCACTTCGGCGGCGGATCGAAATAGCAGATCGGAAATCGATCGCGCTTAACGGAAAATTTCGTCGACAGCGATTGCGCCGCCGAAGAAGAGCGGAATCTCTTGCCCGGACCTATACACGATCCGTCCGCCCGGCGTGGCAACGTCGACCTCCTGGCGGTCTGTGTTCACCACCCAGAATTCCAACGACCCGTTCCCCAGGCAGATCCGCTCGCGGGCGCGCATTTCGCGTGCTGTATTTGCGGGCGATAACACCTCGATCACCAGTTCCGGCGCGCCGAAGAAATAGCGGTCCGCGGCCTCCCATCGAGCCTTACTGATATAAGCAACATCGGCGGCCCAACACTCGTGTTCGGGCAGCGGACGGAAAGGCATTTCGGTATGAACGATGCCGGTATCGCCTGCGGCGTTTTCGAGCAAGCGGCGAAGCTGCCGTTGTGCCCGCACGTGCGGAAAAAGCGGATAGGTCACAACGGCCAGTTCTCCGTGGCGCAGTTCGTAGCGGCCGCCTGGGGGATTCGGCAACTGCTCGTACTCGGCGAAGGTCATCAACCGGGTTGGGGTACTCGCCACGGCGAACTCCTGATTCCGATTGTAAAGCATTTAGCGGTTATTTCGATTTTTCGGCGGCTTTCCGCTCTTCCAGACGAGCCGCAGCCAAGTTGTTCGGGAGCCCTTTATTCCCCTCATGGCAGGCGAATTCGTAAAGCTCGCCATCGGCCGGCCCCATCACGATCTCGCCGCCCCACGGCTTCGTCCAGGTATGCGGGTCGTCGACGGTGAACTGATAGAGCATCGTGTCTTCGCTCGTGCGGGTCATGCGTTCGACCACATGCAGGGACTCGCTCGATCCGTGGAAGGGAGTTTTGCCGGTGAAATTCGTGGTATCGATCACCAGAGTGTCGCCGTCCCAATGGCCGCGCGAATCGCCGCGCCATAGACGAATCGATGGCGAAATGTGCGGGCGTCCGTCGGTGGGAATGCTGCGCGCGTCGTGAAACATTTCGTTCAAAATGCCGACCGTGCCCGGCGTCTGAACGATTTCCATGTTGTTGTTGTACATGGGAGGCAGCATGGGCGGCCCTTCCTGATCGCCGACGACGATGCAGCGCTCCAGCAAATTGCGATTCTCCGGGCCGTCGAATTCGTGCCCTTTATTGCGGGCGATCCGTTCGGCGTTGCGCTTCACGGCTTCCGGTGTCATGGGAGGAATGCGGCCTTCGGGACCCACGATCAGCGACGTCCGCAAATTCGGCGCGAACTTTGCCTGCATGGCATCCATTCCGAACTGGCCGAAATCGTAATGCGCTTCGGGTCGCAAAGCCCGCTCGCCCAAGAAACCCTTCTTGCTCACTTCCGCGAATTCTTCTTCGGTATAGAATTCCTTCGCGCCGAGCTCCTTCGGGCGCTCCAGAGGTTTATTGGTCGCGTTGGTCCAGGTGCCCTGAAAATCAGGATGGCCGTCCGCGGTGCGCGGCAGCGTCCACGTCTTACGCACGACGGTCTTCGCAGCGGCTGTCGTCTGCGCGGCCAACGGATGCAGGCCGCAGAGAGCGGCCATCATCGATAGTGGAAGCAAGGAATGCCGTATCATCGCGACCTCCTTCATCACGGACCCGTCTTCTTGCGCAGATGCCCGTACATCAGTTCCTCGACGAACTCCACGCACTTGAATTCGAGTAATTGCGCATTCTTTTCCAGATGCCTGTAGAGAGGCATGCTGATGGTCCAGGGGCGCGAGAATATTTTCGGATCCTCGATCCGCGCCTCGTACTGCAAGGCGTCGGAAGAGATCGGCGTGTAGCGCTCGGTCACATGAAGCGCGTCGCTGTGAAAATCGCCGGCGCGATCGAACCACGTATCTTCATTGAAGTTCGTGACCTCGATGACCAGCGTCTCGCCCTCCCAATGCCCGTTGGACCATCCCATCCAGAAATTATCCGGAGCCTTGGTCGGCTTCGCCATATTCACGACGCGCGCTGCGCTCGCGTACTCATAGGAAAACAGAATGCGATTCGCGCTCTGCACGATCTGGAACGGGAACGGCATATACGTGGCGCGCGGAAGGCCGGGCAGGTAGCACTTCACTTCCGGATCGAGCTTCACCCAGTTCGCCGCGTTTTCCTTCTTCTTGGCCGCGGCTTCCGGCAGGTAAGGAATTTCGCCGCCTTCGACGACGCCGAGCCCCGCGGGTGTCGCGTCCACCGCTCCGAGCGCGACGACTGGTCCCGCGTGCGCCGCGTGCGGCTGCAGATCCCAGTTCGCCGTGTTCATTGCCTGCCAGATCCCGTTGAGATTCGGATGTCCGTCGGCGGTGGGCGGAGCGTGATAAGTAGTTGCCTGTCCCGCCGCATTCGTTTGCGCCGTCGCGATGCAGGAACACGCTGCGAGAACCACGGCCAGCGCCAGAAATTGCGCTCGAAAGAACGATAGAGGGCGTGTTCGCGGCACCATCCGATGCTAGCCTCGGGAGCACGAAGTGTCAACCAGGGCGTCCATCCGCGGCCAACGATTTTGTACGCTGAATCGCCAGTATTTTTCACTGGAATGCCGAGTTTTTGCAGCCGGCATTTTTCGCTTCATTGCTCGACGATGACGCCCATCGGCAGGCTCAGCATCTCATCCCAGCTCTGATTGCCCCACCGCACCGTCTTCGTGGGGTCCGGATTCGCGGGATTATTCTTCGAATTATCCCAATGCGCGGTGACTTCCACTTTCGTCCCCGCCGGCAGGATGAGGGGATCTTGCAGGTAATAAATCGTCTGCCAGTTGAAGTCGAATCGCGAAACGCTCAGGATCGTCTCCGTCTTCCCCGGCCCGGTTTTGTCAGGCGGATACACGAGGCGAACGGTCATATCCTTGCCGCGGTAATGCATGTGCGGTTCGAGAAAAACCAGCTCCACCGGTTCTCCGAAGGTGAGCCGGCCATGCCCCTCATAGTTCGGGTCGCCCGGCGGGATCTCCCATTTCCAGGCGTTCAGCACCGCCGACATAAAGCGCTTTTGCGGGGGTTCGCTTGCGATTTCGATCCCTAGCCGGGTTTGATCCGCTACTTCGGCTTTCCCGTTCGCGGTGTAATGCAGCTGCAAAACGATGTCGGACCCCGCGGGGATCAGTTTCGCGGAATGATCTCCATCGAAGCGCTGGACTTCGGCCCCGGGCGCGTAGGCCGTCAGCAGCTCATAAGCGAAGCTCGCGGGATCGGTGTTCGGATCGCTGGCATCCGGCACAGCCTCGGCCGATCCGTCGTGCGCTTCGGGCGGAGGCAAGTAAGGTTCGAACGGCTTGGCCTCCTTCATCCATTTCGATCCAGGAGGACGCACCACGGCCAGCGCGTGGTGCACTACTTTTCGCGCACCGGGGCGAATCTCGGCGGCCGTGACCCACGTATCGCGCGTGAATCCGGTCGGGATGACCACGTAGACATAGCTGGTCGCATCCTTCGCCGGAACCATGTAGGGCGTCGGCATCTGGAAAACCTCGTCGGCGCGGATGTTCCAGCCTTCGGGCCACGGCAGGGGAGCCGGCTTATCTTTGACGTCGCCCTCCGGCGCGCCTGCGTCGACCCAGGAGACGATCGTGCGAAGCTCGGCATCCGTCAGACGGCGGTCGCCGCGAAAATGGCCGATCTGCGGATCCGCAAACCAGGGAGGCATTTTCCGCGTGGTCACGGCGGCCTTGATCGCCTTGGCCCACGGACGCGTGCCTGCGTAGTCGACCAGCGGCATCGTGCCGATTTCACCGGGCCGGTGGCAGACCTGGCAGCGCTGCTGAAAAATCGGGAGAACGTCCTTGT
>CAVXVL010000006.1:0-7585 GCA_963765085.1 Terriglobia bacterium | reverse complement strand
AACGATGTAAATCTCCTGCGCGTTTTCGTCGAGGTCGAAAAAGAAGATGCCGCCGGGAAATACGTCGGTGTTCTGATTATTCTCGGGCAGGCGCGCGGCGGGCTTCCGGGGGGCGCGATGCCCGAAATCCCACAGGAGTTTTCCGTCGGGGACTGAACTTCTGAATGCTATCGCCCTGACTATTGCCCGACATCCATACGTTGCCTTCGCGATCCACCATAATGTTGTGTTCGGAGGCCGCGCCCGGACGCGCGACGCCTTGCGCCGGCCAACCGTCCGTGTACCCGGGTCCTCCCCAAGCGTTGAGCAGGTTGCCCGCGGTATCGAATTCCAACACGGCCGGAGCCGCGATGCAGCAATCGGTGCGTGGCGGATTCGTCGCCGCGCCGTTTTCATCGGGATTGATGTCGCGCGGACGGTTCATCACCCAGATGTGATCGTCTTTGTCGGTGACCATTGTGGGCACGCCCTGCATGAGCCACTTATTCTTTAGCGGCTCCTTCGGCCAGGACGGATCCACTTTGTAGACAGGAACGTTCTGCGCCAGGGCTGCCGGAGCCAATGCCACGGCGGAAAGACAGAGTGCGATCGCCGCGGCGCCCACGGTGCGCGAGCGGTACGTCTTGATCTCCATGAAAAACTCCTTGTCGGCGTCGCAGGCACCTGCGCACAAGCCGTTGGATGCACAACAGCAGAGAGTATACACCTGTGGGTCCGGTGCGTGCCGGAAATCCCAGTGGCGACGGGAAGCTCACCAGATCGGAAGCAGCTTTTGTATCGTTCGACGTACAGTATTGACTTGAGTCCTAAGGATAAATCCGGTGGTTTATCATCCGTACTACGACATTTGGGATAAGAGGTATCGGCATTACCCCGACTGACCTGAAGACTAATCCGCCGTACGATAAATGCATGACCACTCTCTACAGGCTCAGGCTGTGGACCGACCGACGCGGTCAGGACCTCATCGAATATGCGCTGATGGCAGGCTTCGTGGCTGTCGCGGCTGGCGCGATCATGCCCGGCGTGGCCACCAAGATTAGTGTGATCTTCTCGAACGTGGCATCGGTGATGACGAATTCCGCGTCGCACGGCAGCTAATCGATCGGGAGGGCATCCTGCGTGTCGTCGTTGCCTCATTCGGCCGGATGCTCGCTCACTCGCACCCGCGTTGACTCCGACCTTTAAAATCAGTAAACTTCTGCACGAAGGAGTCGTGTATGCCGACTTACGGATTCCGGGCTGAATGCAGCAAATATGGCTTGGGCATCGTTGCGGGCGCCAGCGTTTTGGGCGTGCTGCTGGCAGGTTCAGTGGCGGGAGCGGAGTTGGCGGCGAAGCCGGTCACCTTCGCGAAGGACATCGCGCCGATCTTTCAGGAAAAATGCCAGGAATGCCATCGCCCCGGATCCATGGCTCCGATGTCGCTGCTGACCTACGAGGAGACTCGTCCATGGGCCAAAGCGATCAAGCAGAAAGTGGTCACGCGCGCGATGCCTCCCTGGCATCTGGATAAAACCGTCGGCATTCAAAAATTCGCCAACGACTTTTCTTTGAGCGACGATCAGATCGCCACCATTTCGCGGTGGGTGGACGCGGGCGCGCCGATGGGCGATCCCAAGGACATGCCGGCGGCCAGATCCTTCCCGGATTTCAAAGAGTGGCAACTTGCGAAAACGCTCGGCCAGCCCGATCTCGTGATCGATTCGGAACCGTACACGATGCCGGCACACGGGCAAGACGTGTGGTGGAAGCCCTACGCGAATGTTCCGATTACCGAGCCTCGCTGGGTGCGCGCCGTTGAAATTCGTCCGACCACACCGCAGGCCCGGCGCGTGGTGCATCATTCGATCGCGCGTCTGCAGCAGGACGAACCGGATCTGCGGTCGTCGCTACTCACTGCGGCCGACGCCAACAATAGCGGCCCCGGGATGCTGATGGAATGGGCCCTCGGGAAAAGCTACGATATGTATCCGTCCGGAACCGGCAAGCTGTTGCTCCCCGGTTCGCGCATCTGGTGGGAGCTTCACTTGCACGCCGTGGGCGAAGAACTGACGGCGCAGACGCAGCTCGCGATTTACTTCTATCCGAAAGGTCAGGAGCCTAAAGACCGGACGTATCTACTGTCCTTCACGGCCGGGAGCTACGTCGGTGGCGAACACGAGCAGACGCTCGACATTCCGCCGAACACCGTTACCGAAACGCAGGGTTTTCACGTATTAAGGCATGCCGCGAAGCTTGAGAATTTCCAGCCGCATATGCATCTGCGCGGCAAGGCGATGGCGATGGAGGCGATTCTACCGGATGGCTCCACGCAAATGCTGAGCTACGTGGATCGCTTCAACTTTAACTGGATGACCAACTATATCTACGCCGACGACGCCGCGCCGGTGCTTCCGGCGGGTACCGTGATTCATGTCACGGCGTGGCACGATAACACGGTAAACAATCCGAACAATCCGGATCCGACGCAGTGGGTCGGATGGGGCGAGCGCACGGTCGACGAGATGGCCCACGCGTGGGTCAACGTCACGTTCCTGAGCGACGAAGAGTATCAGTCGTATCTCGCGAAGAAGGGCGCTTCGGTAGCCCAGGCCGCCAAGTAATCGATCACCATCATGAAGGCCACGTTGTGTTGCTGCGCCGTTGCGTTCGTCGCGGCGCTCTTATCCGCGCAGTCGCTTCCGGTCGAGCCGTTCCACGACCGCGGTCAGGGCGTGACGCCCGCCTACGAAGGCTGGTTCCAGAATGCGGACGGAACGTATAGTCTCTCGTTCGGATATTTCAGCCGCAATCAGGTGCAAGAGCTCGATGTTGCTCCTGGACCGAATAATCGGCTGGGAGCCGGGCGGACCGGATCGCGGCCAGCCGACGCACTTTGTTCCCGGCCGGCAGTGGGGCATCTTCATGGTGACCGTCCCCAAGGATTTCGGAAAAAACAAAGTCACGTGGACGCTGACGGTCAATGGCCAGACCGCGTCCATTCCTGCCGGCATCGATCCTCTGTGGGAGATTTCTCCCTTTAAAGAGGCCACCGGGAACGAACCGCCGGTGCTGCGCTTCGAAAGCGGCGCTTCGAACCAGGGACCGAGGCCGATCACGGTGGAGATGACGGCCAAGCCATCGAGTCCTCTCGCCTTGCCGCTCTCTATCTCCGACGACGTGAAGATCCCTTCGGCCACTCCTCGGTCTCGTCCGATTCCCGTGGCGATCACGTGGAGCAAATATCGCGGACCGGGCAACGTTACCTTCGCGAGCGTCAAGCCCTCGATCGAAAAGACCGCCGGCGACGCGGCGTTCAACGGAAAAGCTTCCACCACCGCAACCTTCACTGAGCCGGGCGAGTATCTTCTGCGCGTCGTTGCCAACGACCTTTCGGGTCCGGGCGGCGGTGGGTATCAGTGCTGCTGGACGAACGCCTTCGTAAAGGTCACGGTGAAGTAGCTCGCGCCGCTCGCACGGGTTGCGTAAGCCCTTTGCGATAATCGAAACGTGCGCGTAGCCCCGCATTTCGGCGTGTCGGTTCCCGTTTTTTGCCAACTTTATGTGCGGCATAGCCGGATTCGTACGCCGCGACGCGCGGCGGAGATGCCGCTGCCGACCAGGCTCTGGTCCACGCGATGTGCCAGCGCATTCTCTATCGCGGACCTGACGACGAAGGCATCCACGTGCAAGCGGGAGGCGCGATCGGAATGCGCCGTCTTTCGATCATCGATCTGGTCACCGGCCATCAGCCCATCGCCAACGAAGACGGAACGTTGTGGGCTGTTTTCAACGGCGAGATCTATAACTATCGATCTTTGCGAGAGGATCTGCTCGCGCGCGGCCATCGTTTTCAAACCAACAGCGATACGGAAACGCTGCTGCATCTGTGGGAGCAGGACGGTGTCGCTGGGATTTCGCGCCTGCGCGGCATGTTCGCTTACGCGCTATGGGATACCGCCCGCCGCGAGCTGATCCTGGTCTGCGATCGCTTCGGCAAGAAGCCGCTGTATTTCGCCGAACGGCCCGAAGGCTTGTATTTCGGCAGTGAACTGAAGTGCCTCGCGCGAAGCCGGCGTTCCGCTCGATCTGGAGCCGCGCGCTTTGCAGCTCTATTTTCAGTTCGGTTACATTCCCGATCCGTGGTCTCCGTACCAATCGATTCGTAAATTATCGCCCGGGGGATGGTTGCGCTACCAGGCGGACACCGGCCGAGTGACGCAAGGCGTCTATTGGACCTTGCCCGAGCCCGCGGGAACAGAAGTCCCCGCCGATTTTACCGAACAGGATGCGATCGCGCAAATTCGCGAGCGTTTCGATGAATCCGTACGGCTGCGGATGATCAGCGACGTCCCGCTGGGCGCTTTCCTGAGCGGCGGAATCGATTCCAGTTCCGTCGTCGCAAGCATGGCGTTGCAGACCGGAGCTCCCGTCAAAACATTTTCCATTGGATTTGAAGAAGCGAAATTCAACGAGCTGCCGTGGGCGCGCATGATCGCTGAACGCTACGGAACCGAGCATCACGAGCTCATCGTGAAGCCCGACGTCGTGAGCCTGTGCGAACGGCTTGCGGAACATTTCGACGAACCGTTCGCGGACTCTTCGGCCATCCCGACTTTCTCGTTTCGGAAATGGCCGCGCGGCACGTGAAAGTCGTGCTCACCGGCGACGGCGGCGACGAATTGTTCGCCGGCTACGACAGTTTTTTCGGCGCCGACCGCCTCCGCTGGATGGATCGCGCGCCGCTGTGGATGCGCGGTCTGGTCGGTAACGTTGCCGACGTTCTGCCTTATTCGGCCTACGGCAAAAATTATCTGCGGATGGTGAGCCGCAAGACCGCGCTTGCGCGCTACTTCGAGCAGATCGCGATGCCGTACTACCTGCGCCGGAGCTGCTCGCCTCTGAGTGGATGCTGCCAGCGGGAACCGAGGCGTGGAATCAGACGTTCTCCCGTCCCTTGCGCTACGGTCCGAACGACGACGTTATGGTGGAGGCGCTGTGCTTCGAGGCGACCACCAAACTAACCGGTGACATGCTGGTCAAAGTGGACCGCATGTCCATGGCGAACTCACTAGAGGTGCGTTGCCCTCTGCTGGACCACGAGCTTGCTGAGCTGGCCATGCGCATCCCTTACACATGGAAGCTGCGGAACGGACGCGGCAAGGACATCCTGATTCGCGCGCTCGGCGATCGTTGCCTCCGGAGCTTCTGAATCGTCCGAAACAGGGTTTTGGAGTGCCCTTGGAATTGTGGATGCGCGGGCCTTTGCGCGATTTCCTGCACGAACAGCTGCTGAGCCAAGAATTTCTATCGTACGGAATGGTCTCGCCGGATTTCCTCCGGCATATCATCGCGGAGCACGAATCGGGACGGCGCAATAATTATCACGTCTTGTGGATGCTCCTGATGCTCGCGCTGTGGCTGCGCCTGTGGAAGCGGGAAAGGACTTCTTTATCGAGGAAACCCGCGGCCGTTTCGATCTAATTTACCGGCTGCGGATCGGCGGACGCTATGACGGTGCTAAAGGGGAGACCTTAAGCAGCCGATTTTCTATATGTGCAGACTGCTCAGATATCGCCGGAACTCGCCGATGCGGCCGACGTACTCAGCGACCAGCTTCGCGTTCACCTCTTAAGGCTCGCCGTCCTGCTCGAGCCCCACGCCGACCGGATCGAGCGCAAGTTCATGAGCCGCCTGCGCGCACTGGACTTCGAACCGAAGCAGCGCTCGGCGCTCGCGGCGATCACGGCGGGAGCCGCCGCGCGTATTCTGGCGTCGGGAAAAACGCCACTGCACTTCATCGAGCAGGTGGAATACAACGGCCGGCGCCTGGCGAAGCTGAATCTTCCGCCCAGCGCGATTCTCGAGGCGCTCCAGGAGTACGACCGCATGCTTACGTCCCGTGCTCGAACTCGCTCGCCGAGGACGACGAATCGAACTTCCAATGGGTCCGCGAACAACTGCATTTCTGCGTCACTTTAACGCTGAATAACGCCTATTATCAGGTTCGCGAAGCCGAAACGCAGTCGTTTTACGAGCTGTTCCGCATCGAACTGGAATCGCGCAATCTGGAAGAGCTGTGCGGCGCTTCCTGGACGCCCTGGTGCACGTGTGCCACGCCGACGCCGGCCGCTTGTATATGCTGAGCGAAGACGGCGGGTCGTGGGTCTTACGGGCCGGGTCGCCCGAGATGGCCGAGTTGGCTGTGCCCAACGCGTCCGGGACTGCACGAAGCGGCTTTCCCAGCCTCATTACGTCAACGGCGATGGGCGTCAGAATGCCGCGCTGCTCGATGAGAATTGGCACAAACGTACGCATCGTGCTGGTCGATCCCTTTAGCCGCCGGAGGGCGCACGGCGGGCGTCATGCAGTTCGCGTTCCTCAAAGCCTATGAGTGGCTTCCCCGTGAACAGGAACTGCTGGCGGCCGCTGCAGAGCGGTGTCTGATGGCCGCCGAAAAGGCTCGCCTGATGGAAGATCTCGCGCGCCGCGAAGAGCAGGTCCGGCGCCTGGCCGAGCACATGCTGCACGTCGAGGAAATGGAGCGCCGCCGCATCAGCCGCGAGCTCCACGATGAAGCCGGGCAGAGTCTATTGTGCATCCGCCTGCAAATTGAGCTGATCGAGCAATCGCTGCCGGAATCGGAACACGAATGGCGAGCAAAGCTCGGCGAAGCGAGGGATCTAACCGAACGCACCATTCTGGAAATGCGCCGCCTGATCGCCGCGTTGAGCCCTGCCGTCCTGGAGCAACTCGGCCTGGGTGCCGCGCTGCGCCAGTTAATCAATCGTTTCCAGCGGTTAAATCCCTGCCGCATTAAGCTTGCAGCTTTCGAAGATGGGCGCCGGCTCCCGCAACAGACCGAGGTGATTGCGTATCGCCTTGTGCAGGAGTGCTTTAACAATATCGGGAAGCACGCGCACGCGGCCCAAGTAAACATTTCCCTTAGCTTCCACCGATGGAGTTCTGAAGCTTATCGTTGAAGATAACGGGGTGGGTTTTAAGGTCGACGAGGCGCTCGAAAAACGCGAATCCTTCGGTTTATCGGGCATGCGGGAGCGTGTAGCACTTGCTGGGCGGCGAGTTCCAGATCGAAAGCCGTACAGAAGGTCCTAAAAGGGGTACAAAGATTTCCATCGAACTGCCGATAGCTAAGTAGTAAGGCGTTCGTCGAAAGTGCGTAGGTAGGTCAATACCAGAGAGAAAGTCGGGCAAAGACGCTATGGCCAAGATTAGAATTATGCTGGCGGATGATCACACGTTGTTCCGTCAAGGCATTCGGACCCTGATATCCGCCGAACCGGACATGGAAGTTGTCGGCGAGGCGGCCAATGGCGGCGATGCCGTTGACAAAGCCAACGAAGTTCGCCCGGATGTCGTGCTCATGGACATCGGCATGCCCGGCCTGAGCAGCTTCGAGGCCACCCGCCAGATCAAAAAGAACCGGCCCGAGACCAAGGTGTTGTTTCTCACGATGTATGACGACGAAGATTATCTCGTCGAAGGCATGGAGGTCGGCGCCAGCGGTTACGTCCTGAAGGACAGCCCCAGCCAGCAGCTCGTCGCGGCGGTCCGCGACATCGTACGCGGCGGCAGCTACCTC
>CAVXVL010000005.1:0-22096 GCA_963765085.1 Terriglobia bacterium | reverse complement strand
GTCGTCGGAACATGCGTTCTCCTGTCGGACGATTACATCACATCTTGCGGAGAAAATGGAGGTCGATGAAAATAGCATTGGTGGACGCGCCCGGTGGAGCGGGCTTTGGCCTGCAACGGTGACTTTATCGCCGGCTCAAGCCGGTGTTGCATGTTAAAGCCCGCTCCACCCGTGATCAACCGCCCGCGGGCAACAGCACGATCTCGGCCCCCGACGGGATGCCGCGAATCACCGTGCCTTTCGGAAGAACCAGTGGCGATTTCAAAAGGAACGGATGCGAAAAAGCCGGCTTGTATGGCATCCACAGCAGCGGTACGTTAATTCCATCGGAAATGCGGCGACGATTTGGAATTGCGCGTGAATGGGAGCTTTGCGCGGCAGCAGACCTTCGAGCGTGAAATCGTTGGTGGCCTGGAAATGCCGCTCCGACAAGCCTCCCGTCGCATCCGTATCGGGCGATGGCATCGGAATCTTGGGAGTCTTGGGGAGATCCTTGTCTTCGCCCTCGGGCGCGCCGCCATCGACCCATAAGCCGATGATTTCGAGCTGCTCCGGCGTCAAACCCTGGTCGTTCTTGAATTCGCCGAAACCTTTCACCGCGCCCCAGGGAGGCATGCGGCGCTCCAGCACTTCTTCCTGAATCGCCTTCGCCCAGGGGCGCCCTTCGTTATAGGTCGCCAGCGAAAAGGCGCTGCCGCCGGGGCGATGGCACGAGAGACAATGGGTATCCAGAATGCGGATGATTTCCCGATTCCAGGTGATCTTCGTCGTGATGATGTCGTGCGCGGAGGCCGGCATCGCGCAGGCGCAGCGTTCGCAAGGGCCGAAAACGGAATGTTTGAACCGCGTCACATAAATATCCTACACCCCGTGTAGAATGATGAAAACTACCATCCGCATGGGATATTACATCGAAAAACCTACCGTCATCGCGCCCGCCGGCAACTTGCCGAAACTGATTTCCGAATTCATCGGCAGAGTGAACAGCGGAACTGCGGCCGTCAGCATCGCGCAAATGAAGAGTCCATCGGGTTGGGAAGAGCCGGGACAGACCCCCGAGTTCGACGAGTACACCCTCGTGTTAAGCGGATCGCTGCGAGTGGAAACGCGAGCCGGTGTCACGGATGTTTCCGCCGGTCAAGCGATCATCGCTCCGAAGGGCGAATGGGTACGCTATAGCTCGCCCGATCCGGCGGGCGCGGAATATATCGCCGTGTGCCTGCCTGCATTTTCACCGGAGACCGTTCATCGGGACGACGAGCACGCGCACGAGTAGGAAACACGCGGGCTGTCCCCACATTTCCCGAAAATCCTCGGCAGCGCAACTCGTCTCTACTGTCTTTCCGGGCTGACAAAAATAAACTCGGTTGAGTTCAGGGCCCGCCGGGTGGATTTTAAGCCGACCGAAGTCCTCCGCATCTTCTATCTCGCGCCCCCTAGAGGGAAGTCCGCGAAAAACCGGTGACGGAGCGGTGATCGCGCTCAGGGCCGAGCCTAATGAAGCTTCCGATCACATGCCTAGTGTCCGCGCAGCGCGGCCGAACCTGCGTCCACAGCAGAATCCCGAGCGCGGAAAGTCCCAAAAAACTCCCGAACGGGAGTTCGTATGTCGACGTGCCTTCTGCGTGGCCTTGAGGTGAATCAATTCGCCGACCGACCCGCGAGCGACGCGAGCATCAACGTGAGCAGCGACCAGCGTAAGCCCAGGAACGCACCGATCATCATGATCATCTTTACGTCGCCGAGGCCCATACCTTCGCGATGACGAAACTTCTCGTATAAGAATGCCACCAGCCAGATCGAGCCGCCGCCCACGAGCGCCGCGAAGGCGCTTTCCGCCAGCCAGTGCCAGCGCGGCGCGTAAGACTCGCGGAATGAAAAACGTGATGATGTACTCGTCCATGGGCACGAACAATGCGAACACCAGACCGACCACCGTTCCACCGAGCGTGAATTCATCGGGCAAGATGCGCGATTCCATGTCGGACGCCGTGAGCGTGATCAGGATGGCGGAAAGGATAGCGTATTTGAATCCCACGCCGGTTAATCCATAGGCCGCGAAGCACAAGCCGAAGGCGGCTGCCGTCGAGAGTTCCACCAGCGGATAGCGCCACGGGATGAATTCGCGGCAATAACGGCAGCGTCCGCGCAGCAGCCCGAAGCTCAGCAATGGAATGTTGTCGTACCAGGCGATCATCTTTTCGCAGCCGGGACAGAACGAGCGCGGCCGGACGACGGAAAGATCCCGCGGCAGACGGTAGACACACACATTCAGGAAACTGCCGATCAGCAGTCCCGCGAGGCACGCGACGACGATCAGAGGAACGCCGGTGATCATGGTCATTCGCCTCCGGTCATGAAGCGCGCTTTCGCGTATTTTACGAAGTTATACAGCGCCGCCATATTCGCGATGGCGAGCCCTTCCACGCCATCCAGAAATCCGAGTTTCAAAACGTAGGTCGAAAAGAATGTCCAGACCGGCTCGAAGATCAGGCGTCCCCAGGTCACATCGACTTTGTTCGCCACCAACTGCTCGGCCGCGAGCGTCGTGTAGCGATCCATGGTCTTCAAATGTTCCGACAAAGAATCGCAGGTGAAGTGCAGCAGATTCGGATTCGAATGCCCGAGCGTGCCCGACACCTTCACCGACTCATGCACGTAAGGGCCTTCCCAGCGGGCTTTTCTGCGATCGTACAGGCGCACCTTGCGGTCGGGATACCAGCCCGAATGCTTAATCCAACGCCCCAGATATTGCGCGAGCCGCGGCATCGTGTACGCATCGCGATCGGGCGTGCGCTTCTTCCATTGCCACAGCTCGGCTTCCAGCGCCTCGCTCAGGGATTCATCGGCGTCGAGCGAAAGAATCCAATCGTAGGAGGCTTGCTCGGCGGCGAAATTCTTTTGCTTCGCGTATCCAGGCCACGCGGATTCGATCACCCGCGCGCCGAGTTTCTCCGCGAGTTCCACCGTCCGATCGGTCGAGCCGCTGTCCACTACCACTATTTCGTCGGCACAGCGCAAGCTCTCCAGAGCGCGCGGCAGATTTCTTTCTTCGTTGTAGGTGATGATCGTCGCCGAGATCTTCAAGTGCGCACCGGAGTCGGCGTAAACGACAGGAGGAGAATGGCGCGAGCGACCCACGCCAGACGCCGGCGCATCGGGTCGAGCGGCCGGGGATCGGGAATGAAGGGATGACGGCGGGCGATGAAGAACAGCAGCACAGCCCACACCAGCCAGCTATACGCGAAGAAGATTCCCAGCGGAATCAGGAGACCGATGAAAATATAGCGACAGCACCTTCATGCGCTCGCCGACGATCGTATAGAGAATGTGGCCGCCGTCGAACTGTCCGATCGGCAGAAGATTCAGCGCCGTTGCCAGCAATCCAGCCCACGCGGCACGCGCGACCGGATTCAGATACAAATCAGCGGGCGAGATGCTCGGGAAAACCGCCCATTCGACCAGCCGTAGAAGCAACGGCGTTCCGAAGACCAGGTCGCCTCTTTCCGCGATGCCGGGAATCACTTTCGACATCGATACGCCCACGATCAGCGGTGCGATCAACGTCACGAAACCTGCGATGGGTCCTGCGATTCCGATATCAAACATCGCGCGCCTGGTCGGCACGTCCGAGCGGATGCGGATGAACGCTCCGAGCGTTCCGATCAGCGTGGGAGCCGGCAAGAAAAAGGGCAGCGTTACGTCGACGCGGTAGCGGCGCGCCGCGATATAGTGGCCCATTTCATGAGCCATCAAAATCGTGAGCAGACACAGCGAAAAGGGGAGACCCATCAGCAGGTAGCGCGGATCGTGCCACATCCGCACATAGCCGTATAGACCCTGATCGAAATCAACGGGGCGAGAGAAAGCGAAATCGGTGGCGAGACCCGCGCCGACGATGGTCGTCGTCAGCAGGGTGAGCAGAAGAAGGAGAGCGTGCAGCCAGTATCGATGACGCGGTTTCGGCTTAAAGTACGCATGCGGCCCATGCAACCAGATACCGGGATCGGGCCGGTGCGAAGGCACCGACGGCTGGGTATAGCCGTTGGGGGACACCTGAGTATCCCCGCTTTATTCCAGCGCCTGCAATTCCTTGCCGGGCTTGAAGCGGACGGCTTTACCGGGCGGAATCGCGACCTCGGCGCCGGTGCGCGGGTTGCGGCCAATACCGGTCTTGCGCGGGCGAACGTTGAAGATGCCAAATCCGCGCAACTCGATGCGCTCGCTGCGGCCGAGGGCGCGCTTCATACTTTCAAAAACGGTTTCGACGGCCATCTCGGCCTTGGTTTTCGTGATGCCGGTTCGGCTGACTACTTCGTTAATGATGTCAAGTTTGATCAAGTCGCCTCCTGTGCCGCAAACCTTATGATAGGACTAGGGTTATCGGTGTGTCAAGCGTGCCGCCCGATGAGATGCCTAAGAAGCAGCCGCCCCGGCAGGAAGAACGCGTCCTTTTTCTCGTTGCTTTAAAATTACTTCCTGAGGTTGGGACGAGCGAATCGATGCATCGGGTTACCTCGTGGAAATGACAGGATAAAGGTGAGATGCGAGCGGCTAAAGCATTGATTCGTCAACACGGCCAGGCTACGTTAGTTTAAGAAATGCGGCCGTCGCGCGCCATAGATCTTCCGTCACGTCAGTGAGTTCGTGCCCGGAATCGAACTCTTTTAAGGTGACGTTCGGCTGACGCGCCGAATAATCCCGCGACATGGCCGCCGGTACCACTTCGTCCTGAGTCCCATGCAAGATAAGCGCGCGTTGGGGAAAACAGGCTCGCCTTCGAACTGCATCGCGTCTTCTACGAAGGCATATCCCAGCCGCGCGTCGCGCTTGTGCCCGTAATGGTAGAAACTCTTCGATCCTTCGCGCTTCCATTCCTCGAGCTCTTCCGGACCGAAGCGCGCCTTCCAGCGCTTGGCGAATTGCAATGCCGGCGCAAGCAGCACCAAGCGCTCCACTTCGCGTGGATGGCGAGCGGCATACAGCGCGGCGGTGAAACCTCCGAGGCTGGAGCCCATGACCACGCTGGGACGCCCGGCGAGCGTACGGTCGAGCACATCCAGCATTCCGGATACGGTGAGCCGTTCGAAATTTCCCTGCTCCAGATCCGGGATGTCGATGGAGATCCCTCGCTCTTCGAATTTACGCTTGAAAAACTGAGCCTTGCCCGACTGCGGCGAGGAAGCGAAACCATGCAGATAGACGATGTGCATTAACGATCCGAGAGCCTCTGATAGTTTTCATAATTGAAGATGTTTTCCGCCGTCACTTCATCGCCGTGTCGTTCCCGTTGCTCGATGTGCGTGGGCAGGAGCGCGCCCAACGGGCTCCGCGTATAGTCGACCGAAGCTTCTTCGACCACGGACGGGCCGTCGCCCGGAACCATCGACGACAGCGTGACCCGGATGGGTCCTTTCGGATCCTCGGAGATCCAGATCTCCCCTTCCATGCGCAGCTTCTGCGCCGCGCCGGCGAAAAGCGTCAGGCCCTCCGAGCCATCCAATTGTTTGAAGCGGTACCCGCGCGCCTGCACTGTTCCGAGCAGCCGGGGTCCGGCCGCCGTGAACTCATAACGCTCCGCTCCGCCGTGTGCGAACACTAAAATCAAAGGACCGAAATCCGTCGCGGCGCCGCCCAGGCTATATTTTTCGAGCTGCTTGAGCGCCTGCAGCTTCTGCTCATCGCCGCTGGAGGTCAGCAGTTGTGAAAGCGTCTGTTGAGCTCGGTCCTCGCCCTGCACCTTCTTGCGGTCGACGGAGACGATCTGCCGGATTTCATGCAGCGTTCGCCCGACCACCGCAATCCCATACCGCGAAACGATTTCGCGTTCGCGCCATTGCGGCTGGGGAGCTTGCTTGGCGGCTTCGCCCACGCGCGGACGGAAGTGCGAAGGCGGTTTCAGCAAACGTTGGTGAATGGTCTCCTGGCCCGTGACTTGCGTTGCAAGCTTTTCATAAGAGGCGGCTTCACTCGCCAGGCGATCGAGCGCGGGCTTGATGCCCGCTTGTCCCTGGGCATGCGAAGCTCCGGCCAGAACTCCGGCGACGAGCCAAATTTTTCCGATCCCGGCGAGGCCGCCGATCGTATCAAAATGCGCGCGCATACTATCGAGCATAGCGGCATCTGGTAGCATGAAAGTCTACCCCTGCCCACGCAGCGTTCAAATATGATTCGGACTTATCGCGGCAAGACGCCCAAGATTGCTGTCTCTGCGTATATCGATCCGAGCGCCGTCGTCATCGGCGACGTCGAAATCGGTGAGCGCGCGAGCGTGTGGCCGAACGTCACCATTCGCGGCGACGTAAACACCATGCACATCGGCGTCGATACGAACATTCAAGATAACTCCGTGCTGCACTCCGATGACGGATTTCCTCTCACCATCGGCAATCGCGTCACGGTCGGTCATGCCGTGGTGCTGCATGGCTGCACGGTCGAGGAAGACGTCGTGGTCGGCATCGGAGCGACAGTTTTGAATGGCGCGAAGATCGGTAAAGGAGCCGTGGTCGCCGCCGGATCGCTGGTGCCTGAGGGTGTGGAAATCGCTCCCGGAATGCTCGCCATGGGAGTTCCCGCGAAGGCACGGCGTCCGGTGAGCGAAGACGAACAGAAACGCTTCCGCAACGGCTGCATGCACTACGTGGAGAAGGCGCAAATTTATAAACAGGAACAGCCGCAGTGACGCGGGAAGCACAACTTCGGCACGTAGTTACAGAACCGCGAATGTCAATGAGCGGGCCGAAACATCGCATGATCAAAACCGAACGAGCGGCGTCAACGCCCAGATCAGCCGTTGTGGCGCAGGCCGCCCCATGATCAAGGCCATCAAGGGCACTCGCGACATCCTTCCTCCGTCGAGCGCCGTATGGAATCGAGTAGAGAGGGAAGCCCGCGAAGTCTTTCGCACCTTCAACTATCACGAGATTCGCACGCCGATTTTCGAAGAGACCGCGCTGTTCGCGCGCGGCGTGGGCGAAGACACCGACATCGTCGGCAAGGAAATGTATACGTGGGAGGATCGCGACGGAACCTCTCTTACGCTTCGTCCCGAGGCCACCGCGTCGGTCATGCGCGCGTATATCGAGCATCGCCTCGATCAGATTCCGGGCGTCAAGAAGTATTACTACATCGGTCCGATGTTCCGCCGCGAACGTCCGCAGAAGGGACGCTATCGCCAGTTCTTCCAAATTGGCGCGGAAGCGATTGGTTCCGAGTCGCCCATCGTCGATGCGGAAGTGATCGAACTGGTCGTTGAGATTTTGAAGCGCTGCGGACTGTCGAGTGGAGGAGAGAACGGATTCCATCTCCTGATTAATTCCGTGGGCGATCACAAGTGCCGTCCCGGATTCATGGCGGCGTTGCGTGAAAAGCTCGCGACGCTCGCTCCGCAAATGTGCGCCGATTGCCAGCGCCGCGCGGTGACGAATCCTTTGCGCGTGCTCGATTGCAAAGTTCCTGAAGATCAGGCGATCATCGACACGCTGCCTTCGATCCTGGATCATCTGTGCGAAGAATGCCACGTGCATTTCAAAATAGTTCAGGCGCATCTGCGTGGCCGCGGTATTCCGTTCGAGGTTCGTCCTCGCCTGGTGCGCGGACTGGATTACTACATGCGCACGACGTTCGAGATCACGCACGGAGCTCTCGGGGCGCAGAATTCCGTATTGGGCGGAGGCCGCTACGATGGGCTCGCAGAAGCGCTCGATTCGAAAGTTCCCGCACCGGGGATTGGATTTTCCATCGGCGAAGATCGGTTAGTCATGAGCGTCGGGGAAGCTCGCGCAACCCGCGGTGGATGTTTATCTGGCGCCGATGGGCGAGGCTGCCGATGCGCTCGCGGAACTCTGGCCGCTGAACTCAGGGCGAGCGGGATTTCCGTGGAACGGTCGGTGGACCGCAAATTGAAGCGAGCTTTGGAAGTCGCCAATAAAATGGGCGCGCGTTTCGCGCTGATCATCGGAGACAACGAGATCGCCGCCGGGACATACTTATTAAAAGACATGGCGTCGGGCGAGCAGGAGTCGCTTTCGCGCGATCAGCTCACCGCGCGCATTCGAACGAACTAACGAAAAGGAACAATGTCATCCGTACCTCTTGATTTTCTGGGCAACCTGCGGCGCACGCATAGCTGCGGCCAACTTCGCGCCTCCGATGCCGGCAAAAAGGCCGTCTCATGGGCTGGGTGCATCGCCGCCGGGATCTGGGCGGCGTGATTTTCATCCACCTGCGCGATCGCGATGGCGTGACGCAACTGGTGTTCAACGAAGGCGTCGATCCGGTGGTGCACGCGAAAGCGCCGAGCTGCTCGCCGCCGAATACGTCGTCGCGGCGGAAGGCGTCGTGAAACTCGCACGCCGGACACGATCAATCCCGCGATCGAAACCGGCGAGGTCGAGATCGCGGCGGAGAAGCTCTGGATTCTGAACGAATCGCGCACGCCGCCGTTCCCGATGGAAGACGCCGTCGACGTGAAGGAAGACGTGCGGCTGAAATATCGCTACGTGGATCTGCGCCGCCCGCGCATGCAGCGCAATATTATTCTGCGCTCGAAGATCGCCTCCGCGGTGCGCCAGGCGCTGACCGGCATGGGATTTCTGGAAATCGAAACGCCGTTCATGACGCGTTCGACTCCGGAAGGCGCGCGCGATTTTCTGGTGCCCGCCGCGTCAGTCCCGGGAACTTCTACGCGCTGCCGCAATCGCCGCAGATCTTCAAGCAGCTTCTGATGGTCGCGGGATTCGATAAGTATTTCCAGATCGTGCGCTGCTTCCGCGACGAGGATCTGCGCGCCGACCGCCAGCCCGAATTCACGCAGATCGATCTGGAGATGTCGTTCCCGCAGCAGGAGACGCATTTACGAAGTGATCGAGCCGCTGATCGTGCGCAGTCTGCAAGGTGGCGGGCTACGCGATCGGCGCCGTTTCCGCGCCTGACCTATGCGAGGCGATGCGCTCCTATGGCATCGACAAGCCCGATCTGCGGCTGCCGCCGTTCCACTGCGTCGAGGATTTATTTCGCCGGATGAGCTGACGGCCGAAGGCTTCCGCTGGTCGCGATCGTGATTCCGAAGACCGGGCACGGTTAGCCGCAAGGAACGCGACGATCTGAAGGCCATGGGGCCGGAGCGCGGACTGCGCGTCTACGACGACGTGAAGCGTCTGGAGCGCGATTATCCCGGTCCGATGGCCGAAGTCCGCAAGCGCACCGGCGCGACGGAAGAAGATCTGCTGTTCCTGGCCGGATGGGCCGGTGGAGCACGGAAGGCGCAGCGTCCCGACGACGACCTCTGCCAGGCCGGTGCGGCCAGCTGCCGACCTGCGACTGCTCGCGGGACAGAAATATAACGACAAACACAAGCTGCTCGATCCGCAAGAATTTTCAATTCCTATGGGTGATCGATTTCCCGATGTTCGAATGGGATGAAGAAGAAAAGCGCTGGAACGCGGCGCATCATCCGTTTACGTCGGTGCACGACGAGGATATCGATAAGCTCACGAGCGATCCGGCGCATTGCCGCGCGAAATCGTACGACATCGTGTTGAACGGGACTGAGCTTGGCTCGGGCTCGATTCGTATTCACCGCCAGGACGTGCAGGCGAAAGTATTCGCGGCGCTGGGGCTATCGGATGAGGAAGCTCGCCACAAGTTCGGATTCCTACTCGACGCCTTGGAGTACGGCGCTCCGCCCCACGGCGGAATCGCGCTGGGCCTGGATCGCCTGGTGATGATCCTGGCGGGAGAGACTTCTATCCGCGACGTGATTCCCTTCCCGAAGACGGCCAAGGGGACGGACCTGATGTGCGAAGCTCCGTCGGATGTGCCGGAGCGGGCGCTGCGGGATTTGGGGATTTCGATTCGCGTAAAGAAGTAGAAGGTCAGATAAGCGGCGTGGATCACGCAACGTAGCGTTTGACCTTGATGTCTCGCTCACGTTCGCGCACGCAAGCGACAGCATAAGCGGCCTGCCTGCGCATGAGCGTGTCCATCTTCAGGCCAAACGCTTTTTCCACACGCAGGGCCATTTCGGGAGACAGCGCCGCACGTCCATTCAACAGCGCCGAAAGCGCGGGAGGCGTCACGCCCAGAACTTCCGCGGCACGCGTCACCGTGAGCGAAAGCGGTTCGATCACTTCCATCCGGAGGAAGACGCCCGGGTGCGCGGGCTTCGCCATGTTTGTGATCATCTCGACTCCCTAGTGATAGTCTTCGTAGTCAAGATCGGCGACCTCCTCGTCCTTCGCTGCGATCCGAGAGGTTGCGGATCTTCACACGCCTGTCTACCGAGCGCGCTGAAAAGCGTAAAGCCACAGATTACACCTCCGCCGCGCGAAGCCGCCTTGTTCAGTCTTCATTTCGCGGGGACCGGATCGGCAATGACATGGGCTTCGGGAGCCGGACGTAATTCGGCAACCACGACACTCGCGATCGCCGCCAACAGGAGACACACGAAGGCGATGCTGAGCTTCGAAGGCGTCATCAGCAGAGCGTAGGGGATCGGGATCAGCGCGACGACCAGCAGCGTTCGGAAGTTCCCCGCGGTTCTTCCCAAGATGGCGAACGCCAGCAGCAGCAGCGTGGCGTCGGCCATATAAGCATGCATGCTTAACAGCAATCCGCCGATCAGCGCGAGCGCGTAGGTGGTCCGGCGATCGCTTCCTCGCAGAACGATGAACACGATAGCGGCGACGACGCAGGCCATGAGAAAGCCTTCCGCCAAATGGTTCCAACCCAGGGTGGTCACGAACCCATGAATGTTCGGCATGATTTTGCGCGCGACGTCCTGTCCTGGATCTCGCAAAGTTCGCAAATACGCCGCGGGCCAGTGCGCGCCCGCCGCCACGAAGCTCAGTGCGAAAAGTGCGGAACATCCTGCAACCGCGCCGCGCACCACCGGCCATTCGCGGCGGAGGAGGAGTGCCAAAGCGGTCAGCGGGAAAAAGTGCGGTTTGATCAGACAAAAAGACAATGCGAGTCCACCGAGGAAGCCGCGTCCCTTTTCCGAAAGCAGAAAGAAAGCAGCGTAGGCGAGCGCAACCATTCCGATGTCCTGACCGAGCGCCAGCGCCGCGGCAATGGGCATGCAGACAGAGGCGAGCACAGCCACTTCAGGCAGTATTGCGGGCGAACAACGCGATCCACGCGAGAATCGCGCAAACGTTCACGGCTTGAAAAATCAGATACGCCTTGAAATAAGGAAGCGATGCCCAGGGGCTTCCATAAATACGCCCAGAACGGGAGGCGCATGTACACGACCGTCGGCGATTGCAGGCCAAGCACTTCTTCTGAACGCGCAAATTCGCCGGTATCGAATAGATTTCAGACGAACCCGAGAGGACCGCGCCGACGTAGAGCTGCGCGAAATCGTTGAGTCCCACTCGGGCGTCCTGCAAAGGCAAAACGGGCGAGAGCGTGACCATGATCGCAAGAAAGGCGAGGCCGGCGACGCAGAGAAGCGCAACCTTCCCGGTTCCCAGGCGCGTAAAGATGTCGGGCACATTCTGAATCTAGCAAATCCCGCCGGATGTGCTTCGCGCCCCGGGCGAACGTATTTTAGGCCGCGGTTTTCGGAGGAGGTTGATAAGTTCCCGGCTCGACTCGGAAAGCGATGGCAATGCGATTCCACGTGTTGATCTGCGTGATCGCCACTGTGAGTCTCCCGAGGCCTGCTTCATGGAGATTTCGCGCCGAACTTCTTCTAAGACTTCGTCCGATGCATGTCCTTGTTGAATAATCGTGACGGCCTCTGTCCACGCCAGCGCGGCGCGCTCGCGCGGGGTAAAGAACGGCGTTTCGCGCCAAGCGGAAAGCGCGCAAATACGCTGCTCGGTTTCTCCCGCGGCGCGTGCATCTTTCGTATGCATATCGATGCAATACGCGCAGCCGTTGAGTTGGGACGCGCGAATCTTTCACTAACTCGTAAAGGGACCGTTCCAATCCGCTCGCGCGAATGACCTGCTCCAAATGGATCAGTGCCTGCACACCTTCGGGGAATGCGGTGACGTAATTTAATCGCTCAGGCATAAAACAATTGAAGCATGCGCGATGCGGCCATCCGCCTTTGACACCGTGGGGACCCAATGGTAAAGTCTACGAGTTCCATTACGGTAATTGCGGCCACTGCGATTCGAAGACGAGGTTGATAACACACATGAGAAGATCTTATTTCCATCCGATTCTTTGCGGTGTGGCCGCGCTCAGCTTGTGCGCGATAGCATCGCGCAGGAAGGTACGGGCGGCGGAGCGGGTCCGCGGCGCACCGTTGGCTCGTACGTTTGCCCAACGATAAGAAATTGGATCCGCACGATCTGGCGGGCATCTGGACGCGCAGCAACACGGCGCTCGGATGGGGCGGCGGCTCGACGTGCCCCGATTGCGGAGATCGCGGGTTTGGCAACGATGTCCCTCCTTTAACCGCTGCGGGGCAAAAATTATACGATGCGAATAAGCCATCTTATGGACGATTACTCGGCACACGGACGCGGCGGCGCATCCGGAAGAACCCATCGGACGGCGCAGAGCGGTGCCTCCGTCAAACGGAACCGACCCTTATCAGTACTGCAATCCGATGGGCGTGACGCGCGCGCTCATTTATCCCGATCCTGTCGAGTTCGTGCAGTTGCCGGATCGAATTTATCAACACTCATGTGGGGCTATGGCATCCGTCCGATTTGGCTCGATGGGCGCAAGCTGCCCGACGATCCGGATCAGCCGCGGTGGTGGGGATATTCAGTGGCTCGTTGGGATGGCGATACTTTGATCGTCGAATCCACGGGGCATGATTCGCGCACCTGGATCGACCATTTCGGTTATCCGCACAGCGAGCAGATGCATCTGGAAGAGCGCTATCGGCGCACGAATTACAACACGCTGGAACTGAACTGGACGATCACGGATCCGGTGGTTTATACGAAGCCGTGGAAGGGCGAAACGAAGAGATTCCATTTGGTGACCAACATCAAGACCGTCGACGGATTCCCGGGAATGCTGAAGATGTCTGCGCGCCGGCAGACGAAGTGGATAATTTCGACAGAATTCGCGATCAGTTGGGTCCAGCTCCAAAATAGAACGGAGGCGGACTAAAGGTCCGCCGCAGGCTCGTGAGTTAAAACCAGGCCCGCCCCACCCGCTTCCTACTGAAGTGCCGCCAGTTTCGCACCTTCGGGCGGCCTTCTTTCAAGCTGGTATAAACGGCGTCCACGAACATATTGGTGGTCCAATCGCCCGAGTTCCGCCGAAGCGATCGTCATAGTCGGCAGTGAGCCGCGCAGCCTGCACTTGTGGAAGCGTCGCGCCGCTTGCGATCATCGCCGATCCCGAATGACGACCAGCATGTCGCGATATTCCGAGACTTCATATTCGTCGCAGATACGGCCATGCCCGGGAATGATCATGGTCCCGCCTTCGCCTTCGTGTTTGTAGACGGTCCGGTCCAGGATGTTGTTCAGAGCGTCGATTTCGCCGAAAACGCTTCCGCCGTTTTTCACATCGATAAACGGATAGCGCGTGGTGTCGAAGATATCGCCGGTGGCGATGACGTCGGAGCGGCGGAAATGCACGATGGTATCGCCGTCGGTGGACGCGTTGGGCTCCCACAGGACTTCGATCGCCTCATCGTTATAGTATTTGCGACGACGCCCTTCCAGGAACGTATCGCTCGGCCAGCCGTCCGAAGGCGTAGGCGCGGCTTTGCCGGTGGGCGCGCTCATGCGATTCAGGACGTTTTCATCGCCGATAATCGTGGCTCCGACGCCCGCGTCGGCGAAGGCCTGCGCGCCGGAGGAAAAGAACAATCCGAGGACGCTCGGGTCGGCGCCGGCCGCGCGCACCTTCACATTTCCGCCCGTATGATCCGCGTGAAAGCTAGTGCTGACGATGAACTGAATTGGCTTGTCACCGATCAGTTTCCGAATCTCCGCGACGGTTTTATCCGCCAGCTTGCCCGCGCCGGTATCGACGACGAATGCGCCTTGCTCGCCGGTCTGCACGGCAATGTCGGAACCGTCGCCGATCAGCAGGTAGACGTCGCCCTGCACTTTAAGGACGTGAATTTGTCCATCGTGCGGAATCGGATCGACCGCTTTGCTCACGTGCGGAAGTCCGGACGAAGGGAACAATTCCTTGTCGGCCGCCGCATCGTCGCCGGTGGGGTCTTTGATCTTCGCCATGAATTCCGGATACGTGGTTGCCGGGCCTCCTAAATCGGCGAGCAGAGGAATTTTGTATTTTTCAGAAAACTCTTTCAGATAGGGATTCTTCCCGTACAAATAATTCGGGACCTTATCGGGAGGGCGGCCGACCACTTGTTCGCCGTCGTCGCATGCATATAACCACGCATCGGGATTGCGCGTCGCGCGGGCCATATCGGTGGTGCGCATGAGGGGCTCGGCCAAATATACGGGGTCGGTTAAAACGGACACATACGTGATGCGATCACCGTGCCGGATGAAGTGCTCCACCAGCGTGGCCTGATCGCTCTGCGTCATGCCATTGGCTTTGATCCAGTTGCGTTTCATGTGCGTCGTGTAGATGGTGAGCACATTGCCTTCATACTTGCCGGTGGAGAATCCCAGGAAAGTATGCGGCGCATAGGCCGGCGGATGCGGACGATCGTCCATCCAAACGGTGCGCGTTCCTTCGGTGATCTGGCCGTACATCTTGATCGAGATCAACTTCTGCGTGAAGGGATCGCGCTCCTCCCAGAAGCGATAATTTCCGCCGCCGTGGAGCAGAAAATGAGGGCTGTATTGCGCGCACTGTTGCTGCCGCTCCGTCATGCGCGAAGGGTCCCATGTAAGCGCGTACAGCCGGCCCGCTTCATTGAGCGGATAGCCGCCGTAGGCGACCAGCGGAATGGTCGCGTTCGAATCGGTGCCTTGATAGACGTTGAACCACGCTCCGGAGATATCGAGTCCCGAGGATTGCCGCTGTCCAAAAGCGGCGGAAGCAACAAGAAGAACCGTTCCGCCCCAAAGTATCGCCGTACGGGTTCGCATCATCGTGGATCAAGCTCCTTAAAGTGACCACAAGATAATACTGGACGCGCTTCTCGCGTGCAACGGTTCGACCGTGCACAAGGCGTGTTTTCGGGCTGCTCGTGTAAGCTGGGCTTTGATGCGAAAGACGGCGACACGAAAGATGGCGCGGGATGGCAGGTTGACGAAGTCCTTTTTGCTGACGGCAGTCGCGATGCTAAGTTGCCCGCTGTTCGCCCACCACTCCTTTACCGCTTCCTATGAGAGCGGGAAGACGCAGAAGATCGAGGGTACCGTCGTCCACTTTCTGTTTCGCAATCCGCATTCGTTTCTGGATGTCGAAGCGCCGGATGAGAAAGGCGTCATGCACACGTGGATCATCGAATGGTTCGCGGGTGGATTGCTGGGGCGGCAAGGCGTGACGCGCGACACTCTCAAGCCAGGCGATCACGTGATCGCTGTCGGACATCCGGGTCGCAATCCCGCGGATCACCGCATGCGATTGCTGAGCATCTCGCGTCCGGCGGATGGTTGGAAGTGGGCGGCAGCGACGGAGTGACGAAGTTCGTGGAACGGAAGAGCCGCCTTGACAGCCGGCCGCGGCCTCAAAAGGCCGACCCCACACCGGAATTCGATGGCGTGCGATGATGCATTGGTGTGTTCGCGCCTTGCGCCGCACCCATGTGTTCGCGCCTGGGCGATCGCCGTCGCGCCACGACGACACCGGAAAGGATATTCCCATGCGTTTTGCGATGATGACAATGCTCGCGGTGCCGCTCTTGGCACCGCAGCTTTTTGCTCAACAGCAACCAACACCTCCGTCGATTCCGTTCGATTCCGACGTGAATTTTCTGAAACTCAACTATCAGATGAATCTCGGCGAGGTATTGGGCGTCGCGGTGAATTCAAAGGGCATGATCGTGGTGTTGAATCATCCCGGCTCGGCGACATCGGGTCCTTTGTACGGCAATGCCACAACGCAGCTGCTGGAGTTCGACGCCACCGGCAAGTTTATCCGCGAAGTCGGGCACGGAGTGTACGGCCTCGGATACGCGCACTCGGTGCGCTTCGATAAGTACGACAACTTGTGGGTAGTCGATAAGGGCACGCATGCAGTAATGCGCTTCAATCCCGCCGGACTGGTCACGTTGAATCTGGGACGGCGTCCCGAGGGCCCCGACGAACCGGAATATTACAAGGGCAACGGGCTGGGCCGGATTCAATTCCCCGCTCTGCCGCATGTGGATGGATATTTTCGCGCGCCGACCGATGTCGCGTGGGATTCCGACGACAACATCTATATCAGCGACGGCTACATCAATTCGCGCGTGGCGAAGTATGACAAGCACGGGAACTGGATCAAGTCGTGGGGCGAGCGTGGGACTGGTGGGCCGCATGCGAATGAGAATCCGGGATCGTTCAGCACGCCGCACAATATCGGGATCGACCGGCAGAATAATGTTTACGTAGCGGATCGCGGCAACCGGCGCATTCAGGTGTTCGATCGCGAGGGAAAGTTCGAACGCTTCATTTTTCTGAACGGGGCTTACGACAAGAATCATCATCCGGTGCTGGGGAATCGGCCTGCGAATCCTCCCGATGAGACCGCGCCGTGGACCATCTGCATCACGCAGGGCCCCACGCAGTATCTCTATACTTCGGATTCCGAGCCCGGGCGGATTTATAAGCTCACGCTCGACGGCAAGATTCTCGGAGCGCTCGGAGAATCGGGTCACGACGTCGGGCAGTTGAGCTGGACGCACGGGCTGGCGTGTCCGTCGGAGAATACTTTGTTCGTCGCCGACATGAATAATTGGAGAGTGCAGAAGATGACGCTGCATCCCGAGAAGATGAAGGCCGCGCCGACGGGTGGGGCGAAGTAGAAGCCAGGCCGGCCCTCCCTTTGAACCCTCGATGACAGCAGAACGCAGATGGTTCCTGGGAGTGGATGGCGGCCAGTCGAGCACCGTCGCTTTGATCGGCGATGAAACGGGCGCGGTCCGAGGCGTCGGGCGCGCGGGCCCGTGCAATCACGTCAGCGCCGCGGAGAGTCGGGAGCGATTTATCAACGCCGTCGGCGGAGCGGTGCGCGCTGCGCAAGAAGCTGCGGGATGTGTGGACGTCGTGTTTCAAGGAGCCTGCCTGGGTTTCAGCGGCGGACCTCACGATAAGGAAGCGCTCACGAAAGAGACGATGAGCGCTCGTCATTATGCGATTACGAATGACGCGCACATTGCACTGACGGGCGCGCTCGCGGGAGAGCCGGGCATCATCACGATCGCGGGGACAGGGTCGATCGCGTATGGCAGAAATACGTCGGGCAAGACTGCTCGCGCGGGTGGATGGGGCTACGCATTCGGCGATGAGGGCAGTGCGTTCGACTTGGTTCGCCAGGCGCTCCGCGCGATGCTGCGGTTCGAGGAAGGCTGGGGACCGGCGACCGGT
This sequence comes from Terriglobia bacterium, assembly GCA_963765085.1. Taxonomy (GTDB): domain Bacteria; phylum Acidobacteriota; class Terriglobia; order Bryobacterales; family Bryobacteraceae; genus Palsa-187. Next base: position 4,679 of record CAVXVL010000005.1, on the reverse strand, counting down.
TTGCGCGATGCGCTGCTCCATGCCACGGGCGCTCACGATTCCAACGATCTGGTGCATCGCTTCTACACGCCGGAATATCCGAGAGCTCGGGTCGCGTCCTACGCTCCGCTGGTGGACGATGCGGCGAATAACGGAGACGCGGTCGCGCGCGAAATTCTTCACGGTGCCGCGCAAGGCCTCGCGATGTACGTCGCGGCCGTGCGAAGACAGCTCTTCCATCGCGGCGAGACGGCGCAGGTCTCGTATATCGGTGGCGTGTTTGCGAGCGAGTTGTTGCGGGCGCGATTTCAACTGATCGTCGAACTGGAGGGCGAACTGCACGTCCATGCGCCGAAGTTCGGTCCAGCGACGGGAGCGTTGATCGAAGCGTATCGGGTGGCCGGGCTTTCGATATTGCCGAAGGATGCACCTTCTTTGTAGACGGACTGAGAGTCCGCCGCAGGCTCGTGACGTTAAACCGCCCCCCTTCCATGTGCAATCAGGACAGATGCCGCTCGGGCAAATGATCTAATGGAAGGAAAGATCAGGAACCCACAACTTGGAACCCGTTTCCCACTTTTTCTATTCGGATCGTCTCAAGCTGCAGTTTTGGGATTGGGGCACGCAGGGCAAGCCCGCGCTGCTGCTGGTGCATGGAGGGCTCGATCACGCGCGCAGTTGGGATTTCGTCGCGCGCGCGTTGCGCGACGATTTTCATGTGTACGCGCTCGATCTGCGAGGGCACGGCAATAGCGCGTGGGCGCCGGGAGCGTTGTATAGCGTGATCGAACATGTGCTCGATCTGTCGACGCTCGCCGATATTATCGAGAAGACGCCGATCTACGTGATCGGGCATTCGCTCGGCGCGATTACCACACTTCTATATGCCGGGACGTTTCCAGAACGAGTGAAGAAGCTCGTCGCGATTGAAGGCGTCGGGCTGCCGATTCAGGAGCGCAAGGGTTCACCGGCGGAACGGTTGCGCAAGTGGATCGAGAAAGTGCGCGCGGCGGAGAATCGCGCGCCGCATAGTTACCCGAACCTGGCGGCGGCGGTGGCTCGCATGAAGGAAGCGAATCGATTTCTTTCGGATTCAGTCGCGGAGCATCTGACGCTGCACGGGACCAATTGGAATGCCGACGGATCGATCGTATGGAAATTCGATAATTACGTGCGCCTGATTCCGAACTTCATTATTAGTCCCGAGGACGCGGCGGAGATCTTCAGCCGAATCGCGTCGCCGTCGCTGTTGTTCTGGGGACGGCAGAGTTTCGCGAAAGATCCGGAAACCGATCCGCTGGCGATGCAGATCGCGGACCGGACGATCGTCAAAGTGGACAACGCCGGTCACTGGCTGCATCACGATCAGCTGCAATTATTCATGCGGGAGACGAAGAAGTTCCTGGCGGAGTGATCGGCCGGCGGGGAATCCGTCGGCCCGCTCATTGACATTCGCGGTTCTCAAACACTGGCGCACCGGCCTGTAAGGTGAATCACAGGTTGTGTAGCTACGGCGGATTGGCCCGCTCATTGACATTCGCGGTTCCCAAGAACTGGCGCACCGGCCTGTAAGATGAAGCACAGGTTCTGTAGCTACGGCGGATTGGCCCGCTCATTGACATTCGCGGTTCCCAAGAACCGGCGCACCAGCCTGTAAGATGAATCACAGGTTGTGTAGCTACGGCGGATTGGCCCGCTCATTGACATTCGCGGTTCTCAAGCACTGGCGCACCGGCCTGTAAGAGGAAGCACAGGTTCTGTAGCTACGGCACATCGGCCCGCTCATTGACATTCGCGGTTCTCAAGCACTGGCGCACCGCGCCACGTCGGCGCAACAAATATCAATCCGTTTCCGCACAGACTTCGGGCGTAACGGGTTGGGGATCCCCATGCCCGGTTTACTCTCCCGGGAGAGCTCCGTCGTTTGCTCGAACGGAAGCGAGGCCGTCTATTCATCCACAACGGCTGGGATCCGGTTATGACCCGGCAAGCACCCATCGCCCACAGACCCTCCTGGTTTATCTAGAAAACCGATCCTGGTCGATTCCGCTCTTCTGATGGGTAAGCGCGTGAACTCCTTACCTAGAACGTACAGCGGAAGTTGTCGATCGACCGAGCGATGAAGGGCGATGTCAGTGAATCGGAAGTGAATGGAGGGGCGCGGAGGATCGTGATGGCGCGCTTGTGGCGCGCGCCCGCGGCATGCCGCGTCGCCACTCTTGGCGACGCCTCGGGATGTTGCCACAGTCAGGATGTCGAGAGGAGTCTCGACACGGCACGCTGGGAGCGTGCGCCACATCGGCGTGCGCCAGATCGGCGCGCACCATATCGTTCAATGGAAGTTATGCGCCGACGGTCTCCAGCGCTTTCGGCGCATACGTGCGATCGACGTACTGATCCAGAATTTCCATAAACTCCTTCACGATGTGATCGCCGCGGAGCGTGCATTTCAACTTTCCGTCGACGTATACGGGTGCGACGGGTTCTTCAAAGGTTCCCGGCAAAGAGATGCCGAGATTCGCGTGTTTCGATTCGCCGGGACCGTTCACGACGCAGCCCATGACCGCGACCTTCATCTCCTCCACGCCGTCGTAGCGCGTCTTCCATACGGGCATCTGCGTGCGCAGATAAGTCTGAATCTGATCGGCCATGTCCTGGAAGAAAGTGCTCGTGGTGCGTCCGCAGCCGGGGCACGCGGTGACCTGCGGCGTGAAGCTGCGCAGTTCGAGCGATTGCAAAACCTGCTGCGAGACGATCACTTCTTCGGTGCGATCGCCATTCGGCATGGGAGTGAGCGACGCGCGAATCGTGTCGCCGATGCCTTCCTGCAACAGCACGCCGAGCGCGACGGAGGTTGCAACGATGCCTTTCGCGCCGAGTCCTGCTTCGGTGAGCCCGAGGTGCAGCGGATAGTCGCACTCGGCGTGCGAGCATGCGATATACCGCGATGAGATCCTGCACGCCGCTGACCTTCGCACTTAAGATGATGCGATCGCGCAGTGAGGCCGTATGCTCGGCGGCTTTCGCGCGGATTCGATGGCGCTGACGACGATCGCGTCGCAGGGTGACGGTGCGAGCATCCTGGGCTCGGCGAGGCTTGTGTTCTCGTCCATCATGCGGGTGAGCACCTGCCGTCGAGCGATCCCCAATTGACGCCGATGCGCACGGGCCGGCGGTTCTCGACCGCGACTTCGATCATGGTGCGGAAATTGTCGTCGTCTTCTGCCGATGTCCGAGTTTCCGGGGTTGATGCGGTACTTGGCCAGCGCGCGCGCGCACTCCGGATATTTCTTCAACAGGATGTGGCCGTTGTAGTGGAAGTCGCCGATGATGGGCACGCGCGAGCCGAACTTATCGCACCGTCTCGACGATCCGGGCACCGCGCGGCGGCATGTTCCGTGTTGACGGTGACGCGCACCAGCTCCGAGCCGGCCGCGCCAGCGCCATCACCTGGTTCACCGTGCCGGCCATCGGCCGTATCGGTGTTGGTCATCGACTGCACGACGATCGGGTGATTGCCGCCGACTTTGACACGTCCCCCTTCGGCGTTCCCTATGTGAACCACCACCGACTTGCGCCGCGGATTTGCCGCCATGCTGCCTCCCTGACCCTGAATGAATTCGACCAATTAAGACGGATCGAAAATGCGCCGGATTGTGAAATCCGGTGTAAAACTCCAGTTTAGCTAACGCATTCATTCCGCGCTGGTTTGAATCTATAAATAGGTTTGACAGGATGTGGCCAGCGCCCTTAAGCTTTTGTTGAGTGGAACCTCTCATGCGTTTTTCCGCCATGCTCGGGCTAGTGTGCGCCGCGGGGTTGGCGACGGCTCAGGACCTCGTGCCAGGAGCGCCGACGACGCTGGCTCAGACGGCCGAAAATCGGACCAATGAGTGGAGCGTGCTCGGGTCGAATCTGGAGCAAAGAGTGTCGCGCATGCTGCAGTGCGATGCGCGCGCTGCGCTCCGCAATAGAAGAGGTCTCACGGGCATCGGAGGCGCGCTTCGCCGCGCCGCATGACGATACGTGTTGTACGCGGAATTCGCATGTAAATCCGACTGATAAATCGTCCCCCGGTACCTCCCATCGAGCAGAGCCGCATAAATCACTGAAGGATCGGTCATCAGCGGCATGTGCTGCGCCAGCCGATTCACGAACACACTCGCAACCATCGTCCGCTCTGCATCGAGCGGAGTCTCCTTCTCCACCAGCGACGCCAGCGTAACGGTGCGATGATAATCCGCCGTCAATCCGATCCCCTGGGCGGCCTGCCGGAACCGTTTCACCATTGCCGCCACCATCTCCACCGGCTCCGTGTGCCGCGCAAAGCGATAGGTGTCCGGAAACAAATAGCCCTCCGGCTGGGGGCGGCCGGATCAAGATCGTTGATCAGCGAGGCATCCTGTTCGTCGCCGCCAAAAACGCCGCCTTTGATCCCAGGCCCTCCGCCTCCACCCGCGCTGCAATATCGAATACGTTCGACCCCTCCGGAATCGTCAGCGCCACCGTATACACATCGCCCCGCCGGATCCGGTCCCACACCGCCTCCATCGGCACCGGATGATCGAAAAGCGGTACTCCCCCAGCCTTCAACGTCCCGCCCTTCACCTCATGCAGCGCCAGAAACACATACCGGCTCCTGATAATCCCTGCCCCTTCAGCACCGTCGCAATCTGCATGCTCGACATCCCCGGCGCAAT
>CAVXVL010000004.1:0-9048 GCA_963765085.1 Terriglobia bacterium | reverse complement strand
TCTTCGCCACTTCGTCAGTTCGTGTTGTTCTGCACCGTCAACACGCGGCCCATGCTGATGGCGGCGCCGATGGAGGAACACCATGTAGTTGAGGCCCTTCAAATCTTCGGCGCCAAGCACGCCGACGATCGGCAATAGAGCAATCAGCCCGACGCCAAGCCCAATGACCGACGACGGGATGTGGTGATAAAAGTCGGTGGTCCACAAGGCCACGGCGATCAACATCAGCGCGAGCGATTTCTTCTCCATCGTGGTCCACGCGCCCATTTTGGCGAGTTCGCCGCGCAGGAACGTTGAACCTCCGGGCAACGAATCTTTTTCAGGCGGATAGAACCATAGCATCAGACGCCAGGCGACCAGGATCATCACGATATCGGAGGGTATGTAGGCCAGCAGCCATTTGCTATACAGCACTTGCACGTGCCCGTATTTTTCAATGGCTCCGCGCGCGATGATCGATGCCGCTCCCGCAATGATCGTTTTATCGAACACCGACGCCGTATACGTCAGGATCAAGAACATCCCGCGTCCCACGTTGCTGCCTTTGCCGAGCCCGAACGCTTCCACCAATCCGAGCGCGACGGTCGACATAATAATGACTCTCGGCGGCCCGGAGGGAACCAGGAACGTCAGCAAAAAATCGGAAAGGATCAATCCGAGCAGCAGTCGCGAGTACGTGGTGCCGATGCCGGCCATCACCGTGTAGGCGAGCCTGCGCGCCAGTCCCGAACGCGAGGCCATGATTCCGAAGGCATCGCGCCGAGCACGAACCACGCCGTATCGTCGGCGAATCCGCTGAAGGCAACATCCACCTTCACTACTTTCAGCGCCCAGAAAAGATAGCAGCCGATCAGGCCGACCAAGCCGTGATCGAGCACCTCGAACGCCCACGCGAGGATCATGAACAGCGTGATCGCGATGGCGTGCTTCGACACCGCTGTCAACGGGAGCGGAGCAAACCACATCGCCGCCGGGATCGCGAGCGTTGCGATCCACGCGAGCGTTTTGACGAGACGTTGCTTTTCGACGCCTCCGTGGGAGACGCGGCTATAGCGGCGGGCGCATTAACCACGCGGGACCTCGCAACTGGGCGAATGCATTCGCATCGCGGTTGAAAACGGCTGCCGATTAATCGAGCAGGTAACCGAACTTCTCGCGAGCCTTCTTTGCGTTCGCCAGGCTCGGCATGCTGACGGCCGGGAATTGATCGCGCCAGTGGAACGGACGGCACGCGTCGATGATGGCACGCGAGTTGGTGAAATCGCCCGTGGCGCGCTGCTCGGGCGTAATGCGCGGATCGAGAGGCGTGCTCCACGCACCGCGAATAATGTCGATGGACGTAGCGGGATCGGAGCGCGTCAGCATCGCCCACACGAGTTCGTCGAGATTCGATACGTCGATATCTTCATCGACGACGATCACGTATTTGCCCGCGTAAGCTCCCACGTGGCATTGCGAAGCGACGTGACCGGCCTGCTTGGAATGACCGGGATAACGCTGCTTGATCGAAATTCCGACCAGCATGCGCGCCGTTCCCACTTCGTGCGCCCACACGGCCTGCACATCCGGAACGCCCGCACGCTGCACGCTCTGCTTGAGCAGTGGCGAACGCGTCACCGCACGATAACGCGCCAGTTCATCTGGCGGACGCTGAGGAGGACAGCCCAATAGGATCGGATCGTTGCGATGATAAATGGCTTTCACGTGGAAGATCGGCTCGGGACGCGTGTCGCTCGCGTAGTAGCCGGTCCATTCGCCGAAGGGGCCTTCCATCATCTTCTCGTTGGGATCGACGTAGCCTTCCAAAGCAATCTCCGCGTTGGCGGGAATCGGTAGGCCCGTGACTCTTCCGCGAATGACTTTCATCGCTTCGCCGCGCATCGCGCCCACCAGATCGAATTCGCAGGTGCCGTAAGGCACTTCGCTTTGGGCGAGCAGGAAGGTCAACGGATCGCCGCCGGGAACGACCACGGCGGGCATCATCTCGCCGCGCGCCGCGTATTTGTCGCGATGAATGCGCCCATGCTTGCCGGGAGAAATATAGAACCCGACGGTGTTCTTGTTCTGGATCATCACGCGATATGTGCCGACGTTGGTCCAGCCTTCATCGGGATCGCGCGTGACGTTGAAGCTGCCGGTGCCCAGGTAACGGCCGCCGTCGCGCTCATGCCACTTGGGCACGGGAAAGCGCGTGACGTCGATTTCATCACCCGTCAAAATGTTCTCGCAAATCGGACCCGATTCGACTTCCTCATAAGGAATCGTTTTCAGATCCTTCAGATAGGTTTCGACGTACGCTTCGCCGAGTTCCATGCGGTTGAGACCGGCCGGGAATCCGAGCGTCATGTTCTTGCGCTTGCCGCCGAAGAAGTTGGTCAGGACGCGGAATCCTTTGGGAAATCCGGGGACTTCGTCGAAGATCACGGCCGGGCCGTTTTCGCTGTGCTGGATGACTTCGGTCGCGGCACCGATGTCTTCCTGCCAGGTCGCACCGTTCACGTGTTTGATTTCGCCGAGCTTCTCGGCCTCGCGAATCCATTCGCGCAGATCCTTGTAGCCGAAGGTCGGCTTCAGTTTGCCCGAAGTTCCGTTCAATTCCCCGGCCTTGGGTTCTTCCACTCCAGCCACGCCCGCCCCGACACCATTTGCGTCTTTCACGATGACTCCTTGCCGCGCGCAGTTTTCAGGCTCGGCTCACATGATAAGAATAACGGTCCATTATATCCCGAGGCGGATCGAGAGTCGTTTCCTAACTCACGTGAATCCGCAACCACGGGACGAGTTTTTCGAAAGTGAACTTGTTGGACTCGTAAAGCGAAACGACAAAAACTTGAGTCTCTTCCGCAGTGGCGTCGAGCCGAGCGCCGTTGATGGCGAGGAAGGTATACACGGCCGCGAAGGCCGTTCTCTTGTTGCCATCGATGAAGGCATGATTTTGGGACAGGCTCTCCCACAGTGCAGCGGCTTGTTCGATCAGGTCGGCGTAGTAGCCGGTCTGAGGGCGATAAAGCGCGGCTTCGAGCAGGCCAGGATCTCTAACGCCATGAGAGCCGCCGTAGCGTTCAATCTGGTCGGCATGGATGGCCAGCACTTCCGCCATCGTGAGAAAGTCGGTCACTCAGCGAGCTTCTTGTAAAGCGGCGCGTATTTTTCGTGGCTGGCGAGGTACGCGCCCATAACGTGCGGGCGAGGATTGGATTTTTTGCGCTTCTCGATCAGATCTGCGAGAGCCTCTTCGACAAGCGCCTGAAGTTGGCGGCCTTCGGTGACCGACAGAGAGCGCACCTGCGTCAGGATCTCGGAATTAACTTGGGTGGCAAATTTCTCGCGGGTCTGTGACATGGTGCGACTCCTCATTCATGGTATCTTGACAGATCATGATATGTCAAGATACGGCGACTGGGCCTAGTTCGATTGCTCTAGCGCTAAGTTCGACGCATGCAGGTGCGTGATCTTCCAGCCGCCGTCGGTCTTTGCGACGACGAACATTCGGCGTCCAAGAACTTTCCCGTTCGGGCCGAGATGAAACGTCACGACCGCGACGGTTGCGGCGGGGAAGTCGACACGAAGGTCTTTCGCTTCGATGTTTGCAAACGGAGGGCTATTTACGCCCCGCTTAGCCGCAGCCTCGCGCATCAAATCGAACTGGCGCTTCCACGAGGACTCAAAGCCGGGAACATCATCAACCCGTCTGCCACTCGGGTTCTGGGCCACCGACGGGTGAAATAGAACAGGATTGTCGACCCAGCATCTGCGGAAAGCAGGCCAATCAAGGTCGTTGAATGCTTTCAGAAAGGTGGCCATCAGACCGCGTACCTCGGCATCCTCTTGGGACGGCTGCGCGGCCACGCAGACCGCCGCAAACAGCAGACACCCAATTCCGCGTGTCAGAGTTTTCATGAGGCGATTCTATGGCCAGCATGCTGTCTGACGCAAGCGCGTGCCCTCACCACAGAGCCGCCGTATTATAATGCCCTCCAGCGAAAGAGGTTCCTCATGTCGACTTCTAAAAAGCCCCCCGTCGGACGCCGTGGATTCCTGAAAGGAGCCGCCGGCGGCGCTGCCGCTCTGGTCGCGGCCACTTCTCAAACCGCCGTCGCGCAGCAGGCTGCTGACCAGGCGACGCAGAACCAGGTCGCACAAAATAACGTCCCTCTGCGGAATGCTTCCGCGCCCGTCACCACGGAGGAGAAAGATCCCGTCGGTGCCGTCGAAGTCCTCACCGCCGACCGTCCCGGCTCCGATTTCATGGTCGACGTGATCAAAGCCCTGGGCTTCGAAATCATTTTTGCCAACCCCGGGTCGAGCTTCCGCGCGCTGCACGAATCGGTGATTAATTACGGCGGCAACAAGATGCCGGAGTTCATCACCTGCTGTCACGAAGAATCGTCGGTGGGCATGGGCCACGGCTACGCCAAGATCGAAGGCAAGCCGGCGTGCGTTTTGGCGCACGGCACCGTCGGGCTGCAGCACGCTTCCATGGCGATCTATAACGCCTATGTGGATCGCGCGCCGGTGTTCATGGTGATCGGCAACACGCTCGATACGGCCACGCGGCGTCCCGGCGTCGAATGGGCGCACAGCGTCCAGGATGCTGGAGTTCTGGTCCGCGACTTCACGAAATTCGACGACTGTCCCATGTCCCTCCAGCACTTCGCCGAGTCCTCGGTGCGCGCGTATAAGTTCGCGACCACGCCTCCGACGATGCCGGTGCTGCTGGTCGCCGACGGCGATGTGCAGGAAACTCCCATGAAGCCCGGCGAGAGGCCGCACATCCCGAAGCTGACGTGGGACGCTGCGCCGCAGGGCGATTCGGGAGCCGTGATGGAAGCCGCGAAGCTGCTGGTCAACGCCGAGAATCCGGTGATCATTGCAGATCGCTGCGCGCGCACTCCCGCCGGGCTGACGCATCTGATCGAACTCGCGGACGTCCTGCAAGCGGCGGTGATCAATCAATACGGCCGCATGAACTTCCCCTCGCGCCATCCTTTGAATCAGACGGAGCGCGCGGGCGCGGCGATTCGCAACGCCGACGTGATCCTCGGCCTGGAAGTTTGGGATTTCTGGGGCACGGTCAATAATTTCAAGGATCAACTGCATCGCACTTCCTCGCCGATTACGAAGGCGAACACGAAGATGCTCGCGATTTCCGCGACGGATCTCAACACGCGCAGCAATTATCAGGATTTCCAGCGCATGCCGGATCTGGATCTCTCCATGGCCGCGGATTCCGAAGCCACTCTGCCGGCGCTGATCGAAGCCTGCAAGAAGCTGATGACGGCTGATCGCAAGCGTGTCTTGGAAGAGCGCGGCAAGAAGCTCGCCGAGGCTGGGAAGGCAGCTCATGAGAGAGTGCTCGTCGACGCGAGCTATGCGTGGGACGCAAGCCCGATCAGCACGGCGCGCATGGCGATGGAGATCTGGGCGCAGGTGAAGACCAAGGATTGGTCTCTGGTTTCGAACAACGCGTGGCCGCAGCGCCTGTGGGATTTCGATAAGCACTATCAGTACATCGGCGGCGCGGGCGGCGCGGGCGTCGGCTACGGAGCTCCGGCTGCGACCGGCGCGGCGGTCGCGAATAAGAAGTACGGACGCCTCTCGATCAACATCCAGAACGATGGCGATCTGATGTACGCGCCGGGCGTCCTATGGACACAGGCCCACCACAGCATTCCGCTGCTCACCGTGATGCATAATAATCGCGCGTATCACCAGGAAGTGATGCACCTGCAGCGCATGGCGAATCGCCATCAGCGCGATATCACGACGGCGGAGATCGGCACCACGCTGAAGAATCCGAATATCGATTACGCGGGGCTGGCGCGCAGCATGGGCGTGCATGGCGAAGGACCGATCACCGATCCGAAAGATCTGGGTCCGGCGATTGCTCGCGCGATGGAAGTCGTCTCGCGCGGCCAGCCGGCCTTGGTCGACGTCGTCACGCAGCCGCGATAATCAGCAGATCCGATAATTGGGGGCCGCGGCGAAGATCCGACCCGAGCCGCGACCACAGCGAGCGGTTATGAGTTCGGGCGTGGAAAGGTTCAGCAAGAGGAAATTTTATGTTGAGACTCGCGTTAGGAATCATGTTCGGCGCCGCTCTCGTATTGGCGCAGGCGTCCACGCCGCAGGGCGACGCCGACCACGGGCGCAAGCTTTTCGAAAGCTACGGATGCTATCAGTGCCACGGCCGCGAGGCGCAGGGCGGCCTGGGCACGGGACCGCGGCTCGCGCCAAAGCCGATCCCGTTCGTCGCCGTGCAGAAGTATGTTCGGCAGCCTACTGGACAGATGCCGCCGTACACGGCGAAGGTTGTTTCCGACAAAGACCTCGCGGATATCTACGCGTTTCTCCTCACGCGCAAGGTTCCGCCTCCGGTGAAAGACATTCCGCTTCTGAACAATTAAAGATGGACCATCTGGATTCCGTCATCGGCGATCTGGTGATCGCCAACCGTATTCTTGCGCACGAAGGCGTGCTCGACGCCTACGGCCATGTCAGCGTGCGTCATCCCGAACGCGCGGATCGGTTTTTGCTCTCCTGTTCGCGTGCTCCCGAGTTGGTGGAAAAAGCCGATATCGGCGAATATCATTTGACCGGCGAGCTGGTGCATAAGGACGGGCACCATCCTTATCTGGAGCGTTTCATCCACGGCGCCATTTACGAAGCGCGGCCGGATGTTATCGCCGTGATCCACAGCCACGCCGAGGATACGCTCGCGTTCGGCATGACGAAGGAGCCTCTGCGTCCGGTGATTCACAACGCCAGCCGCATGGGAATGCACGCGCCGGTGTGGGATATCCGCGACACGTTCGGCGACACCAACATGCTCGTCGCGAACATCGCGCAAGGGCGTGATCTGGCGAAATCGCTCGGGGAAAATAGCGTGGTGCTGATGCGTGGCCACGGGTTTGCGGCCACGGGGGGCAACCTCCTCGAAGTGGTCGGCCTGGCGGTGTATCTTCCCAAAAACGCGCGCGTGTTGTACAACGCTTTGCGATTCGGTGGTGTTGTGGGATTATCGCCCGGCGAGATCGAGCAGATTCACAACGGTCCGCAACCGCACGATTGGAAACGCGCTTGGGAATATTGGCGTCGCCGCGCGGGTTTCGGCGAGTTTGATCCGCCGTAACTCATCGGCACTGCTTAGAACCGCGAATGTGAATGAGCGGGCACACACTTACAGCGTCGGTTTTTCGCCGGGGGGTTGGTACTTAATCTTGATCCGCAGTTCGCTCAAACCGTCGATCGTTCCCACCAGTTCATCGCCCCTCACCACCGCCGAAACGCCCTCCGGCGTGCCCGTGTAGATCAGATCGCCCGCGGCGATCCCGCATTGGCGGGACAAGTGATGAATAATTTACGGCACTGACCAGATCATCAAATTCAGATCCGAGCTCTGGCGAACTTCGCCGTTGACCGCGATCTGAATGCGCCCTTCGACAGATGTCCGACCTCCGAATGCCGGATGAATCGCGCCGATCGGTGCCGAGTTATCGAACGATTTGCCGACCTCCCAGGGTCTTCCGGCCTTCGCCGCCGCCTGCTGGACATCTCACGAGTCATATCGAAGCCCACCGCTATCCGTATACGTGATCGAGGGCCTTCTCCACCGGGATGTGCTCGCCGCCGGATTTCATCGCCACGACGAGTTCCACTTCGTGCTGCCAGATTGCTCGTCAGCAGAGGATAGGGAATGGTCGCGCGGGTCGCGACGATCATGTCCGGAGCCTTCGCGAAATACAGTGGCGGAAGCTTCTCGTCATTGCCCATTTCGCGGACATGCGCCAGATAGTTGCGGCCCACGCAGTAGATCCTGCGCACAGGGAACACGAAGAGTAGAACCGGCTACGGTTACCGTCGGCAGGGGCGGTGCGGGAATGGCCAGATTTTCCATGTTCGATGACGAGACCAACTACTCAGAGGACATGGTTTTGATCATCGCGCATCGAAATTGAAGAGTACCGGCGGAGGGTTCTGGCGGAGAACTCGCCACGTTTCCGGAGGCCGAGCCCGACAGGAAGGGCCGCTGTGAAAGGAAATCGGGACTTTTCGAGAATTTCCTCGGAAGTATACAACGATAGGACCTTTTCGCTAGACCCCACCCCCATTGACCCTAGCTCGTTCTGCCTATAAACTCGAATGACTATATGATCGAACAACGGGAGAATCGAGCGCTTCCGACCTGCGCTTACCTTCGAAATTCTGGGAGAAAAGTCGTATCGGCCGAAGGGGGAAACGATGAATCCATTCTGGCGTGAAGAGTGGGCTTCACCTCGCCAGGAGCGATCGAGGTGGGCGAGCCGATCGAATACATGATCACGCTGCCCAAAGAGACCAGCAAACACCTGAGGATCTGCATCTATGCCGGTGCATACGGCGGCGTCGCACGCGGAGAGGCTGAGCGGCGAATAAGTCACCCCGCGTTCCCGGCGCTACGCTTGAACGCTACGAATTCGTCCGCGGAAAGGCCACCGTGACCGCCTTTGAGGCCGCAGCCGGCTTTGAGCCGGCTGGCACGAGAGTCGCGCCGAAGCGCGACTGCAGCCCTGAAGGGCTGACCCCACAAACGCCGATCCCAAAGCTTCGAGACAATTGTGACGCCCTGGGTTTCGACCTGGGGGTAGCCCGGGACGAGCTGGCGGCCATAAAGAGCCGGTTTCGCTTTTTGACCGCCGAAAGCCGCGCAACTCTGGCACGCGTACTTTTGCAGACCGGGTCGAAGCCGATGCGTTCGCCGTTCGCGGTCACCACCTGAACGCCAGGCCGGCGCCGCACCACAGGTTTCCATCGGTGTCGACGCGCATGCCGTCGGCAGCAGATGGCTCACGCGTCCCCGGAATGGCCAGGACGACGAAGCGCTTCCCGTTGCGCACTTTTTTGCCGTCGATATCGTAGACGCGCACTTCGCAAACGAACGTGTCGGCAATGTAGACTTTTTTGTAATCCTGGGAAAAACACACGCCGTTGCAGCCGGACATTTCATCCGTGATGATGTCCATCTGACGCATTCTTGTTGACTCGGTAGACGGCAGGTCAATGGTCGCC
>CAVXVL010000003.1:0-6314 GCA_963765085.1 Terriglobia bacterium | reverse complement strand
AAAAGCAGCCTTGGGGCACGAACAGGCTCAAGCCGTCGACAGCGGCCTTTTCGCCATACACTTTGCGAAGGTTCCGAATGTCGATTGCCGCCGGTGCCACCATTTCACCATAGTAACGGTTCGCGGACGCGGCGTCAGCCGGAGAGTTTTCGGGAATTTGCCTTAGGTTGGTTCTACAAGAAATAAGGACTGCGGTGCAGTGCAGACCGGACGTCAGTAGGTGCAGCTGATTGGTTCGGACGCGCTCTCGGAGGCAGCGGGCGCGGTCGCGATGGCTGCGCCGCACCAACCTTCGAGAAGCGTCGAAGGAGCTTTTCGACCTCGGCCAAAGGGGATTCGGTCTGCTGCGAGTTGGCCTCCAGGAGCCGCGACTGCATGTAGGCATAGAGGCCGCCGAGCTTATGGCTAAGGTCGCCTCCGACGGCGTGATCGAGCGAGAACATCAGTTGATTAATGATCTCCATGGCGCGGGTGATCGAACGCGATCGCTCTCGAATATTTTTTTCGACTACGTGGCGGCGGGCGGCCGCGACGGCGTCGATCGCGCCGCGATACAGCATTTGCACGAGTTTCAGAGGGTCGGCATTCAGGACTTCCGCTTCAAGATAACGGTCGGAGAGGGGATTGGCCATGTGATCGGGATATTTACTTTCCATTCACCTCTTCGGCCATCTGGAGGACAACTTCAGGCGGAATTTGCGCCACGATGTCGCCCGTGTCTTTGTTCACAATGCGCACGGCCGGAAGATTCGTCGTGCGGTCTCGCACGAACGTCAATTCGTTTTCAGAACCGAATAACTCCGTCGAATTGACGGCTTTCACGGCCTGAATCAGCGCGCGTTGATCGGCGGTGGCCGGCGGAGGCAAATTGGTATCGAACGGCAAACCTACACTGGCCGCGAGATTGTTGACAGACGAAATATCCATATCGTCACCTGTGGAGGAAGGCAGAGCTTTCTGTCACTGGCCTCATCGCCAGGGGTCGGGAAAGTATGAAGCGAATTTACGCCACAGACGTGAGGACGGCGGCGGTCGACACCATCGCGCAATATTCGCCCGTGCAATATACGCCGTGCAGATCGGCAAGGCTCATCGCGTGGACTTCTTCGGCCGTCCGGTCGACGCCGCTCCTATCTGCCCGGCCGAAGGTAAATGTCGCATCCTGCACCAGATAGGTTGCAGAACCGGGGTGCCCGCGAAATAAGTTCAGGAGATATTCAGCAGTTTCGCGCCGACGTGCGTATCCTGCTCGATCTTCTTCTGCAGGAGGGTGATCGAATAAATCAATTGCTCGGGACGCGGAGGGCAGCCGGGGACATAGACGTCCACCGGAATCACCTGATTCACCGGCACGAGCGCGTAGTTCGAAAACACGCCGGTCGACGTTGCGCAGGCGCCCATGGAGATGACCCATTTCGGCTCAGGCATCTGTTCATACAGGCGGCGGATAACCGGAGCCATTTTGTTCGAAACGCGGCCGGCGATGATCATCAGATCCGATTGGCGCGGGGAACCGCGCATGACCTCGGCGCCGAAGCGCGAAATATCGAAGCGCGAACCGATCATCGACATCATCTCGATGGCGCAGCAGGCCAGGCCAAAGCTCATGGGCCAGATGGCGTTCTTGCGTCCCCAATTCACGGCCTTGTCGATGGTGGTGAGAATCAGATTCTCGCCAAAGGGGTCGAGCTCGGGTTCGTTATCGATCCGGGCAAAAAGCTCGGGGGGCTGGCTCAGATGAAAATCGGTATTGGTCTCCACGCTTTTATTATGTCATGCCGAATACACTAGGTAGATGGGAACGGACGAAAGGCTGCTGGACCGCGCCGCCGAGGCGCACGGCATTGAACTCGAATACACGGACGTCTTCGGTAAGGTACATCGCGCCAGCGACGAAGTGACTCGAGCGCTGTTAGAAGTCCTTGGCCTCCCGGCCGCGGCGGATGCGGACATCGAACGGGCGTGGGATGCGGAGCGAGCCGCGAAAGCATCCTGTGTCATAGATCCGGTGATGGTAGTGCGTGGGGATGCCGCCGCCATCGAACTGCGCGTCCCCGCCGCGCTCAGCGGCGAATCGATCAAGCTCGAAATCGAGTGGGAGAACGGCGAGCTCGAACATCATCCGTACTGGATTCCCGAGCTGCCCAAGTGGGAGGCGGCGGAAAGCGGCAAAGGCGCACTGATATCCAAGAGCCTGCCGCTGCCGAAGCTGCGGCTCGGCTACCATCACTTGCGGATTCTTCGCGTAGGGAGCCCGGAACTTAGAAAGCTCGCCGAGGCTCGCTTCATCGTGTGCCCGCCGCGCACGAAAGGTGTCACGGGGCGGTGCGCGGGCTTCGGACTCAGTCTCTACGGCGTCCGATCGGCTCGCAATTGGGGATGCGGCGATTTTACGGATCTGCGTGCGGTGATCGACGTTCTGGCGCCGGCCGGAGCGGCGTTCATTGGTTTGAATCCGTTGCATGCGATCGCCAATCGCCAGCCGTACAACACCAGTCCCTACCTTCCTGAGTGCGCGCTTTATCGCAATTTTATTTATTTGGACGTCGAACGCGTGGGCGGGATTGAAAAAGTTCGCGCCATGCTCAGTGACGCGCAGCGCCGCGAAATAGAGGCTCTGCGCGCGACCGAGTTCGTCGAGTACGAGCGCATCGCGCACCTGAAGCTCGCCGTGCTGACGGAAATCTTTGCGAGCTTTTCCGGCTCGCCGCAATTCGAAGCTTACATGGCGAAGGAAGGCAGGCCGCTGGAGGATTACGCGGTCTATTGCGCCTTGTACGAACACATGCGCGAGCTGTATCCCGCCATCTGGCTGTGGACCGAGTGGCCGGAAGAGTTTCGCGATCCGCGATCACCGGCGGTCGCGGAGTTCGCGAAGGCGCAGCGCACGCGTGTGCGGTTTTTCCAATACTTGCAATGGCAATTGAGTTTGCAGGGCGAGGAGACGCAGGCCTACGCGCGAGCCAAGGGCATGGAGTTCGGGATCTATAACGATCTCGCGCTTGCGACCGATCGCTATGGCTGCGACCTGTGGTCGAACCGGCCATTTTATTCACTCGGATGCCGTGTGGGCGCGCCCCCCGACGATCTCGCGCCGCAAGGGCAGGATTGGGGCTTTCCGCCGCCCAATCGTGATGCGCACAGAAGCGACGGCTACGCTTTATTCGCGCAATCGATCCGCAGCGCGGCCCAAGCCGGCGGGGCATTGCGCATCGATCACGTCATGCGATTCTTCCGCCTGTATTGGATTCCCGAAGCCTTCCAGGCGAGCCAGGGAACTTATGTTCGGGATTACGCCGGCGATCTGATGGGCGTGCTCGCGCTCGAAAGCGTGCGCGGCGATTTCGTGGTGGTCGGCGAAGATCTGGGAACGGTGACGGGTGAGGTGCGGCATGCCCTGGGCGAGGCGGGCATTCTCGGCTATCGCCTGCTGTGGTTCGAAAAAGAGTGGGACGGAAATTTCAAACCGCCGGGGCATTATCCGGCACAAGCGCTCGCGTCCGCGACCACGCACGATCTGCCGACGCTTGCGGGATTCATGCTCGCACGGGATATCGAAGCTCGGAAAGTGGCGGGACTGATCGACCAAGCGGCGTACGACGCGCAAAGGGCATCGCGCGAGGAAGAGATTCGCAAGCTCGAAGCAGCGCTCGATCGGGCGGGCTTTCGAGGCGATCCTCTGGGATTTATTCTGTCGACGCCGTGCCAGCTCGCGATGATCAACTATGAAGATCTTTCGGGTGAGACCGAACAGCAGAACTTGCCCGGCAGTACTTGGCAGCATCCGAATTGGCGCCGCAAGTGGACGGGCACCGTCGAAGAGCTCGGGCCGCTCGCCGACAAATTCCGAAAGCTCGTGGAGCAGAGTGGGCGCGTGAGCCAGCGATCGTAAGGGCCTGGTTTGCGATGAACGACGCCTGCGGCCGTCCCTCGGACCGCCCGGTCGGACCGAAGGCAGATCCCTGGTTTACACGAACGCCAGATTCGATGTCGAGAAGTTCGTTAAGTTCGGGAAAACCGACGGCAGCGCCGCCGGGCTGACGCCGAACCAACTCGCGAGCGTCGCGCCGTACTGATCGAGCGACGTCGAGGGAATCCACACGCCGCGGTAGTTCGCGTCGTCGGTGTCCGCTGAGTTCCTGCGTCGGGAAGGTGCCGTACAGATCGCCGCCCTTCACCGAATCACCCATGATGAAGTGATGGCTGCCCCAGGCGTGATCGGTGCCGAGCGTCGCGCCGCCGCTCGGCTGGAACGTGCGCCCGAAGTCGGATTCGGTGAACGTGACCACATTCTGGCCGACGCCGAGCTCGACCGTGGAGTCGTAGAACGAATTCATCGCCTGGCTCACTTGTCCGAGGTAAGTGGCTTGGTCCTTGAGCTCCTCATCGTGCGTATCGAAGCCCGTGATGTAGGCGAAGAAAATTTGGCGATTCACGCCGATCGCGCTTCTCACGCTGATAATCTTGGCGATCTGCGCCATCTGTGCGCCCAGCGAAGTCGCGGGGAAAACCGTTTTCAGCGCCGTCGCTCCCGCCAGCGCTTCATTGAGAACGCCGGCCTGGTTGACCCCGTCATAGGAAACTAAGTTGGCGGAATTGACCAGCGTATAACCGTTGTTGAAGTTCAACAGGTTCGCGAGAGCGTCGAAGCGTGCGATGTTCGCCGCGCTGCCGCTGAAGCCTTGCAGCCCGAGCACCTGCCCGGGTGTCACCGTCGCCGGATTAGTCGTGGCGCCGGTATTGAACAGCGCATTCCCTCCCACCGACAAGATCATCGGAAAATTCGACGCGTTGCAGCCCTGCATGGCATCCGCGAGGCGTCCGCCCCAGCCGGTGGTGGCGAAGCCCTGCGCGATGGACGTCTGCCACTCGGTCTGTTGATCGAGGTGCGAGAACAGATTCAGCGGAATCGCTTTTTGTGCCTTGAGGTAGTCGGTCTGGCTCAGCGGCGTGACGAGCGTGCCGACGTTCGCGAGCGCGGCGACTTTGCCGCCGTTATAAAGCGTCGCGAGCTCCGTAAGGCTGGGATGCAGGCCGTAGGAATCGCCCTTCTTGGTGTTGATCTGATTGAGCGAGGCTTGCGGCAAAGCCAAACCGGCGCGGACCGTCGCGTAGTTCGAATACGAATTGTACGCGTTCGATATCGGGGTGTTGATGGGAATCAGAGTGTTGTTGCCATCGTTGCCGCCGAACATAAAGATGCACACGAGCGCCTTATAGTCGGTGGGGCAGCCGCTTTGCGCGAGCGCGTTCACCTGGCTCAGCTTACCGACGACGCTCGCGCCGCCGACGGCGGTGAGCGCGCGGAGCCCGATCTTCAGAAAATTTCTGCGTGTGTTTGAGAAGTTCATTTCTAGTGCTCCACGTTGTAATAGCCTGAGGAAAGGGCCAGATAAAAGGGCGGCCTGCGCGCGCGCTTTGGCGGCCGCCGCAGTGGTGCCGGTAATCGCGGTCGTCGCGCTCTGCATGATCGTTTGCATCGGCGGCGGAAGCTGTCCGTAGAAAAACGCGTTGGAAACGGCCGCATAAAGAGCGTCGGACGTGTTGCCCAGGCTCGAAAACGGAGTGAAGATCGACCACGGTTCCTGCTCCTAAATTGCCGTACACGATCGAGTTCACCGTGTTATAACGGGTCACTCCGGCGGAAGGCGTGTCCAACAGGAATTCCGGACCGAGCAGCGGTACGTCGGGGACCTGGTAGCCGGGCGGAAAATAATTGAACACGCTCGGCGGATAGAACAATTGCTGGCCCAGGTTCGTCGCCTGTCCCGTCAGATTGTTCGAGTCGTTCACTTGAGCGCCCAAGCCGCGCAGCATCGATGCGAGGAAGAAGACAGGCTCGCGCAGTTTGCCGCCGGTCGTAGGGGTCGCGGTGGATTCTTGTTGGCCGCGCGCGCTTCGGGATCGAGCAAGATCGCCATCACGACCGCGGCCAGATTTCCTCTGGTCCCGCTCCCATCGTTGGTGAAAACCTCCGAGACCCGGGCGACGTAGGCAGGCGAGGGATTGCTCGTCACCAGATGCTGAATTAATTGTTTGCTGACGAAGGGCGCGACATTCGGATGCGCGAAGATGTTGTCGAGCGCGACCTTCAAATCCTGCTCGGCGGTCAAGCCGGCAGGATCCGCGTAGCCGTTCAGCAACGTTTTGGCGCTGGTATCGTGGTTCGATTCAAAGGGGACCATCGGGCCGACGTAGTAAGCCGGATTGTGCATCTGCAGCGTGGCGCCGGGCTTCGTCGGGTAGGTCCAGCCGGTGTACACTTTCGCGAAATTCTGGATCGTGCTTTGGTCGTAGGTCGGTATCGGATTGCA
>CAVXVL010000002.1:0-42367 GCA_963765085.1 Terriglobia bacterium | reverse complement strand
AGTGTTTTGTGCTGGCGGCCACTGGTTCAGTTCCGTATTGCTGCAAGAGTGAAAGTTCATTCAAGCAGAAGGATCGTCGCGTCACGGACGCCCTGGTCTTTTTCGATGGACACGGGTTGCTCGCCGCGGTAGAGCCGCCGGGGCGGATGGCTTCCGCGCCGATTCCAGGGAAAGTACGGTTCTTGCGAAGCTCGAATCTCTCGGACTGGGAAGAAATGAAGGTGGATTATCGAGCAATAGCCGGGATCGTCACCCTCGCCGCATCGGATTCGAACATGTGTGGGCCGCGACCGACACCGGCATGATCCTGCAACTCGTTGGTTCACCGGTACCCTCTCCGTAAACCGGGCCCGTACTCGTCGATTGTGGAGCTACGGCATTTCCCTTGTTTTGCGTAGGCTATTTTTCAGGTAATTAAGCAGTCTACCCAATATCATTTACGCAGCATCCGGCGTACATTACGGTAGGAAAGGTTAGGAATGGCCACTTCTACCGCTGACATTCGGGAGATCTCAACGATTCGTCCGGAAGACAGGCGAAGAGAACGCCGCTATAGCATTCCCCATCCCCAAAGAGTGGAGCTTCGGATCCCCCCGCAAAGCAACGCGATCGCGGCCGATGTCGTGAACATATCGAGGAACGGGATCGGTCTGATCTCACGTGTGCACATCGCCCCCGGTCTGCAAATCATGTTTTTGTTCGGCGATCAATACGTGTTTGCGCGCGTCCGCCACTGCAAGCAGATGGAAAACGAATTTGCGATCGGCGCTTCCATTCGAGACGTCGTCCTGAGTCACTAAGCCGCTGGCCGTTGGCCGCCCGCCTCCCGCCGACCTCAATATGCGCATGCGCGCCAAGCAGCACGGCATGCTTCGTCCCGGTGAAAGTTTCCAAATCACATTGTTACAATTCTGTTTTATCCACAGGACTTTCACGGGAGGGCCCCTCTAAGCTATTGAAAAGGCAATAGTAAATTTCCGAGGAAAGATTAGTTTTTCGCTTGACTCAGAATAGGACTCGGGGCAATATGGGGACGGTTCCAAGAGGTTCGAAGGACAGCGAGCCTGACGGGAAGTAGCGGATCTGGAACGATGATCCGTTGCGCTGAGCGTTAATTTATTATTTAGGCGCGGCGGGGAGCGAAGGAAGATCGGGCGACTCGTAATGGTAAGCTTCCCGGTCGGGTCTAAGCTGGAGCGCAACGATCCCGAAGGATCGAGAAATCCTGGAGGGGAGCGGCGGCTCGAGAGACAGACGGAGAGTTCCGGAATCGGACCTGGCAACGGGTTTACGCGCGGTGATCGCGCCTCGCGCGGGCATAAAAAAGCCGGCCGGGGGCGGGAGCTCGAGACCGAACGGGTCAGGAAGAATCGGAACGTTTCGAAGATGTAGGCCAGGAACGTTGACCCGGCTGCGGAGGTTTGCCGCAAGGCAGCCCTCGCCGCCGGAGAGCGAAAGGCCGCATCGAGAAGCGGGCTTCTATCGGAAGAAGTGCGGACGCGCACCGGAGCTTCGATCCGAGGCCGGATAAAACCGGCGCCGGGGAGCAAAGGGCCTACGTCACCGCTTTCGAATGCCATGTTCTGGCCGTGCATGCCGGTCGGGGAACGAGTTGACTAACGGGTCACTTGGAACCATTTTCTTTTTCACCCCTCCGTATCGCATCTTTCCGTCATCGTTTATTGGACCTGAACCAGCTAGAGTTCCACAAATATCCCTTCTTGCCAACGTTCATCGCCCGCGTCTTGCCCATTTGAACGACCAGGCCTTCGGCCTCGTGAATGTGCCCGCAGAAGAAATGCGCGGGTTGCTCGCGATCGATAAATTCCCGAACGGCGCGACTACCGCCGTGCAGCCCGAGCTTGATCCGGTCCAGCGGCGTATCGTGGGAGGGGCGTGGCACACCAGCACTTCGGGTTTCTACGCGGCGAACTCGCTGAGATGCGCAGCCATCTCCACTTCGCTCCACTCACCGGGCGTATCGAACGGAGTAGGCGACGAATATCCGAGTCCCGCGAAGCGCACGCCGCCGAGTTCCATCGTCGCATCATGAAAATTGTGGAAACCGTGACGGGCGCAGAACTCGGTGATATCTTTCGCGGACTCGTGATTGCCGGGCATCACGTAAGCGCGCTCCGCCTTCGCCGCCAGCAGAGGAGCCATCTTCTCCAGTCCCCGCGCCCAGCTCACCAGATCGCCCGCGCAAATATAAGCGTCGGCGTCGATGTTCATCAGCTTCTCCAGCGCGCGGGTGTCGTTGTGAATATCGGAAAAGACCAAAACTTTCGTCATAGGGCGAGTCCGCCGGTGTGACAGAGGAGCCGACATCTGTTCAGTTTTTCTTCAGCTTCGCTATCATAAGAAGTAGATTCATTCATGCCTGATACATCCACGCCGAGTGTCAATAGTTGGCTCGAAGACGAGCTATTCCAACAATATCAACATGATAGACGCGATGTCGATCCTTCGTGGGGCGAGGTTTTCTCCTCCACTCCGCACGAGCCGGCAGCGGCTCCGCGAGCGACCGACCGACCGGTTCCAGGAGAACCGAACCGCCCCGCATCGACCGCGTCCGTCACCGTAGAGATGACGCCGCAGCCGCGTGCACTGGAAGGGCCCCGCACGCCCAACGTCGCGATTGGCGAAGGCGATCAGTTGATGCCTCTGCGCGGACCGCTCTGCGCATTGCCGAAAACATGATCGCGAGCCTGACGGTGCCGGTCGCCACCAGCCAGCGTTCCATGCCCGTGAAGGTGATGGAAGAGAATCGCCGTGCGATCAACGAATATCGCGGGCTGCGTGGAGAAGGTAAGATTTCCTTCACGCACCTGATTGCGTGGGCCATCGTGCGAGCCGTGGAAACGGTTCCGGCTTTGAACGAAGCCTACACCGACGACGGCGCGGACGCGTTTCGCGTGCATCGCGGACACCTGAACTTGGGTGTCGCGGTGGACGTCGCCGGTAAGGATGGAGCGCGGGCGCTCAAAGTTCCTTCGATCAAGCGCAGCGAAGCGATGAACTTCGCCGAGTTCGCCGCCGCCTTCGACGACATTGTGACGCGGGCGCGCCACAACAAGCTGACGGTCGCCGATTTCGAGGGCACCACGGTTTCCATCACCAATCCGGGAACCGTCGGGACCGCTGGATCGATTCCGCGGCTGATGCCGGGACAAGGCGCCATCATCGCGACCGGCGCCATCGATTATCCGCCTGAATATCGCGGCGTGCCCGAAGACGTGCGCGCGTCGATGGGTCTTAGCAAGGTGATGACGGTGACGTGCACCTACGATCACCGCGTGATTCAAGGCGCCGAATCCGGGGCGTTTCTCGGGAAGTTGCAGGCGCTGCTTGAAGGCGAGGATGAATTCTACGAGCGTGTTTATCGCGACCTGGGCATCGCCGCGAAACCAGTTCGCTGGGAAGTAGATCAGGCCTCGGCGCCCGTGGTAAATGCCGATCCTCTGAAGCAGGCCGCTGTTGCGCGGCTGATCCAAGCGTGGCGCATGCGCGGCCACCTGGTCGCGGACATCGATCCTCTGGGCGTTCCGCGTACGCCTCATCCCGATCTCGATCTGGAAGCGCATGGGCTGACGATTTGGGATCTGGACCGCACCTTTCACTGCGGCGTATTCGGAGTCATGCCGTTACGCGAACTCATCGAACAATTGCGCGCGACCTACGCCGGCCACATTGGAATCGAGTACGCGCACGTCGAAAATCCGGAAGAGCGTTTTTGGTTCGAACAGCGCATGGAGCCTTCGCGATTCAGATGGCCGCTCGACGCCGCGGCGCGGATGCGCGCGTTGCGCAGCGTTGTGGAAGCCGAGGGCTTTGAGACATTTTTGGAGAATCGCTTCAAAGGACACAAGCGGTTTTCCGTGGAAGGCGGCGAGAGCTTTATCGCCGCCACCGAAGAGCTGTTGGATCGGGCCGCTTCAAGCGGCGTCGAAGAATGCGTGCTCGGCATGGCGCATCGTGGACGATTGACTTGCTCGCGAACGTGCTGGGCAAAGGCGTCGCGCAGATTTTTTCGGAGTTCGAAGGGGAGATCGAAGAGGATTTCGACGGCTCCGGCGACGTAAAATATCATCTCGGCGAAAGCGTGCGCCGTCGTACCGCGAGCGGCAAGGAAATCACTGTTTCCGTGTCGCCGAATCCCAGCCACTGGAAGCGGTAAATCCTGTCGTCGAAGGCATCGTGCGTCCGAAGCAGGACCGCCTGGGCGATAAGGCGCGCGAACGCGTGATTCCGGTGTTGGTGCATGGCGATGCAGCGATGGCGGGACAGGGCATCGTGGCGGAGACGCTCAATCTATCGCAGCTCGATGGCTACAACACCGGCGGCACGATTCACATCGTCATCAACAATCAAATCGGATTCACCACCAACCCGAATGCGTCGCGATCTTCGACGTATTGCACCGATGTCGCTCTCATGGTGCATGCGCCCATCCTGCATGTGAACGGGAACGACCCGGACGCATGCCTGCGCGCCATGCAACTCGCGTTCGACTTCCGCCAGCGCTTTCATCGCGACGTGGTCGTCGACTTCTCTGCTGGCGCAAGCACGGGCACAATGAGGGCGACGACGCGAGCTACACGCAGCCGGTGCTGTATCGCAAGCTGCGCGACCGTAAACCGGTCTCGTCGGGCTACGCGTCGCGGTTGATCGAACAGGGCGTCGTGACGCCCGAGGAAGTGGAAGGCTGGTCCGCCGCGCAGAAAAAGCGCCTTTATGAGATTTACGACCAGACCCACAAGAACAAGGAAGAGTGGGAACTGCGCGAACTCACGCCGATGGCGCCGGGTCTCATTCCTCAGGATCTGCCTCCTACCGGAGTGGACCGGGAAATGTTGGAGCGCGTCGCAGGCGGCATCACGGCATTCCCTGCGGATTTCCATGTGCATCCGAAACTCGCGCGAATGATCGAGAAACGCGCGTCCGCGCTGGGCGATAATTCCATCGATTGGGCGCTCGCGGAAACGGTGGCCTTCGGGAGTCTCGTGCTCGAAGGAACGCCCGTTCGGCTCAGTGGCCAGGATAGCGGGCGCGGCACGTTCAGCCATCGCCACGCCGAATATCACGATTACGAAAGCGATCGCGTGTATGTGCCGCTGCAGCATTTATCGCCGTCGCAAGCGCGTTTCGAGGTTTACAACAGCCCGCTGAGCGAATACGCGGTGATGGGCTTCGAGTTCGGATATAGCCTTGCAGATCAACTCAGCTTAGTCTTGTGGGAAGCGCAGTACGGCGATTTCGTGAACGGCGCGCAAATCATCATCGATCAGTTTTTATTCAGCGCGGAATCCAAGTGGAAGCAGCCAAGCGGTCTGGTCCTACTGCTCCCGCACGGGCAGGAGGGCGGCGGCCCGGAGCATTCGAGCGCGCGGCTCGAACGGTTTTTACAGGTGGCCGGCGAAGGCAACGTACAGATCGCATGTCCCAGTACGCCGGCGCAATATTTTCATCTCCTGCGGCGGCAAATGCGCGGAGGCCCGGATCGCCGCGGCTTGCGCAAACCGCTGATCGTGATGACGCCGAAAAGTCTGTTGCGTCATCCGAAAGTGGTTTCGACGGCCGCTGAGCTGACCAACGGCGTGTTTCATCCGATTTTGGCGGATCCCTCCGTCAGCGATCCAAAGTCGATTCGCAAGATCCTGTTGTGCACGGGCAAAGTTTATTACGAACTCGTGGCCGCGCGCGATGCGCGTAAAGATTCCGATCCCGTCGCCGCTTCGACGGCGATTGTACGCGTCGAACAGTTTTATCCGTTTCCGGAAGTGGAAATCCGCGAAGTCCTGGAGCGTTACACGGCCGCGAGCGGCATCGTGTGGGTACAAGAAGAGCCTCGCAATATGGGGGCGTGGATTTTCATGCGTACCAGATTGCAAAGGATTCTGGCGAATCAGGCGCGCGTGCTCGGGTATGCCGGACGTCCCGAAAGCGCCAGCACGGCCGCTGGATCGGCGAAGCGTAGCGCGGAGGAGCAGGCCGAACTGGTAGCGCAGGCATTCGAGCCTCCCACGATTGCACGCCGTTGGAGAAAGCGGCTGATCCGGAAGCGCAAGCAGAAAGAATCTCCCCCCGTCTCATCGGTGGTTCCGTAGCTTAGGTTCCGCGTTCGGAATCACGCAAGGCGACCGACCGGTCTTCAGCCCTCTGTCTGTTCGAGATCAACGAAAGCAGCCACAGGATCCCGGCGAGAACCACCGCGACCATCGCCCAGCGCATGGCGCTCACGAAAAATGCAGGAGTCAAATCCGGCCACTGCAGAGGGAATTTTGCCAACTGGCTCCAACGATCGATCATCCAATGCCAGGCCGTATGCGCCACGAGTGCGGAAAGAATAATCGTCCCCATGCGCTCGGCGACCACGTAGCGAAACAGCGCGTCGAGCACCGGGATCAGAAGGATCAAGACCAAGAGTTGGCCCAATTCGACGCCGACATTGAACGCGAGAAGAGACGTCAGCATGTGGCTGCCTCCGAACTGCAGGGTTTGCCGCAGCGCGAAGGAGAAGCCGAATCCGTGGACCAATCCAAAGCCGAAGGTGATGATCCAGCGCCGATGCACGTTCGCGGTGCCGACGATATTTTTCGAGCGCCATGTAGACGATCGACGCCGCGATCAACGTTTCGATCAACGCCGGAAACCATAACGCATCGGGTGCAAGATCATAGGCCGAAGCGATCAGAGTAATCGAATGCGCCACGGTGAACGACGTCACAATGGGAATCAAGGCGCGCAGTTTTCGGAACGGGATCACCAGGCAGAAGAGGAAAAGCAGGTGATCCGTGCCGTCGAGAATGTGCAGGAATCCGGAGCGGACAAAGCGCGCGGCAGCCTGATACCAACGTGGATCCAGACGAACCAGTCCCGGATTGCCCTCGAATTCAAACGCGCGGATGGTCCCGTTGGGCAGGATGAAGCGTAGCGTCGTGATGACGCGCAGGCCCAAGTTTTCGAGCCGTGCGTGAATGGAAAACAGCGACTGATCGGACCGGATCGGATAATCGAAAAGGACATCGAGATACGTCTGGTTCCAGACAATGTATCTCGGGCGAAAGCTTTACTCCCGTGACATGCGCTCGCGCAGCATCGAAATCGGCGAACGATTTGTCGGATTCCAGGGAAATGCGCGTCGCGATCACGGCGGGCTTGGGGAGTTTGACGTCACCTTCATAAAGATCGATGAAATCGGAGAGCCACAGCGTCGCCGCGCCGGGCAGCAAGGGCTGTACTTTTTCGAGGTCCAAATAGCCGGGGCCTTTTTCTGGGAACACGACATCGCGCATGGCTACTAAAGGCACGCGCATCAGCAGTTCCATGCGCTGGCCCGAGGGCTTGAGAAAGGTTTGGACGGTAACGTCGTTGGGGATGTCGTGCGCCGCGACCGAAGGCTGCCACGCCAGGCAGAGGGCCGCCAGCGCCGCGATCTTTCTAGTCTTGTATAATGCTTCCACGGTTTCCGCGCGTTTGTTGTGCTTCGAGCGCGTCATAAGGCGCGCCGAGAGTAGCTTACCTCGGATCGCTCGCGGCGTGGACAAGCTCGCCTGGTGAAAGAGTCCGGCAAACCGGAAAGTGAGGACGGAAAAATGAAACGCAACGTTCGCATCGGTGCAGGCTTCGTCGCCGCGCTGGTGGTGTTGGGCGCAGGCTCGATGATGCTCGACCGGCATTCCACGGTGAGCGCCGCGACCGTAATGGCGCCGCGCTTCGAAGTGGATCCGATGTGGCCGAGGCCGCTGCCCAATCATTGGGTGATCGGCATGACGATCGGCGTTTCGGCCGACGCCAAGGACAACATCTGGATCATTCACCGCCAGGGTTCGCTCGAGCCGAAAGAGGTTTATCAGATCGCGAAACCCACACCCGCGGCCGAATGCTGCACGCCGGCTCCTCCCGTTCTCCAATTCGATCAGGAAGGAAATCTTCTCGAGCACTGGGGCGGTCCCGGCGCGGGCTACGATTGGCCGGATTCCAACCACGGCATCACGGTCGATTACAAAGGCAATGTCTGGATCGGCGGCAACGGGCGCGGGCCGCAACCGGCCGCGGCCAAGAAGGAAGAGGGAATTACAGCCGAGGCATCGAACGTCGCCGGCCGATTCAAGGACAACGAGATTCTGAAGTTCACGCAGGACGGCAAGTTCCTGATGCAGATCGGCAAGCCCGATCAGAGCAAGGGCAGCAACGATCTGGCGAATTTGAAGGGGCCCGCGAAACTATCGATCGATCCGAAGACGAACGAGTTGTACGTGGCCGACGGCTACGGCAATCACCGCGTGATTGTGTTTGACGCCGATAGCGGAAAGTACAAGCGCCATTGGGGAGCTTATGGGCATACACCGGATGATAAGGATCTGGGCCCTTATAATCCAGATGCGCCGCTCGCGCAGCAGTTCCGCAATCCGGTGCACTGCGCCGAGCTATCGAACGACGGGCTGCTCTACGTATGCGATCGCTCGAACGATCGCATTCAGGTATTCAAACCAGACGGGACCTTCGTGAAAGAAGTGGTCGTCGAGAAGAATACGCGCGGCGATGGGTCGGTGTGGGATATCGCGTTTTCGAAAGATCCGCAGCAGAAGTTTATTTATCTGGCGGACGGCGCGAACGAAAAGATCCACATCATCCAGCGCGACACCATGGAAATTCTCACGAGCTTCGGCGACGGCGGCCGTCAGCCCGGCGAATTCTACGCGGTCCACAGCATTACGACGGATTCGAAGGGCAACATCTACACGACCGAGACTTATCACGGGCAGCGCGTCCAGAAGTTCGTGTACAAAGGCATGGCTCCTGTGACGAAGAAGGATCAGGGAGTGCTCTGGCCGAAGAAGGGCTAGCGCCCGCTGTATATCCCACATGCGGGTCATCCCGAGCTTGCGAGGGCTCTGCTGTTATCCGGGAGTGAACAGCAGATTCCTCGACGGAGTTTACCCCGGCGGGCTCGGAATGACGGCGTTTGAAGAACTAGCGCCCTAATTCAGATGCTGCTTGAAGAACGCCATGGCTCGCGGCCAGGCGTCATTGATCGCGGCCGGGTTTCCCGCCATGTCCTGAAAATACGCGAACGAGTGCGTAGTCTTCGGATAAATGTGAGGCTCGTACACTTTCCCGAGCTTTTCCATCGCCGTGATCGTCGGAGCGACGGTCGATGTCACGCGCGCATCATTCTCGCCATAGAATCCGAGCACCGGAGCTTTAATCTTCGCCATCACGTCCGGATCGGGCGGAGTTCCATAAAACACGACGGCCGCGTTGAGTTCGGGGACTTCGCCGGCGAAACGGAAGCTGTTGCCGCCGCCCGCGCAGAAGCCGATACTTCCCGTCTTTCCATTCGCGCGCGGAAGTTTGAGCGCCCAATCGCGAGCGATCTTATAGCGCCGCTGCGCTTCATCGGCGGTGATCTTCGCGCCGGCCTTCATCGCGTCGTCGACGAACTGGAACGAATCGCGGCCGCCGCCGTTCGGAGCGGTGCCCGACCACAGATCGGGCGAAACGGCAATGAAGCCTTCGACGGCCAGCTGATCGGCGACGGCGCGAACCCATTCATCCATTCCGGTGCCGAATTGCATGACGATCACTACTCCTGCCTTAGCGTCGCCTGCGGGATATTCGACCCAGGTGTGCAGCTTGACGTCGTTATAGGCGGGGTTGGATGAGGGGCCGAGAGGGATGTCAACCCACTCCCGACGCATTTTGGATTTCGCGAGCGTGGAGAGCGCCGTGTAATACGCCGCAGGCAGGTTGGGCTGCTTTTCGGAGAAGCTGATCGCGGGCCCCGAAGAAGAACCCGGCGCGCTCTTGCTTCCTCCCTGGACTGCGGCAGGCATCATCGCCATGTGCATCGCGTGCTCATCGGCGGACATGCCGCCCATGTCGCCCATCCCCGCGAGCGGGATGATTATTCGTCTCGCGATTCAGAAAGCCGAGCGCATCGGCCCAGCCGGAGGGATTCAGCGGAAAGCCGGCCACCTGACGGGGCGAGGAAGTGCTCGGGTCGACGGCGATGCTCATGCGCGAGGCGCGCGCGTCGAGTTCGAGATGCGCGATTTTTCCATCGGCGGCGGGAAGCGTGACGGCATACTGGCGGACGGCCCCCATCCGGCGCGAAAGTTCAGCAGGTCCCATGCGGCGGAAGGCCTCGGCCATGGCTTCGGGCGTCGCGAAGGATTCGCTGTCGCCGTGCCGAGGACCCATATTCGTGAGCAAGTCGGGCGCGATGGCGATGAAGCCTTCGGCGGCGAGTTGATCGCTCACGGCGCGCACCCACGCGTTGGTGCCCTCGCGCGGCGCGGTCACGATCACGACCGGGGCTCGATCGGCGCGCACCGGATAAACCACGAACGCGAGTACGATCGAGGAGCCCATGGGCACAGCGACCCAATCGCGGCAGCGCGGTGTTGCATCGAGCAGCGCCGTGGCGTCCTCGGTGGACGGCAGCGTGGAGCGCAATATCGGCGCGGCGTTCGGCCCCGCCATGTGCTCGGCATGCGAGGAGGCAGGCGCGGCGGACAGAGCCGCGGAGGCGGCGATAGCGAAAACGAGAGCGGAAAGACGGGCGTGGGTCATGAGTGCTCCTTGCGGCTACTTGGTGTGATCTTTGAGAAACGCGATCGCCGTGGGCCAGGCTTCGCCGACCGCCGCCGCGTTCAGACCCTCGGCCTGATAGGTGAGAAAGCCGTGCGTTGCGCCTGGATAGACGTGCGATTCAAAACTCTTGCCGAGCTTCTTCATCGCCGTCGCGGTCGGTTCGATGGTCGGGTCGACGCGATCGTCATCGCCGCCATAAAGTCCGAGCACGGGCGCGTTCATTTTCGAGAACGTGGCCTCCGCAGGAGGCATTCCATAAAAGAGTACGGTCGCGCTGAGCTTCGGCATCTCGGAAGCGAAGCGAAAACTGAACGTGCCGCCGAGCCCGCAACCGAGGCTCGCGATCTTGCCGGTGGAGCGTGGAAGCTTTGCCGCATACGCGTAAGCCGCCTTGTAAAGACGCATCGCTTCCGAGGGAGGCACCTGCAGATTCGCGCGCAGGGCTTCGTCCGGAAACTGAAACGCATCGAAGTTGCCGCCCTTCGGGCCGCGGCCGGAAACCAGATCGGGCTCAATCGTAATGAATCCTTCGAGCGCGATTTGATCCGCCAAGGCGAGCTGTAAAGTATCGGGGCCCGCGTCGTAATGCATCACGATCACGACCGGCGCGGGAGCATCCCCAGCGGGATATTCGATCCACGTGTGCAATTTCGTCTTACCCGCCGGAATGTCGATCCATTCGTGCCGCAAAGGCGTGTGCGCAACTGTGGAAGCGGCGACAAAAAGATTGGCTGGGAAATCAGGCGCTTTGTTGCCGAGGCCTCCCGGCCCGCGGCGCGCCGCTTTTTTAGCGCCGTCTTTCGCCGTGTTCGCATCCTGAGCGAAAGCTACGCGAGCGATCCCAAACATCGACGCGCCGAGGGATAGCAGAGCGGTTGCGACGAGAGCTTTGTTCATCAGGATATTCTTGCGCATCGCGCCTCCCGGACTCCGAAGTACACGCGTTATTGTACCCCCGCAGGGAACGAGAATGGACGAAGACCGGATTGGATACTGATCGTTTCAAACCACTATTCGTGTTTCTTTTTTCTGCGTTTGGCAACCCAGTCGGGTTTTACGACCTGCCGCCCGCGACCGAGAGCCAGCGCATGATCCGGAACATCGTGGGTGATCACGCTGCCCGCGGCGATATAGCTGCCTTCACCGATTTCGACCGGCGCTACGAGCGTGGAATTACTGCCCACGAAAGCTCCGGCGCTGATCTTGGTCACGTGTTTTTTCTCGCCGTCATAATTGCACGTGATGGTGCCCGCGCCGATGTTGACGTTTGCGCCGATCTCCGCGTCGCCTAGATAAGCGAGGTGCTGGCTCTTCGCGCCCGAGCCGAAACGGGTCTTCTTCAGCTCCACAAAATTCCCCACGCGCGCCTCAGGGCCGACCTGCGACTGCATGCGCAAACGCGAGAAAGGACCCACCTGAGCGCCGGGATCGACGCGTGAATCGGCGATCAAACTGTACGGCGCTACGATCACGCGATCGGCCAGCGCGGCCGATTCAAGTATCGAGCCCTGCCCGATGTGGCAATCCTCTCCGATGGCCGTGTGGCCGGTCAGGCGCGCGAAAGGCTCGATCACGGTATCGATTCCGACGCGCACATGAGCATCGATGGTCACCGTTTCCGGACGCTCGATGGTCACCCCCGCGAGCATCAGCTCACGCGTCTTGCGCGCGCGCAGAATGCGATCCGCATCCGCCAGCTCCACGCGCGTGTTGATGCCGAGCAGCTCGCTGAAATCGTCGACGTGCAGCTGCTGAACTCGTTTACCGTGGCCGTTTAAAATGGCGGCCATGTCCGTGAGATACAACTCGCCTGAAGGGCTGGGCTGGATTTCGCTGAGATATTTCCAGGCGATCTCTGATTTGAAACAGTAGATACCGCTGTTGATCAAATGGACGGCTAGTTCCTCGGGCCGCGCGACGCTGTGCTCCACGATGGCGCGCACGTCGCCGCGCTCGTTCAGCAGGACACGTCCATAGCCGGCGGGATTGGCAAGCGTCGTCGTGATGAGTGTAGCGGCGGCGTCTTTCGAGCCCGCCTGTTCGTCGCGCAATTCTTTCAAGGTCGTGGCGGAAAGCAGCGGCGTATCGCCGTAGAGCACCATCAGGAGCCCGGATTTCCGAGTCACTTCCTCGTGCGCGCACAGGAGCGCGTGACCGGTTCCCTTTTGTTCGACCTGACGTGCGAAACGCACGCCCAGCGGGGCGAGCACTTCCTCGACGGCATCGGCCTGATGCCCGGTAACGACGACAATTTGATCGGAGGGCGCGACGGAGCGCGCGGCTTGCACCACATGCTCGATCAGAGACAATCCTCCGGCCCGATGCAAAACCTTCGCGCGCTTGGACCGCATGCGTGTGCCGAGCCCCGCGGCCAGGATGACGACGGTCGTATTCATTTATTCCTCTCTCATAATAAAAAGGGGATAGACCGCTTTGTCCACTCCCACGTTCGCGCTTCACGACGACCTTTGTAGGACGGGACAGAGCGGTCCGCCCTCTTTTCAACATCCTTCTAGGAGTTTAAGACTTCCGCCGCCGTGCGCGCTGCGCTAATTCGATAGCGACGGCGGCGATGGCTCCCGAATCGTGGCGGATTTTGGGAATGGCGCGAGCTCCGGACAGCCGCACCAGGTCGGCCGCGTGGATCCCGACGCCGAGCGCGCCCAAATTATCCAGATCGTTTTCCACCACACGTGCGGCGCTGCGTTGGTAACGGGCGAGGATGTTGCCGCGAATTCGTCCCGTATTCACCACGCACAGATCGATAACTGGCGACGAGCAGTGCCTCTGGATCGCTGCGACGTGATCCGACGCGCGAAAATTCGTTGTTTCACCGGGCTGCGACATAAGGTTCACGAAGTACACTTTCAGAGCGGGCGACGCGGCGATGGCCTCGGGAATGCCTTTCACTAACAGATTCGGGATCACGCTGGTGAACAGCGAACCGGGACCGAGCGTAATCAGGTCGGCTTGCGCGATTGCCTCGAGTGTTTCCGGCAGAGGCCGCGGGCGGCGCGGGCGCAGCGTTATTCTTTCGATTCTCGCTGTCGAGTGGCTGATGCGCGTTTCGCCCGTCAACACACGGCCGTTGGCGAGTTCGGCTTCGAGCACCACGTTCGCCGCGGTCGCGGGATAAATGCGTCCGAGCACGGAAAGAACTTCGGAGGAGAATTTCACGGCCTGGCTGAAATCCCCCGTCAGTTCCGTCATCGCGGTCAGAAACAAATTGCCGAAGCTGTGTCCCTTCAGTCCCCGGCCGCTGGTGAAGCGATGCTGAAACAGGCGCGTCAGCAGGGTTTCATCTTGCGACAAAGCCACCATGCAATTGCGAATGTCGCCGGGCGGCAGAACGTCGAAATCGCGCCGCAGACGGCCGGAACTGCCGCCGTCGTCGGTTACGGTGACGATCGCCGTGAGGTCGACCGACCCGCCAGAGACTTTGGCAAATCGTTTGAGCCCGCGAAGTAAAGTAGATAAGCCGGTGCCGCCGCCGATCGAGACGATACGCAGCGGAGAAGGAGACGAGGTCCGCTTCAGTCGAAAAACTCCCTATAATCAGGATCGCATGGAGCCAGCGACGACGCCAAGAAGGACCGGCAAATTCGCGCGAAGATTGGTCAGGAAGCTTTACGGCGCGGCGGTTTCTTCTCTTCTTCTTCGTCGAAGGCGGGGAGCTGCTCCAGATCTTCGGCCTCGAACACGTGGCCGCAGTCGATACAGCGCACATAATCGATCCCGTCCCGCCGCATCAGGAATTCCGCGTGTTGGTGCTCACATCCGGGCATAGTGGACGTAGATTATCCCTATTGTATGCAACGGAGTATCGTTGTCAAGCCCCCCATGAAAGGTTTTCGACGATTCGCGACTCATAGTTGCGACCTCAGGCCTATGTTTTGATCGGCGCAACCTGCCGAAAGAGATAGGAGACGTTCTTCATGGACGACGTTACCAAATGAGATTACAAGCGGATGTGACGATGTGGAAGCGCGCCGGGGCACTCGCCGCGTCCCTGCTCGTGGTGGTCGGGATGCAAGCCGCGCCCATCGCGGTTCCGAACGTTTCAGGAGATTGGAAGCTCAACGTAGGCAAGAGCAATTACGGCTCGTTCCCCGCGCCACTCGGCGCGACACGCAAGATCGTGCAGAGTGGTGAGAGGCTTTCCCTAACGACTGTCCAGAAGAGCACCAAAGGTGATGTCACTACCCAGTTGAATTACACGACCGACGGAAAAGAATCTGTCAACCAGTCGCAAACCGGCGAATCGAAGGGCACGGCGCAATGGATCGGCGACAAACTCATGATCGATAGCAGCCGCGAGGTCGCCGGCGCCGTCCTGAAGCAGAGAGAAATCTGGACGCTCTCGGCCGAGGGGAAAACGTTGACGATTGACGCGCACGTGTCGCTTCCGAACGGGGAATTCGACGTGAAGCAGGTATTCGAAAAGCAGTAGTGAGCGAGTCGCCCCGTCCGGGGAGTCTGCGCCACGTCGAACTCGATCGCGGCTAAACTTTCTTCCCGGATTCTTCCACCATGCGGCGAACGCGATCCAGTTCGTCGCGGAGTCGGCGTTCGCGCAGCGCCAGAAAGCCGACGTAGACGGTGATAATCAACCAGGCCGCCGCGAACCCGTAGAACATGTATGTGAAATTTCGTTGGTCCATGATGGGTTTAGTCGAGTGATGGCCTCTCAGTAGGAGTGCGCCAGACGGCGCAACGAATCGATCTCGCGGGACATATTTTCCTGGCGCATGCGGATCAGAATGAGCACGATCGCCAGACACATCAACGCCAGCCAGTTCCAATAAATGGGAGCTTCCATGCCGGGCGCCATGCCGCCGCCTTCACGTACGCTCAACACGGGAGCGGGATGCTGCGTGCGCCACCATTCGATGGATTTCCACACGATCAGAATGTCGGTGCAGCCGAAGATCGAGACCACGGCGGAAAGTCGCGCCCGCTGCGTGGGCTCATCGATGGCGCGGCGGAACATCAGGTATCCGGCGTAAATCAGCCAACAAACCAGCATCGTGGTGAGCCGTGCGTCCCAGGTCCACCAGATGCCCCAGATGATGCGCCCCCAGATCATGCCCGTGACAAGGACGATCGTCGCGAAAGCCAGCGATACTTCGGTCACGGCCGCGGCGAAAGCGTCGTACTTCAAATTGCGGGTGGCCGAGATACAGGCCGCTCGCGGCGAGGGCGACAAAGAAACCGGTGAAACCGGTGAAAATCGCCGGTACGTGAAAATACATGATCCGGTAGATGGCTCCCTGATTTTTCTCGTCGGGGAGAATCAACAGAATATTGTAGAGCTGCCAGCAGAAAATCCCCGCCGCCAGCGCACAAAACGAATACGAATTTACTGCGCATTTGAGTATCCTCGCTGGGAATGTCAATTCCATTCTCAGCCCACTAAAACTACATCAATGAATACCACGGCCAGAATCGAATAGATGAAATCGAAACCGGCGAGCACCCGCAGCCAGATCATGTTGTCTTTACCGAAAGGAACACCGTTCATCAAATCGGTAGTCAGCGTCATAGCGGCCATCAGCGCGGGTATCAGCAATGGATAAACCAGCGTCGGCAGCATCATTTCACGCATTCGTAGATTGACGGTAAGCGCACTGAACATCGTGCCGATCACCGTGATGCCCCAGGTTCCCAATGCGATCACGAGCGCGATCGAGCCGAGCCGCGACACCGAAGTGGGAATCGTAGAAGATCGCGAATACGGCGCAGCGAAGCCAGCTCGACGATCATCAGGAGCACGAAATTGGCCAGCGCTCTTGCCGAGGAAAATCGCGCCGGCGGGGGCGGGCGAGGAGATCAGCGCGTCCAAACAATCGTTCTGCAATTCCCGCGCGAAACTGCGATTCAGAATCAACGCTCCGGCGAAGGAGAACACCAGCCATAGCAGGCCTCCGGAGATCATCTGCAATCTGCTCCGAGGACGGATCGAAAGCGAAGCTGAACAGCACCAGAATGACGACGGAGAAAGCAAACGATGCGTTCAGAGCTTCCTTGGTGCGGATCTCCGAACGGAGATCCTTACTGACGATGGCGAGCGTCGCACGGAGGAAGGGGAGCACGCTCAATTGTCTCCGCCAACCACGAATCGAACGCAGAATGCGACCGTGGTCCGCGCTCGCCTTGAAGCCAAACTCCCAGCTCCGTCATTCCGAGCGGCGGCGAGGAATCTACTTTTGTTTATCGGATCGGCGAAAAACAGATCCCTCGACTTCGCTCGGGATGACAATGCGAGGAATGGATTGCGGAGTGGGAGTTCCACGTTAATTGTCCCCATAGGTCCGATACAAATAGCCCGGGTCGTCGAGCATCTCTTGGCTCCGCACACCCGTGTACGCGAGCTGGCCGCGCTGGATCAGCGCTACGTGCGTCGCGAGCAGCAGCGCCTCCCGCAACTGATGCGTCGACATGATAATCGTGCGCCCGTGTGTGTGTGCATCGTTGAGTAAGCTCTGCAAGACGGCGATCGCCCGATCGTCCAGCGCGGTGAAGGGCTCGTCGAATAGCAGAATCTCAGGATCGTGCAGAAACGCGCGCGCGACCGCCAACCGCTGGCGCATCCCTCGCGAGAATTCGCGGACCAGACCATCGCGAACGCGTTCCAGGCCGACTCGCTCCAGCCATTGCGACGCGCGCTGAGAGGGATCGGCGTATCCGTAGAGACGCGCGAAAATCGTCAGGTTCTCAGCGGCGGAAAGTTCGTCGTAAAGAGAAATTCCGTGCCCCAGGATTCCGATCCGCCGGCGATTCTGCACCTCGCGAACGTCGGCGCCGCGCACGCGCACGCTGCCTTCGGAAGGTTTGGACAATCCCGCAAGAATCCGCAGAAGCGTAGTCTTCCCCGCGCCGTTCCGGCCGAGCAACGCAACCGTGGAGCCGGCCGCGATATCCAGTTGGATATTGCGCAGAGCGGGGAAGTGACCGTAGTATTTGGAAACACGATCGATGGCGAGCGCCGAATTCGGTTCGGGCACGGCGGGCGTGTTGTTCAAGCCTCGCCCCGCCGGTACAGCGCCACGCCGCCCAGCGCGAGGATCCCGAACGCGAGTCCGAGCACCCAACCGAGCCGCGAGTAAATACGCGCGGAAGCAACCTCGATTTTCGGAGCACCGTTGTCGTCGGCCTCGGCCTCGCCGTTGCCGCTCGGAGCTCCGAGATTCAACGAACCCGTGCCGTCGATCAGTACGTTGTACTTCAGCGCGGAGACATTGTAGAGATGCGCCTGCGTCTGCGGCTCCTGGCCGAGCATCTCGATTCCGTCACCGGTCACCGTGACCGTCGATGGCGTTACCAAGCGAGTTGGCGCGTCGGACGGAACGATCTGCCCTGAGAATTTTTGCGCTGCCGGAACCGTATATGTCACCTCGATCCGCGTTTCGCCAGGCTTCAAAGGATAATCCACTTTGTAGATGCCGGCCTCCGAAGTAAGCGTGGCGGGGCGCGGCACGGGCATGCCTCCCGGAGCGGTAATCACGGCTTTCGCGTTCTCGGAAGCGCCGGGCGGAAGGAAGAACTGCGCCGAACCTTTGCCCACGTCGTGATACGTCATGTCCGTCTTGTTTTCCATGATGAACATTTCGCTGATCTTGGTCGTGTCGGTAGACGGCTCCATCACGATGAGATGCTGCGTGGCTTTGGCGGTGCCGACCTTGTTGGTCGATTCGTAAACCATCACCTCGACGCCCGTGGTCGGCATCCCGGGAGTGATGATCTGGTTATAGGTGGTGCCTTGATAGGTCGATTGCAGAAGGCCGGGACCAGGCGGAATCGTGACGTCGATATTAAACTTGCCCTGTGCGTTGCTGACGGTTTTGCCGAGTTGCTTCATGCCCTGCTGGCTGGGCTGCACCAGAACGATTTCAACGCCGGCTTGCGGATGCTTTACGGTTCCGTTCAGGACCACGCCATCGACGGCAAAGAGAGGCAGCGCGAAAGTCGCGGCGGCGGCAAGTGAAAAGACAAACTTCACGACATTTCCTTTCCGCATTCGCCGCAGAACTTGAGGGCAACAGGGAAGTCGGCTCCGCAATGCGGGCATGTATAGGCGCCTTTCGCCGGCGCGACGGCTGCGGCTGTGGATGACTGGGCGGAAGCTTGCTCGCCGCGCGATGCTTGCACGCTCGCGGATTTCGCGGATGCTGAGGCCAGTGCGTTCTTTCCAGGAGTCACCGCCGGAGCCGTGCTCTTCACGACCTTGTCAATCTCGCCGATCACGACGGCTAATTCCTTTTGCAAGGTGAGCTTCGTCTGCTGATAATCCGCATCGGAGAGCTTGCCCACCCGATATTCGAACTGCAGATCGCGCAGGTTCTCATAGATCGCCGCGCGCCGCTCCTCCAGATGCCGTGTGGGAGAAACCGGCTCGGGCGCCGGAATGTCGGAGGGCCGGACGAACAATGTGTAAAGCAGCGTCGCGGCGACCAGGAGCGCGACAGGGATCACCAAGATCATCTTTCGAAATCCGCCATTACCATCGATGGGTGCGCCATCAATCGAACTTTTCCATATCCTTTTCGATCTGCGCGAGTGTCGCGGGATCGATGCCGCCGGGTCCTGCTCCCGCGGGAGCGCCTGTGAGGGGAGGCTTCTTTGCCGAATAGCGGCGGATCGTATACAGCACTAGAATCAGGCCCAATCCCAGCGCAACGTAAGGTCCGATCATGCCGCCCATGCCCGGCGGGATGATCACGATTTCCGGACCTTTTTCGGCGACAAACTGATCGATGATCTGTTTGTCGTTCATGCCGGCCATCTGCATCTTATAAATCTTCGTGCGGTTGGCTTTGCACAGTGCGCAGCCGCCGGGCATCTGGCAGGCCATGTTCTGATTGCAGCCGCACGTACATTTCATCTTTGCGCCGACGCGAAAAACCGCGGGCGATTCCAGGTCGGCGCCGGTTTGTGCGAACGCGGCCACGGTCATCGCGGCGACCAGCAAACCGGCACGCCAGGCACGCGGGGGCAGATTTCTAAACATCTTGCTAACGCTCCACCTTAATTACTCTCGACCTTGGCTTGGGTCGCGGCCACGCCGACGACTTCCATACGCGGATACACTAGTCGCGATTTGCTCGGAATCAGGCAGATGATGGTGCCGGTGAGCACGACCCAATATCCCATCCAGATCCAACTGACCAGCGGGAAAACGTAGGACTGCAGCACGATGCCGTCACCGTCGTTCGAATTACCCGCGAAATTTAAATACAGGTCCTCATTCAAGCGGCGGCGAATAGAGACCTCGGACGTCGGCTGACGCGAAGCGGTATAGAAGCGCCGCTCCGGACGCAACGTTCCGAGCATCTCGCCGTTCCGCATCACCCCGACGTTCAGGATCTCCCACTGATAATCGTTGTTCTGCCCGGATTCCACTTTCCCGATATTGAGTTGATAGTGGCCGAGCGGGACGGTCTCTCCCGGGTTCACCTGCACGGTCTTGCTGATATCGAACGCTTTGCCGGTGAATCCGATGAACATGAAAACGACGCCCATGTGGACCAGGTAACCGCCGTAGCGGCGTGTGTTGCGATAGGTCAGCTCGAACATGGCCTTCGCGATGTTCATCTGATTTTTCGCACGGATCGCGAATGCGCCTTTGAAGAATTCCAAAATCACGGTGACGGCGACGAACACACATAAGGCGAACGAAACCAGCGCGTAGAAGTCGCGCACGCCGTTCGCAAAAAGACCCGCCGAGAGTGCAAGGCCGGCGATCGCCGGCCAGAAAAATGCCCGGCGCAGACTTTCGACGGAGCTCTTGCGCCACGCGATGAGCGGGCCGACTCCCGTCAGCAGCAGCAACATCATCGCGATCGGGATGTTCACGCGATTAAAGAACGGTGCGTCGACGCTAATTTTCTCGCCCGTCACCGCTTCGGAGATCACCGGGAACATCGTGCCCCACAGTACGGCGAAGCAGCTCGCGAGCAGAATCAGATTGTTAAACAGGAAGCTCGATTCGCGCGACAGCACGCTTTCGAGCGGAGCTTCACTCTTCAGGTAATCGAGGCGATTGAGGATCAGATACAGCGTGCCGGCGATCCCGATCGACATAAACGCAACGAAATAGTTGCCGAGCGGCGACTGCGCGAACGCGTGTACCGATTGCACCACGCCGCTGCGCGTCAGGAAAGTTCCGAAGATGCACAGGAAGAACGTGCAGGAAACCAGCACGATGTTCCAAACCTTCATCATGCCTTTCTTCTCTTGCATCATGACCGAATGCAGAAATGCCGTCGCGGTAATCCACGGCAGCAGCGATGCGTTCTCCACCGGATCCCAGCCCCAATAGCCGCCCCATCCGAGGACCGCGTAGGCCCAGCCCGCGCCGAGCAGAATTCCGGTCGTCTGGAACAACCAGGTAACCAGCGTCCAGCGGCGCGTCGTGTTGATCCACGCCTCGCCTGGCTGCTTCGTGAGGAGCGATCCGATCGCGAACGCGAACGGCACCGTGAATCCCACATAGCCGAGATACAGCATCGGCGGATGGATCACCATGGTCCAATACTGCAGCAGCGGATTCAATCCCTGGCCGTCGCCCACGTCCACGACGCCCTTGCCGGACATCAGCACGTTGAACGGCTTTTCGACGAAGGAAATCAGCAGCAGAAAGAACGTCTCCACCGTCATCAGAACGGCGGTGACGTAGGGCATCATCTCGCGGAACTTACGACGGTTCTGGAATACGAGAACCGAAGAGTACGATGCCAGCAGCCACGACCACAACAGCAGCGAACCTTCCTGCCCGCCCCACCACGAGGTGAACTTGTAGATCGCCGACATGGTCTTGTTGCTGTGCGCGGCCACGTAGGCGAGACGGAAATCGCCGGTGATCAGCGAATAGACGAGAATCCCCGCGGCCACGGTCAGCAGCACCCAAATGGAATACACGGCGCGTTCGCCGCTCAGGACGAGAAAGGCGCGTTTGGTCCACCGGCCCGCGAGCGAAGCGAGTACGGCGTACACGGCAAAGCAAAACGCCAGAAGGATGGCGAGCGAGCCAATGTTTTCCATATCAGTGTGGACGTGCTCCTTTAACTGACGTTATTAAAAAGGGGACAGACCCGGAATGGGCAGGCGACCTTTTTGCCGGCCCTCAGGCCAGCGAACCAAAATATCGAGACAACCGAACATCCTTGTCGCCGTTCACGAACATCTTCTCAAACCTGTCGGGCTCTGCTCGCCAGCCCAGCCGCAATCGTTCCGGCGCCGACCGTTCCGAAAGTGCGCTGCCGAAACGAATCTAGCTGCTGCGAACCGCGGGGTTTCCCTTGGCGGTGGGCGCTGCCTCATACTTCGACGCGCATTTGGCTTGGATCTTGGTGGCGTGGAACACGCCGTCGCTCCCGAGCCTGCCGTCGGCCAGCGCCTGCGCGCCTGGACGAAACGTATCCGGCAGCGGATCGACGCCGCTGTAGACCACCTTCAACTGCAGCTTCTCTTGCGACATCACGAAGCTTACGTTCGCGCCGCTGCGCTCGATGGATCCGGCGGCGATATCACCGCCGACCCGGAGGCGTTTTTCCTTGGCGGAATCGCCCATCTGGTGCAACTCGGCGATGGTCTTGTAATAGGTCTTGGTATCGTTAATACCGCCCGCCGCGAGCCAGCCGAGCGTCCCCAAAATTGCGAGGATTAGAAGTCCGAACTTCACGTAATTTTTCATATCCATCTATCTCCCGGCAAATCCTCCGAAGGGAGGGCCGTTGGGGAAACAACGCTTTCGATTTCCAGTATACTCCCGCCGTTCCATCGTCTGGAGGTCACCTCAAACCCGCAATCCCGTCCCAACGGGAGAGGCCTGGGTTTGTTCCGCTGAGACTAAGGTTTGGTTCCGGCGAGGAAAAGCTACAGCCGGACGCCGCTTGCCCGCGTCTTAGCGAAAACGCTACCTTGGTATTACCGCCATGCTAAAGCCACGCGTAGAGGCGCCGGACGACCTCAACCCTCAGGAAACCGGCGAATGGATCGAGGCGCTGGACGAGATCATCGATCAGGAAGGGCCTGACCGGGCCAGTTACCTGCTTGAAAGGCTCATGGAACGGGCCTCTCACCTGGGTGTCCAGCCGCCGCTGCATTTCAACACGCCTTACATTAATACGATCAAGCCCGAGGAAGAAGTCGCGTATCCCGGTGATCGCTTCCTGGAGCGCCGCATCAAGAGCCTGGTCCGCTGGAACGCGGTCGCCATGGTAGTGCGCGCCAACAAACACGACGACGGGATCGGCGGCCACCTGGCGACGTTTGCCTCGCTTGCGACCTTGGCCGAAGTCGGGTTCAACCATTTCTTCCGCGGCTCCTACGAGGATCCCCAGGGCGGCAAACTGCCCGGCGACTTCGTTTATTTCCAGGGCCACGCCTCGCCCGGTATCTATAGCCGCGCCTTCATGGAAGGCCGCCTGAGCGAGCAGCATCTCGAGAATTTCAGGCACGAACTGCGCGATCATCCCGGATTGTCTTCGTATCCGCATCCCTGGTTGATGCCGGATTTCTGGCAGTTCCCCACAGTGTCGATGGGCCTTGGTCCCATATCGTCGATCTACCAGGCGCGCTTCATGCGCTATCTGGAACATCGCGGCATTACGCCGAAAACGAATCGCAAAGTGTGGGCGTTTTTGGGCGACGGCGAATGCGATGAGCCGGAAACGCTCGGTGCGTTGACGTTGGCTTCACGTGAAAAACTCGACAACTTAATTTTTGTCATCAACTGCAATCTGCAACGGCTCGACGGTCCGGTGCGCGGGAACGGCAGCATCATCCAGGAACTCGAAG
This sequence comes from Terriglobia bacterium, assembly GCA_963765085.1. Classification (GTDB taxonomy): domain Bacteria; phylum Acidobacteriota; class Terriglobia; order Bryobacterales; family Bryobacteraceae; genus Palsa-187. The sequence goes on along the minus strand of CAVXVL010000002.1, from coordinate 18,970 downwards.
CCGCGTTCCTCGGCGCCGGGTGGAACGTGATCAAAGTGATGTGGGGCCAGGGCTGGGACGATATTATCGCCCGCGACGAATCCGGTCTGTTGATCAAGCGTTTCCACGAATGCGTGGACGGCGAGTATCAAGCGTTCCGCGCCATGGGCGGAGCCTACATCCGTCACGAATTTTTCGGCAAATATCCCGAGCTGGCCGCACTCGTCGAGCACATGACCGACGAAGATATATGGGCGCTGCGCCGCGGCGGCAACGACCCCGGCAAGGTCTATAACGCATACCTGCGCGCCCACTCGCATCGCGGTCAGCCGACCGTCGTCCTGGCGCACACGGTCAAAGGCTACGGACTCGGCGAGGTCGCCGAGGGCCGCATGGGCGCGCACCAACAAAAGAAACTGGCGGATGCCGATCTCATCAAGATCCGCAACCGCTTCGATCTGCCTCTTTCCGACGAACAAGTGACGCATCTGGAATTTTACCGGCCCCCCGAAGAATCGCCGGAAATGCGTTATCTGCGCGAAAGGGTGCGTGCGCAAGGCGGATCGCTCCCCGCGCGCCACGTCCGGCCCATCGAGATTAAAGCGCCACCCCTCGAATCGTTCAAAGACGCGTTGGAGGGTTCGCGCGGCCGTCCGGCTTCCACGACGACTGCATTCGTCGCCGTCCTCAAGACTTTATTGAAGATTCCCGAGCTGAGCAAATTGATCGTCCCGATCATCCCGGACGAGGCCCGCACGTTCGGCATGGAGTCTCTGTTCCGCGAGTATGGGATTTACGCGAGCCAGGGGCAGCGCTACAAGCCCGTCGATTCCAACACGCTGATGTACTATCGCGAAGCGTTGGACGGTCAGGTGCTGGAAGAGGGCATCACGGAAATGGGCTCGACGGCGTCGTTCCTCGCCGCCGGCACCGCTTACGCCAACTATGGCGTGCCCATGATTCCTTTCTACATTTACTATTCGATGTTCGGCTACCAGCGTGTGGGCGACCTCGTGTGGGCGTTCGCCGACTCGCGCGGCAAAGGATTCATGCTCGGCGGAACATCCGGGCGCACCACTCTCAATGGGGAGGGTCTGCAGCACCAGGATGGCCACAATCCGCTGTTGTTCAGCGTGGTTCCCACGTGCGCGGTGTACGATCCGGCTTACGCTTATGAAGTCGCCGTGATCATCGCGGAAGGCATCCACCGGATGTATGAGCTGAACGAATCGCGTTTCTACTACATCTGCGTCTATAACGAAAACTACGCGCAGCCTCCCATGCCCGGGATCGAGAACGGCGTATCGGAAGACCTGCGCCAGGGTATTCTGCGCGGCCTCTACAAATACCGCCCGGCCGCTAGCGGTCCCGCGGTCGCCCAGTTGTTCGGCAGCGGATCGATCTTCGAGCACGCCCTGCGCGCGCAGCAGATTTTGGCGGAGCGCTACCAGGTCGCGACCGACGTGTGGTCGGTGACCAGCTACAATGAACTGCGTCGCGACGGTCTGGAAGTGGATCGTTGGAATCGCCTGCATCCGTCCGAAGCGCCGCGGACGCCCTACATCGTCAACGCGCTGCAGGGGTCGGAAGGTCCGGTGATCGCTTCGAGCGATTACATGAAAGCGATGCCGGATCAGCTGGCGCCGTGGATCGGCGAACGTCTGCATTCGCTCGGCACCGACGGTTTCGGGCGCAGCGAAAGCCGCGAGTACCTGCGTCGATTCTTCGAAATTTCGGCGGAAGCGATCGTGCAGGCGACCATTTCAGCGCTCGCGCGCGAGGGTAAGTTCGATGCGCAGCGCGCGGCTGAAGCGATCACGGAGCTGGGCTTCGACGCTTCGTCGGAAGACCCGGTGAAGCTGTAGAACGCTTTGCGTCCGAGGGGGATTCGTCCTAACGCGGTTCCAGGCCCTTCGATTTTAGAACCGCTCCTGCCTTCGGGCTCTTCAAAAACGCGATTAGCGCCTTCGCGCCTTCGGCATTCTTCGCCGTCGAACTGATTCCCGCGGCGAACTTGATATCCGACTGATATTCGCCCGGAAGCGGACCGAGAATATCGACACCTTTGGTCGGAACGATTTCGCTAAAAAGCGTTATTACGAACGTGTTTTTGCCCGCAGCGACGCTTTCACTAGCGGCTCCGGAACTCGGCGCCAGGACGATCTTCGGTTTCAACTCCGCGGCGATGCCCATTCGCACGAACATCATATCGATGTAGCCGCGGCTCGCGCCATCCTGTGGATACGTGATCGCCTTGGCCGCTAGTAACGCACGTTTCAGAGCGTCGACGGTGCGAATATCCGGCTTCGGAACGCCGGCCTTGATCCCGATTCCCAGTTCGGAGCGAGCTAACTCCGTGCGCGAATTCGCGGCGAGCTTGCCCTGCTTGATGAGATCGGCGACGGCTTCTGTGGTGATCAACGTCGCGTCGAACATTTCGCCTGCTTGAATCGACTGCCTTACTTTCAGCGTGGAGTTGTACTGAATCGCGAGCGGCCGCCCTATCGCGCGCTCGGCCTCCGGCTTCAGGTCCTCCATCGCACCTTTCAGGCCGTTCGAGACTAGAACACGCACGGGCTCTTGAGCGGAGGCTCCGGGTGCAGAAGCAAAAATCAATCCGAGCGCGGTAAACGTGAGTGCGGCGACAGGGCGGCGTGGTTTCATCGCCCCATTATAGGGAACTCGCGTTCGCGAACAAAGATTTAAACTGACAAATAATGATCCATATTACGGAACAGCAGGTCCGCGACACGCTCAGCATGAAGCAGGCGGTCAGCCTGATGCGCGAGACGTTCACCGCTTTGCGCGAGAGGAGGGCCACGAATCAGGCGCGGCGTCGCATCGTGCTGCCCACAGGCTCGACGCTGCACAGTATGGGAGGGGCGTGGGGGAAGTATTTCGGGACGAAGTTCTATTCGACCAATCCCAAATACGGCGCGAACTTTTTCTTTTTCCTGTTCGATGCGGAAACAGCCAAGCCGCTCGCGCAGTTCGAAGCCAACTGGCTGGGACAGATTCGCACGGGCGCCGCGTCGGGCTATGCAACGGATCTACTCGCTGCTCCCGGCTCCGTGACGCTCGGCATCATCGGCAGCGGATTTCAGGCCGCGGCGCAGATCGCGGCGATCCGCGAGGTCCGCAAAATTGACGACATTCGCGTGTGGAGCCGCAGTGAAGAGAAGCGCAACGTGTTCGCGCATTCGACCGGCGCACGCGCGGTGCGTTCGGCTGAGGAAGCGGTGAGCGGAGCCGACATCATCGTGACCGCGACCTTCGCGGGCGATCCTGTGCTGGAAAGCTCGTGGATCAAAGACGGTGCCCACATCAATGCGATGGGCTCCAATCGCGGCAACCGGCGCGAGTTGCCGACGGATCTGATCGAGCGAGCAAACCTGATCGCCATCGATTCGATTGAGCAGGGTAGGATTGAGGCCGGAGATCTGTTGTTAGCCGGTGCGGATTTCAACGATCCTCGTGTCGTCGAGCTTGCGGAAGTAACCAAGCGTCCGGAAGGCAATCCGGTGACGATTTTCAAATCTCTTGGACTCGGCGTGGAGGATGTCGTCGCCGGAGCTTGGATTTACGAAAAACTCAAGTAGCGCCCGGATGGAGCGCGTTACTCTTGCGCGGGCATTTGCGAATCGGAATCGCGCCAGGCGCTCAGCTTTAACCGGCGGCAAACCCAGCACAGGCCCTCGGCCGAATTGGGGGCGCACTCTTCGCCGCACACCGAACACTTCGCGGGTCGATTCATGCGATCGGATTGAATCGCGCGCCGCGCTTCTTCCATTAAAGCGGGGGGAACCACCGAAACCTCAGTGGGAATCACCTCGGGAGCCATGGGCCGTTTGCGCTTCACAATCCCACTATAGCCCAAAACGGGTGCACAATCGCCGGAATTGCAGCGGCGTGCCAGCGGAACTGTAGGGGCCCTATCGAGCCCCCGGGGTCACACGGCCTTTATACGCAAGTTTTTGCAGGCCGCGATTCGTGGCAGCGATATAAAGGTTGCCCTTCGAATCGGTCTGCATCTGATGGCCGCCGCCGAGCATGCCGGGTCCTTGGATGGCGCTCACGATCTCCATCGTATGGCGGTTCACCACGACGATATCCGTCCCGCCGCCGACGTAGAGGAACTGCTGATCGGGATCGGGTGAGAGCGCAAGGTCCCGCGCAAACGGAGCGGACCCGCGCACGAGTTGCTTCACAAATTTCCCTTCCAGCGTAAACATCTGCACGCGCCGATTTTCGCGATCGGCCACATAGACCATGCCATCGTTCGAAACGCGAATCGCGTGGACGATGCTGAACTGATCCGGACCGGGGCCATCGGGAACGCTCGATAGACTGGGCGGCGGGCACCCGTAATTGTCCGCGGGCTTGTTTCCGAATGCGCCCCACATGCGTTTAAAAGCGCCGGTGTTCGCATCCACCACGATGACCCGATGATTGCCGTAGCCATCGGCGACGAACAGCTCGTTAGTTTTCGCGTAGTACGCGACATCGGCGGGCTGCTGGAAATTCTTCGTGTCGGCGTTGCCTTCACTCTTCGTGCTGTGGCCGAACTGAGCGATGAACCTGCCGTCGGGTGTAAACTTCAGGACCTGGTCGTCACCCACGGGCTTCAGGCCGGGCAGATTTCTGCCGGGACAGTTATTTCCACCGACCCACACAAATCCCTTCGAGTCGATGTGAATGCCGTGTTCGCGCTCCGGCCATTCATAGCCTGCTCCGGCGCCGCCCCAGCCTCTCACGAAGTTGCCCGCCGGATCGAAAATCATGATCGGAGGCGCGGCCATCGAGGCTTGCGCAGGCGGCAACGTGCGCGGCCGATGCAGCACCCAGATGTTGTCGTGCGCGTCCACGGCGATGCTCGACGCGTCGCCGAGTTTATATTTCGCGGGAATTTTCGGCCAAGAGGAATCGATCTCGAAAGTGGGAGCGTCGATACCTGCCGCGTGGCACGTCAAAGCGGCAACGGAGAGAAATGCTGCGGCTGCAAACGACGGTCGAGCGAAGGAGGTTCTCATCATCACATCCCTGGCTTATACGTCTTGCTAAAGCCGTTGCGCGCGTTCGTCACGGTGAAAGAACCGTCCTGGAGCGCGGACACTTTGATCCAATAAGCTTTGCCTTCATGCGCGGGCGGAGGCGGCGCGTTCGGACCCGGCGCGGGAGCAGTGGCTGGCTCGATCGGCATAGCCGCCTGCTGCGCGTCGGTCGTATTCGCAATGAACATTCCAGGCACCGTATACTCCTGGCCACTGAGCGTCGAAAAGTGGAGCTGCCACAAATCTTCCAGCCCCGGCGAGGAATGGATCGTCTGCATCGTCTCGGGATCGCCGCCCTTGCGTGTTCCGTTGTTCATGATCGCGACGCGCGGATGCAGCGCGTGTATCATCACCGGCGAGTTCGAAGTCCCTACCCCGTGATGCAGGCCTAGAAAAAGATCGACCGTGCCGAGCAGGTTGTTCGGGCACATCAATTTGAACTCCTCGTTTTTGCTCAGATCTCCGAGGTGCGCGGTGCGGAATTTCCCGTACACGAGATGGATGGCGACCGATTGGGGATCCTCGGCGTTACTGTCTCCGCCCTTGAAACTCGCGCAATAGGGATTCGGCTTGCCGGCGCCGGGCAACGGCGTCTTGATCATCTGGTTCGCCGACGCGACCACGCGAATATCGACGCCGGTCATTGCAATCTTGTCACCCGGTTTTGCCACGGTGTGCTTAGCCTTGGCAATCAGTTGAGCATAGGTGTCTCTCAAGAAGTTATCGGCGAGCTCGCCCGGCTGCACGTTGGGGCCGTGATCGATGTATTCGTGGATCGGAACCTTTGCCGCCAGCTCGGCAAGTCCACCGAAATGGTCGCCGTGCCAGTGCGTGATGATCAAGTGATCGATGTGATCCAATCCCGCGGCGGAGATCGCTTCCTCGATTCGGCCGGCGTCGCGCTTGGACGCGGTCGGGCCCGCGTTGCCCGTATCGATCAGCAGCGATTCATGGTTCGGCGCGACAAATAGCGTTGCGTTTCCGCCTTCGACGTCGATGACGTAAATGTCCAACGATTTCGTCGGAGCCGTTTGGGCTGAAACAGTTGTTGTCAGTACAGCGGCCGCCGCGAGCGTTGCGAAAACGATTGCACGATGCATCTTAGCCTCCCGATCCGCGAGTGGAGCGGACCGTCATCGAGTCTATCGCAACACGAGAAGCAGCTGCGGTGCGTCGGTACGTTCGGAGAACGCCAGAAACGGCGTTCGAGACGTTTGGTATGTGCGAACGTCTGCACATGAGCTATTCTGAAGCGCATCGTTACTCCCGGGTGACAATCGTTACATAATGTAGGAAGGTGGTTTGATTCCCTATGAAACACTGGCTGGTTCCTGAGTTGCTCGTAGCGATGGCGCTGGCAGCGGGACTTGCGCCTGCCGCGGAGTTGACTCCGCCCAAAGCGGGCAAGCCTCCCATCATGGCGCTGAAGGACGTGAAGCCGGGCATGCAGGGCATTGCCTGGACCGTTTTTCAAGGCATGACTCCCGAGCCAGTCCCGATCGACATCATTGGTGTGTGGAAAAATGCCATGGGCCCGCGGCAGGATGTCATCGTCGCGAGAATGGGTGGCAAGGCGAAGGAAACCGGCGTCGCCGGAGGAATGAGCGGAAGCCCCGTGTACATCAACGGCAAGCTCATCGGCGCGGTCGCGCTGCGGCTTAGCCAGTTTGCGCCGGAGTCGATCTGCGGCATCACGCCGATCGAAACCATGCTCGAAATTCAGGATCTGGATAGCTCGGTTCCGAGCGACGCCCGCACGCCCGATAAACTCCCGGCGCGCAAAGCCTCGTCGGCCGCGGCGGCTATGCCCAGCGAATTATTGGCGCAACTGGTGGCCGCGGGATCGACCAACTCGTTTCCCGCCGACTCTTCGATGCTCGCGCCCATCGACACGCCGCTGGTCTTCTCCGGATTCACGCAAGAGACGCTTTCCACGTACGCGCCTCTGTTCCGCCAGATGGGCATCGCCGCCGTGCAGGGCGGAGCGACCGCCGGGAAGCTGACGGCGAAGCCAGTTGCCGGTTGGGAAAATGCTCTCCGTCCTGGCGAGTCGATCGCCGGAGTGCTGGTTTCGGGCGACATGGACGTTACCGGTATGGGCACCGTGACTTATAACGATGGCAAGCACGTGCTCGCGTTTGGCCACCAGTTCTTCGATCTTGGCCCTGTGAATATGCCGATGACGCGGAGCGAGATCGTCACCGTGCTGAGCTCGGCATTTCAGCCGAATAAAATGGGCAACGCAACGGAAGTTGTCGGAGCGCTCAAGCAGGACCGGTACACCGGCATTATGGGCGAACTGGGATCGGAAGCGCCGGTCGTCCCCGTCCATGTGAAGGTGCGCGCGCTCGACGAGCACGAAATGGTCGTGAAAGAACGCGACCTGAACTTCAACGTTTTTGTCCAGCAGAAGTGGACGCCGTTTCTGATGTCGGCCACGCTCAGCAATTCGTTGCAGCAGATGAATCTCTACGCGGATGAAATGACCTACCGCATGACCGGCGACGTGCTGATGGACGGCTCGCCGAATATACATGTCTCCACCATGATTGCTCCCGGCGAGCTACCGGTTCCCATGCCGACCGTTCTGGCCGGCTGGTGGGGCGACAAGTTCAACAAGCTGTTTATGAATCCCGTGAACACGCCGAAATTGAAGAGCGTCAACGCCGTGGTCGATCTGCTTCCGGCGCGCCGCTTGATGTTTATCGATAACGCGTGGACCCCGTCGGCGGAAGTGGAGGCGGGAACGGAAATTCCCGTGAAAGTTTTCCTGCGTCCCTATCGCGGCGATAAGATCGAGCGTTCGATCATGGTGAAAATCCCCGCGGGCATGCCCAAAGGCGACCATCGCATTCTCTTTACCGACGCGCAGACGCTGGATCGCTCGCAGGAGGCGGCTACACAGAACACTCGTTTCCTGGATATTCCGGAAACCGTTTCGCTACTGAATCAGGAACGTAGCAACAATCGTGTGTACGTCGCGTTGGTGCAGAGCCGTCCCACGTATTACGCCGACGACAAGACGCTGCCGGATCTTCCGCCTTCGGTGATCAACGTCATGCAGACCGAACGCACGGCCAATCGGTCGCTGAGCGGGACGCCGGACAGCACGCAAGTGCAGCAGTCGATTCCTTTCGATCAAGTGGTCGTGGGCAGCTATTCGCTTAAGATCACGGTAAAGTAGGCCATCAAATCCATGCAATTTTCGCGCGTTGTGGCAGCATTCTTATGCATTCTCGCGCCTTTGGGCGCCGTCGAAACGCGCACCTGGGAGCAGTCCGAACAGGCCGATTTCGAGCGCGGCACGCTGAATAAGCTCTCGCTTTCGAGCGAAGGCCGCCTCATGCCCGCGCCCGCCGTCAAAGAGATTTACGACGCCGCGACAACGTTCTTGTGGTCCATTGCGCGCGATTCGAAAGGCAACGTCTACGCGGGCGGCGGAGGCGTCGGCGGATCGAAAGCCAAGCTCGTACAGATCGACGCCGCCGGCAAATCCAAAGTACTCGCCCAGTTCGATGAACTCGCGGTTCAAGCTGTCGCCGTGGACCGGCAGGATCGCGTCTATGCGGCCACTTCGCCCGACGGAAAAGTATATCGTGTGGACGCGAGCGGCAAGAGCGAAGTTTTCTACGATCCCAAAACGAAATACATCTGGGCGCTGGCGTTTTCGAAGAACGGCGATCTGTTCGTCGCCACCGGCGATCAAGGCGAGATTCATCGCGTGACTCCGGCGGGCGCAGGCTCGGTGTTTTACAGGACGGAAGAAGCGCACGCGCGTTCGCTGGCGATCGACGCAAACGACAATCTCATCGTCGGCACGGAGCCCAGTGGGTTGATCCTGCGAATTTCGCCGGCCGGCCAGGGCTTCGTTTTATACGAAGCTTCCAAACGTGAGATCACGGCCGTGGCGGTCGCATCGAATGGAATGATCTTCGCGGCGGGCACCGGGAATCGCACGGCGGCCCGAGCTCCGGCAGCCCCGGCGGGACGCGGCGGTGGCGAGGGAGCGAATGCGGCTGCTCCCGCGGCGATGGGAGCTGTACCTGGCGGGCGCGGCGGAAACGGCGCTCCGGCGACGGCCAATCCCGTGGCTGGCGTGCCAGGCGGTTCCGAGATTTATCGCATCGAGCCCGACGGTTATGCGCGCAAAATCTGGACTCACGCGCTGGATACCGTCTATGCATTGACGTTCGATGCACAGGGACGCCTGGTGATCGGGACCGGGAATCGCGGCATGGTGTACCGCATCGATAACGATCATTCGTACACGCGCCTCGTGAATCTCGCTCCCGCACAGGTCACCGCGTTCTGCACCGCGCCTGGAGGAAAGATCTACGCGGCCACCGGCAACATCGGTGAAGTGTTCTCGATCGGTCCGGAAGCCGAAGCGTCGGGGACGTTCGAAAGCGATGTGTTCGACGCCGGAGGATTTTCCGATTGGGGACGGCTGACGGCGCTCACGCAGGGACGGGGCGCGGTCACCTTCGAGACGCGCAGCGGCAATGTCAGCCGCGCTCAGAAGGACTGGAGCCCGTGGGCGTCGTTGAACGCCGGACGCGTGACGTCGCCGGCGGCGCGATTCCTGCAATTCCGCGCCACCCTCACCGGCAATGGCGAGCTCTATGATGTTGCAACGGCGTACGAGACGAGGAACGTCGCACCGGTCGTGGAGGAGGTGGAAGTCACGCCGCCGAATTATAAATTCCCGGCGCCCACCGGACCCACTGCCGCACCCACGACGCTCAGTCTTCCGCCCATGGGCAAGAAGCTTGCGACCGCCGTCGCTACGGGCGAAGGCGGCCCCACGCCGGCAATGACTTTCGCGAAAGGGAACATCGGCGCGCGCTGGCTCGCGAGCGACGAAAACGGCGACGCCCTCGTCTTCAAAGTAGAAATCCGCGGCGAAGGCGAAACCGCATGGAAGCTGCTCAAAGACGGCCTTCGAGAGCGCTATTACAGCTGGGATTCCACCACGTTTCCCGACGGCAAATATTATTTACGCGTGACCGCAAGCGACGCCGCCGCGAATCCTCCGGGGCAATCTCTCAGCGCTGCACGCGAAAGCGACCGCTTCCTGATCGATAACTCTCCGCCTGAAATCTCCGGCCTCACCGGAACCGTGAACGGCGGGAAAATCAACGTGAGCTTCCACGCCAAAGACGCCTGGAGCGTCCTCGAAACCGCAGAATACTCGGTGAACGGCGGCGACTGGACCGTGGTCGAGCCCACCACGCGACTGGCCGATTCGCTGGAGCACGATTATCGCTTCGAAATGGATCGCGGGCAGGGCGAGATCACGATAGCGGTGCGCGTGAAGGATGCTTACGATAATGAAGCCGCCGCGAAAACGGTCGTGAAGTAGTTCCCGAATCCAGGCGGCCTCGCCGCGACAATTTGAAACCATGCGCCGCGCGTTTGCCCCGGCATTCCCCGTAAGATAGAAGGACAATGGCTCATCTGCCGCGGCGTCTCGCCATCATCGCGATCGCGCTCCTGGCAACACTTGCGTTCGGCACCGTCGGCTTCGTCCTCATCGATCATTACCCGGTTTTCGACGCCTTCTACATGACGTTGATCACGGTGACGACCGTGGGCTACGGCGAGATCCGGCCGCTGAGTCACGCCGGCCGCATCTTTAATTCCTTTCTGATCACTTTCGGCGCAAGCGTCGTGCTGTTGGCCATCGGCGCGATGACGCAGACCGTGATCGAGCTGGAGCTGAATCAATATTTCGGGAAACGGCGGGTCAAAGCCATGATCGACAGACTGGAAAACCACATCATCGTGTGCGGCTTCGGCCGCGTGGGGCGCGGTTCGGCGGAGGAGCTTTTCAAAGCGAACATCCCCTTCGTCGTCATCGACCGCGACGAGGACCACGTGGAGCGCGCCATGAAGGCCGGAATGCTGGCCGTCGAAGGCGATGCGACTCACGACGAGGTCCTGCGCGAGGTCGGCATCGGCAAGGCCAAGGGGCTGATCGCGACGCTCGCCAACGACGCCGACAACTTGTTCTTGATTCTCTCGGCGAAGGCGCTGAATTCGCGGCTCCATCTGGCGGCGCGCGTCGACGAAGAAGCCTCCGAAAAGAAAATGCGGCGCGCGGGCGCGGACTTCGTTTTGGCGCCCTATCAAAGTACTGGGCACCGCATGGCCCAGGCCTTGATCAAGCCGCACGTCCACCAGTTCATGGATTTCACGGCTCACAGCGTCGGGCCGACCGTGGGTATCGAGCAGGTGTGCGTCAGCGCGCGCAGTTCGTTCGCGGATCAAACCGTGGGTCGTATGGAAGTGCAGCGCAATTTAGGATTGATCGTGCTCGCCATTCGCAAGGCCGACGGCCAGATGCTCTTCAATCCGACGTCCGAACAACGCATCGCCGCGGGAGATCATCTCATCGTCATGGGCGAGGCGGATGGTCTGCGCAAACTCGAACAAATGCTCACAGGGGCCCCGGCATGAGAGTCATCACCAGCGCGCAATCCCGCGCGGCCGACCAAGCGATGTTCGAGCGCGGCACGCCGGTCGAGACGCTCATGGAGCGCGCCGGCAGTTGCCTGTTTGAATTTCTGGAGCGTCAGTTTGCTCCGCTCTCCGAACAGCGCGTCGTGATTTTCTGTGGCACCGGAAACAATGGGGGCGACGGGCTCGCGCTCTCGCGGCGGCTTGAATGGCGCGTCGCCGGACTCCAGGTTGTAAGGATAACGGACGTCCACGCGGACTACGATCGCGACGCGACCATCGTCGTCGATGCGCTGCTCGGCACCGGATTCCGAGAGCCCGTGGAAGGACGCTACGCGGAGCTGATTCGCGTCATCAATCAGGATTTTCATCGAGCGAAAATCGTCGCCGTCGATCTGCCGTCGGCCATGCTGGTGCGCGCCGATTACACGGTGACGTTCGCCGCGCCGAAGGCCGAGATGGTGCTCAGCAACCGCGCGCACAACTTGGGCAAGCTGGTGGTCGCTGACATTGGCATCGCCGCGGATCTGCTCGAATCCGGCCTGGAGTTATCCGAAGCCAGTGACTTCCGCCCGCTCTTCGCGCCGCGGCCCGTCGACGCGCACAAGGGACTCTTCGGACACGTGCTCGTGGTGGGCGGATCCTCCGGTAAAACGGGTGCCGTAGCGATGTCGGGATTGGCCGCGCTGAAGGCGGGCGCGGGACTCGTGACCGTCGCCTGTTCCAGCCCGTCGCGTCTGGCGCCGGAGTTAATGACGCAGCCGCTCGATGAGATCGATCTCAAGAAAAAGACCGTGCTCGCGATCGGTCCGGGCTTGGGCGTTCGCCGTAAGCTTGTCGCACGGGTGCTCGAATCCGCCGCCGGTCTGATGATCGGTATCCCAACCGTCATTGACGCCGACGCGCTCAATTCGCTTGCGAAAGAAGACGGCACGGAAACGGATTTTCATGGCCGCGGAATACAGACCGTCCTCACGCCGCATCCCGGCGAGATGGCGCGTCTCACGGGATCGCCGGTGCCCGAAAGCGATCGCATCAGCATCGCGCGCACGTTCGCCAAGGATCACAACGTTTGCCTGGTGTTGAAAGGATATCGAACGCTGATCGCGTTCCCCGATGGAAATATCTGGATCAACCCAACGGGATCGCCGGCCATGGCGAAGGGCGGCTCGGGAGATGTTCTGACCGGTTTGATCGCCGGCTTCGTCGCGCAACAGCCCAACGACATTCCATTGGCCGTGCGCGCGGCGGTGTGGCTGCACGGTCGGGCAGGAGAACTCGCGGCTGAGGCGCTCACCGAGCAATGCGTTCTCGCGATGGATCTGCTGACGTATTTGCCCAGGCGATCCGGGAGTGCCGGTAGACGCCTGGACGCCTGTAAAATAGTTTGAGGAGCGATTCATGTTGACCACGGCAGTTCCTACCTTGCAGCTTGCGGACCCCAGCCTGCTCCGCCAGGCGAATTACATCAATGGAAAGTGGATTCAGGCCGATAGCGGCAAGACCATCGCCGTCCGCAATCCCGCCAACGGAGAACTGGTAGGCGAGGTGCCCGCGCTCGGCGAAGCGGAAACCCGCCGCGCGATTGAGGCCGCGAATAAGGCGTATCCCGCGTGGCGTGCGCTGCTGGCGAGCGAGCGCTCGGCGATCCTGCGCCGCCTCAACGATCTGATGCTCGAGAACAAGGAAGATCTCGCGCTGATCATGACCGCCGAGCAGGGCAAGCCGCTCACCGAAAGCCGCGGGGAGATCCTTTACGCTGCGAGCTTCATCGAATGGTTCGCCGAAGAAGGCAAGCGCGTTTACGGCGATACCATTCCGCAAAATGCGAAAGGCCGCCGCGTGCTCGTGTTCAAGGAGCCGATCGGCGTCTTCGCCGCGATTACGCCGTGGAACTTTCCGGCCGCAATGATCACGCGCAAGGCCGGTCCCGGTTGGGCCGTCGGCTGCACGGCGGTGATTCGTCCTGCGAGCCAGACGCCTTTCTCCGCGCTCGCGATTGCGGCGTTGTGTGAACGCGCGGGCATGCCGGCGGGCGTCTGCAACGTCATCACGGGACCTTCGGGAGCGGTCGGCAAGGAGCTGACGTCGAATCCGCTGGTTCGCAAACTGACTTTTACAGGTTCCACCGAAGTGGGCGCGAAGCTGATCGCGCAGACCGCGCCGACCATCAAGAAGCTCAGTATGGAACTCGGTGGCAACGCGCCGTTCATTGTGTTCGACGACGCCGATCTCGACGCCGCCGTGCAGGGCGCGCTCGCATCGAAGTATCGCAACACGGGACAGACCTGCGTGTGCGCGAATCGTCTCTTGGTTCAGGACGGTGTTTACGAAGCGTTCACCGAAAAGCTAAAAGCCGCCGTTGAAAAATTGAAAGTCGGTCCTGGCACCGAGGACGGCGTGACGCAGGGACCTCTTATCAATGCGGACGCTGTGCTCAAAGTAGAAGAGCATATTGCGGACGCCGTGAGCCACGGCGCGAAGATCGCGACCGGCGGAAAGCGCCATAGCCTGGGTGGAAACTTCTTCGAGCCCACGATTCTGACCGAGGTGCCGCGCAAGGCGATGGTGTGGCACGAAGAAACGTTCGGTCCCGTCGCGCCGTTGTTCCGCTTCAAAACCGAAGAGGAAGCGATCGCGATGGCGAACGACACGGAATTCGGCCTTGCCGCGTACTTCTACGCCCGTGACGTCGGCCGCATCTTCCGTGTCGCCGAAGCACTGGAATCCGGCATCATCGGCGTGAACGAAGGCATCATCTCCACCGCCGTCGCACCTTTCGGCGGAGTGAAATCTTCGGGCTTGGGCCGTGAAGGCTCGAAGTACGGGATCGACGATTATCTGGAGATCAAGTACGTCGCGCTCGGCGGTATCGGAAGCTAAACAAAAAAGCGGCGCCTATTCGAGACACCGCTTCCGTCGATCTCAAATCGCGAGTTCTACTACTTCATGTGGAACGAACCGTCCTCGGCTTTTTCGCGATGCGCCATGTGGCAGCCGCCACACGCCATGCCGATGGTCTTCGCATCCGCCGTGGCTTTATCGAAATCGCCCGCTTTCACGTCGGCAGCCACCATCCCCGCGATCATCTGCCCCTTCTGGGCAAACCCGACCGCATCGTCGGCGCCTTTCGCTTTCCAGAACGCCTCAACCATCTTGAGCGTGTCCTGTATTTTCTGAGCGTCGGCGGCCGCGTCCGCGCTCTTCGCCGCGACGCCCTTTTGCATGGCGCCGTTCGCGCCCGCAATCGTCTTCATGTAGCCTTGATAATCGCTCGCGCTTTGTGCTCCAGCCGAAGCCGCCATCATTGCCGCAAGCGCGCCTATCGTCATCCATTTCATATTGTTGGTCTCCCGGATTCTATTGGTGGAATGCGTCCCCGGCGACTCATGGCCGGTTTCTTGTGATTCTAGGTGTTTCCCGGCACGGGGTCAAATGACCGTCTTCCCGCTGCCACATGGTAGGATTCTAGAAGCTTGCCGGCGCGGTTTCGCGTCCCGGAAGCGATATTATTCACGGACGTTTATGAATCAAGTCACGGACGCGGCCAGCATTTTGAAGATCGATTCCATCCCTCAGTTTCAAAGAGGCGACGGAGTCATCACGACGCTCCTCGTGGGCAAGGAACGCGCTCCCGATACGGTTTTCACTTCAGGATTAACTTCGTTTCCGTCGGGGCGCAGCGCGCCGATGCACAGCCACAACTGCGGCGAGCAGGTCACGCTCCTCGAAGGCCAGGGCGAAGTCGAGGTCGACGGCCGCAGCACGCCGCTCGCGCGTTACGATACCACTTATATTCCCGCCGGCAAACCGCATCGCTTCAATAACACCGGCTCGACGCCGCTCGTGATTCTGTGGATTTACGGGGCGCGCGAAGTGACGCGGACCTTCACGGAAACGGGCAAAACGGTGAATCATCTTTCGCCGGGCGATCTGGTCACCAAGGCGGCCGGCGAGGATCGAAAATGAGCTCGGGGACAAGTCCAAAGGTCCGGCCCGGAGCGGCGATCCCGATCGCGAACGAAAAATCGGGGGCGGCGGCCATAGCCATTTCGATGTTCTGCGTGCTGTTGGTTTCCTACGTCCTGATGGCCGCGGATCGCTATCTCTTTCCCGTCCTCGCTGCCGGATGTCCGCAAGGCCTTCGACTTCTCACTCCCAACTACCGGTCTCCTGACAACCATATTCACAGCTGGTCTTGGGGCTGGCCGGGTTGCCGACCGGCTATCTGCTCACCCGCTTCTCGCGCAAGACCGTTCTGCTGATCGGCATCGCGATTTTCTCGGGCGCCACAGCGCTCACCACCGTCGCCGTCGGATTCTTCAGCATGCTGGTGTGCTTGGCTTTCCAAGGCATGGGAATGTCCATGCTCGCGACGTCCATGTTCGCGCTCGCGGCGAATTATTTCTCGGGCAATCGCGCCGCCGCGATTGGATCAGTCAATTTCTGCTACGGCATCGGCGGATTTCTCGGACCATTCATCGCCGGTATTCTTCGGGTGAATTACGGAACGTGGCACGCTCCCATGCTCGCATTCGGCGGCTTCGGCTTCGTAATGATCGTGTTGATCGCGGTGACCGTGCGGCCTTGGTTCAGTGAAACGCAGCACGCTTCGAAGACCTTCGCCGACACCGGCGGAAGCACGACGTTAATGAATCGCAACACGATCATCCTCACGATCCTGAGCTTGATCCACGGCCTCAGTATGTACGGATTTCTCGGCTTGTATCCCGACTTTCCTGCGCGAGAATCTACACTATTCGCCGAAGGACGCCGGCACGGTGATCGGATTCTTTGGAATCGGTGCACTGGCTTCCATTCTTGGGAGGCTGGCTCGGCGATCGACTCTCTCCGAAACTGGTCCTGAGCGGTTCCCTGCTCTCGATTGCCGTGTTCGGCTATCTTTTCTATCTGCCGTTCAGCATGCTGATGCGGGAAACCCTCACCTGTATCTATGGCGTTACGGGCAGCGCAGTTCTGTATGTGAATTTCGCCGGCTATCACGTGAAGGCGTTGCGCCGGAGCCTGTCGAGCAAAGGCTCGGGAATGTTCGTCACCAGTCTCTACGGCGCGGCCGCATTCGGCGGCTATCTGTCTTGGCGCGCTGGCCGCTCCGTATGGATGGTATGAGCCGCCAGTGAAATCGAAATGTCCCTATATGCCTGATCGGCGCCGCGCTCGCGCTGGCGCTGCGGCCCAGCGAAATGTCTTTATAGGAATCGCATTACCCGCTTCGGATCTGATTTTTGACACCTCTCACTTCATCCTCGTCGACGCCGATTACCGCGAAGAAGACGCCGCTCACTAAGAATCAAATCCGCGGATTTCTGGCGGCGTGGGGCGGCTGGGGACTGGATGGAATGGACTCCTTCATCTACGCGCTGGTGCTGGTGCCGGCGCTGAAGGAAGTGCTGCCCAAATCCGGAATCACGGCGACGCCCGCGCACATCGGCTACTACGGCGGCTTGCTCTTCGCGTTGTTCCTCGTCGGATGGGGCATGGCCGTGTTGTGGGGACCCATCGCCGACCGCTTCGGGCGCATGCGCACGCTCATGATCACGGTGCTGTTCTTCTCCGTCTTCACGTTCATGAGCGCGTTCGCGCAGAACGTCTGGAGCCTGGCGATTTATCGTCTGCTCGCGGGCGCGGGCATCGGCGGCGAATGGTCCGTCGGCGCGACTTTTATTTCTGAAGAATGGCCGGAAGATCGCCGCAAAATGGGCTCGGGATTGATGCATACCGGCTATTACGTCGGCTTCTTCCTCGCGGCCGTCGCGAACTATTTCATCGGCGCGCACGAATGGTTCGGATATCCCGGCTGGCGCTGGATGTTCTCGGTCGGCGGATTCCCCGCGCTTCTGGTCGCGGCGTTCTACAGCAAAGTGAAAGAGCCCGAGAAGTGGAAGCAGAAGAAAGCCGCGCTCGGCAGCTCGCACGGTTTAATGGACGCGCTGCGCGGGCCGCTCTCCGGCATCTATCGCAAACGGACGATCTTGAACTCGATCTTCATGCTCGTCTCGATCACAGGCTTGTGGGCGGGATCGTCCTACGTTCCAGCCGCGGTGACCGATATCGCGACGCGCGCCGGACGCACGGCGATGTCCGCGGCGCAATTGTCTTCTTATGCGACGGCGATTCTCTCCATCGGTACGATCCTCGGCGCGTTGATGACACCGTGGTTGTGCGAGAAATTCGGCCGCCGTGGAGCGCTCGGGTTCTTCTTCGCCATGATGTTTGTCTTCATCATCGCGGCCTTCGGCTTGGTCTTCTATATGAAGGGCGACGTGCTACCGCTCTTCATGACGTGCCTGTTCTTCCTCGGCATCGGTGGCGCGAACTTCGCGGTGTATTCGCTTTGGCTCCCCGAACAGTATGCGACCGAATGCCGCGCGAGCGCCTTCGCCATCGTGACCAGTGGAACGCGCTTCCTTGGCGCCGGGATTAGCTTCCTGGTCGGCGCCGGCGTAAGTTATTTCGGGACCATCGGAACGCCGGTCGCGTTGACGTCGATCGCGTTCGCGATCGGAATCCTGCTCCTGCCCTTTGGTTTCGAAACAAAAGACAAGCCGCTCCCCGATTAGTGGGGCAGCGTCTCAACTTCTATTTCTTCTGATCCGTCACCGGCTTAATTTCGATCCGATGCGCCTGATACAGAAAATTCCCCGTATTTAGTAGCGTATGCATCGCGGCCGGAAAGTTTTCGAACGTCACCTGCTGTGCCTTCAATTCAGAACGATCGACCGCAGGCTTTCCATCCGCGGTTCCGCGGCGCGATGACGGCAGGCGATAGTAATAAACCACCGACGGCCACGTGTGCGTGTGCGGCGGTTCCGCTTCGCCCGGATTCACTTCGATCTCCAGCACGCGAACCCACGCATTCTCGAACGGAACCCGAATCTTCGGATCATGAATCACTACGCCATCCGTCGAAGGCAGCGGCGGATTCTTCACCGGTTTGCAATCGCCCTTCTTCAATTCAATCCGCAGCGCATGATACGGTTCCGTCCCTGGATTTCCGCCCTTCGCGTTCTTCTGCGGCCCTTCCCAGCGCGAAACGAAATTGCGGATGGCGGGGATTTCTCCTGGACGCTGCGTATCTTCGATGATGATGGCGGGCCATAAATGCGAATGCGCGGGTTCTTTCGCGCCGGCCGGTAAAGTCACGTCCAGAATCCGGATCTGATCGTTGTCGATGATCACCTTATAAAAATCAGGCGACACCTTGACGGAGTCTTTCGCATCCGGCTGGACAGCGCCGCAGCCCGCGGCAAACAGGCTTGCGGGAGCGATCAACATACTCGCCGTCATCAAGCCGAATAAAACATTTCGCATTTTTTCGTTCGCTCCTCATGCAGGCACACAAGCCTGATTCACTTGCCGATCTTGTTCGTCGTCCGTTCTCGCGGCTAAGTTTGCGTGTGGTCCGGCTATCGTGCGTTCTCCCACTTCACGAAGGGACCAGACGCATAGACAATCTTACC
>CAVXVL010000001.1:0-132973 GCA_963765085.1 Terriglobia bacterium | reverse complement strand
GGAAAGCGTTGGTTCATCTATGCGTTCGGCGGGGGCGTCGGGCACCTGACGCGTGCCATCGCTCTCGCCCGGGTCGCTCGGGCCCTGGGGCATGGAATCCGGGTGTTGACCAACAGCCCGTTCGCGGCCTCTCTGCCGATCGAGCGGACCTCGGCGAAGAGTCAGCCCTGATCCGAATCGACCCGACGCTCGACCGCCATTCGGTCGCCTCGACCGTCCGGTCCATCCTGGAACCTTGCGATTTCGACGTCCTGATCGTCAACACGTTCCCCAGGGGTCTGGGCGGCGAGCTGGCCCCGTTCCTTGGCGATCTGGCTTGTCCCAAGGTTCTGATCCATCGCGACCTCAACCCGGCTTATGTCCGATGGGCGGGCCTTCGGTCGTTTGCGACGCGATATGACCTCATCATCCTGCCCGGCGAGGACGCGCCCCTGGGCGATCTTCCGAAGGCGATCCGCACGGATCCCTGGCTATTCGTGACCGTTGCCGAGTTCTCGACCGGCCCGCGGCCCGCAGTCGTCTCGATATCGGTTGCGATGATGACAGCGCCCGGTGATCGTCGTCGTGGGATGTGGACGGTGGGACGAGATCGAAGCCGCCCGCCTGCTGGCGATCCGTATGGACGGGCATGTGAAAGGGGGTGCCCTGGTGCGATTCGTTTCGGTGAAGGGGCTGGCCGCCTCCGAGAGGGATGCCGGCTCATTCATCTGGCCCCTACTCGAAGTCATGGCGGGGATCGACGTCCTCGTCGGATCGGGGGGGTACAACACGGTCCACGAGGCCCGAGCGACCGCGACTCCACTGGTCGCCCTCGCGCAAAACCGGAAGTACGACCGCCAGGACGTTCGCCTATTGCGTGCGGAACGCGCAGGGGATGAGGATGATCTCATCCGCCGAGTGGCGAAATACCTCGACTCGCGATCGGCGTCTTTGATTCGAACGATTCCGAACTATCCGAATGGTGTTCATGCGGCTGTTGAACAGATCGAACGATTGATCGATCGCTGATGTTGAGGTCGGTGTACGGCCGGGTGATCTCCCGAAGGATAAGGCCATGAACGACGTCACGCGCATCCTCTCGGCGATCGAACAGGGCGACCCGACGCTGCCGGCCAGCTCTTGCCGCTGATCTACGACGAGCTACGCAAGCTGGCCGCACGGAAACTGGCTCGCGAGCAGCCCGGGCAGACGCTCCAGGCCACGGCCCTCGTCCACGAGGCCTACTTGCGGCTGGTCGGCGACGGCGAGGAGCGGAGCTGGGATCGGCCGCGGGCATTTCTTCGCGGCCGCCGCCACCGCCATGCATCGAATCCTGATCGAACGAGCCCGCCGCAAACGGCGACGGATCCACGGCGGCGAACTCAGCGGCGGGAACTCCATCCCGACCTCGTCGCCTCGCCCGAGCCGGATGAGGATTTGCTCGCACTCGACGCGGCCCTGGCCAGGCTCGCCGCGCGTGATCCCGTCAAGGCCCGGCTGGTCGAGCTGCGTTACTTCGCGGGCCTGACCGGCGAACAGGCGGCCCAGATCCTCGGGATTTCTCCCAAACGGCCGACCGCTACTGGGTTTACGCGCGGGCCTGGCTCCGTCGCGAGATGGAAGGCGGCAGTCCGGACGAGAAAATCGAAAAATCCCTGACGCCGGTGGCGGCCTTTCGTCGCATTGAGTACAGACCCGAAGCTCGCCTTGCTCGAGGTCCGGCCATGAATGAAGAGACCCTGTTCGAGGAAGCTTGTCCCGATCTCCCGAGGAGCGTGCCGCGTTTCCTGGAACAGGCCTGCGAAGGTCGGCCGGAGCTCCGCGCGGCCGTCGAGGCGCTCCTGGCTCGCTCATGAGAAGTCGGGTAACATCCTCGACAACCCCGGCGGAACTGGCCACGGACCGTGGACTCCCCGCCGGTCGGCCCCGAGCACCGCTGCCATCACCGGCGAGCACATCTCGGAACCCGACCATCCACACCGCCGGGACCGCCGACTATCCAGCCGCAGGAGCCAGGCCGGCGTCGTCATCGCAGGGCGTTACACGCTCCTCGAGAAGATCGGCGAAGGCGGCATGGGCGAGGTCTGGGTCGCCAAGCAGACCGAGCCGGTCAAGCGCAAGGTCGGCGCTCAAGCTGATCAAGACCGGCATGGATTCCAGAGCCGTGCTCGCGCGCTTCGAGCAGGAACGCCAGGCGCTGGCGATGATGGACCATCCCAACATCGCCCAGGTGCTCGACGGCGGCATGACGCCCGACCGGCCAGCCGTTCTTCGTCATGGAACTGGTCAACGGCCTGCCGCTGACGAAGTTCTGCGACGAGGCCAGGCTCGACACCGAGGAGCGGCTGGAGCTCTTCGTGCCGATCTGCCAGGCGGTGCAGCACGCGCATCAGAAGGGGATCGTCCACCGCGACCTCAAGCCGGCGAACATCCTGGTCACGATCATCGACGGCAAGCCCATCCCCAAGGTCATCGACTTCGGCGTGGCCAAGGCGACGGCGCGGCAAGCTGACCGACGAATCGATGTCGACGCAGTTCGGCGCGGTCGTCGGCACGCTGGAGTACATGTCGCCCGAGCAAGCGGGCTTCTCGGGCGATCGACATCGACACGCGGGCCGACATCTATTCGCTGGGCGTGATCCTCTACGAGCTGCTGACCGGCCTGCGGCCGATCGATGCGAAGCGGCTGAAGAAGGCGGCGCTCACCGAGATGATCCGGATCATCCAGGAGGAAGAGCCGTCGAAGCCCTCGACGCGGCTCTCGACCGATGAATCGCTGCCCTCGATGGCGGCGCTGCGGCAGACCGAGCCCAGGAAGCTGATGGCGCTGCTGCGCGGCGAGCTCGACTGGGTGGTGATGAAGTGCCTGGAGAAGCGCCGCGAGCGGCGGTACGAGACCGCCAATGCGCCTGGCCCGCGACATCCAGCGGTACCTGGCCGACGAGGCGGTGGAGGCCCGACCGCCGAGCGCCGGCTATCGCCTCAGCAAGTTCCTGCAGCCGGCAACAGGGGCCAGTGCTCGCGGCGGACGGTCGTAGTGCTGGCCCTCCTCGCCGGGCTCGTCGGCGGCGACGCCGTCGAGCCCGCTCCGAGAGCGAGAGCCAACGCGAGCGCCAGACGAATGCCGACCAAGACCCGAATGCCCGAGCCGCGTCCAGGCACGCTATGACCTGGCGGTCGAGGCGATCAAGACGTTCCACACCGGCGTCAGCGAGGACTTCCTGCTCAAGGAAGAGAAATTCAAGGAGCTGCGTGACCGGCTCTTGAAGTCGGCCGCCGGACTTCTACGGCAAGCTCGGAGCGTTGCTGGGCAAGGAGACCGACTTCGCTTCGCGGCGGGCCCTGGCTCAGTCCAACTTCGAGCTGGCCGACCTGACCGGCAAGGTCGGCCGCAACGAGGACGCCCTGGCGGCGCACCGTGCGGTGCTGGCGGCCGCGAGGCGCTGGCGGCCGAGCCGGCGGCCGACACCGAGACGAAGGTCGACGTCGGCCGCAGCCTGACGGCCGTTGCCGAGCTGCTGGAAGCGACCGGCAAGACGGACGAGGCCCGGCGTCCTACCGCCGGTCGGAGTCGCTGCTGGCGGGCCTGGCGGGTGCCGCCGTCGGCGCGGGCCGCGCTGGCGGCCTGCCGGTCGCGACTGGGTTGTCTCCTGCCACGACGGGCAAGTCCGCCGAGGCTCTGGCGGCCTACCGGCTGGCGCGTGCCGACCAGGAGGCGCTGGCCGCCGCTCCCGGGGCCTCGAACGACGCCCGGCACGACCTGGCGGACACGATCATCCGGATCGGCCTCCTGCTGTCGGACACGGGCAAGCAGGCGGAGGCGGAGGCCGAGTCCGCACGGCGATGGCGATCTACCAGAAGCTGGCCGACGACAACCCCGCCGTCACCGATTTTCGCAGCGACCTGGCAGACAGCCACATCAACCTCGGCAACCTTCTGTCCGAGACGGGCAAGCCGCGGAGGCGGAGGCCGAGTACCGCAAGGCGCTGGCGCTCTACCAGAAGCTGGCCGACGACAACCCCGCCGTCACCGACTTCCGCACAGCCTGGCGGCAGCCACGACAACCTCGGCAACCTGCTGTGCACACGGGCAAGCCGGCGGAGGCGGAGGCCGAGTTCCGCAAGGCGCTGGCGCTCGAGCAGAAGCTGGCCGACGACAACCCCGCCGTCACCGATTTCCGCTGCGGCCTGGCGGATAGCCACATCACCTTGGCTACTGTTGTCGGAGACGGGCAAGCCGGCGGAGGCGGAGGCCGAGTGCCGCAAGGCGCTGGCGATCCGGCAGAAGCTGGCCGACGACAACCCCGCCGTCACCGAATTCCGCACACGCCTGGCGCACAGCCACTACAACCTCGGCGACCTGCTGTCGAAGACGGGCAAGCCGGCGGAGGCGGAGGCCGAGTTCCGCAAGGCGATGGCGCTCCACCAGAAGCTGGCCGACGACGACCCCGCCATCACCGACTTCCGCGACTCCTGGCGGGGAGCCACCACGACCTCGCCATCTGCTGTCGAACACGGGCAAGCCGGCGGAGGCGGAGGCCGAGTTCCGCAAGGCGACTGCGATCCGGCAGAAGCTGGCCGACGACAACCCCGCCGACACCGACTTCCGCGAGCGGCTGGCGGACAGCCACAACAACCTCGGCATCCTGCTGTCGGACGACGGGCAAGCCGGCCGAGGCGGAGGCCGAGTTCCGCAAGGCGATTGGCGATCCGCCAGAAGCTGGCCGCCGACAACCCCGCCGTCACCGAGTTCCGCAGCGAGCCTGGCGGACAGCCACTTCAACCTCGGCGATCCTGCTGTCGGACGCGGGCAAGCCGGCGGAGGCGGAGGCCGAGTACCGCAAGGGATGGCGATCCGGCAGAAGCTGGTCGACGACAACCCCTTGTCATCGATCTCCGCGATGGCCTGTTCTTCGGCTCTTTGAGGGTAGCGGCCCTCCAGGCGTGGTTCGGGCAGGACAAGGAGCTTTCCTCCACTTGTGAGAAACTTCTCTCACTCGCGAAAGATACGGAAGATCCCGGGGTCGCCGACAAGGCGGCGAAGTGTTGCAGCCTGCGCCGGGCCGATGCCATGCGGCACGAACCGCGCTGGTTCTCGCCCGTCGTGCGGTGGATCTTGGCAAGAGTCATCACTTGCTTCCTCTGATTTCCAGATGGCCCTCGGCATGGCCGAATACCGTAGCGGACACTTCGCGGAGGCCGACGCCGCTCTGACCGCCGCGATGGCGGTCAAGGACAAACCACGCTGTGTCGGCACGTCGGCGTTCTACCGCGCGATGGGCCTGTTTCGCCAGGGCAAGACCGACCTGGCCCGCAAGCTCGCGACCGAGGCGGCCGCCAAGATGAAACCACTGCCCGTCCACGAGCAGAATCCGTTGGCCAGCAGTGCCGACCAGCGACGACCTGATCCTGTGGCTGGCCTACAAGGAAGCGAAGGCCATGATCCCGTTTGACTCGGCCCCCGCCGCCCCGGTGCAGGCCTCACACGAAATGACCGCGCAGTCTGGGAGTAGATGGATCAGCCCACATCAACACCAGAGGCGGGGCCGGGCGGGCAGGGAAGCAATGGGGGGCATTCCTATTCCTCCAGTAGATCCAAGGGGTTGGGGCAGTCTGAGAGGCTAACCGGGGGACATCTCCTGTGCCGCCACTAGATCAAGGGGTAGGCAATCGTTTGAAGCGGGAATTAGTTCCTTTTCTTTGACCCATCAAGGCCCTGGGCACCCAAGTCCAAATGAAGCCAACACAGATCTCTCCTCCGAATTTCCTTGACTGGGCGCCCCAGACCTATGAAGGGACACCGAATTCTTCCGACGAAACGTCCCGTTCCTACGTGTTGGCCGATCATCGCCCCGGCCGGTATTCTTGACCTCATGAAGAACGAGCTCACCCGCATCCTCGGCGCCATTGAAGCTGGAAACCCGCAAGCCGCCGATCGGCTACTGCCGCTGGTATACGATGAGCTGCGCAAGCTGGCGGCCGCACACATGGCGAACGAGGCTAGCGGCCATACCCTGGCGCAACGGCTTTGGTTCACGAGGCCTATCTGCGGCTGGTGGGAGATCAGCAGTTCGACAACCGAGGTCACTTCTTTGCGGCGGCGTCCGAGGCCATGAGGCGAGTGCTGGTCGACCATGCTCGCAACCGCAAGCGGCTCCGGAGAGGCGGTCCTTCGCGGCGGCGGGAGGAGCTCGAACTCGACGCCGTGGCTCGGCTCGATGCTTCCCCGGACGACTTGCTCGACCTCGACGCCGCCCTTTCCCGGCTTGAGCGAGAAGACCCCCGCGCCGCCTCCTTGGTCAAGCTCCGTATGTTCGCCGGACTGACGCAGGACGAAGCGGCGAAGGCGCTGGGGGTGGTCCGTCGGACCGCCGACCGCGACTGGGCGTTCGCACGGGCCTGGCTTTTTCGCCAGCTTTCGGAAAATTCATGTCGCACGGCGGAGCCAGACGGAGCATGACGATGAGGAGGCCGTTTCGGGCCCCCGATCCTGAGTCGTTCCGAGCCGATCCCGAGGAGTCGACGCCCATGACTTCGCCCGACCCCGACCTGAAGAGCTTATTCTGTGAAGCCCTTGAGCGGCCAGGCGGCCCCGAGCGGGACGCGTACCTCGAGGACGCATGTCGCGGCAACCCGGCGTCAAAGCGGGAGTCGAGGGGCTACTGGCGGCCCACGACCAGGCAGGCCGCTTCCTCGCACAACCCCGGAGCGCCCGGTCGCTGAAGGGTTAGAGACCATTGCCGGCACCGGCACCGGTACGCCGTCGAGTGCCACCAATGCGGCGGACACGATCGCCAGCCGAAACACACGAATCGGCAAGAACTACCGCCTCGGAAACGCTCGGCTTCGCGGAGAATGGTCTGGCGCCACGAACTCTACAACCGTCGAGTCGGGGCGGAAAAACCGTTCTGGCGGGTTCGTCCCGGGCCAGGTCATCGCCGGCGGTACACGCTGCGAAACTCCTCGGCGAGGGCGGGCTGGGCACGGTTTACCTGGCCGAACAGACCGAGCCGGTCAAACGCCAGGTCGCACTCAAGTTGATCAAGCTTGGCATGGACTCGCGGGCGGTCTGGCCCGGTTCGACGCCGAACGCCAGGCGCTGGCCCTGATGGATCACCCGAACATCGCCCGCGTTTACGACGGAGGCACCACCGAAACCGGCCAGCCGTTCTTTGTGATGGAACTGGTGAACGGCCTGCCGATCACCGATTACTGCGACCGCAAACGGCTGCCGGTTCGGGCTCGGCTGGAGCTGTTCGTCGCCGTTTGCCAGGCGGTGCAGCATGCCCATCAAAAAGGAATCATCCACCGCGACCTCAAGCCTTCGAACGTGATGGTCACCGAGGTCGACGGCCGTCCCACGCCCAAGGTCATCGATTTCGGCGTGGCCAAGGCCACGGAGTTCGACCTGACCGACCAAAGCCTGGGCGATACCGGAGCGATCGTCGGCACGCCTACCTATATGTCGCCCGAGCAAGCCGACCCGTCGTCGATGGACATCGACACACGGACCGACGTCTATGCGCTGGGCGTGATCCTCTACGAGTTGCTCGCCGGTTCGCCGCCGCTGGATGCATCGCAGTTCAAGCGAGGTGCGATGCTGGAGATGCTGCGCATGGTGCGGGAGGTCGATCCGCCCCGCCCGAGCACGAAGGCGAGCACGGCGGAAGGGCTGCCCAGCATCGCGGCCGGTCGCAGCATCGAGCCGGCGCAATTGAAGCGAGCATTGACGGGGCGATCTCGACTGGATCGTGATGAAGGCCTTGGAGAAGGACCGCAGCCCGGCGGTACGAGACGGCCAACGGCTTCGCCGCCGACATCAATCGGCACCTTTCGTCCGAGCCGGTACTGGCCGCGCCGCCGAGTCGGGTCTACCGAACGAAGAAATTTGTCCGCAAGCATCGCAACGGGGTGCTCGCCGCGAGCCTGGTGCTACTGTCGCTGCTGGGCGGCCTGGCCGCGGTGGCGGCGGTGCAGACGGCGGCCAACGCCAGGCTCGCCGCCTCGCTGACGAGAGAAACGAACGCGAACACGGCCCTGAATGAAGCCAACGGCCAGCTCACCAAATCGCGTGCGGCCGTGGAGGCGCGGTACAAGCTGGCGATGGACGCGATCAAGACGTTTCACACCGGCGTGAGTGAGGACTTCCTGCTCAAGGAGGAGAAATTCAAGGAGCTGCGCAACCGGCTCTTGAAATCGGCCTCGGACTTCTACGGCAAGCTCGGCGCCCTGCTCGGCAAGGAAACCGACATCGCCTCGCGGCGGGCCCTGGCGCAGTCCAACTTCGAGCTGGCCGACCTGACGGGCAAGGTCGGCCGCAACGAGGACGCACTGGCGGCGCATCGTGCGGTCCTGGCGGCTCGCGAGGCGCTGGCGGCCGAGCCGGGGGCCGGCGTCGTGGCCAAGGTCGACGTCGGGCGCAGCTTGATCGCGGTCGCAGGGCTGCTCGAAGCGACCGGCAAGACGGACGAGGCTCTGGCGACCTACCGGCGGTCGGAGTCGCTGCTGGCCGGCCCGGCGGGTGCCGATCCGTCGGCGCGGGCCGCGCTGGCGGCCTGCCGGTCGCAAATGGGTTGGCTCCTGAACGACCACGGGCAAGTCCGCCGACGCCCTGGCGGCCTTCCGGCTGGCGCGGGCCGACCAGGAGGCGCTGGCCGCCGCTCCCGGAGCCTCCAACGAGGCCCGCCACGACCTGGCGGACACGGTCCTCCGGATCGGCATCCTGCTGTGCGAGACGGGCAAGCCGCGGAGGCGGAGGCCGAGCTACCGCCGGGCGCTGGCGATCTCACCAGAAGCTGGCCGACGACAACCCCGCCGTCACCAAATTCCGCAGCGGCCTGGCGTGGAGCCACGTCGACCTCGGCTCACTGCTGGATGGACGGGCAAGCCAGCGGAGGCGGAGGCCGAGTATCGCAAGGCGCTGGCGATCTACCAGAAGCTGGCCGACGACAACCCCGCCGTCACCGATTTCCGCAGCGGCCTGGCGTGGAGCCACGACAACCTCGGCTAGTTGCTGTGGCACAGGGCAAGCTGGCGGAGGCGGAGGCCGAGCTCCGCAACGCGCTGGCGCTCTATGCAGAAGCTCGCCGACGACAACCCCGCCGTCACCGACTTCCGCAGCAGCCTGGCGCAAAGCCACTTCAACCTCGGCCACGTGTTGTCGAGCCTGGGCAAGCCAGTCGCGGCGGAGGCCGAGTACCGCAAGGCGCTGGCGATCCGGCAGAAGCTGGCCGACGACAACCCCGCCGTCACCGGTTCCGCATCGGCCTGGCGCGCAGCCACTACTTCCTCGGCATCCTGCTGTCGAACACGGGCAAGCCGGCGGAGGCGGAGGCCGAGTTCCGCAAGTCGATGGCGCTTCTACAGAAGCTGGCCGACGACGACCCCGCCGTCACCGACTTCCGCGACGACCTGGCGTATAGTCACAACGACCTCGGCAACGTGCTGTCGAAGACGGGCAAGCCGGCGGAGGCGGAGGCCGAGTACCGCAAGGCGCTGGCGATCCGGCAGAAGCTGGTCGACGACAATCCCGCCGACACCGGTTCCGCAGCGGCCTGGCGGATAGCCACATCAACCTCGGCAACCTGCTGTCGAAGACGGGCAAGCCAGCGGAGGCGGAGGCCGAGTACCGCAAGGCGCTGGCGATCCGGCAGAAGCTGGTCGACGACAACCCCGCCGTCACCGGCTTCCGCAGCGGCCTGGCGGACAGCCACTTCAACCTCGGCATCCTGCTGTCGAACACGGGCAAGCCAGCGGAGGCGGAGGCCGAGTTCCGCAAGGCGCTGGCGATCCGGCAGAAGCTGGTCGACGACAACCCCTCTGTCATCGATTTCCGCGGCGGCCTGTCCTTCGGCTACTTGAGGGTAGCCTGCCCTCCAGGCGTGGTTTGGGCAGGACAAGGAGCTTTCCTCCACTTGTGAGAAACTTCTTTCGCTCGCGAAAGACACGGAAGATCCCGAGGTCGCCGACCATGCGGCGAAGTCTTGCAGCCTGCGCCAGGCCGACCCCAAGCGGTGCGAAACCGCGCTGGTCCTCGCCCGTCGCGCGGTGGAACATGGAAAGGGTTCCCAGTGGCTGGTTTATTTCGAGATGGCCCTCGGCATGGCCGAATACCGTAGCGGACACTTCGCGGAAGCCGACGCCGCTTTGACCGCGGCGATGAATGATCCGGGTAAGAATAACACTGTATCAAGCACTTCAGCGTTCTACCGCGCGATGGGCCTGTTTCGACAGGGCAAGACCGACCTCGCCCGCAAGCTCGCGACCGAAGCCGCCGCGAAGATGAAGCCGCTGCCCGTCGACGAGCAGAGACCGCTGGCCGGCGGTGCCGACCGCGAACGACCTGATCATGTGGCTGGCCTACAAGGAAGCGAAGGCCATGATCCGGTTTGACGCGACCCCCGCCGCCCCGGCGCAGCCCCGCACGAAATGAACGCGTGTTGTCCATCTCATCGAGCGCTTGTCGGCTTGCTCGAGGTCCTGACCGGCAGAGCCTTCGCGAGTTCGGTCAGCAACGCTTCGATGTCGTTGAACGGGCGATTCCCGAGGTAGGCCCAGCGGATCAAACCATCGCGATCCACGATGAATGTACCGTGCCGTGCTTCGCCGTCGCCTTCGTCCCCGCCGGGGATCGGCTTCCACGCACCGTAAGCCGAGGAGATGGCGATGGTCGGGATCGCTCAAGAGCGGGATCTGAAACCCGCCGAATTTGCGGATGCGTTCCATCGAGAACTCGGGTGAGTCGCCGCTGACGGCCAACACCCGTCGCCTCGCTTGTCGAATCGCGACATCGCCACGTCCAGTTCGACGAGGTGGGTGACACAAGCCATGCAGGTGGAGCCCAGGTAGAAGACGACCACGACCGGTCCGTTCGAGACCTCCTCTCCGAGATTCCACGTCTTCCCCCGGCGTCTTTCAGCATCAAGGCCGGTGCGCGACGGCCGAGCAAGGGATGGTCCTGGCTCGGAACTGTCCATGCCGCTCCGGGATCGGGCCGGAGGAGTCGATACGGATCTGTTCGGCCATGATCTGTCGCATGAGGTCAACCTGGACGATTCCGCGGGTGTGCCCGGAGCCGTCGACTTTCGATCGGTGGAATGACCCCGCGACGGGCCGACGAGGGCGTTTCCGCAAGAGTTTCCATCCCGCCCAGGCCGTGGACACGGACGATGACGGCGATCAGGGCCAGAGCGGAGATCAGCTTCTTCATGGCAAGGTGCAGCCTCCACGATCATTGGAAATACGGCTTCGACTCGCGGAGTTCATAGGCCTGTTTCTCGGCCCCGCCCCAGTCGCCGGCCAGGGCCTTCTTGATGATCTCCTGGAGGTCCTTGTAGCCCTCGTCGGAGAGCTCGCCCGACGTGTGGCGATCCTCGATCCGCTGGACGTCCTTGTCCAGCTCCTTCTTGTTCTTCAGCGAGATGGCCGTCAGCAGGGCCTCGAGCTCCCGGCGATTCTTCAGCTCGCGGACCGACGGCTCGCCGCAGCCGACGAGCATCAGCAACAGCCCGGCGAGCAAGGTCTCCGGACTCCGAGGCCGCGAAACCGAAGCGGCGGCTTCGCGATCGCCGTGCCTCAATAGGAGTCCGCACTGATCACCTCCCCGTTGCTGCGGCTGCTCAGGCGCCCCAGGTCAGCAAGTTGATCGACTGCTTGATGAACCGGACCGAGCCGTCGCCCATCAGGACGTTGGCCCCGCCGGGGTGGAGCGAGTACATCTCGTCGGTGTGGCCGAGCGGGCTGTTCGGCGGGTGGATGACGACCGGGTCCTCGTAGAGCGAGGGGCCGCTGTGGGCCGCGAGGATGGCGTTGGCATAGTCGTAGTTGACGCCCAGCCCGCCGGTCCCGAGGCTGGCGAACGCGTTGTAGGCGAAGTGCCGGTAGCCGGGGATGATCCCCACCCAGGTGGCGTCCGCAGAGGTATGGCGTCCGCTCGCCCGCGACGACCGTGTTGCTCAGGCCGTCGGTCACCCCGGCATAGGTGATCCGGCTGTTGCGGTAGATCGGCCCGTTGCAGCCCGTGACCGTGTTGTCGTAGTTGACGGTCGCCGGCATGCCCGAGTCGTTCCAACCGACGTTGTAGACGTAGTCGGAGCGGGCGAAGTACGGATTGGCCACGGGCAGGAGGTTCAGGTTCGCGTCCACCATCGGGACGGTCGGCGTCGGGTTGTTCGCCGACGGGCAGTTGTAGACGTTGAGCTGGACCGTGACCACCGTCCCGTTGTCCGCCACCCACGTGGGCAGGTTGACATTGATCGCGTTGTAAAGCGGGCCTTGTTCGATCGTGCGGCAAGCAGCAGGGCCAGCCAGCCCCACCCCGGCCCGTTGTCGCCGGTCTGCGGGTCCGGGTTATACCCCGGCACGCCGAACGAGCCAGAGGCACGGTCGAGCTGATGTACCCCGAGACGATGCAGCCGTGGCTCGACTCGTAGTTGGCGATCGCCAGGCCGATCTGCTTCAGGTTGTTCACGCACTGCGTCCGCCGCGCCGCCTCGCGGGCCGCCTGGACCGCGGGCAAGAGCAGGGCGATCAGCACGCTCGATGATCGCGATCACCACCAGCAATTCAATCAGGGTAAATCCCGGATTCGGGCCTTTATCTCGTAAGCGAACGATCATGGATCGATCTCCTCCGGGGAATTCGAGCCGGTTAACTCTTGACAGAGGGAATCCTAACCGATCGTTTTTGGCATGACAATCGAAATTTTTGGTTGTCCAAAATTTTGCATTTGGGTTAGCGGGTCCCGGGTTGGGTCGGAGGTCCTCATTTCGACGACTTGGCGGTCATCCCTCCCGGATCGGTCGGCGATGCGGGATCATGGGGGCGGGCGTCGATCGTCTGGAGCGGCCCTTGTAGTGCTCGCTCGGTGATCGGATCGCGGAATCGTGCGACATCGCGTTCGACGACTCGCTGACGTGACGCCAAGGCTCCGGCGAGCCCGTCCCGATCCATCGAGACAAGACGGAGGCCAGACCATGGGAATCGTGCCGCTGACGGTCCTGTTGATAGGCGTATCTCTGGGGGCGGATTCGGGCGAGGGGGGCGTCGCGTCGATGCGGAACCCGGGCTTCGAATCGCCATCCTTCCTCGACGGCTGGGAGGTGGTGACCTACGGGGCCAAGGCGACGGTCGAGGCCGATCGACGGATCGTCCACGAGGGGCAACAGTCCCTGCGCGTGTCGGCCGCGGACCTCTCGGACACGGCGCTCGGTCAGGAGGTGCGGCTCGAGCCGGGGCGATGGTACCGGTTCCGTGGCTGGGTTCGCACAGTCGGCCTTGATCCGATGGAAGCCTCGGTGTCCGGGACGTATCAAGTCCAGGGTAGGGGGGGCCGGGGCATCCTCGCGGCCGGTCCCAGCCATCGGGGCGAGACCGACTGGGCCGAGGTCGTGCTCGTGTTCCAGGCTCCCGCCGACGGTCGCGTTCGGATCGCACCCTTCCTGGTCGGTTATGGCAAGGGGCGCGGCACGGCCTGGTTCGATGGGATGAGCCTCGAGGCGTTCGAGCCGTCGCGGACGACGGCCGTGATCACGCCGCGAGCCCATCTGCCCCGGACGCATCGATCCGGGCCAGTACGGACAGTTCATCGAGTATCTCTGCGACCTCGTGCCGGGGATGTGGGCGGACAAGCTGTGCGACAGCGGTTTCGAGGGCCTCAGCCCGTACACGCTGCTCCACTACCTCAAGGAGACCGATTTCCGACAGCGGCCCTGGTATCCCTGCGGCGCCACCAATCGCGGGCGGTTCGATCGCGACCCTTCGACTCGGATCGGCGGCTCGGTCTCATACCGGATCGCCGCCGAGGAAGACGTTCCCTGCACGCTCGGCATCGCCCAGGACGGAATCGCGGTGCAACAAGGGGTTGCCTGCACGTTCTCCTGCTACCTCAAGAAGAAGGGGACGAGCGGTCCGGTTCGGTCAGGAAGCCCGCGATGATATTAATGGCGGTGATGATGATGCTGGCGACGGCGTCACGCTGCGTGAACCGCGACGCTCCGTCCATGGCGCCATAGAACTCAGCTTCGGCCGCCAGTTGCTTACGCCTCGAGCGTGCCGCGTGTTCATCGATCAGACCCGCGTTCAGATCGGCGTCGATCGACATCTGTTTGCCGGGAAGTGCGTCCAGCGTGAAGCGCGCCGTGACCTCCGAGATGCGCACCGCGCCGTGGTTGATGACCACGTACTGGATCGCGATCAGAACCAGAAAGATCACCACGCCGATGATGTAGTTGCCTCCGACGACGAAGTTGCCGAACGCTTCAATCACCTGCCCCGCCGCGCGCGTGCCGGAATTACCTTGCACCAGAATCAATCGCGACGAGGAAATATTGAGCGACAGACGGAACAGCGTCATCAATAACAGGGAGGTGGGAAAGACGCTGAACTCCACCGGCTTCGTGATGTACATCGAGACCATCAGGACCACCACGGAAATCGTGATGTTCGTGCTGATCAGGATGTCCAGGAGGAAGGCCGGCATGGGCGCGATCATCGCCATCACAATGCCGAGAACGCCGAGAGGAACGGCCATTTCCGCAAGCGCACTCAGCTTCGATTTCGGGGCCGGCACGGGTGTTGCGGCCGGAGAGCGGTTTTTCACTGCGGCGCTGCGGGGAGAAGCAGGCTTCGCGGCTGGTTTTGCACTTGACCCCGCAGCGGTCAAAGCGACAGGGGCAATTTGGGGAGGAGACGCCATCTCTTGGGCGAACTCGTTGCAAACCCGCAGCCGTTAAGGAGATCGAGCGATTAGGATGATTCCGTACCAGTACGTGTGTGGTTATAGTCCCGAGCCGCTGCGAGGGTCACACAAGCAAAAGCGACCAAAAGCGTCTCTACCTCGTCTAATAAGCGTGGCGACGGATGCCTAACCGGTTTGCCTTTGTGAATGCCGCCGCGCCGAGACTTTAATCCGGCGCGAGTGGTGAATTTGACGCGTGCGGAGGGAAAACTCCCGCCGCGCCGTAGGCGGCTCGCAATCCTTCTCCGCGAGCCGCCTTTTTTTAGCTGGCGTAATGCACTAACGAGTGGATGGAATACTCGGGCAGCTTTTCGCGCCCGTGCAGGAAATCCAGTTCGAGGACGAAGCCCAACCCGGCAACCACCGCGTCCAGGCTGGTTACGAGGTCTGCCGCCGCGCGCGCTGTTCCTCCGGTCGCAAGCACATCGTCGACGATCAGAACCCTCTCGCCCTTCTTCACGGCGTCCACATGAATCTCAAGCGCGTCGGTTCCGTACTCCAGCTTGTACTCGATACGCTTCCTCGCGGCCGGGAGCTTTCCCGGTTTCCGCACCGGAATGAATCCGGCGCTGAGCGCATAGGCGACCGCCGGAGCGAAGATGAAGCCGCGCGCTTCGATCCCCACTACTTTATCGATCTTCTGGTCGGCGAAGCGGTAGCTCAGTCCGTCGATCACTGCCTTGAGGCCCGCGGCGTCCTGCAGCAGCGTCGTGATGTCGTAGAAGTTGATGCCGGGTTTGGGGAAATCCGGCACTTCGCGGACCAGGCGCTGCAATTCATTGACGGGTTGGGCGGAGGAGTTTTGATTCATGTGGGTGAAGCGTTATTTTAGCAGGCCAAGGAGTTAGGGGACCTGCCTTGACGGGACCGGGCGCTAACGGACCGTCGCTACCGGCGTCTCCGCTTCCCGCATGCACTGTTCGAACGCTTGCATCTCCACCTGACTGCCGATCGCGAGCGGTGTTCTCTGATGGATCGTCTCCGGCAGGATATCGGTAATCTTACGCACGCCATCCGTAGCCGACCCGCCCGCCTGTTCGGCGATAAATGCCAGCGGATTCGCTTCATACATCAGACGCAACTTGCCGCTCGGATGGCTGGCCGTCGGCGGGTATAGAAAGACGCCGCCTTTCAACAATGTCCGATGGAAATCCGCCACCAGCGATCCTACGTACCGCGAACTATATTCGCATCCTAAGCCCCCGTTGCGAATACGCGCGAGGTATTCGCGATACGCCGCGGGAAACGCGTCCACGTTGGCTTCGTTCACCGAATAATATTTACCCTGCTTGGGCATCTTCATGTTCTCGAACGCGAGCACGAACGCGCCGACGCTCGGATCGAGCGTGAATCCGAACACGCCTCGCCCCGCCGTATAAACGAAAATCGTGGATGAGCCGTACACGATATACCCCGCCGCCACTTGCCGCGATCCCGGCTGTAGCACCGCGAGCGTGTGATCGTCCTCCGTTTCGGGACGGCGGAAAATGGAAAAGATCGTTCCGACCGGCGCGTTCACGTCGATATTCGACGAGCCGTCCAAGGGATCGAAAACGACGATATAGCGCCCCGCGTGGTCGCGGTCGAACGTCACCGGCTCTTCGTTCTCTTCGGAAACCAGCATGGCGACCGCGTCGCGCCTTCCCAGGCAGTGCAGCAGCATCTGATTCGCGTAAACGTCGAGCTTCTGTTGTTCCTCGCCCTGCACGTTGGTCGAGCCGACCGCGCCCAATTGATCGCCCAACCCGGCGCGGCGTACCTGCGCCCCAATGGCCTTGGTCGCCAGCGAGATTCCGGACACCAGCGACGAAAAAATTCCGCGCGCCTCAGGAAACAATTCCTCCTGCTGTTGCAGCACGTGCTGCTGGATGGTCGTGATCATGGGAAATTCTTTCATGAGAACTCCTGCAAATAAATTACGCCTACCGAATATAAAATTCCCGGGTATCCGGCGCCGCCGCTTCGCTCACCGTCACACCCCGCACTTCGCCGAAGCGTGGACCTTTCCGCAGCCAACCTTCGAACTCGTCCACCTCCGCGGCCATCCCGGACGCGAGCACTTCGACATCGCCATCGTCCAAGTTTCGCGCCCATCCCGCGATGTTGAGCCGCTGCGCGGCGCCCGCCGCGAAGGCCCTGTATCCGACACCCTGCACCCGCCCTGAAATCCTGTACAGGCGGGCCATGCGCTTGTCCTTGAGCGACCTCACCCTCGGTCATTGTACTGCGTCCCCGGTCGAAACATAGGGCACGTGATATGATTCGACCAAATGGAGAAATCCCTTCAGGCTCTGCCTGCGGATTCTCGCGCCGCGCCCGCGGCAGTTATCGCGCCGGGTCTGGCGTTGATCTTCGACCTGGACGGTGTGGTGGTCGATTCCATGCCGGTGCATGAGATCGCCTGGCGTCAGTATCTGGAATCCCTTGGCATTCGCGACGAGGAGCTTCTGGCGCGCATGCACGGGCGCCGTAACGACGATATCGTTGTGGATTTTTTGGGCCCGGCAGCCGATGAACAGAGTGTGCAGGAGCACGGCTCGGCCAAAGAGCGCCTGTACCGTGAACTCATGGGCGATCGCCTGAAAGATCATATGGTGCCCGGCATCCGCCGCTTCCTCGAACACGCCTCGGGAACTCCGCGCGGCCTGGCCAGCAATGCCGAACGTCCCAACATAGATTTCGTCCTCGATGGCGCGAACTTGCGCTCGTTCTTTCAAGTGATTGTCGACGGATCTCAGGTGGAGCGTCCCAAACCTGCTCCCGATATTTACGTGCTCGCGGCGCGCGAACTGAGCGTCGATCCGCACAATTGCATCGTCTTCGAGGATTCCCCTGTCGGCGTTGCCTCGGCTCGCTCGGCCGGAGCGCGCGTGGTCGGAATCCTGACGCGCGAGGCCTCACTCGCACATGTCGCTCTCTCAATACCTGATTTCCTCGATCCGCAACTGGAGCGCTGGCTTTTCTCGCAGCGGCCCGCATGACGGAAGTCTACCGATTTCTCGCGCACACGCCGGCATGGCTCGCCGCCCTGTTTCTGGGAGCGCTTGCCGCGCTCGGCGGCGCGTTCGTGGCTCGAGAGCGGCATCTCCGGGCGCAGCGCCACGCCAATCGGATTCTACACGCGCTCAGTGAAAGCATCACCGCCACGGCGTCCCGCGCGGAAATCGCCCAGCGCCTGGCCGATCAACTGCCTGCCGTTTCGCGCGCGACCTCCGTGCGGCTCTTCCTGCACAGTCATAAAGACAAGTCGCTGGAGCTGGTGACCACGCGCGAAGACGCCGATCCGATGGCGATTGCCGTCGACTCCCCGCCGGATGGGCTGGCGAAGGGCCTTGTGAAATGCTTTCTGAGCCGCACCACCGTGCATATTCCCGATGTGCGCCGTAATCCGCTCGTCAGCGCCGGCTGGCAGCCCGGTGTCGCGCGCTCGGCGATGTTCGTTCCGCTGCTCGCCCAGCATGATCTGATCGGCGTGCTGGAGGTCGCAAGCAACCGGCGCGTCGGTTATTATTCGCGCGAGGAGCAGGCCGCCGTCCAGCATCTTACGAATCAAGTGGCGTCGTCTCTCAAGCTGCAGGAGCAGCGCACCGTTCGTGAACAGTTGCTGCGCAGTGAAAAGCTGGCCGCCACGGCGCAATTGATTTCGGGAGTCGCCGGCGAGTTAAGCGAGCCTCTCGTGACCATCCAGCGGCTGGCCGAAACGCTCGCGGGAGAGCTGGAACCGCCCGGAACGGGCCAGCCGAATCATGACGTCCGCGACGTCGGCCCCGTCGCACTCTCGGAGATCCGTCAGATCGTGTCGGAATCGCGGCGCGCCGCCGATATCCTGACTCGCCTCATGTCGTTCGCCCACCCCGATAGCGCCTCGCCGCAGCCCGTCGACGTGAGCGCGCTGATCGCCGGATTGGTGCAGTTCCGCGAACCCGGATGGAAGGCGCGCGGCCTGCGCGTGCAGAACCGCCTGGCGCCCGAACCGGCGGTGGCTCTTGGTGCGCACGGACAACTCGAACAGCTTTTTCTCAGTCTTCTGGTTCACGCCGAGCAGTGTACGGTGAGCGCGGCCGGCCGCACTCTGTCACTCTCCAGCAGCCGCCTGGGCGGAAGGATCGTGGTTGAGATTCACTATTCGAGCGATGCTCCGCGCGAATCCCTGGCGGAGGCCGGCGACGCGCTCGGCATCGACGTGTGTCGCGGCATCGCCGCCGCGCACGGAGGCGAAATCCGCGTGGTGAGCCGCAGTTCGTCGGCCGGGTTCGAAGTCGATCTTCCTCTGATGGCTGCTCTCGCCAATATTTCACGCGGATCGGATGCAGAGGACATTGTGAGCGCGGACACGCGAAACGGGGCGATCGGGAGCGAAATCGCAAGTCTCACGCCGCGCCTCGCTACTCGGATTCTTACGCTTCTGCTGGTCGATTCGGACGCCGCCGAACGTCACCAATTGCTCGGAATGCTGGCGGCGCGCGGGCATCGCGTGATTCCCGCTCCCGCCGAACAAGCCGCCGACCTCGCCCCGCGCATGCGCTTCGATGCCGTGTTCTGGGCCGTGCGCACGGGAGGTCCCAAGTGGAGCGATCAGCAGGATCGCATCCGTCCCGCGATTTCCGCGTTCGTGCTGATCAGCGACGCCTTCCATCGCGACCTCGCGAGCAGCTTAGAGGATAGCGGCGGCTTTCTGCTTGCGCGGCCTTTGCAAGCCGCGGAATTGGATCGCGTGCTGGAAGCCGTGGAGTCGCGGACTGCGCTCCGGGCGCCGGCGTAAAATAGCCGCATAAAGCGAAAATTGGGCCTATGTCCCTGGCGATGTGGCAGGCCCGCGCGATTGAACGGGCGGCCGACCTGAATATTGCTTTGCCAGCTCGATCTGTTTGGGGGTCCAGCCGCAGCGAAATAGGAGACTTCGCGGGTGCGTGGCCTTCGTGAATCTCGAAGCCTATCGGGAAACCGGGCGACACGTACCCGAAGGGCAGCCACCTTCGCGTCATTTGGAGAACCCTGAATTCCGGGACCTCTGATTCGCCTACGTCGAAGTGGCGAATCCCAAGGGACAAATAGCGGCCTAGCGTGCCCTCCACGCACGCCAAACGATCAGCCCTACGCCGGCGTGAGCCCGTGACGCCGCATCACCTCCCCGAGCGCGGCCATATCCGGAGGGCCGCCCGCCGCCGCTTTCACCACGGCCGCGACTTCTCGAAAATAATCGGGACCCAGAATGCCCGGCGTCACGATCGCGAGCATCTTCGCATCGGCGCTCGAAAAGTTATCGAAGCGATGCACCGCGCCGCGAGGAATGCACAGCACGTCGTGCGGTCCGACGTCCACGCGCTTCCCATCCACGGTGAAAGTGAGAATGCCTTCGATCCCGTAGATCGTCTCTTCATAACCGTCGTGACTGTGCGCGCCCGGGAGCTTCGCACCGGCCGCAACGTCGAATTCGAAGACCGCAACCGACCCGCCCGAAGCTTCGCCTTCGAGGAGAAATCGCACGGCCAATCCACCGATCTTAATTTCTTCGCGCACGCCTAGCGCCATGATTGTTGCGCCCTGTTCAAACTTCCACGCTCGCTAGCGGTCTGAGGGACCACCGCTGGCTCTCTTCTACACGGGCGGGCCTGCCCCCGCTCACTTCGACGCGGGCCGTGGCGTGTCCACCGCGCGCCGCTCCACCAGACATCTACTTTGCCGCGAGCTGCCGCAGCACGAAGGGAAGAATTCCGCCATTGCGATAATAATCCGCTTCCACCGGCGTATCCACACGCACCTGGACTTCGAAACTTTTGCACGCGCCGTCGTGTACCGCCGTGACCTTCGCGCGCGTTTTTCCCGCCGAATTCACCGCGGCCGGAATGCCCTCGATCACGTACGTTTCCTGCCCCGTCAATCCGAGCGTCTCGCGCGTCTGCCCGTCAACGAACTGCAGCGGCAGCACTCCCATGCCGACCAGATTCGCGCGATGAATGCGCTCGAAGCTTTCGGCGATGACCGCTTTCGCGCCCAGCAATAGCGTGCCCTTCGCGGCCCAATCGCGCGAGGAACCGGTGCCATATTCTTTGCCCGCGATCACCAGCAGCCCGACGCCGTCCTTCTGATAGCGCACCGAGGCATCGTAAATCGACATCTGCTCGCCGGAGGGAACGTGCCGGGTCCAACCGCCCTCGGTGCCCGGCGCCATTTGATTGCGCAGACGAATGTTGGCGAACGTCCCGCGCACCATCACTTCATGATTGCCGCGGCGCGCGCCGTAGGAATTGAAATCCACCGGCTTGACGCCTTGCGCCATCAAGTACTGCGCGGCCGGAGAATCCTTGGCGATGTTACCCGCCGGAGAAATATGATCGGTGGTCACCGAATCGCCCAGCATCGCGAGTACTCGCAGGCCAGCGAAATCCTTCACGAAGGTGGCCGGATCGGCCATGTCATCGAAATACGGAGCCTTCTTGATGTACGTGGACGAATCGTCCCACGCGTATAAATCGCCGAGCGGAACTTTGATCGCATTCCACTGCGCGTCGCCGTGGAAGACTTCCGAATATTCCTTCTCGAACATCTCCCGGCGCACACTCTTCTTCACTACCGTTTGGATTTCTTCATCCGACGGCCACACGTCGCGGAGATACACGTCTTGCCCCGCGTCATTCTGTCCGAGTGGCTCCGTGGTGAGATCCATATCGACGCGGCCGGCGAGCGCGTACGCCACAACGAGCGGCGGCGACGCGAGATAATTCGCCTTCACCAGAGGATTCACGCGGCCTTCGAAATTCCGATTGCCGGAGAGCACGGCAGCGACCGTCAGCTTTCCCGAGTTCACGCCCGCCGCGACTTCATCCGGCAGCGGACCGCTGTTCCCGATGCAGGTCGTGCATCCGAAACCAACCAATTGGAAATTCAGGGCTTCGAGCGGCGTCATCAGGCCCGCGTCGTTCAGGTAATCCATCACGACTTTCGATCCGGGCGCAAGGCTGGTTTTCACCCAGGGCTTCGACTTCAATCCCTTTTCGACGGCCTTCTTCGCCAGCAACCCCGCGGCAATCAGCACCGAAGGATTCGAGGTGTTGGTGCAACTCGTAATCGCGGCGATCACCACGCTGCCGTCCTGAATGTTGACCTTCTCGCCGTTGTGGCTGACCTGCGCGGGCGCGGAAATCTCGACGCTCTTTGGCGCAGCGCCCAGGCCGTCGAGGAAGTTCTTCTTGACGTCCGGCAGATTGATGCGATCCTGCGGCCGCTTGGGACCGGCCATCGACGGAACGACGCTCGCCAGATCCAGACCAAGTGTGTCGTTGAACACCGGCTCGGGCGCGCCCTTGATGCGGAACAACCCCTGCTCGCGCGCGTACGCTTCCACCAATGCGACCTGCGCTTCGGGACGATTCGTCATGCGCAGGTAATCGAGCGCCTGCTCGTCGATCGGAAATACGCCTATCGTCGCGCCGTACTCCGGCGCCATGTTGGCGATGGTCGCGCGATCCGCGAGGCTCAACGAATCAAGACCGTCGCCGTAGAATTCGACGAACTTTCCGACCACGCCTTTTTTCCGCAACAACTGCGTGACCATCAGCACCAGGTCAGTGGCCGTCGCGCCTTCCGGAAGTTTGCCGGTCAGCTTGAAACCGATCACTTCCGGCAGCAGCATGGTCGCGGGCTGGCCCAGCATGCAAGCCTCGGCTTCAATTCCGCCGACGCCCCAGCCGACCACGCCCAAACCGTTAATCATGGTCGTATGCGAATCCGTGCCGACGACGGTATCGGGATACGCTTGACCGTTCGACGTCATGACAACCGGCGCCAGATATTCCAAGTTCACCTGGTGCACGATGCCGGTATCGGGCGGCACCGCACGAAAATTCCGGAATGCGGATTGTCCCCAACGCAGGAACGCGTAGCGCTCCTGGTTGCGCTGAAATTCGAGCAGCGCGTTGAACTGGAAGGCGTCCTTCGAGCCGTATTGATCTACCTGGACCGAGTGATCGATCACGAGATCGACGGGGACCAGCGGATTCGCCTTCTTCGGATCGGCGCCGAGTTTCTCCAGCGCATCGCGCATGGCGGCGAGATCCACCACGCACGGAACGCCAGTAAAATCCTGCAACACGACGCGCGCAGGGCGGAAGTTGATTTCCTGAGCCGCGGCCTTGGGATCCCACTTGGCGACGTACTCGATATCGGAGCGCTTCACCGTCGTGCCGTCTTCGAAGCGCAGCAGATTCTCAAGCAATATCTTGATCGAGAACGGTATCCGCTTCAGGTCGAAGCCAGCCTTTTCGAGCGCCGCGAGGCGAAAGATCTGGTAGGTTTGGCCACCTGCATGAAGGTCGCCGGAGGCACCGAAGGAGTTCTGGATGGTCATGGGGATCGGCTCCTATTTTAGCAGCGGAAAGACGATTGTAAACGAGGAGAGTTGAAAACGAAGCGGGATCGTGGACCCGGAACGCGAGACCCCACGGAAGAATCGGGGGGAGACTGCTGCGCGCGGTCTCCCCTTGCGGTGTTCTTACAAACCGGGTTGTTACTTGGAAGCGGGTGGAGCGGCAGCCGGCGGCCTCGGAGCCGCGGGAGCAGCCGCCTTGGGAGCGGCAGGCGCGGCGGACGCGGCAGAACCGCCGCCGTTCGACTTGTCGTAGAGCTCGATAATGTCCTTGGTGATGTCGACCGTATTGGAGGCGTATAACACCGGCGTGTTCTGATTGCTGACGTCCAGGATTACCGAAAATCCGTTCGCCTGGGCGTACTTGTCGATGATCTGCATCATCTTCTGCCCCAGTTGATTCAGGACCTTCTGCTGTTCCTGTTGCAGCTCGGCCTGGGCGTCTTCCACCTGGCGATTGAAGCTCTTGGTCTTCGCATCGATGTTGCGCGTCAGATCTTCCTTGGCGCTTTCGGAGAGCGTGTTGCCGCCCTTCTGCAGGCGTTCCTGCAGATCGCGGATCTCGGCTTGCTTCCCGTCCAGATCCTTCTTGCGGGGAGCCATCCGCTCTTCGAGTTCTTTCGCGGCCTTCTGACCATCCTTCGTGGCGATCAGCGCGCTTTGCACCTGGATAACACCGACTTTATTCGGGGCGGCCGACTGAGCGGCGGCCAGTGTCGCAAGAGTGGCGGCGAGCAGTGCCGCGCCCATCAAATTCTTTTTCACAGCGAACTCCTAATTTTCTTTTATTTTCAATCTTATCATGCTGTGCCGCACCATCATGGCACAGCCTTGCCCATGCGCGCGCACGCATTTCATTTCGAACTAGAAGGTCCTGCCCACCG
The DNA here is from genome assembly GCA_963765085.1 of Terriglobia bacterium. Lineage (GTDB taxonomy): Bacteria > Acidobacteriota > Terriglobia > Bryobacterales > Bryobacteraceae > Palsa-187. Next base: position 109,009 of record CAVXVL010000001.1, on the reverse strand, counting down.
AGAACCGGAAGAGTGATCGCCTCTCGGAATATGGATACACGATGCCGACCTGCGAGAGCGCGTTCACAAACGAAGCCTGGTTCGGGAAGTAGCTCCGATCGACCAGAATCGGGGATTGAATGTTCTGTTCGTCCACCCACGGATTATAGGCCCAGTACACTCGGAAGGGCGCGTTCACGACGGGCATGAGGACCTGCAGTTCCAGGCCGGTGGAACCGCGAATCTTCTGCGTGCCGGGCGCGACAATCGCGTTGGGGGCGAAGTTCGCTTCCGGATATTCGCCGTTCAACTGCGTGATGCGCGAAGGATTGATCGCGAGTCCGGCGGTGTTGAGCAAGCGGTTCATGCCGGCGTCGAAGAAGTAGGCGAGCGTAACCGGACCAAAAATCGGAATCCGGTACTCGAAGTTGGCCACCAGCGCCGTATCGCCACCGGGCGTCACCAACTGATAAGACGGGATCGACGTCGTGGCGTTCGCCAGGTAGGGATTGCCGTTGGGGTCGAGCACCCTCTGTTGGCGCGGGCTGCCGTCGTTGTTCAGCAGATTGACGTTGGATTCGATCGGCACGAAAGCGATCGGACTGATGCCCCAGATATTGAAGCCGCGCACGTCGTTCTCGCCGCCCATGAAGAAGCGGTCGAAAGGCGGAGCGGTCTTGCCCCCGTAGCCGGTCACGTATTTACCGCTGAAGTGAAAGCCGATCACGTGTTTCGCATTGAGGGGGCTCTTACGGAAATATTTGGCGTCGATCACCGGCTCGATCTCGTTGACGTTCCGCCCAGCACGCTGCCGGCGAATTTCAGCGAGACCGAAAGCGATTTACCGGCGGTCGGAGTGATCGGATGATTAACGGTGTTATACGTGAAACTCGGAGTCAAGCTGGATGTCTTGATGCCATCGAGAACATTCGGACCGTTGATGCGCAAAAAGTTCAGATAGGTGTAGTAGGCCGTGGCCGCGTCGGTGAGGGTATCGACGTTCTGATCGGTAAATCCGTAGGCGATCCCCAGGCGGGCGAAACTGCGCCGCAGCGGATAATTCGCGAACACCGTGAAGCCCTTCGAGTTCGACACGTAGTTCAGCAGGTTCTGCTGACCCAGTTGCTGATACAGCGAGGTTAGGTTTTGTCCCGCCAGGATGGATGCCTGACGCGCCTGGTTATAGTCGTAGCGCTGCGTGAAGACGGTGAAGCCGGCCTGCAGCGGGACGTCGAAAAGATAAGGTTCGGTGAAGCCCAGCGTCACATCGCGCTGCACGGTGCCGAGCGTCGCATTCAGACTCAGCGTTTCGCCCAATCCCAACAGGTTATTCGTGGAATAGCCGAAGCCCAGGAAACTTCCCGCGATTCCCGACACGCCGCCGTTCAACTGGATGGTGTTCTTGCCGCGCTCTTTGACCTTCAGCGTGATGTCGACGGTATCGGTTTTGGTATCGCGCTTGATGTCGGCGGCATCGGCTTCCTTCAGCGCTTCAAAATATCCGAGCTGATTCAGGCGCAGGATGCTCAGCTCCCAGAGCCGCGTGTTGAAGACGTCTCCTTCGTCGACCAGCAACTGGCGCCGGATGACCTTGTCGCGCGTCGTGATGTTGCCAGTAAAATCGATGCGCCGCACGAAGAACTGTTTGCCTTCGTCGAAGTTCAGCGTCAAATCGATTTTGTCGGTGCCCGGCTCCGGTTCAATGTTCGGTTCGGCGACGAAATCGATATAGCCGAACTGGCCGTACAGCTTTTTCAGTTCTTCGAAACCCTTGCGGAGTTTGGCGGTGGAAAAGACGTCGCCCTGCTGCATCTGGAACACCGGCCGCATGAGCGTCTCCGGCGTGCGGAACAATTTCACGCCGACGAACTGGATCATATTCAAGTGATACAGGCGCCCCTCATCGATGCTGATGTCGATATTGGCGTCCTTGCCGATTTTGTTCGGCTTGATCAGCGGCAGTTTGAATTTACCGCCGCCCACGTTCACGATGTCGACTTTATGATCGGTGACGCGAGCGTTGAAGTAACCGTTGTCGCGGTAGAACAACTCGACGCGCTCCTGATCCTCTTCGAGCTTGGTCGAATCGTAGGATTTGGCGAAGATGTTTTCGAAGAAAATCGAGTACGGAATGCCGATCCCATGCAGGTTCTTCATGGCGCGCTGGAGGATCAGGGCGCTGAAGACCTTGTTGCCCTCGAACGTAATCTCGCCCACCTTCACCTTTGGGCCCTCGTTAATTTTGAAGACCACTTCGAGCGAAGAAGGGGGAACCTGATGCAACTCCGGATCCACGCTCGCGAATTGACGTCCGCGCTCGGCCAGATATTCCTGCAAAACATTGCGCGCTCGTTGAATTTTGTTGGGATCGTACTGCGATTCCACCGACAAGCCCACTTTGCGCTCTTTGAAGCGATCGAGAATCTCGGAGGTGCTGATGGATTTGTTCCCGTCGTATTTAATCGAACGAATGACGCGCCGTTCCACCATCACGAAGCGGATAATCCAACCGGTTTTGCCCTGTTCGCGCTCCATGCGGATGTCGTCGAAACGGCCCGGTGTTCCACAGCGCCATGAAATCGCGATGCAGCGCGTCGGGATCGTATTTATCGCCGCGCTTGCTGAAAATCATGGCGCGCAAAGTATCGGCGGGAACACGGCGGACACCGCGAAATTCAATATTTTCGATGACGTCCTCGAATTGCGGCGAGGGCGCCTCCGTGGGTTTCACGGTTTCGATGGCAGGAGAGGGAGCTGGACGATTCGGAGGGGGAGCCGGTTGCGTGGACTGAGGGATCGTCTCAAACGGATTCGGCGTCCGCGGAGGTTGGGGAGCGGGTGTCCCCGCCGGCGGCGGCTGATTTTGCGCGAGAAGCGGTCCGGCGGTGTCCTCGGAAGAGGGAGTCCGCGGAGCTGAAACTCCAGCAACGGAAGAACGGTCCTCGGCGACGGAAGAAGCGGGCGCAATTTGCTGCGCCTGCGCGCCAAGCGCGCAGAACAGGCACAATCCCAGCCACTCACGCAGGCATCCAAGCCTGGCTAACTTCATTCGAATCCGGATTCCTTTCTAACGTCGCGCCTTCCAACAGACGCTTCCTCACTGGCCCCGGTTTCAGGGAACGTTCCGCCATCGCGTTTCACGATGGCTATAGAACACTTCGCCGAAACCACTCAGGAGTTGAATTTGTTATTCTACCGCAGGTCGTGGGGCCACCGGCGAACCGGATGGCGATCTTTCGGAAATCTAGGCGCGCTCATCCCCGTCTTCGGCGGTGAGGAGCACACATTCAAGCCCTCGCTCGATTTTATTCCGGCGTCTCCTCGCCGCTCTCATCCAAGGGGAGATCCTCGCCGTCCCCGTCGGCGTCCTCCGTGCCACGCTCCTTGGGAGTGTAGTAGGAATGATAATACGTGTACTTGCTGTATAGTTCGCCGCGCCGCGCTCCGTTGACCACGATGCCAAGCACGTTATTGTTGCACAACGATTGCATGGCGCGCGTCACCGAATCGATCGTCGTGTGCCCAATGCGCACCACGAGAAGCGTGCCATGACAGAGCGTCGAGAGCAGACTGGCATCGGCCGCGAATAATAGCGGAGGGCTATCCAGAATCATCCAGTTGAAAAGCGCCGGCAGGCGATCGATCAACTGCTTCACTTCGCGCAGATTCAGCAGCTCCAGTGGATTGATCACCGCTTCGCCCGCGGGCATCAGGTACAGATTGGTACCCGCGACGCGGCGCAACGCCTGATGCAGCGGAATTTTGCCGAGCAGGTAATCTGTAATTCCCGGCGTGCGATCGATGCCGAACAGCGTGTGCACGATCGGCCGCCGAAAATCGAAATCCGCGAGCAGCGTCATGTTGCCCGCGAGGTGCGCCTGCGCGAGCGCCAAATTCGCGGCAGTGAGGGATTTACCTTCGGCCGGCGAAGCGCTCGTCACCACCACCGAGTGGATCGGCTGGAGGCTCTTCATGTGGTTGAGCCTGGTCCGCAACATCCGGAACTCTTCCATGGGCGCCTCGTGCGGGCGCGTCACATCGATCAAAAGCGAATCCGTCGCCACACGGAACGGCACTTCCTGAACCTGGTCGAGCAGGCCAGCGATATCCGGTCCGTTATCCAGAACCGTCGCTGCTGCGCCATTTCCGCCGCTCGCCCCGGCGGGATTCGGACGCGGAGCGGGCTGCTGCATCGTCCCGGACTGTTCGGCGCGCCGCAGCGCGTCGTGTACTCGACTCATGAAACTCCCTCCGGCGAAACGCCCCCAGGCAAGCCGTCTTCAACCAAATCGGCGGGCCAAATCACTATGCAAGCGGGCACGGAATCAAGCTCTCGTCACGTAATAATAGACGACCGATCCGGACATCACGACCGCGGCGGCCAAACACGCCGTCGTCCACCCAAGCCATCCGAGACGACGACGCCGGCGGACGACAAAATCGTTTTCCAGCAGCGGCACGCTGCCCAGGATGCCCACTTTCGTATAAGCCCGAACGTCCTTCAAATTTTTGAGCGACGTGTCCTTCATCTCGCGCGCGGCGGCGATCGCCAGCCCCAGCAGCAATCCGATGCCGGCGCCGATCGCAATCACGATGGGACGCTTCGGCTCGGTGGGAGTCGTGGGCAGCGAAGCCGGGTCGAGCAGTTCCAGCGTCTCGCCCTGCTTGCGGCCTTCCATCTCCTGCGCGATTTCAGCGTGATCCAGCTTGCCGGTGAGATCGATGACTTTCTCCTTCGCCAGATCGCGATCCCGCAGAACTTCGTCGTATTGCTTCTCGCCGAGAGGCACATTTTCAATTCGGCCTTGATAGCTTCTGATTGACTCCGCGACACGCTTCATCTCTTTTTGCGCGGTCTGCATTTCGAGATCCTTGGCTTCGACGGCCGCCTGGAGACGGCGGACGTTGGCATCCATGTCGCGGGCTTCGCGCTGGCTTTGCACCGGGATCGACTTCGTGGCGGGCGCAGCCGCCGGCGTAGCGGCCTCTTCTTTTTCCAGATCGGCGCGTCGTTTGCGGGCGGCGTCCAGACGTCCGATCGCGGTCTGCACATCGGGATACGTGTCCTTGTAGTGCTGGCGCAGCGCGGCGAGATCCCGTTCCAAGGTTTGAATCTCATGGTCCGCATCGGACAGGCGCGCATTCGTCTGCGCCTGGACAGCCGCCGCCGGAGCTCCTGGATCTTTGCTGAGCGCGGCGAGCTGATCTTTCAGGATGCGCAGATTGGATTCCAGCTGGAGTTTATCCTGCTCGGACCGGCTGATCTGGGAATCGAGGAAAGTGACCTGAGCTTGCAGCGCACCCAACGAACGCATGTTGGCGTCCATCTGATCGGGCAGGTGGCCGTTGTTCTGCATGCGGAACGAAGCGACTTTGTTTTCGGCGGTGTCCAGCTCCTTTTTGCCGGCATCCAGCTCGTCGCGGATGAACTGCGTGGTTTGGAACGTGGCGTTCGAGCGGTTGCGGATATTCTCGTCGATGAAGCGGCTGACCACGTCCTGCACGACGCGTTGCGCGAACACGCGATTTTCGTAGGAGAACTGGACGCCGAAGGCGGGAATCCGATCGGCAGCCGTCGTGGGCGAAGCCACCGGTAGAATCTCGATCTTTTTCTTCATCAGCTCGATCACGTCTTCGATCGGCATGCGGCTGCGCTCGCGCGGATACAAGCCGAACGTGTTGATGATGGTGGTCAGAGTGGTACGGCTCAGGATGGTCTGCGCCATGGAGTTGATGCGATCGCTCATCTGCTGATTGATCGCCGATTGGACCATGGACGTGGGCACTTGCTGCGGCACGATCTTCACCACGGCTTCCGAAACGTAGCTGTCGGGCCACATGTACACGCCCACCACGCTTGCCACCAGCGTGAACAAAAAGGGCCCGAAGATCCAGCCCTTGTGGCGGCGCGCCAGGTCGATGTAGTCGTCTACGTCGAGGGTGCGCCGAGGAACGCTAAAGCCGTCGCTCTGCTGCATGCCTTGCCTCCGTTGCCTGAGAGAACGACGTCGTCCAGGGAATCATCATCGAATGAATCATCGACTCGAGCGACGCGGTCACGGGACCACGATCGTATCGCCGTTCTCCAGAAAAATGTTCTGCTCAGGGTTCTTGCCGCGGAGCATGTCCGTATAGTTGAAATGAATTCTTTCCGCGCCGCGGATGATCACGATCTTTTTCTTGTTCGCGAAATCGCGAAATCCTCCAGCGTTCGACAAGGCATCGAAAACCCGGGTGGGAAGCACCAGCGGAAACTCGCCCGGGTGGAAGACCTGACCTGTGATGAAGAACTTCTTGCTGTTCACCTGGGTAATGGTGACGCTGACGTCGGGAGCGTTGATGTACTCCATGAGCGCCTGCTTCAGTTGCTCTCCCAAACGTTCCGGCGTAAGCCCGGCCGCCTGAACGTCGCCGACCAGCGGAATGGTGATTTTGCCGTCGGGACGTACGATATAGGACGCGGTGAAATCCATCTCGCGCCACACGCGCACGAACAATACATCTTCGGGCCCGATGATATAAACTCTGGGGTCCACTCCGGCGGTGGACGTTTCCGACGTCGCGCTCGGCGTCGCCTTGGGTGCCTCGGTCTTGATAGGCGCAGGAGCCTGCGCGTTATCGCGATTCTCCTGCTGCGCTGCCAACGGCACACTCACGATACTCAGTATCAGGAGTACGCTTCTAAGTACCACGTGTAGCTTGCTCCTTCCGACGCAATCGATCCGGGCGATAGAGTTTAACTCTGCAATTATATCATCTGCGTCCGGCGAGTTTGCTCCCGCCGTCCGGGCAGCTTCCCGAACCGTTACATCCAATGAGACAATATTTTGCGAATCTTCCACAAGGGACCCACGTACCGGTCCAGTCGTATTAGAGCCTGTCCAAAAAGGAGACCGAATGAACTACTTTCTGGCGAAAACCGACCCCGAAACTTACTCCATCGACGACCTCGAACGCGAAAAGAAGACCACCTGGGACGGCGTCACCAACGCGCAGGCGGTCCGGGCAATCCGCGAAATGAAACCTGGCGATCGCGTTTTCATATATCACAGCGGCGGGAACTCGGCGGTACTCGGCTTGGCGACCGTTCGCTCCGAGCCTCGCACGGATCCCAAAAACCCAAAATCGGCAGTAGTCGATCTAGAATTTACAGGACGCCTGGAGCCGCCGACGACACTCGCGGAGATCAAGCAGTCCGGCAAGTTTAACGATTGGGCTTTGGTGCGGCAGGGCCGCTTATCGACGATGGCCGCGCCCGAGAGCTTCGTCGCCTGGATGCACGCGCGGTATCCGAAGGCGAAGATTTAGGGAAACCGGAAGGCTCTCAGCTCGTGTTTAGGCTGTACGCTCGGCGACCTCCCGGGTATCTACCAGCAGTGAGCAGCCAATCGATCATCATCGCCACGCCCGCCACTTTTGAAGCCGGCGCCCGTACGCAGCCCGTGGCGCCGCGCTGGGTCCTCGCGGGCGAACCGATCACGCGTACCTGGAACGTGCTGAGAAGCCACGATTTAACATCAGATGTGCTGGTTTGGGAATGCACCGCCGGTCGTTTCGAATGCCGTTATCGCCAGGATGAAGCCGTCATGATTGTCGAGGGCGAAGTCTTTATCACCGATGGGAAAGGCGAGGAGCGGCGTCTTGGGCCCGGGGACTTAGGGTTTTTTCCAGCAGGTTCATCCTGCATCTGGCGCGTTCCCGAACGCGTCCGGAAAATTGCGATTCTTCGTGAAACGATGTGGAAGCCAGCGGGTTTCGGACTGAAAGTCTGGAAGCGATTGCTACTAATGACCGGTTTATCGACTCCCGGTCCGGCGGCGGCTTAGGCTATTTCAATAAATCCGCGACTTTGGCAATCCCTGCCTTTGCGCACGCATCGTCGGCCTCCAGGCTCGATCCTGCGCTGCCGACGCCACCGATCGTTTCGTCGCCTAACTTGATTGGAACGCCGCCGCTTAACGCGAGCATATCGGTGAGATCGCGCTGCGCCGCGATCGGTTGATCGGGCATCGTCCGCTTCTGAAAATCCGCTGTCGGAGCGCGAAACATGCGAGCCGTGTAAGCTTTTCGCCGAGCCATCTCCACCGTGTGCGGGCCAGCTTGCTCATCGCGCAGCAGCACTAATAATTGCCCCGCCCGATCCACCACAGCGACGGTCGTGTGATAGCCCTTCGCTTTGCACTCGCCCTGCGCGGCTTCGGCGATCGTCTTCGCCATGCTCAGGGATAGAATGCGCTGCGTGACGAGTCCTGTGCCTCGGCGTTAGCGGATCCAATTACGCCCGTCAGAGCGACGCCCACCATCACGGCAAATCTTACAGCGTCGAGCGCGCGCGGCGAAACCTTGCACATGAAGCACCTCCTGCCAGCCGACAATTATACTCACTGTCCTCGCCGCGGCATGGGCACGGCCGATCATTCAATGCTGTTCCGTCCCCGACCCCGTTCCGGCTTGTGATATATTTGCGCCGTGCTAAAGACGTTTCGCTGGAAATTTCTCGTCGCTTCGTTCGGCGCATTCGTGGGCATCGCCGCCGCGCAAATTCCTGCCGCCGATCCGGTGAATGCCAATCCCGATCCCGCCGATTGGCCGATGTACGCGCACGATTACACCTCCACGCGCTATTCGCCGCTCACCGAAATCACGCCGAAAAATATCGAGAACGTCAAGCAAATTTGCTCGTATGAGATCCCTCAGAAGACTACGTTCCAAAGCAGCCTGGTGGAGATCGCCGGGACGCTGTACTTCACGACCGGTGATTCCACCTACGCGATCGACGCCACCAACTGCCGCCTGAAGTGGCACGAAACTCACGAAATGAAGGAGGGCTTCGGCACCGTGCGCGGCGTCGCGGTCGCAGGCAAGCGCGTGTTTCGCGGATTTCGCGACGGTGCCGTCATCGCCTACGATATTTCGAACGGCGAGCAGGTGTGGTCCACGAAACTGACCGCGCCCGACGGACGGGTCGCGACCATCGCGTCGTCACCAGTGGCGTGGGACAACATGCTGATCCTTGGCACATCCGGAGGCGAGAGCAATTGCTCGTGTTTCATGGTCGCGCTGGACGCCGATACCGGAAAAGTAAAGTGGACTTTCAACACGGTCCCCGCGCCCGGGCAGCCTGGGGCCGATTCGTGGCCTGCGAGTGTGAAGCCCGGCGGCGCATCGATGTGGACCAGCTTCACCATCGATCCGGAGAGTGCCTCGCTGTATTTATCGACGGGCAATCCAGGATACGATTTCGCGGGCGATTACCGTCCGGGCGCGAACTTGTACAGCGATTCGGTCGTTGTGCTCGATGCGAAGACCGGCAAGCTGCGCACGTATTATCAGCTGGTCCCGCACGATTTTCACGATTGGGACTTAACCGCCGCGCCAGTCATTCTGCGAACCAGGGCAGGCCAGCGCCGAGCGATGGTCGCGGGCAAGGATGGATTCCTGATTTCGATCGATCCCAAGGCGCAAAAAGTAACGTGGAGGACGCCGGTCACGACGATCGATAACATTCAAGCTCCCCTGACGCCGGAGGGAACTCGCTTCTGCCCCGGCACGGCAGGCGGCGTCCAGTGGAACGGCCCGGCCTTCTCGCTCGCAACGAATCTCGTATACGTGAACGCGGTCGACTGGTGTTCCACCGTGAAGAGCGACCCCGGCTATGACGGGAAGAAGAATCTGATCGGCTCGGCGAATGCTTTCGGCGATAAGGCGAAGGACGTGTCAGGTTGGGTCACGGCTATCGATGCCGATAGCGGAACGGTTCGTTGGAAGTATCACGCGTCCGCGCCGATGGTCGCCGGGATCGCAGTGACCGCCAGCGGCCTGGTGTTGACCGCCGACATGGCTTCCGATTTTCTGGCGTTTGACGCGGCCAACGGCAAGCTGCTGCACAGCATCAAGCTCGGACAACCGACCGGCGGCGGCGTGATCACGTATCGCGCCGGAGGGAAGCAGAAGATCGCGGTCGCCACGGGTATGGAAGATCGCATCATGGAAACGCACGGCACGCCGACCGTGGTCGTGTTTGGGCTGTAATCGGATGCTCGCGAAATTGCGTAAAGGAATGAGCGATCAACCGCTCCCGGTGGTCGCGGCTCGGGTGGGTGCTTTTCGTCCATTTTTGGCGAGCTACTTTTCTCAAGAACCGACCCGAGCCGCGACCACAGGGAGCGGTCCGATGTTATTAGGAGAGTCATGCGGAAAAATATTGCTGAGCGGTTTGATGATTCTGTGCGCGACGTCCACGATGTCCGCGCAGAAGAAGGCGCTGGACAAGCCCGTCTATAAGGTCGATCCCTTCTGGCCCAAGCCGCTCCCCAATAAATGGAGCATGCAGCAGATCGTCGACATCTACGTCGACAAAGACGATCACATCTGGATCATCAACCGCCAGACCGACGCGCGTCCCGACGAAACCGGCGCGGCGACCAATCACCACATCGAATGCTGTGTGCCGGGACCGGAAATTATCGAGTTCGATCAAGCAGGCAACGTTTTGAAGTCGTGGGACGGCAAGGGGACTCCCGGATGGCCGGGGCGTCTGCAGACGCTCGGCGTGGATCGCAAGTTGAATATTTATGTGTCAGGGACAACTCCGGGCGACACCATCGCCAAATACGACAGCGACGGACATTTTCTTTCCGACTTCGGACATCGCGGGCCGAAGATTCCGGCGAAGGAAGTGAAGCAGAACAATCAGCAGACCGATATTTTTCCTCCCGGCATCGGCGCGTTCGATTTCGACGAAGACGCGCACGAGATTTACATCTCCGACGGCTTCCTCAACAAACGCATCCTGGTTTACGACATGGACACCGGCGCGTACAAGCGCGGCTGGGGCGGCCACGGCATCCCGCTCAGTGAGGTCGATAACGATCCCACGCCGGATTACGATATCAGCGGTCCGCCTCCGGATCAGAAACAGTTCGCTCCTGCCCTGCACTGCGCGCATCCGTCGAAGGACGGCTTCGTGTATGTGTGCGAGCGCGGCAGCGATCGGATTCAGGTGTTCACGAAGGCCGGGAAATTCGTGACCAGCTACTGGATTCATCCCGAGACGCAATCGCGCGGACCCCACTGCGGCGGCATCTGGGCGACCACCGATCCCCCCTGCGGGACGATTTACAACATGGCGCTTTCCACCGATCCCGAGCAGCGCTACATCTTCGTCGCCGACGGCACAAATAATACGGTGTGGATTTTGAACCGAAAAGACGGCAAGCTCGCGGGATCGTTCGGAGGCAACGGGCGCTATGCGGGAATGCTGCACTGGATCGACGCAATCGCGGTCGATTCGAAGGGCAATGTTTATACGGGCGAAGTGGAAGACGGAAAGCGCATTCAGAAGTTCGTTCCCGTGGTCGGCAAGGGGAAGTAGACAAAAGTCGCGCTGATGGAAAGTACCGACCCGAGCCGCGACCAAAGGAAGCGGTTCAGCGGCCGGCCGGTGCCACAATCCGTCAACACCGAGATCGTACGCAAGGACTCTTCTGCGAATGTTCGACACGGATATGGTTAGGCCCGCCAAGGGATACGGCCGGACCCCTGCCGAATCTATCTCAATTTGATCAATCGACGACGCTCAGATGAGAAGTGGGTTTGGGCAGACGCCGTTGTAGATAAATGCGATGGGTTCGGTGGCGCAGGAAGGATCGATACGGCAGGATTCTGGCGCGTCAGAATTTCATATAGTTTCGACAAGAAAGCTTACACGGGGCAGTTTTGGAAGGCCGCAAATAGCTACTCGGAGTTGAAGCCGTTCGATGTCGGGGAAGTCCAAGTCAGCGTCAACCCGGTTCATCCTGAACAGTATTACTACCCTCCAGCAGCCGACAGTGCGCGATTCCGTGTTACTGCGCTCGTCGTTGGCGCGGCTCTCGGTTTACTGGTGTCCGCGCTCGGAGTATGGAACGAGATCGCACACAGATGAAGTCGCCACGCGATTCTTTCACCGTCTCAATCATCTGAATCTCCTGCTTCAGCAGCGTATTCACCATCTCGCCCAGCGGAACGCCTTTTTGGGCTGCGCGTGCGGTCAGGTAGGTCTGGACGTCCAGGCTTAAATAGATCGGCAAGCAAATTTCGGTGTTTGGCCGGAAAATTTCCCGCGTTCGGCCTTTACTGAAGTCATACTCAGGTTTCATCTGTTTTTTTCGTAGTCGCGGATTTCCGCCCTCGTTGGTCTTCGTGCCGAAATCAAGCGTACTCGCCCCAGCTCAGCGCTCAGCCATTCGAAAGTGTGGATCACGAGCGCGTATTGTCCACCCACATCCTTTCCCGGCGTAATCCATCGGACCTCGGTTTCGCTGTGCTCATCGTCGCGGATCGTGAGCGCAAAGGGTTCCAGGAACACAGTTGCCGCGCGCTCGAAATCCAAGCCACGCTTGTCGAAATTGGCCTGAGCCTTCGCCGGGTCCCATTCAAATTGATAAAGGCACGCTGCCATCTTTGCGCATCATTCTAGCCTGAACGAGGATAAATAGCGAAAGACGCACGCTCGAGCATCAGCTCGCAGGTGACGAAACCGCGATAATCGTAACAGCAGTATGGCCCTGCGACTCACGCTTGCCGCGGTATTGCATGTTTATTCCGGCTCTGTTGCGGGCGCATCACTCCTTCGCGGCTGATTTCGACGGTTCGAAGCCGGTCATCCTGCACGGCAAGGTGACGAAGGTGTCGTGGATGAACCCGCATGTGTTCCTCTGGGTCGACGTCGCGGGCGCGGACGGGAAGATCACGAACTGGACCCTCGAAAGCGTCGCTCCCGGCTATCTCGAACATCTGGGCTGGACCAGGCAATCTCTGAAGGCCGGCGAAACCGTGACCGTCCGGGCTTTCCTCGCCAAAGACCAGCCGAACGCAGCGAAGACGGACGCGGTCGATTTGCCCGACGGCAGACGAGTAACCACCGGGCGCGCCGACGATGCGCGGAATGCCGCATCCCACTAGCGGACTCAAAACCGAGGTAGCCCAGCCGATCCCGCGAATGTTACGCTGAAAAAGCATCGTTTCGAGTGGAGGCGATTTTTCCATGAGTATGCCGACCATCCTTCTCATCGAGGATAGCTTCGCGGATGTCGTTCTTCTGCGCACCTGCCTGGATCAGCTTGGCGAACCCTACCGGCTCGATGTCCTGGCGGACGGTGAAGCAGCCCTCAAACACGTAGAATCCTATCGCAGCGGCGTGCGAAAGCCCGAGCCTTGTGTGATTTTGCTCGACCTGCATCTTCCCAAGCACAGCGGAACGGAAGTACTGGCGGCCATCCGTCAGCAGCCGGTGCTGGCGCACGTGCACGTGGTCGTGCTGACCACCATCGCGAGTCCGCGGCAGCGTGCTGAAATCGATGAGCTTGGGGCCATTTTCCGCACGAAACCCGCGACGCTGGACCTGGTAGAAGAGCTCGCCTGCGAGATTCTCGAACTATGCAAGGGTACGCAGACCGTTCCCGCTTGAAGGTTTCGTCGAGAGTCCGCCGGTCAGTTCCCGCGCAACGTTCGGAACCGGGCTAAATCCGTCCCGCGATCAACTCAGAACCTGTGAGATTTCCGGATCCAGCAATTGGGAATGCACGGTAATTTCGACCTTTCGTCCGCTCGCAAGTTCGTAATGCTGCGCCAGAAGCTTGGAGACTTGCGTGGCCCGCGCCTCGGCCACGTCCGCAGGACCGTGGAAAAGGACCAGGAACTCCGCCGTCGACCAGCGAGCGACGCGATCGCGCGGGCGGAACTGCCTTTCCAGGCGCTCCGCCGCTAACTTCATAATGGGTTCGGTCACGGAGCCAAGAAGCTCGAACAGCAGCAGACTGAACGTCGCGCCGCTCGTTTTATAAGCTTCCATTTGGCGCGTGATTTCCTCCGCGTTCAGCAGCCGCGTCGAAGGATCGGTCCTGCTCGTGTTCCCCAGGCGCTGTTCCGCCGCGGCCATTTGCTCGCGGACGGTGTCGAGCGCCGTTTCAGTCTCACCCTTCAAAGCCGCGGCGAGCTGCTTCAGATCCTGCACCGCAAGCTGCGGCGAGATGACGACCGCGGCGGTCTCCGGCGTTTCGATTCTGGCCGCCAAGTCCGCTAGTTGCTCGGAGAGGAGAGTATAACGGGCAGCCAGCTTGTCGATCGCATTTTCCAAAGCCATGATGGTGCGGCGCAGTTCGAGATCGTTCTGTTCCAGATGATGCACGGCGGCCGCGGCGTAATCACTGAGTTCCGCTTCAATCACCTTAAGGCTGGTCTTGAGCGTTTTGGGCGTCGATTGAAAATAAACCCGGGTCCGCAACTGCTCGATGCGACGCTTGTAAACGCCGCCGATTTCCGGAGACGCGAGGCCGACGCAGTCCCCGATTGCCGACAGGAGAGACAGATAGCACGAAATTGCGGTGCTCAGCTCCAGCAAATAATCGCGGTCAGCGAGGGTATCACTCATACCTTCATCGTGAACTGATTCGCCGTAAGAACCAATCGGGCGAAGTTCTTAGCACTGAAGAGCGCGTACGGTACTGGACCATCGGCGTGCGTGGGACCAGTTGCGTGCGGTGCAACAAGCCTGCAGCGGCGTTGACCCTACAGGCCCAACCCGCTAACTTGGTAGTTCTCCCCCATGGGTAAGCGATACGCAAAGTGGATGAACGATTGGGAAACGCGGCTGTGCATGGTTTCGACCGATCGCGTCGTGCGGCCTTTCGAATGGGGCCTGGAGTGGACCGACAAATGGCCGGTCGCGCAGCAGAATCCGCGCAACGGTCACGATGCCGCATCGTATTTAGGCCTGTTGAATCGCGCCGTGCTCGCATCGAGCGACGATTTTTTCGCCTATACGACGCCGACCGATTTTCAGCTCGCCGGCAATCTCTTGCGCTTTACCAGCCCAGTGGAGACGCCGCATCACGAAAACAATCAGGTCCATGGCCAGTGGTTTCCGGCGAAGCCGAAACCGGGCGCGCGGCGTGTGGCGGCGGTCGTGTTGCCGCACTGGAATGCGCAGAAGACGCAGCATAATTCGTTGTGCGCCGGGCTCGCCAAGCTGGGGATTTCGGCGCTGCGCCTCAGCCTTCCCTATCACGATTACCGCATGCCGGGCGAGCTGACCCGGGCCGATTACGCGGTTTCCTCGAACGTGGCGCGCACCATCGACGCGACGCGCCAGGCGGTTATCGATACGCGCTCGGTGGTCGATTGGCTACAAGCCGAGGGCTTCGAAAGCATCGGCGTCGTAGGCACCAGCCTGGGCTCCTGTTACGCGTTCCTCGCCAGTGCGCACGATCCGCGGCTGCGGGTGAACGTATTCAACCACTGCTCGACGTATTTTGCCGACGTGGTGTGGGAGGGTCTTTCGTCGCGCCATATTCGCGAGAGCTTCAACGGGAACGTCACGCTCGACGAACTGCGCGAAGCCTGGAGCGCCATTAGTCCACCGCACTACATCGAGCGCTACGCCTCGTACAACAAAAAGACCCTGTTCATTTACGCGCGCTACGATACGACGTTCCCCCTGCGCTTTTCCGAACAGGTCGTGGAGAAGGCGAAAGAACTCGGCATGGATCACAAAGCCGTGGCGCTGCCGTGCGGGCATTATACGGTGGGCAAAACGCCATTCAAGTTTATCGACGGCTATCACATCTGCAGCTATCTGAAGCGCAACCTATAGCGTCCGAGGGAGAACGTCTCACGGATCGATGCGAGGCGGGTTTGACCACTCCTTTGCAGTCGCGGCTCGGAAAGGTGCACTCGTGGCTCCGAAAGACGAACCCCATCCCTTGCCGTTCCAACTCGCAAAGGAGAGCAAACAAGGCCTACCGAGCCGCGACGGTGAAGGAGCGGTAACGAAACGCCCCAACGCGCGGCTGAGTGAACGAGGGCCCGGTGGCCCTCTATCGCGATAGTCCGAGGCGACCGATAGTACCAGTGATGTTGTCCATCCTCGACCTGAAGCCGCAGCCGGAGGGGCAATCGGCCCCGGCGTCGAAGCCTTCTCCAGCGGCTGTCGACGCGCAGACAACGCCTGCGGAGGCCGTCAACACACCGTCCGAATCCATCAAAACCTCGACAAAAACGCAGGCCGAGACGGGCGCGCCGGCATCGCCTCCGCCCATGAAAAAGACCGTGCGCCCAGCGCTGCGAAGCACCGAGGTTCCCGTCTCCGAGCCCGTCAACATTCCCGAGGAACCGGTCGCCGAGGCCGCAGCTCCGAGCGCCGCGAGTAAAGCCGAGGGCAGTGACGAGCAGGATGAATATGAATTGGTGCTCGGCCGCCGCCAGATCGCGAGTTGGCTGTTCGTCGGAACGTTTCTGATCGCCGTCTGTTCGGTCGCTTCCTATTACATCGGCAAAACGTCGGCCACGAATGCCTTCGCGGAATTAGACGGGAAGAGCGCGCCTTACATTGCTCCCAATCCGGGCGCGAATACGGCGCCTGCCGCTGCGCCGAGCGTGGCTCCTCGGCTACCGCAGGCGACCTTCGTAATTCCTGCTCAGAACCCGATTCCGGCGGCGAAGATTCCGGCGAGCGCGCCCGCCTCGCCGTCGCAGAACTCGCCTGTGCCTGCGGCATTACCCTCCGCCATCCCGGCCACAACCATCCGCGAATGGAATGAAGCCGCCTCTTCCGCCCATCCGAACGATCCGCCCATTTACGCGACGCCGCAGACCGGTGCGCTGTATCTGCAGATGGGAGCCGTCGATAGAGGGATGGCCGTGGTGCTCGCCGAAGGACTTCGCCGCCACGGATTTAGTTCGTTCGTCGCGCCCGGTCCCACGGAGAAAATCTTCCGCGTTCTAATCGGTCCGTTCACAAATCCGGACGATTTCAAACGAGCCAAGGCCGAAGTGGATGCAATCGACCTGGGAACGTTTGCGCGGAGATTCGAGAAGTAGACTGACCTCTGGCCCCTGGCGTCTGGCCTCTCTCAGCGATTCGTATACTGCTGCTGCGGAGGCTTGAGCGCGATCTCGATGGTCTTCTCATCCTCATCGACGTCGTAAGTCTGTCCAAACGTCTGATAGTTCTTCGCGATGATCTGGATCAGAATCTTTCCCTTCGGAATCTCGGGAACCTCGGCTTCGCCTTCCTGCGTGGTGTGAACTTCCCATGCCGTGCGGACTTTCCTGCCCAACTTGGCGATGGAGCGTCCTCCGGCGAACTTCACGACGACGTTGGCGCGGTCTACCGGTTTGCCGGATTCGTTGGTCACCACGATCTTCAGCTTCGTCACATCCCCGGCGAACAAGGGCAGCGTGAGCAGCCCCACAAGCAACAGCAGTTTCCGCATGCGTCGATTATCCCACGCGCCCGTATCAACTGATTACACTAGGGAGAGTTCACTGTTTATCTTTATCAATTTAAATCCGCAAGGAAAGATATCCGCTGCATGATTCTACATATCGTATTGTTCAAATGGAAAGACGGCGTTAAAAAGGAGCAGGTCGACGCGATTGACGCGGCCATGGCGAAGTTGCCGGCCGCGATTCCGCAGGTGAAGCACCTGGCCTGGGGGTCGGATGTCCACTTCCGGGAGGGCAACGCCGATTGGGCGCTCGCCGCGGTCTTCGACAATCAAGCCGACTGGCAGGCCTACCAGGTTCATCCCGACCACCAGGCTATCGTGCAAAATCTGGTCTCGCCGATCCTCGCCAGCCGCACCGCGATCCAAATGCCGGCCCCAGGGGATTGGAAATTTTAGCGCCCTGCGGCTTCGCCGCACGATCGCGCTCGCGGGGAACAAAACCTGGTACTGAGCCGCGACAGGAATGGAGCGGTAATGTTTATCCGAGGAACTTCAGATGCGCAATCTTTCGCCTGAAAATGTCACGGAAGCGCTGATTCGCGTCTTCGATGACACGCCCGATCCGCGCCTGAAGGAGATCATGTGCGCGCTCGTGCGCTCGCTGCACAACTTCGCGCGCGACGTGAAGCTGACGCCCGACGAATGGTCCTTCGCAATGGATGCCCTGCTCCGCGCCGGAAAGGTTTCCGACTCGCGGCGCAATGAGTTCATCATGTTCTCGGATGTTCTCGGCCTCTCCGCCGTTGTCGACATGATGAACGGCGATGGCGGAAAGGGCGAGACGGCGTTTAGCCAGCTTGGACCTTTCTTCGAAGATGGCTTGCCGCTCTCGCCGTCGCATATTGTCGACTTAAGAATCGTCCCGGAAGGCGATCTGCCCGGCGACCCCGTGCTGTTCACCGGCTCCGTCGTTTCGAGCGACGGACGCCCGCTCGCCGGTGCGCTGGTCGATGCATGGCAAACCGATGTGGATGGTTTGTACGACATGCAGCGGCCGGAACTGAACGGTGCGAATCGGCTCCGCTGCCGTTTGCGAACAAGTCCGGAAGGAACGTTCGTCATGAAGACGATCCGGCCGCTCGGGTACACGGCGCCGATGGACGGTCCCGGAGGGCAGATGTTGATGGCTACGCGTCGCAACATCTGGAGACCGGCCCATTTTCATTTCCGCATCGCGGCCGAACATCATCGAACGCTGGTGACGGAACTCTTTCCGGAAGGCGATGAACACATCGATAACGATGTCGCCTTCGGCGTGCGCTCTACGCTCGTCCTGGAATTGCCGGAATGCCGCTCGGCGGAAGTGGCTCGCCAATGGGGCATGCCCGTGCCGTTCAAAAAGGTCGACTACACCTTCGAACTCGCTCGGCTTTAGCCGGCTCAGCAGACCTCCTGGAGAACCGCGAATGCAAATGAGCGGGCCGATGTAGCATTCCACGTAAGACAAATGAAGCGTGGGCCAAGTTCTGATCTTCTTCGGCTCGTTCGATCACTTTCGCGGTTCTCCATCTGTGGCACGGTCATGGAGCGGCGATTCGCTTAGTTCCGGCAGCCCACTAGAGAACCGCGAATGTAAATGAACCGGCCGATGTAGCGTTTCATGAAAACGAATGAAGCGTTAGTCCAACGTCCGAAGCTTTTCGGCCCGCTCGATCACTTCTCGCGGTTCTCCGGCGCGGCACGGTCATGGAGCGGCGATTCGCTGAGTTTTTCGGCAGCCCCCTAGAGAACCGCGAATGTAAATGAGCCGGCCGATGTAGCGTTCCACGAAAACGAATGAAGCGTAGGCTCAACGTCCGAAGCTTTTCGGCCCGCTCGATCACTCTCGCGGTTCTCCGCCGCGGCACGGTCATGGAGCGGCGATTCGCTAGTTTTCGGCGGCCCCCTAGAGAACCGCGAATGTAAATGAGCGGGCCGACGTAGCGTTCCACGCAAGACAAATGAAGCGTGGGCCCAACGTCCGAAGCTTTTCGGCCCGCTCGATCACTCTCGCGGTTCTCCACCGCGGCGCGGGCAAAATGATTCGACCGCGGTTTCGCGCCGCAGCTCACCCGTTCACGAATTCTATTTAAATCCCGGCGGCTTCAGGCCGGAAACCGGACCGACGTACGCGAGCAGACGTCCGGCGACGATCGCGCCGAACCAGCAGGCGAGGGAGGCCCACGCCAGAGTTTTCGCTTTCGGGGGCACGATGCCTTTGTCGAGCAACGGATCCGCAAAAACGTCGCCGCGCATCCTGTAAAAGAAGTACGTTCCCGCGAAAACGAAAATCATTTTCACGCCGAAGTCGGGATTCGTCAGCTTCGTGGTGGCGTCGGCGATCAAAAGAACCGTGCCCGTGATGGCGTTGAGCCAGAAAGCCGCCCACATCATCGGGATCATCTTCTCCATGGGCTTGAGCGATGCTTTCGGCCAGAAACCAAGCAGTGCGAGCGAAGTGATTCCCGCGCCGCCCGCGACGATCGACATACCCAGCGTGTGCAGGAAGAGGAACATCGGGAACGCCCAGATCGATCCGGACTCGCGCACCCAGACACTGAACTGCATTTGTTCGAGCGAATTGAGAAAATCCATCATAACTGTGTCGCCACCTTCATCCATTCACCTTCGTTCACGACCGGGATCAACGCCCGACGCCGGACATTACGGGAGCCGCTCCGCACGTCGCGTCCGCCGATCGATTCGAGGCCCCTGTCTGCGCCTTCGGATTCCTCCAGGCGCTCCTCACCTCGATCGATCAAATACGCCGCGAGCGCGAACACCAGAGTAACGACCATCACCGCGCCCAGAACAATGAAACCTAACATTCCGCACCTCGGACTAAAGGATGAGAAAAATACATCGCACCAACCAACGGCTTATGCGCGGGCTTAGAACGCATTCCCCAAAAACGGCAGCATGCTGCCGCAGAACATGATACCGACCCACAGCAACATGGCTCCGGCTGCCATGACTTTCGCGGTCATCGGCGCGTCGTCGCCGGGACCAAGGACCCAGGTCTCATCGATCACCTGAAGTAGAGAGCATTAGCGGCGGCGATCATCACGAACGATCTTCCACTGGAACGCGCCGTTGGTGGTATATTGCTCCGGCGCGCCGACGAAGAACAGCATTCCCGTGAGCACGTTAATCCCGAAGCCGAGAATTCCCCACGGAAGCAAGCGATGCAACGTCATGAAGGAGACGCCTTTCATCACGCCAAGCATACGGAGATGCTACCGCGAGCACCACGCCGAGCAGCAGACTCAGCCCCACGAAATGCAGCGTTTCGCAGGTCGGCCACATCCACGGTTCGCCGACCACAAATGCGCCGAGCGCATCGGCGTGAATCAGACCGCGCGTAGGACCAGCGCCGTTGCGGCTGGCCAGGTCGGCTTTCGTCAGAATCTCGGGATGCCGGATTTCGCCGCCGACGTTGGCGGCGTTGCTCATCAACACGAGAGTCAGCAGGCCGAGCACAAGCACGGTGCCCTGAATTCCTTTTGCGATGCGCTTGATGCGCCGGTGTTGCCATAAGCCGAGCCACGCGACGATACCGGTTAACTGCATGACGGCGAAAGCCAGCGTGGCGGCGTCCTCGTGCGCCAGGACGGCCGCTTTCGAAATTCCCGGAATGCCTTCGAGCTCCTGCAGACCGGCGTAACCGCTCATATAGGTGGCGATCGCCACGACGTCGAGCCCGAAGAGGACGGCGAGACTCGCCACCTTGACGTCCTCGCTTTTCCAGATGAGCGACAGGATGTAGAGCCCCATCGCGACAATCATGCCGATGGTCGGAAAATGGTTTAACAAGATATGAACGTGTGCCAAGGTCATCGGTAGCTTTCCTCAAATATCATTTCCTGGAATGACGTCTCGCGGAAGGGCATTCCTTGATAACGATTACAGAACCACTTTTGTAACAGGCCGAAATTGAGTGGGCCCGGAACAGGCGCGGTGGCGAACCGCAAGCGGTTGGGCGGACATAACAACTCTCGTCCGGCCGAACGAGAGTATTATTTCTCGCGTGGAACTGCTGGCGACGTCATTTTCGCATGAATGAAGATCTCCCGCGAAGTCGGCTTCTTGAACCGCTGTTCAGCATAGCAGGAGGAAGTAAGGCTTGTGTAAAACTTCGGTGGTGGTTTTGTAAAAAAGTGTTAAGAGAAGGAATCCGGCGCCGACAACGTCCGATCGATATTCACCACCGGTGGATGGAAAAAGGAACGAAGGGCGCCTCGGAGGATAGCGCCCCTCGGCCGGAGGTGAACTCCGGACTAAGCTCAACAAGCGGAGCGACAGAGCGCCGGACTCGTTGAGCCGAACTGATGAACCGTGGCTTGCAAAATTCGGACGCTCAGCCGAAAAAGCCGATGGAACGTCCGGCGGAAGCCACGCCAAACCACAAAATAATCGCCGACCATCCGGCCAATTTCGCAGCGCGCGGTGAAAGATCGTCGCGGCGAACGGCCTTGCGAAAATAGCCGAAATGAAAGACGAGGCCCGTGGCCAGTAGCCCCATCTTGATCCAGAACGACGTCGCGCCATAGCATTTGATTGCCACGCCGATGAACATGAAAGTACCCGAGAAAAGAATCAGAAACAAACCGCTCGAAGTGTACGGCGCCAAATCGCCCGCCAACTCGGATACCGGCTGGCGCACCATGATCACCCCAAGCAGCCGCAGACTTAAGAGCATCACGGTTCCGAGCAGCAGCGTCAAACCGAACAAATGCACGGTCTCGAGGCCCGGGAAGAAGATCTCGCGGCTAGCCACGAAGTGTCCCAGGGGACCGTTCTGACACCAATCGAAAAACGGATAGATCGCATTCATCGGGTCGTTTCCTTGGTTGATTCCCCGAAGCGACGGTTAGAAGGCGTTGCCGACGAACGGCAACATGCGGCCCCAGTAAATGACGCCAAACCATGCGATGATCGAAACCCACGACACGACCTTCGCCGATAGCGGAGGATTATCGTCGGGCCCCAAATTCTCGATCTGCTTCCGCACACCGCCCAGGTAGAAGTACATGATGTTGAAGCCGGCGATCAGGATAAAAATGAGTTTGAACAGAAACGCGATGTTCTTAATGTATTGAAACGGGGCGCCAATAAAAAACAGAGCGCCCGTGATCAGATTGATCGCGAACCCGGCGACTCCCCACGGCACCATCTTATGAATCGCCGCGGGTGGAATATGCTTCGCGAATCCGAGCATCCGCAGATCGAGAACGCCGATCGAGCCGAGCAGCAGCGAAAGTCCGATGAAGTGCAGCGTCTCGCACGTCGCCCAACCCCACTTCCAGCCGCCCGCCATGTCGTGGGACAGCGGCGTGGTCATCAGCCATTTCGAAACTTCGTTTATCAAATGCCACATATGCTTTCCCTCTTTCCTAATTCGAGACGCCCTTCAGTCCGCTTACCGGGCCAATGTAGGCCATCAGCCGCCCAGCCGTGATCGCAAACGCCCACAGCGCGAGCGACAGCGCGGCCAGCATTTTCCCGTTCGACGTGTGGTTGATGAAAACCTTCTTCTTGATCTGCATCAACACGATCACCGCGATCAAGATCAGGCCCATCTTGACGCCGAATACCCAGCTCGTCATCTTGGTGGTGGCGTCGGCGAACGTGAGGACCACGCCCGAGATCGCGTTAATCCAGAAGCCATACCACGCCCAGGGGATGTAGCGCTCCATACTCATGAGCGGCACCTGCGGCGCGACGCCCAGAAGCCTCAGATCCAAGGCCCAATTGAATCCCACGAGCATGCCCATCCCGATCGCATGCAAGGAGAGAACGATCGGGTAGGCCCATATCGATCCCGATTCGCGAATCCAGGTCGCGAAGCCCGTGTTCTCCATCGCTTGATAAATCTCGTTCATTGCTCGTTGCCCTGCCTCTCCCGAAAACTATGCATTCCAAGTCCACTCACGGGCTTTCTGCTACGCACTTGGGGGGCCCACACCAAACCAGAGCGACATGTCATTACTTATCAGCAACTTAATGACAGATAAAGGGCTAAAATCGCCCCCTGGAATCTAGGGGTTTTCCGCAACTGCGGCCCGGAAACTTGGGGATTTTCGCGCAGGGCAAGAAATTTTCTTGACTTTTCGGCCTTCGCCAATTACCTTGTTGTCCATAGACATACTAGTCTAATAGCTTTAAGGTGGAGGAATCTTGAAAGCACAGTGGAAATGGCCCCTTGTTTGGGCGATCGCGGCAGCGAGCACGATGAACTTAGGGGCCCAATCTGCCGACCCTCAGAGCGCGCCGACCAGCGACCAGCTCAAAGCCCTTGAGCAAAAGGTCCAGCAACTCGACGAGGAGGTGAAAGCCGCCCAGCTAAAGACAGCGGAGGAGGAGAAGACCGGCGCTCACGTCACGGCCGACGGCGGGGGCTTTGCGTTCCGCTCGAACGACGATCAGTTCGTGTTCCGGCTCGGCGCGGACCTGCAGATCGATAGTCGCGCGTTCTACGGGACTGCGCTCACGACTTTGCCGGATACGATTCTGCTGCGCCGCGCTCGGCCGGTTTTTTCGGCGACGGTCTACAAAGACTTTTACTTCTATCTCCGGCCTGACTTCGGGCAAGGCAGCGTGGTCCTTTACGACGCCTATCTGCAGTACAACCACTTCAAGAAATTCAAGGTCAGAGCCGGAAAGTTTAAATCGCCGGTCGGCCTGGAGCGTTTGCAGGAAGACGACAATACGACCTTCGTCGAGCGCGGTTTGCCGACGTTGTTAGTCCCTAGCCGGGACATCGGTTTTCAGGTCGGCGGCGACATCATCGATCGGCGCGTCACCTACGCGGTGGGCGTGTTCAACGGCGTCCCCGATAACGGACTGAGCGACGTTGCGGCCAGCGATCACCGCGACTACGCGGCGCGCCTATTGCTAACTCCCTTCGCTCCCGACGAGGAGAAGATCTTCCGGGGGCTCGGACTGGGCATCGCCGCGACCAGCGGAAGCGTCGATGGAATCACTCTGCCGTCGTATAAAACCTTCGGGCAGAACTCATTCATCTCCTTCGCGTCGGGCGTTGCGTCCGACGGGCATCGCGACCGTCTGGCGCCGCAGGCTTATTACTACCTCGGCCCGTTCGGATTGCTCGCCGAATACGGCGTGAACGAAGAGGGTTTTCAAAAAGGCACCGTGCGCCACGACATCGGGATCCGCTCCTGGCAGGTCGCGGCATCATACATTCTGACGGGTGAGCACAAGGTTTTCGGAAATCTGCAGCCCCGCCGAAATTTCGATCCGAGCAATCATGGCTGGGGCGCCGTCGAGCTAGCCGTGCGTACCGGCGAATTCAGCGTCGACCACGGCCTCTACAATTACGGCTTCGCCACGCAGTCGACTTCGGCACGGCTCGCCAAGGAATGGGTGGGAGGTGTGAACTGGTACCTGAATCGGATGGTGCGTATCTCGGCCGACTACGCCGTGACCAGTTTCGAAGGCGGCGCGCCGCTCGGAAATCGCCCCACCGAACGGGCTCTGATTACGCGCTTCCAGTTGAACTTCCAAAATTTCGCGCAACAGTAAGCGCGCAATCGGTCAGCGAATGCATGCGTGCGCGAATTTCCGGGACGAATCGGCCATCGCGACGTGACACGCGCGCTAAAGCCGATCGTTCAGCCTTGATACGGGAAGCGCTCGATTTCTTTTACGCAGCGCGCAAGCGCTTCGTACAACGTCTGGCCCCAGCCGCTCGGTGTATAAGCGGCCACTTTCTGATTGGTCTGCTTATCGGTTTGGGCGAAAAACGGACGGGCAGGATCACGCGGCGTGTAATATTCGTGAACC
Source organism: Terriglobia bacterium (assembly GCA_963765085.1). Lineage (GTDB taxonomy): Bacteria > Acidobacteriota > Terriglobia > Bryobacterales > Bryobacteraceae > Palsa-187. The sequence goes on along the minus strand of CAVXVL010000001.1, from coordinate 83,978 downwards.
GTAATATTGAATTCAATCTCCTGGCCGTTCTGAATCTTCTTCACGGCGAAGGTGTGGACGCGAGCCAGTTCCTGCGATGGATGAGTTTGGGCAAAGCCCCAGTCGTTCATGCGATCTATTATTCCTTTGCGGAAGTCCTATGTTAACAAGGAGCGACGGGGCGATTCGTGATTTCGTGCGTTCCGCGGCGCTACCTACTTTTCGATGATTCCGCGGCACGACTTTGCGCCGCACAGGCACTTGGTCTTGTCGCCGTTCTTTGCGAAGTGATAGTCGATGAGAAGTTCCTCGCCGCGCTGGATCGCGTGCAGGCTCGTATAAAGGATGTGGCCTTTGATCACGCGGGCGACCAGATTGGGCTCGCAGCTATGATTGATGATCTCCGCGCCGCTGCCGCCGACGGCGCCATCGAGCGTCCAATAATCGTCGACGGCAAATAGATAAGTGTAATTGCCGCGATCGCGATCTTTCGCCTGTTTCCGGTTCAAGCGCTCGCCCGTGTATTCGATCACTTTGCGGCGGGCCGGAATCGCCTCGCCCGCGTACACGCCGTAGCGGTGAATCTTGGATCGCTTGATGATCATTTTGAAACAAGCAAATTCTGGATCGATGCGGGGACTGCGAACTGGGGCCTTGGGCATGGAAAGCGGCAAAGACGGAACGGGCGACGCGGTCGCGTTCTGAGCTTTGAGACGAAGGATAGCACGAGCATCCGCGGCTCTCCAAGTAATCCCGCAAAACAAATCGCGAAATCACGGAGGCCAACGTTCCCGAACCTTGCACCGGTTCTCGACAGTAGTAAAATTGCGTTGCAGCAGCTTAAGGCGGCGCGCGGGAGACCTGCTAATGTCAAAGCGATTTTCGATGGGAGCAATGTTTTTTGCCGCGTTCGCGCTGGCCTGGGCACAAGACCAGATTCCGCGGCAACCCGGCGCCGTCTACGATTTCGACGTCAAGGGCGAGAAGCCCCTTCCTGCCCCGCCTCACGATCTCTCCGGCATTTGGGAACCAGCCAAAGGTCCGGGCGCGGCGATTCAGGCGAACGGCGCGCAGGCTAACCCCTCCGACGGAAAGCACGTTTTACCATTCACTCCGGCGGGAGAAGCCGAGTTCAAAGCCCATAAGCCCGGCTTCGGCGCGACTTCGGTTCCCACGGCCTTCGTGAACGATCCGGTCGATAGCTGCGATCCGCAGGGCTTTCCTCGCATCACGCTGCATAATTTCAGGACCAGTCAGATCGTGCAGACCGCGAATCAGATCCTGATTTTGTATCAGTTCAATAAGAAATGGCGAGTGATCTGGACGGACGGACGCCCGCTCCCGAAAGATCCCGAGCCGCGCTGGTGGGGGACGTCGGCAGGCAAATGGGTGGACGATACCACGTTCGTGGCGCAGACCGTAGGAATCGACGATCGGACGTGGCTCGACAACGCGGGTCGTCCGCATAGCGATGCCATGCGCGTGGAAGAACGCTATCATCGCGTGGATCGCAACCATCTGGAAATGTCGATTACCATCGACGATCCGAAGTTCTACACGAAACCATGGGTCGCATTGGACAAATTGTCGCTGCGCCTCCAGCCGGCGAACTTCGACATCATGGAGATGGAATGCTCACCCTCGGAGACCGCCGCCTATAACAAGAGGCTCGGCGATACGGCATCCGGCGTCAACTCGAAGAAAAAGTAGGCGAGTCTCGGTGAGTGTATGATGTGCAGCATGCGCATCGTTACGCTCGAAGAGCATGTGACCACCCCGGATATCGCCAGGATCGCGCCCATGGGCAGAAGCGATTCTTCTCCGGCGTTCATGCAAGCCATCCTACCGAAGCTCCTCGACATGGGCGCGGGACGGATTGCGGATATGGACGCCGCGGGAATCGATTTGCAGGTGCTCTCGGTGGCCGCTAACAACGTCGACAAGCTCGACGCGGATACCGCGAATGCCCTGGCGCGCGATGCGAACGACCGCATGGCCGAAGCCGTTCGATCGCATCCCGGCCGTTTTGCGGCCTTCGCCTTTCTCGCGCTGCAGGACCCCAGCAAGGCAGCCGCGGAATTCGAGCGATGCGTTAGCCGACTGGGCTTCAAGGGCGTCATGCTGAACGGGACCGCGAACGGCCTGTTCCTGGACGATCCGCGATTCACGCCGATCTTCGAGGTCGCGCAGGCGCTCGACGTTCCCCTCTATTTGCATCCCGCTCCTCCGCCGCAGGCCGTAATGGACGCATATTACAGCGGTTTACCGGGAGGCCTGGGATTCTTCATGGCCACGGCGGGTTGGGGCTGGCACGTCGAGACCGGAATGCATAGCCTGCGTTTAATTGTCAGCGGCCTGTTCGACCGATTTCCGAAACTCAAAATGATCATTGGACACATGGGCGAGGATCTGCCCTATTCGATCGTGCGCTCGGATATGGTCCTGGGGAGGGCCGCGGCGCACTTGAAGCGCTCGGTGGCCGATTATTTCTACGAACATTTTCATCTGACGACCAGCGGCTATTTCTCCACTCCGCCGTTTCTCTGCATGCAGCAGGTGGTGGGGATCGATCGAATCATGTTTTCCGTCGACTATCCCTACAGTCCGAACACGGTGGGCCGCCAGTTCCTCAATAGCCTGGCGATCGGTCCGGAAGATCGGGAAAAGATCACGCACGTCAATGCGGAGAAGCTCCTGAAGCTGTAGCGGTCGAAGACCCCTGTAACATGCAAGGCTTCGCAGGGGTCATCTAAATGCCGTCAACCATATCGATAACGACGGCCGGAAGGTTCCTCATGTGCGGCCAAAATCAATGCGTTCGCCGAAGTCTGTTCGCGGCCATTCATCCGCTTGGCGTGGTAGCGGGAATTGCGCTTCTCGGCGGCAGTAGTCTGATCGCGCAAAATCCGCCTGGACAAAATCCGGATGTCCTGCGCGATACGCTCGTCAACGGACTGCGGGTGGTGATCGTACGAAACCGGCTGGCGCCGGTAACGACGACAGTCGTGAACTATGAAGTCGGATCGAACGAAGCGCCTGACGGTTTCCCGGGGACGGCGCATGCCCAGGAGCACATGATGTTCCGCGGCGCTGCCAGCCTGTCGGCGGGACAGTTGGCCGAGATCGCCGCGGGCATGGGCGGGGATTTCAACGCGGACACGCAGCAGACGGTCACGCAGTATTTCTTCACCACCCCTTCCGAGGATCTTGAGCTCGCGTTGCATCTGGAAGCGATCCGCATGCAAGGCGTGCTCGACACCGACGCACTGTGGAATGAGGAAAAATCCGCGATCGAACAGGAAGTGGCCCAGGATCTTTCGAATCCCGAGTACGTGCTGAATTCCCGTCTTCTCGCCGCCGCTTTCAAGGGCACGCCCTACGCGCACGACGCTTTGGGCACACGCCCATCGTTCGATAAAACCACGGGACAAATGCTGAAGAAATTCTACGATGCGTGGTATGCGCCCAATAACGCGATTCTCGTCGTGGTGGGCGATGTCCAACCGACGCAGGTACTCGCGCAAATCAAGACGCTGTTCGGCGCGATCCCTGCGCGAAAACTTCCCGCCCGGCCGGAAATCCGCCTGCAGCCGATGGCGGCGGAGATGTTCCAAGCGCAGACCGACCTTCCCTATGGACTCGCGGTCACCGCGTTTCGCATGCCGGGGAGCAAAAGTACGGACTACGCCGCGGCCCAGGTGCTCGGCGACGTTCTCAGCAGCCAGCGCGGCGAACTCTACGCTCTGGTGCCGCAAGGGAAAGCGTTATCCGCGGGCTTTTCGGTGAACGGCTTGCCCGACGAGAGTTTGGGCTACGCGGTCGCCGCATTCCCGAAGGGTGTCGATAGCAAAGCAGTGCAGCAGCAGGTTCGGCAGGTTCTGGCGGGATACCTCAAAAATGGATTTCCCGCCGAGTTGGTAGAAGCCTCGAAGCGCCAGGAAGTCACCGGGGCCGAGCTGGAAAAGAATTCGGTTTCGGGCCTCGCGATGGCGTGGTCGCAGGCGGTCGGCATCGATGGAAGGAATTCTCCCGACGAGGAGTTAAGTGAAATCCAACGGGTGACCGCCGCGGATGTGAATCGCGTCGCCCGCAAGTATCTGACACTCGATACGGCGATTACCGCGATCCTAACACCGCAGCCATCCGGCCAGCCGGTCTCCTCGGCGCCCGTGGGAGGCCTCGAATCGCTCGCGCCGAAAAACATCACAAATGAACCGCTGCCTTCCTGGGCCGCAGCGACTCTCAGCAAGGCTTCGGTTCCCTCTTCGACCCTGCATCCCGTGGTCACGATGCTTCCAAATGGAATCAAGCTGATCGTGCAGCCGGAAACCGTGAGCCACACGGTGAGCGTCTACGGCCACGTCGAAAACAATCCGGACCTGGAAGCGCCCGCCGGCAAAGAAGGCGTATCGGATTTGTTGGACGAGCTATTTTCCTACGGCACGTCGTCTCTCGATCGGCTCGCTTTCCAGAAGGCTTTGGACGATGCCGGTGCGATGGAGTCGGCGGGAGCGAACTTTTCGCTGGAGGTCCTCGCCAATCAATTCGACCGGGGTGTGAAACTTCTGGCCGATAACGAACTGCATCCGGCTTTCCCGCAGGATGCGTTCGCGATCGTACAGCGGGAGCTTGCCGAGAGCGTCGCGGGTCAACTGGAAAGCCCCGGCTATTTGACGGATCGCGCGATCCACAAGCTCCTGTATCCGATCCACGATCCGACGCTGCGTGAACCCACGCCCGCGACCGTATCGTCTGTCACGCTCCAGGATGTTCGGAATTACTATCAGCGAGTGTTGCGCCCGGACCTGACGACGATCGTCGTCATGGGAGAGGTCACGCCGGAGCAGGCGCGGCAGGTGGTTCAAAACTATTTCGGCGGATGGACGGCCGTAGGGCCGAAACCTCCCACGACGTTGCCCTCCGTGCCGGTCAACAAGCCCTCCTTCACAGTCGTCCCGAATACCAGCCGCGTGCAGGACAACGTCACCCTCGGAGAAGTTCTGGGACTGGTGCGGTCGAATCCCGACTACTACGCACTGGAGCTGGGAAATCACGTGCTGGGAGGCGGCTTCTACGCGACGCGCCTCTACCGCGACCTGCGCGAAAAGGGCGGCCTGGTTTACAACGTCTCCTCGACGTTTCAAATGGGCAAAAGCCGCGGACTCTACGTCGTGCGTTACGCCTGCGATCCGCAAAACGTGGTGGTCGCGCGCGGGATCGTCGAGAGGGATTTGAAACAGATGCAGGAGGCGCCGGTTTCTCCCGAAGAACTGCGCCAGGCGCAAGCGATGTTGTTGCGCGAGATTCCGCTTTCCGAAGCGAGCGTCGGCGGCATCGCGCAAGGATTTATTTCACGCACGTCCGCCGATCTCCCGTTGGATGAACCGGTCGTCGCGGCGCGGCGTTATTTAAAATTGACCGCTGCCGACGTGCAGGCCGCGTTTCGGAAATGGGTCCGCGTCACGGATTTGATTCAGGTAACGGAAGGCCCCAAACCCGGCGTGAGATAAGCCCGAACGTCGGAGCGAGCGGTACCGGCCCTCCGAATGCAACGATTTCGCTTTGCTTGTTTTGACTTCTCACCTGTTGCAGAATGGGTTGGCTCTTAGATGAATCGATTTGAGGAGGCGGTATGCGTGGTGCGGTGCTTTTTACAATCGGGCTCTTTGCCGGATTAGCAATACATGTCGGGATGGCGCAGAGCACCGATCACGGCGGCGTCGTCATGATGAATCACGTCGGGATCAATGTGCCCGATATCCCGGAGGCGATCACGTACTACACGCAGAAGATGGGATATCGCGAAGCTTTCCGGGTCAACGACGCAAAAGGGGCGCCGCGGATCGTCTACATGCAGATCAGCAAGAATACATTTCTCGAGTTGAACCAGGCAAACGCCCAGCGTCCCGCCGGTTTCAGTCATTATGGTCTCCAGGTTGAGAATGCGGCGCAGGCGGTCGCGAGGTTCAGGCAGAGCGGACTAACCGTCACCGACACGATCCCGAGCGATACGAAAGCGATTCTCGCCAATATTACGGACCCGTACATGGGCCGCATCGAGCTGACCGAGCTCACACCGGAGTCGATGCATTACAAAGCGATACAGAACTGGAAGTAATTGGTTGTCAAGGAGGATCGAGATAATCCATGTTGAGATTCAGGTTCGCCGCGCCGACGGTGCTCATCTGCTTGGCCCCACTAGCAACTGGTGTTCACGCTCAGCAGCGGGGTGGCACTCCTCAGACGGATAAAGTCGCACCCGTAAACAGCGGCGACAATCCTTATCGCGTCATTCGGGATTGGGCGCAACTTACGATCGAGGCGCGTCCATGGGGCGGTTCCAACGGCGTGGCCATCGGCCCGGATGGCAAGTCGGTGTGGGCGACGGATCGATGCTCGCCGGGGACGACGCCCGGCTGCCTCGGCACGAAAACGAACCCGGTCCATCTTTTTGACGACTCTGGAAAAGAGATCCGGAGCTTTGGCGGTGGGATGTTCGTATGGCCGCATGGCATCCACATCGACCGGGACGGCAATGTGTGGGTGACCGACGCGCGAGCGCCTAGCGCCGCCGACTTGAAGAAGTTTCCCGGCGAAGACAAAAAGGGAAGCGTAGTCGTTAAGTTCAGCCCCGAAGGCAAGGTTCTGATGACGATCGGAAAGCCCGGCGTGCGGGGAAATCCTCCCGAAGCGCTGACCGACCCGTCGGATGTCGTCACCGACCCGTCCAACGGAGACGTCTATATCGTCGAAAGCCATACCGACGTGACCGATCCGAATCTCATCGGGAGAATCTCGGTGTTCAACAAGAACGGAAAGTTTCTCCGGATCATTGGTAAAACGGGGATGGGGCCCGGTGAGTTCCGGACGCCGCACGCGGTGGTGTTCGATTCCAAGGGCCGCTTGATCGTTGCCGACCGCCACAATCATCGGATTCAAATCCTGACGAAGAAAGGGAAGTTCGTTCGGGAATACGATGGTTTCGGCCGGACGAGCGGGCTGGCCATCGACAAGAATGATGTGATCTACACGGCCGACTCGGAGTCGACGGAAAAGGTTCACCCGGGCTGGCAAAGGGGAATTCGCATCGGGAGTCTGAAGGACGGGAAGGTGACGGTGTTCGTTCCGCCTCACGCCGTGCCGAATTCTCCCGATGGCGCGATGGGGGAAGCCATCGCGGTCGACGCCGCCGGCAACGTCTATACGGCGGAAGCCCAACTGAGAGGCATTACGAAATACGTCAAAAAGTAAAGCTATTCTCTGCTTATCTGACGTTGGGTGGCTGGACAAGTCCATTGCTAGACCAAACTCCGGACTGCGGCTTCGGCAGCACGGGGGACGCGGCCTTGCGTGAAAGTGTTCGGCGTTGAGCTCTTCGGCCACTCGCTCAGTTCGGGGTCGCGGCAAGCAGTCGCCTGTTAATTAGGATTCCTGCTCCGATGAGAACTATCACGGCCGAAGTGAACAGCGCGAACCAGCCCCAGTACTGCGTCGGATGCTGAAACATGCGGACGAAGTGACGTCCAAACAAGTCTGCGACAACTCCGATCACCGCGTACCGCACACCTCGGCTAATAACGACGACCACCACATATTTCCCCAACCGATAATCCGAAGCTCCCGCCGCCGCGAAAACCAGGCTGGTCGGGAAGGGAAAGGGAATCGCTGTGGTCGCCACCAGCGTTCCCGTGCCCCATTTCTGAAAGACACCGAGAAAGGCGGACAGTCTAACGTGTCCGAATTTACTTTCTAGATAGGCCTCCCCAGCCTTGCGCGCCAGCCGGAAGGTAATATACGCGCCTATCGTCGATCCGACGGTGGCGGCGGCGGCGTATTCGTACCACGGATCGAGCCGCGTCGAGACTAAAATTGCCAAGAGGATGTCGGGGCCGCCAAACGTGGGGATAGGAGAGCTATCAAGGATCGCGAAGGCGAAGAGCCCGAACGCGCCCAGATGACGGAACGTCGAAAGGAACGAGCGACCGTGATTCGCATTTTGGAGCAGAACATTCAACATCGATCGTCGTGGAACACTTGCTGCCTCATTTCGCCGTCGTCCTCCTCACTTAGATGTTAAGACAACGCAAATCCAGTACATCTTTGGTGTGCAGCGCCGCTGTGGGGTGGCGGCTTCTGCTCCGGTCCTGTATCTCCTCAAACTGTCAGCATGGCAAGTAACGCGCCGATATTCTGTGTGTTCTCCAGCGCCCAGAGCGATTGCAGAACGGCATCGGTTTTCTCGCGCGGCCAGCGCTTCCCGACATTGCCGCGGAATTTGCGGTCGATGTCCGGCCTTTGCATCGGCCTGCCCACGAAGCCCGGAATGTCGTCGACTTCCCGGCTGACGCGCCTCCCATCCGCCAAAATCGCCGTGATGCGGGTTGGCACGGCGTTGCCGATCCGCGCGGTGAGCGCCGGATCTTCCGTAACCGTAATCTTCTGCATGAAGGCGAGAATGCGCGGGTCCTTCAACTTCGCCGGCGCGTAGCTATCATTTGTGATGTCGCCGTCGAACATGGCCCGCGCCGTGATGTAGGGCATGGAATGGTCGGCCGTGTCGCGCGTTGCGGGCGCCCATTTCTCGCGGTCGGTGCCGGTCTGCTGCAGCCCGCGCTTTGACGTGGCGATGTCGATGGAGACGATTCGTTCCAGCGCCGCGGCCTTGTCGGCCGCGCCTTGCGTTACCTCATCGGCAACCGCGGTGGCCGCGGCGATCGCGGTCTGGGTGTAAACCACCGCGGGATAAGCCTTGATGCCGCATTGGTTGATGCGGAACGCATGGCCGTGGCCGCCGAATTTCTCCACATCGATATTGGCCTCGCCCGAGACCTGCTTGAAGAACCCGAGCCGGCCTTCGAAGACCGGCGCCGGGCCGGTCAAGCCGCCTCGCGCCAGGGTCGCGGCGAACACCGCGTTGCGCGACGCTTCGCCATCAGCCAGTCCCTTCCAATCGGAGAGCACCTGCGCCCGCGTCTGGCCCATCGAGATGTGGTCGTTGATCGCGAGATTGACCGCCTCGGTCAGTTTCGCCGCGTCCAGCTTCATCAGTTTGCCGGCCGCGAGCGCAACCGCCGGCAGACTGTACACCGGAGTGTCCCAGCCGCGCGCGGTCGGGTCGAGGGCGTCTACCAGGCGGCAATCGATCTCGTAGGCGAGCGCGATCGCCAGGATCAGATCCTGGGCACTGGCGCGTTCGGCTTCGGCGACCGCAAAGCACGGAGCGATATGATCGCTCGGATGAGTGGTCTCCTTGCCGACATAGATGTCGTTCAGATCGTAATACCGGCCCGCCGCGCCATTGGCGAAAGCGGCCAGATCGGGCGAGGTCTTGCGTGCCGTGCCGATGATCGTGGACGCCCCTTGCACGCTTTGTGCAATGTCGCGGCAGACGCGCACGGGCCGCTCGTCAAAGGCGGCGATGCCGCAGCCGAGCGTGTCGATGACATGCGATTTGACGCGTTCGATGGTCGCGGCATCGAGATCTTGGTATCGCAGCGCGGCCGCGTACACGGCCAGTCTTTCTGCCAATGGCTGACTTTCGGCGGCGCGGGCGTTTCGCGCAATGCCGCACACGCCGAGTGCGGCTATTCCGGCGACAAGGCGGCGGCGGGAAATCTTTTTGCTGTCGATCGTATCAGACACGGCGTATTTCCTTCGTTGCCATGGCGGCGATGGTAGCACCTTTTCGGAAAACGGCCTCCGACAGCCAACTGATCCTCTTCGCCATCGCCTTCAAGATCACATCTTGTAGTTTCATCATCCGCTCCGTTTCTCGGGCGGGCATCATCCGGCTCGGTTCCACCTCGCCAGATTCCCCCGCCCGGCCCGGACCGGACAACTAACAAACTCATTCCACCGGACAACTCACGTGTTAACCACACACGTGCTACCGACCCTTGTCAAGCGCATTCGCGAGTGATATGCTTCCTCGCACTTGTTGGAGTCTCAAAATTCCTTCTACGGGAGAATCTATGAATTCGAAGTGGAGAGGTTCCGCGTTAGCGTTCGCACTGACGCTTGTTTTCGGCTTGAGTCCTTTCGCCATGCCGCGGCTGAACGCGCAAGGCGCGTCGGCGACGGTATTGGGCACGGTGACCGATTCCTCGGGCGCCGCGATTCCAAGTGCAATGGTGCAAGTGAAGAATGTCGGCACCGGCGTCGCGCAAACGATCGCCGCGGACGCGCAGGGTCGATATCGCGTTTCGGATATCGGCATCGGCGATTATGAAATTCAAGCCGCGAAGGCGGGCTTCTCGACAGTCGTTCGCAAAGGCATTACGCTGGCCGTCGGCGAGCAGGCCGTGGTCGACATCAGCCTGTCCGTGGGACAGCAGCAGCAGACGGTGACGGTGGAGGGACAGGCGACGGTTGTCGAAACCACCAACGCCGCCGTCGGCACCAGTACCTCTCAGGAGCAAATGCGCGAGCTGCCGCTCAACGGCCGCAACTTCGAGCAGCTGATCCAACTGGCTCCCGGCGTAGCCACTGTGCAGTTCGCCAACAACGCCATGCAAGGACGCGCCGCCCAATACTCGGTGGCCGGCAGCCGGCCGGAAGGGCAGTCCATTATGCTCGACGACGAAAACCTGCAGAGCTTCTGGAACAACGGCATCAGCTCGATTTCCGGTTCGTCGCTCGGCGTCGAAGCGATTGCCGAATTCCAGACCCTGACCAACGCCTTCGGCGCGCAGTTCGGCGGCAACGGTGCCGTCATCAACGCGGCCAGCAAGTCGGGAACGAATACTTTCCACGGCTCCGCGTTCGACTTCCTGCGCAATAGCGATCTGGACGCCCGCGATTTCTTCCTGCGCACCCGCCATAGCCCGCCGCCGTTCCGCCGCAATCAATTCGGAGGCAGCCTGGGAGGTCCGGTGGTAAAGGACAAGGCGTTTTTCTTTGTGGATTATGAAGGCATCCGCCAACTGCTGCAACAGTTCGGAGTCGCGACCGTTCCGAATTGTACCGGCGGTTTCGCTTCCGGCCCCTGCCAGATTACCGCGACCAATCCGGTCACGGCGACGGCCATTGCGAACACTCTGTCGCTTTATCCAGCGCCCCAGTCACTCCAGACGCCGACGGCGGCCTCGGGCTTGGCGACCACGTTCGGCAACAACACGGTTCACGAGGATTACGTGTTGACCCGCTTCGACTACACGTTCTCGGAGAAGGATTCCATTTTTGCGCGGTATTTCACCGACAAGACTTCCGAGCTATCGCCGTTTGCGGGAGCCGCGCAATCCGTCGGCGGCGGTCCGCTTCCCTATTGGCCCGGAACCGACAGTTCCCTGGCGCAATACGCCACCGTCGAAGAGCGGCACATTCTTTCGCCCACTCTGGTCAACTTGGTGAAGGTCAGCTATTCGCGGCCCACCAAGGATTCCGCTGAGCTCACTCCCGCCGCGGCGCCGAACGGCAGCACGCCTTTGCAGTTTTTCGGCAGCGGACATGGTGTCGAGGATGGTTTTATCGCCTCAACAGCCTACGGGTTGACGCCCTTGGGGCCGGCGCTCGGTACGGGTCATTTTACGATCGCCGGGAACCGCTACGCCATCGGTGACGATCTCTTGTGGACCCACGGCGCGCATTCCGTCCGCATGGGATTCGCAGGCGACCGTCTGCTCAACAACAGCTGGAATCCCATTAATGAAGACGTGGTCTGGACGTTTACCAGTTTCGCCAATTTCCTGGCCGGTCAGGCGTCCTTGGAAAGCGGAGTTGTCCCCGCGCCGACGAATACCGCGCATCGCGACTACTTCCAGTACGACTTCGATCCCTACGTTCAGGACGACTGGAAGGTGACGCCGAAGCTCACGCTGAACCTGGGGCTTCGCTGGGAGTTTTATAGTAATCCAACCGAGCGGCACGACAATCTTTTCGCGATTACCAACTTCGCCACCGCTACTGGATATACGCGGATTCCGAATATCTTCCAATCAAATCCTTCGCTGAAGAATTGGGAGCCACGGCTTGGTCTGGCCTACGATCCTTTCGCCGATCACAAGACATCGATCCGCGCGGGTTTCGGCATGTTCCATGACCCCATCTCGGTGCAGTCCTATCAAACGGGCTTCGGCGGCGCGCCGCCGTGGGGGGCATCGACCATCGCCGGCACGGGAAATCCGGTGACCAATACGGCGATCTATCCGTTCCCGCCGACGCTGGCGAACGCACCCATTCCTTCGCAGACCGTGCCGTGGTACTACCCGATTAACACCACGCCGTACATGATTCAGTACAACGTGAGCGTGCAGCGCGAAGTCATGGCGAACACGGTGCTGACCGTGGGCTACGTCGGTTCGCACGGCGTTCACCTGCTTACTGGCATCGAGTCGAATCCGCCGACGCCCGTGATCGATTCCAACGGTGTGTATCATTTCTCCAGCGCCGCGGGCGCACAGAATCCGCGCGAGAATACGAACCTGGGCTACTTCCCGGTTCTGCGGCCGATCAGCACCTCGCGATACAGCGCGTTGCAAGCCTCGTTGAATCGGAGGATCACCCGCAACGTGCAGGCGCAGATTTCCTACACCTGGTCCCGGTGCACAGACGACGGTGCCTTCGGCGTGACCAGCTTCGATGGCACCAGCACTGCCACCACGCCGGGAAATTTAGAGAATCCTTTCAACCAAACGATCGACCACGCGGCGTGCGCCCAGGATATTCCACAGGTTCTGCGCGTCAACGGTTTGTGGGCGCTGCCGTTCAAGGGCAACCGGCTGGTATCGGGCTGGCAGCTGAGCGGCATCCTCAGCGCGTACGACGGTGTTCCGTTTAACGCGAACGCCGGCTTCGATCGCGCCGTATTCACGTCAGGCGAAACGTCACGCCCGAACTACTCGCCGAACAATCCCGCTGCGGTCGTGAACGGAATCAGCTACCCGGCCTGCAATAACAACCCGATCATCGGCAACGCGACCATGTGGTACAACCCGAATTGCTACTCGCTGCAGCCCGTGGGCACTTTAGGCAACACCGGCCGGAATACGCTGCGCGGACCAAGCTTCTTCGATACGGACCTTTCGCTCTCGAAGGACACGGTCATCCGTGAACAAATCAAACTGCAGTTCCGTGCGGAGGTCTTTAACATCTTCAACCACGAGAACCTCGGAATGCCGGGCAACAACATTTTCAGCGCTTCGGGGTTAATCAACACGGCCGCGGCCGGCGTGATCACGGCCTCGAACCCCGGCAGCACGCCGCGACAGATTCAGTTCGGCCTGAAGCTCACATTCTAGTGAAGCAGGGCAGGTCGAAGTGAAATCATGAACTTAGTTTTTCGTGCGACGTTTGCTGTCACATTGTTAGGCTTACCCGCGAGCGCGGAACTAAGCCGAATCGAGATTACCTCGCGCGTTTCGGTTCTCGACGGAAAATCGTTCGGTCTCGCTGGACCTTACGAAAAGCTGTCGGGCAAAGCCTACTTCGCGCTCGATCCCACTGCCGCCGCGAACAGCCGGATTGCCGATCTGGACAAAGCCTCGCGCGACGAGCAAGGTCGGGTCCTATTCTCCGCTGACGTTTTCATCCTGCAGCCCAAAGACGTGTCGCGCGGCAATGGCGTCGCTCTCTTCGACGTCCCCAACCGCGGACGGAAGATGTTGCTGGGGACGTTCAATCACGCCACTGCATCCGCCGATCCCCGCACCGAAGCGGACTATGGCGATGGCTTCCTCCTGCGGCAGGGCTATACGCTGATTTTCCTTGGATGGCAGTTCGACGCCCCCCGCCGCCCTGGTCTGCTGGCTCTCGATGCACCGCCGGTTGCCGTCTCTGGGCGAGTCTTCACCGCTTTTACAGCAGACGCCGCCGGCACGACTCACGAATTCGACGGCGACGGCTATTACACGGCTCGCCGGTATACGCCGGCCGACCTCGCCTCGCCCGCGAATCAACTTACGGCCCGGGAAGGCCAACTGGGGACACGGAGTGTCATCGCTCGCGACCAGTGGCAATTGCAGCCGGGAGGCGTCTCTCTCCAATCCGGGTTCGAGCCCGGAAACACATACGAGGTTACCTATGAAACGAAGAGCGGCTTCGTGGCCGGAACCGCGTTTGCCGCCTTTCGCGACTTCGCGGCTTACGTCAAGCGCGCTCCAGCCACTTCGCCGGTGAGCGCACGCTACGCATACGTGTTCGGCGCATCGCAGGACGGCCGGTTCCTTCGCGACTTCCTTTATCAGGGTTTCAACCAGGATGAGCATGGCGGCCGCGCCTTCGACGCGGTAATGGCGCACATTGCCGGAGCCTCGCGTGGCGATTTCAACGTCCATTTCGCGTCTCCGAGCGGCCTCGCCGCGTTCACCGCGACGCGCTTTCCCTATCTCGATGCTCCGCAGTTCGACCCCATCACGGGCACGACTGACGGTTTGCTCAGTCACTTGAGTCCAGAAACTACGCCGCGCATCGTGTATACGAATACGTCCACGGAATACTGGGGCGGCGGACGTTCCGCGGCCTTGACCCACACGACCCTGGATGGGAGAGAAGACGCCGTTGTCCCCGACAACATCCGCATCTACCAATTTTCCGGCACCCAGCACACACCGTCTCTCGCAGGAACCGCCAACCGTTTAACCGTGAACGATTCAAACCCCAACGACTACGCCTGGGGCCTCCGCGCGCTGCTCACCGCACTCGATCGTTGGGTCCGCGAAGGCGCAGTTCCTCCGCCGAGCCGCCATCCCAACCTCGCCGACGGCACTCTCGTGGCACAGAAATCGCTCGTCTTTCCGGCGATCCCCGGCGTTCCTTCTCCACTGCGCATTCCAGGCGGATTTCGCTCCGATCTGGAAGGTGGGCCGGCCGCGCATCCCCTCCCGTTCCTGGTCCCCCAAGTGGACGCGGACGGAAATGAAATGGGCGGCATTCGTTTCCCCGAGATCGCCGTGCCTCTCGGAACATACACCGGATGGAACTTCCGCAACCCGTCGATCGGCGCCCCGGGCGAAATATATCCGTTGATTGGAACCTACTCGCCGTTTGCTCCCACACGTTCTGCGCGCGAGAAGACCGGCGATCCGCGCCTTTCCATTGAGGAGCGGTACGCCGGCCGGTCCGCCTATCTCGGACAAGCAGCGGAAGCAGCGATCAAGCTGATCCAGGAAGGGTATGTTCTGCGCGAAGACCTCGCCGGCATCCTCAACCAGGCCGGCGCTCGGTGGGAAGCCACGACGAAGGGCACGCAGCAGGCAGCGAAGTAAACGTCATTTGCCATTATCGGAACTGACGAATGTTCTGAACCCGTCCGGAGCGGCGATCGCCTCCGCCACAGTCGAAATTTCGAAGCCGGTCTCCCCTGCGAGCAAAGCGTCACAGCGAACGCGCAAGGCGTTTTTCAGTTCGCTATAGCGGACGTAAGAGCGGAAGCCCGCGAACCTCGGGCGCACCGCATGTTAGCAAATGTTTGCACGCGCACGGCTGTAAACGGGGAAGTGTTTAAAACGAAAAGGAAGAAGATGGCGGGGACGACGGGGCTCGAACCCGCGACCTCCGACGTGACAGGCCGGCGCTCTAACCAACTGAGCTACGTCCCCGCGTTGTGTCGGGTCAGTGACAAGGATAGCACACAGCAGCTCGGGAATTCACTTTTTCCGATGGCGAACCGACCGCGCGCGGCGTTCCCTCCCGGACTATAATTCGAGAGCTGGGCCGTGAAAGCAAGTCGTCGAAAAAGGGAGCCTGATGACAGAGCAAGCAAAAGAAAAGAGTTTGTCCCGCCGAGGTCTCGTGGCCGCCGCGCTAGCCGGTTCGACGCTGGTAGCTTCAACGGCGGCCGCCGCTGCCTCGCGCAGCAAGACGTCCTCCACTTCCGGAAAGATTTGGAGCAACGAATATTGGGCGCACAAGCCGGGGCCCGATGGCGCGGACGTGAAGCTCTATATGTTCCGTAAACGGATGGGCGCTCCGAAGGCAGGCGAAGCTCCTCTGCCGGTGCTTTTCCTAGTGCATGGATCGTCGAACTCCGCGCGGTCGAGCTTCGATCTCGCGACGCCCGGCAAGGGCGAGTATTCCGTGATGAACGTCTTCGCGCAATTCGGCTTCGACGTGTGGACGATGGATCACGAGAATTACGGGCGCTCCAGCCAGACCAGCGGCAATTCGGATATCGCGAGCGGCGTGGAGGATCTTAAGGCCGGCGTCGAACTCATCGCCAAGGAATCCGGCGCGCCGAAGGTTCATATGATGGGCGAATCGTCGGGTGCGATCCGCGCGGGCGCTTATGCCATGGCGCGGCCCGATCGCGTGGATCGTCTGGTGCTCGGTGCGTTTACGTACAAAGGAGACAATTCGCCGACGCTCACCGAGCGCGCAAAGGGACTCGAATTCTATCGCACGCACAATCGCCGCCTGCGCGATCGCAAAATGATTCAGAGTATTTTCACGCGCGACAAACCGGGCACGAGCGATCCTGCGCTGGGCGATATCCTGGCCGATGAAGAATTGAAGTATGGCGATCAGGTGCCGACCGGAACGTATCTCGATATGACTTCGAAGCTGCCATTGGTGGACCCGAAAAAGGTCGCGTCTCCCGTGCTGCTGATTCGGGGCGAGTACGACGGCATCGCGACGGTTGACGATCTGCAGGATTTCTTCAAGCAGCTTCCCAACGGCGACCGCCAGTTCGTGATTCTCCCCGGGATGGCGCACTCGGTCGTGCAGGGTCTGAATCGGCAATTGTTCTGGCACGCGATGCACGCGTTCCTGACCATGCCGAAAATCATCACAAGCTAACTCCGTGGGGTCAGGCTTTTGAGCCTGCGGCTGGGCTTCGCCCGGCCTGGGTTGCATCGCGTTCAAATCGAGCCGAGCGAAAGCTCGGCTGCGGGCTCAAAAGCCCGACCCCACCACGTGATCGGATCTACAGCGCGGCTAAGTTTTCCAGCGCTTCACCGGTGAGTCGGTATTTCGTCCACCCATCCACCGGCCGGGCACCGAGCTTCTCGTAAAACTCGATCGACGATTGATTCCAATCGAGCACTTCCCATTCGACGCGACCGCATCCGCGCACCTGCGCAATCGCAGTGATGCACTTGAGTAACGCCAATCCTGCGCCCTGGCCCCGGGCGTGCGGCTTCACGAAAACATCTTCGAGGAAGATCCCGGGCTGGGCGAGAAACGTAGAATACGTCGAATAAAACACGGCGAATCCAATGCACTCGTCGCCTTGATACGCGAGCAGTACGTCAGCCGCGGGATTCTCGACGAACAACGTCGCGCGAATCTTGTCCTCGGTCGCGACGACCACGTGCGAGAGCTTTTCGTACTCGGCGAGGTCGCGAATCATCTGCAGGACGACGGGCGCATCCTGCTCGGTGGCGGGGCGGACTTCAATTTTACTCAAGCGGATTCACCCATCGAAGTCCCTTAAAGCGGGCAAATCCACGATCGGTGGAGGCGAGAGTTGCGCCGTGTTCCATCGCCAGCGCAGCGAGCACTGCATCGGCCATTGGTGGCCCCGAAATACGGCTATCTAAGGCGACCGCACGGAGAACTTCGACGTGTCGCGATCCTGGATCGACGATCGTCACGTTCGGTTGGGCGATCAAATCGCGGACAATTTCGAAAGCGGCAGTCACCGCCACTGGGCGGCGCGTCAACCTCGCGTTTGTCGAGACCCTCAGAAACGCCCACAGGCTGACCCACGGTGCACCGATTTGCTCCGGTCCCGCAAACATCGCCTCCAGCCAGGCGCTGACGGCGCCGTGCTCCGCGACGTCCGCGTTGTAAGCATATAGCAGTATGTTGGCATCGAGAACTATCATCGATGCCGTTCGCCTTCACCGATCTCCAGAAGCGTCTCAATGTTGTCGTAACTCAGGCCGGGCATGACGCCCATGTGCCGTGGCTTGACCTTGAACGGCTTGCGCGGCGGCGGAGCGGATTCAACTTGCAATCCGGCACGCACCAGATCGTTCAGCGCCTGTTTGAAGGGGATGCCACGTTTCTGCGAAAATTTTTTCGCCCGCTCCAGCACGTCATCTTCGAGCGTGACGGTCGTTCTGATGCTCATGATGCCTACATCCTAGCATCAGTGATGCTACTTTACTTCGCGGCGTTCGTCTGCGCGGCGTCGCGCTTCACCGGCTTCCCGTAAACCTCGATCCAATCGATGCGCGACCACCCGCCTTGCCCGTGTCCGCTACCCGCCATCATATCCGTGAAGCCGATCTCTTCGACGTTGCTCAGGTCGGGATTCAGCTCCCAGCGGCCGTTCTCGTATTGCGTGCCCGTGGCCATCTCCACGACCTTGTTGATATCGAGCTGACGCCAGCGAATCCATGCCGGCCAGAACTCGGCTTCATGCCAGTCCGGCGTCCAGCCTTCCGCATATTCGCCGATCAGCCATCGTCCGCTCCCGAGCTTCACGATGGGACGCAGCGCATGAAAACCGGTCTGCTGCGTGCGCCACCGGATGCGGCCGAGACCCGAGAGATCGACGTTGCTTTCGCGATGCCGGAACGCCACGGCCCACGGCGCGGGCGTGATGCCGCTCCACAGAAAATCGGGATCGTCCTTGGGCTCGCCTTCGTGATGATCGATCTGAATGTGAATCCCGCCGGGACCATAAAGCTTCAACTGCAGATTCGGATTGGCGATGAACTCCTGTGTGACCGGAATCTCGTGAATACCTTTGGGAGGACCCTTAAAGTCCTCGCGATAGAACAGGCCCGGGCGATGGTCCTGCGGCACGTCGAGACCGAACGGCGGCTCTTTGCCCGTGCCGTTGATGCGATCGGCGGGACCGGGAACTTGCTGGGCGACAGCCGCGCAAGAAATCAGCGCCGCCAGAAGCGCTGTGCGCGAAAGCGGAGTCCACATCGTTGTAAACCTCCTGGGCTTGAGTGCCACAGGGAGTTTACACCAGCCGTCGAAATTGCCGCAAGTCAAGACGTTCTGTCTGCGAACGTTCCTATGAAGCGAACCGGAAATGCACCACAATCTCCGTGACGACTTCCGCAGGAACGCCATTGAGAAGCGTGGGCTTGTAGACCCACTGCCGCACCGCGTTCATCGCCGATTCCACTAACAACGGGTGGCCGCTTACGGCGCTGAGATTCTTGATCTTGCCGTCGACTCCAATCACCGCGCTCAGAACAACGTTGCCGCTGATATGGCCCTGGTGAGCCAGCAGCGGGTATTGTGGCTCGATTCTTTTCAGAATCATCGCCGCTTGCACGTCCCCGCCGACGATCACTTGTCGAACGGCGACCGGAGGCGGCGGGGTGGCGGGCGTCACGACCTTCGCGAGAGACGGCGGAGGCGGGGGAGGCGGCAGAACCACGCCGAGCCCACTACCAAATTCGGTGCCGAGGCCGATTCCACCAGGGATCCCACCCGGCACGCCTCCCATGACGGCGCCGATTTCAGAAGGTGGTCCGTCGTCGATGATCGCCACTTCCTTCGGCACGACGATAGGGCTCACCAAAACATCGGGACGAAATACTCGGGGGACGGGAGCGGTTCGGTGAGTCACCTTGGCTACCAGCATCGGCGGTGGAGGAGAAGGCGGTGCGGTGGGAACCGAAGCCAACCGGAAAGCGCTATACAGAGCTCGATCCGGCAAGCTCTGCACGAAGAGCAATGGAATCACGGCGATTCCAGCCAGCAACATGGCCTCGGTCACACAGGCAGCCGCGAAGGGCAACGGGTGAGGCTTGCCGGTTGGAACGAAACTATACTCAAACATGACACAACCCTCCAAGAGAACGATCGGGATGCAGCAAGTAATCGCGCGTTGAGTGAAATTCGACAGCCGCCGCGCTGGACCTGCGTGTTATGCCGCAGGCGATCGGCAACTCCCGATCAAACGGACCTAATCGGCGTTCTGCGTTTGCAACGACTGGACGTTGTTCTAAGCCGTTCATGCTCGCACCCAACGCTGCTATGTGCGCACGGGGAGTGCCAACGAACGCTCTCTCTTCCTGTCGAAACTTTAGCGAGGTTCGGGGCGGCAAAACGATCGCCGCGGGAAGTCGCGGGAAGGGGCAATTTCGGCCTCCTCAATCTCCCCACCCGACGCCGTTTGTGATGCATCGCCGTATCATGTAAACTTCGATTCCAGGAGATCGCCCATGCCGTCACGAACCCCACGAGCGGGAAAGAATTGGATTATGGCTGCCGCGACGGCCGTCCTCATGGTGGGACTGTGCGCGCCGCGCCCGGTGATCGGAGCCGAAGCGGCAGGTGCGAAATCCGCAGTCGCGCTCTCAGGAACCGTGACCTCCGCGGAGGAAGGCGCCATGGAAGGCGTCCTGGTCAGCGCGAAAAAGGCGAACTCCACGATCGCCGTGACTGTCGTCAGCGATGAAAAGGGACGCTATCAGTTCCCCGCCTCGCGGCTGGAGCCAGGCACTTATGCACTACGCATCCGAGCCGTTGGATACGACATGGACGACGCCGGCGCCATCGAGATCGGCTCGAAGCCCGCCAGCGCGGATCTGAAGCTGCATAAAGCCAAGGACGTTTCCACGCAGCTCACCAACGCCGAGTGGATGATCAGCATGAACGCGACCGACGCCGAGAAGAACTCGCTGCTGAATTGCGTCCAGTGCCACACGCTCGAACGCATTCTGCGGTCGAAACACACGCCCGAGGAGTTCGCCAAAGTTCTGGATCGCATGGGAACCTATGCGAATCAATCCTTCCCGCTGCATTTGCAGAAGCGCAAGGCGGACCGCTTGCTCGAAGAGCGCGGCGAATATCGCGAGAAAACGCGGCAGAGGTTGGCCGCCTTCCTCGCCCGCGAGAACTTGAGCACACGTACGGTGCCGGTGAGCGCTCCCGCTGCAACCGTTCAGATCACGGCCGCGACGTGGCCGTATTCGCTGCAAACGCTGGAGCGTCCCAAAGGTCGCTCGACGCACGTGATCATCACCGAATACGATCTGCCGCGCAAGACGGTCGAGCCGCACGACGTGATGCTCGATGCGCAGGGCAACGCATGGTATTCGAACTTCGGCGAGCAGGCCGTCGGCGAAATGGATCCGAAAACCGGAAAGGTCACCGAGTTCAGCGTGCCGATTTTGAAGCCCGGCTTCCCCACCGGCGAGCTCGGGATGCAGATGGACCCGAAGGGCAACTTCTGGTACGGCATGATGTTCCAGGGCGGTGTCGCGAAGCTCGATCCGAGGACGCGCGAGTTTCAGACGTGGAGCGCCCCCGCCGAATTCAACCGCGACATGACGCAGATCAATATGGCCGCGCCGCAATCCAGCACGGTCGACGGCAAAGTGTGGACGCAGAACAACGGCTTCGCGGTCATCCATCGCATCGATCTGGCGAGCGGGAAAATCGAAACCTTCGAGCCGTTCAAGAATCCGAAGGAAGGCGAGAACCACAACATCTACGACGTGATTCCGGATTCGCATAACAATGCATACTTCACCGATTTCGCGAACGAACAGATCGGCCGCATCGATGCGAAGACCGGCGAGATCAAGCTCTACAACATTCCGACGAAGGGCGCTGCGCCGCGCCGCGGCCAAATCGACGCGCAGGATCGCGTGTGGTTCGGCGAGTACAAAGGCAACAAGATCGGCATGTTCGATCCGAAGACGGAGAAGTTCGTGGAATGGACCGCGCCGACGGCTTTCTCCGCTCCTTACGACGTGCAGATCGATAAGAACGGTGACGCATGGACGGGATCCATGACTACGGATCGCGTGATTCGGCTAGAACCGAAGACGGGAAAGATGACAGAGTACATGCTGCCGCGCTCCACGAACATCCGGCGCGTGTACGTCGATAACACGACCACGCCGCCGTCCTTCTGGGTCGGCAACAATCACGGCGCATCGATCGTGAAGGTGGAGCCGCTGGACTGAGTGGCCAGTGGCCGGTAGCCAGTAGCGGTCAAGCTTCTGAGTCTCGGTTTTGCACGCCGTATATTGAAAACTGCCAAGCTCGCGATGGCGCCCGTTCGCTGGCCACTGATCACCGGCCACTGGCCACTAATCGCTAGGCTTTAATCTTCAACAACCGCTGGGCGTTCCCGCCGACGATGGCTCTCTTGTCGGCGTCGCTCAACTTGGGCAAGCTCAGAACGTCGTCCAGGATCGTGCCACTCCACGTGAACGGATAGTCGGTGCCGAGCATGATCTGACTCGCGCCGCATTCGGCGATCAAGTGATGCAAGTTTTCGGGCGTAAAGATCATCGAGTCGAAATACAACATCTTCAAATATTCCGAGGCCGTTTTCTGATCGGGACGGCAGGCTTTGGGATCGTGCTGACACGCCATATTCGAACGTCCGATGTAGGACGGCAAATAGCCGCCGGCGTGCGCCGAACAGATTTTGAGGCCGGGGAATTTGTCGAGCGTTCCGTCGAAGATCAGGTGCGATAAGAAGATCGTCGTCTCCAGCGGATTGCCGATCACGTTGGTCAATCCACCGTGCCCCGCGAGACGCTTACTCAGTTCTGGAATGCCCTGCGGGTGCATGAAAATCAGGCCGCCGAGTTCCTCGGCTTTCTTCCAGAACGGATCGAACTTGGAATTCGAAAGCTCGTCGCCGTTGACGTGGCCGCCGATGGCCGCGCCGCGCAGGCCGTACCTTTTCATCCCGTCTTCCATTTGCTGGGCCGCGAGTTCGGGAAATTGGAGCGCGACAGAGGCATAGGCAACAAAGCGATTCGGATATTTCGCGCACAGATCGGAGAGCTTCTGATTCTGCAGGTCGATCACTTTTTCGGCGATATCGTGAGGAGCGTCGTACCAATTGGCGTTGATGCTCAGCGCCTGCATGTCGATGCCCCACTCGTCCATGATCTTGAAGCGCTCTTCGGCGGTGGCGCCCGCGATGACGTTCTCGTTGGTCGGCTCGATCTTGCGGCCCAGCAGTTCCATCGCTTCGGGAATCATGACGTGCGCGTGCACGTCGATCGATTTCACGCGCTTGCCGCCGATGATCGGCTGCTGTTTTTTCGGCGACGGGAACGGCGGCTGCGCCGCCAGGCGCTGGTCCAGAATGCCGCAACTGCTGAAGACCACCCCGGCGGTGGCGGCCGCGCTTTTCAGAAAGTCCCTGCGATTGCTCATGATGCCTCCCGGTGCAGTGTATCACGTGAGAAGCCGCGCTTAGCGCGGCTCGACGAATGCCGCTGCGGTAGCATCGTAGCTGAGATCAGGAGGCACAGGATGGCACAAGCAGTCGACAAGAAAATCGCGCACATTTCGAAAGTCAAGGTTCACAAGGAACCCGGCAACAACAAGATCAAGCGCATCCAGATCGAAGGCTGGCCGGAGATCACGCGCATGGGCGTGCATGGCGGCATCGCCGAGTTCTTCAAGGTGCAGCCCGACGAACCGATGCCTTCGACGCTCGATTATTTGGTCGCGGCGATCGGCGGCTGCATGACCGGGACCATCGGCAGCGCGCTCGAAGGCCGCGGCTTGCAGGCCGATCCGGAACATCTGGAAGCGCACACCGAGGGAATTCTCGAAGACGTCGACGGCAAGTTACTGCTGACGCACGTGACAGTGAGCTATCGCATTAAAGTTCCGAAAGAAAAACGCGAAGCCGCGGAACGCGCGCTGCAATTCCACGGCGACCGCTGCCCCGTATCGGAAAGCGTCAAGCGCGGCATCAGCGTGGAGTGGAAAAGCGAAATCGTCGAAGAGTAGCGACGTCTACGACCGCTCGATCGCGATGATTCCTTCGGCGGCCTCGCGCAGATTGTTTCCGATCACGTCCGGTGCCGCAAACAAGGGATACGGCGCTTTTCCCGGACGCGCGACGAACGCCGTTTTATAGCCCACCCGCGCTGCGCCGCCGATATCCCAGGCGTGGGCGGCGATCATCCACATGTCGCCAGTTTCCGTCGGAGGCTCGACACCCAGCGCTTCGGCGACCATCCGATAAGGTTCGGGCGCGGGCTTGAACCGGCGCACCGTATCCACCGAAAAGTTGTGCTCGAAATATTTCTGCAAGCCGGCATTCGCCATCTGCTCGTGGACGACGACCAGCGGATTATTGGTGAGCGCCACCATGCGAAATCCCGCGTCCTTGAGTAACTCCAGCGCACCCGGCACTTCCGGATGCGGCGGTAGCGTTCGAATCCCGCCGACAATTTTACGAGCCTCGTCTTCCGAAATCTCGACGCCTTCCGCATCCGCAATCATCTGTAGCGCCGCAAGGCCGACTTCTCCGAACGGGCGATACGCGTCGGCCAGCGTTACGCTCATCGCGAACTGGATCACCTGATGGAACCATTCGTTCAGGAATGCCGGGTCTCCGAAAATGTTTTCGAACTGCGGCGCCAGCGTGCTCAGGTCCAGCAGCGTTTCGTTCACGTCGAACACCAGGATCTTGGACATAGACTCTAGCTTTGCAATTTTGCGAGCGAACCGGTAGGGTGGGTCGGCAAATTGCAAAATCGTTTGGTTGACGCCGGCCGTTAAACCGCTCTCTACGATCGCGGCTGTGGTCGGGTCGGCTCGGTAGCTGCGAATCGACGTCGCGGTTCTGATTCTGAAGAATAGGACCAGCGACTCACAAGCACCGACCCGAGCCGCGACCAGAGGAAGCGGTTAATCCCCGTTATACAGATCAATGCGGCTTGGAATGGAACGGGTCGGGACCCGGCCGCGCCGGCTCCGGCGTCTCCAGATCCAGATTCACGACGATCGGATCTTGGCCGCTGCGGACGACGACCGCTTCCACCGGGATATCCGGCGTCGCGTTCATCTCCTGATGCGGCACGTACGGCGGAACGTAAATGAAATCGCCTGGACCGGCTTCTTCGACGAATTCCAAGTGATCGCCCCAACGGAAACGGGCGCGTCCCCGCACGATATAGAGGACCGTCTCCAGTTCCCCGTGATGATGCACGCCCGTGCGCGCCGCGGGCTGGACGACCACCGTCCCCGCCCACAGTTTATTTGCGCCGGTTCGTGCGTGCGTGATCGCGGCCGCGCGATCCATGCCCGGCGTCTGCGGAGTATTCGAGTCCAACTCACCCGCGCGGACGATGCGGATGCCGTGCTCTCGCCAATCTGCCATAAGGTCCATTAGAACACCCGGATCAAGCCACTGGATGCATCAAATGCATTCCTCCGCGAGTGCTGCGCGCCCCCGGAAATGTGCCACAATGTTGAGACGTCCGTTTTACTTCGCATGACCCACCCAAACAAGTTTGATTCACCCGGGGCGACTTTTGAAACGCCCGTGGCCACTTTTCAAAGCCCCGTCGCCCCTCTGGAACCGCGCGCCGTACCGTTCGAGACGCCCGTCGCATCGCTGGAAGTGCCTAAGGTTGCTGCTCCCGAACCGGCCTCTCCCGAACCCGCGGCCGCGACACCGGAACCTCTGGAAAAATCCACGCCCAAGGCATCTCCTGTCAGTGCGCCCGCGCCCGCAGCGCCTGCGGTGCAAGCTTCCGCGGAAGTTTCCGACGAAGCGCCCGAGGCCGATAATTCTTTCGGCGATATTCTTTCCGAGTACGAACATTCGCATCAGACGCGCGGCGAGACTCTCGAAGGCACCGTCGTATCCGTCACCGCCGAGTCCGTTTTCGTCGATCTCGGCCGCAAGATGGACGGCGTGCTGCCGGCCGATCCTTCGCTCAAGCTGAAGCCGGGCCAGAAGCTGATCGTCAGTATTCGCGGCCGCGACGACGAGGGCAACTACTTGCTCTCGACAATCAAAGTGGAAACGCCCCGCGATTGGACGGGACTCGAAGCCGCGTTCGCCTCGAAGGCGACCATCTCGGGCCGCGTGCTTGAAGTAGTAAAAGGCGGCGTGCGCGTCGATGTTGGCGTGCGCGCGTTCATGCCCGCTTCCCGCAGCGGCGCACGCGAAGCCGCCGACATGGAAAAACTGGTCGGCCAGGACATCGAGTGCCGCATCACGAAGCTCGACACCGCGTCGGAAGATGTCGTCGTCGACCGCCGCGTGGTGCTCGAAGAGCGCGAGCGCACCGCCAAGCAGGAAGCTTTCGGACGGCTGCAAGAGGGCATGGTGGTGCACGGGACTGTCCGTACCGTCACCGAGTTCGGCGCATTCGTCGATATCGGCGGCGTCGACGGCCTGTTGCACGTCTCCGACATGAGCTGGTCGCGGGCGGTGAAACCCTCGGACGTGGTCGTGCCGGAGCAGCCCGTCGACGTCAAGATTCTCAAGATCAACAAAGAGACCCGCAAGATTTCGCTGGGCCTCAAGCAGCTTCTACCCGATCCATGGACCGTAGCCGCGCAAAAGTACGAACCGGGTTCACGCATTCGCGGCAAGGTTTCGCGCGTGCTGGATTTCGGGGCGTTCGTCGAACTGGAACCGGGCATCGAGGGATTGATCCACGTTTCCGAAATGTCGTGGAGCCGCAAGAACGTTCGCGCCGTCGACATCGTCAAGCCGAATGAAACCGTCGATGTAGTTGTTCTCGGCGTGAATCCCACGGACAAGCGAATCGCTCTTGGTCTCAAGCAGGCGCTCGGCGATCCGTGGGAAGAGGCGCTGAAGAAGTATCCGGTCGGGACCGCGGTCGAAGCGCCCATCAGCAGCCTCGCGAAATTCGGCGCTTTCGTCGACCTCGGCGAAGGCATCGAGGGGATGATCCACATCGGCGATATCACTCACGAAAAGCGCTTGAATCATCCGAATGAAGCACTGAAGCAGGGTGAAGTCGTGAAAGCCGTGGTGCTCGAAGCGGACAAGGAACGCCGCCGTCTGCGCCTGGGCATCAAGCAGCTGCAGCCCACCAGCATCGACGAATACATCGCCGAACATAAGGCCGGCGACAAAGTTTCCGGCCGCATCGTCGAGCTATCCGCCGCCAAGGCGAAGATTGAACTCGGCGAAGGCGTTTTGGGGATTTGCAAACTGACCCCGCAGAAGTCCGCGGAATCTTCGGCGAACGCCCCCAAAGCCGACGTTTCTTCGCTCTCCGCCATGCTCGCGAGCAAATGGAAGTCGGGTGGCGGAGCCGCCACCACGACCGAAGGCCTCAAGGTCGGCCAAGTTGTAAGCTGCAAAATCAGCAACTTAGACGCCGCCCAAAAGCGCATCGACCTGGAACTCGCCTAAGGCGAGTTTTTGCACACATCCCTACGCTTTCTTCGGGACGAAGTCAGGCCTGCTCAGTCTTATACAGTGAAGTTGCGATTCCGGGTTCGCTCGAACCCGGAGTCCGTTACTTTTTTGGATCTGGATCGTCCAATGGAGTGGTGAAGTCCAGCTCCAGAGTCGCGCGTAGCGAGGCGCACGGGGACGAGACTGCCTTGATCCGTGCCGCACAGGCGGGCGATCGCGAGGCATTCGAGCAATTGGTCCGCGCCTACGACCACAGCGTGCTCCGGCTGGCCATGAATATGTTGCGTTCGCCCGAGGACGCACGCGACGTTTATCAGGAAACTTTCTTGCGTGTGTACCGCAACCTACAGAATTTCCGCTTCGATTGCAGCTTCCACACGTGGGTGTATCGGATCGCGACGAATATCTGCCTGGACATGCTGCGCAAGCGTAAAGTCCGCAAAGAGGAATCGCCCGTGCTGACGACGCCCGAAGGCACCGTGGACCGGTTCGACTCCGTGGCCGATCAGAGCGCCGAACTCGATCCGCAGCGACATTTGATGAGCGGCCAGATCCGCTCGCGGGTGAAAGAGGCCCTGGCGCAGCTTTCTCCGCGCGAGCGCATGGTTTTTGAGATGCGCCATTACGAAGGACTGCGACTCAGAAATATCGGCGAGGTTTTAGGTACTACCGAAGAGGCCGCCAAGAACTGCCTGTTTCGCGCCACGCAAAAGATGCGCGCCGCGTTGGGAGATTTTGTATGAGTCACGAACCGTATCCTTTCCAGTGCGAAGACGTGCGCGACCGGCTCGCGCTGCTTCTCTATGGGGAGTTGAATTTCGACGAAGAAGAGCGTGTCGAGTTGCACGTGGACTCCTGCGCGAATTGCCGTACCGCATTGGCGCGTCAACAAAGCTTGCACGCGGCGATCGATAATATCGAAGTCACGGCCTCGCCCGCGCTGCTCTCGCGCTGCCGGGAGGAGTTCTTTGAAACCCTGCATGCGCAGGATGTGGCGGGTTCGCAGGTCAACGATCATCCCTCCGCGCACGAGGGAGAAAGCTGGTGGTCGCAGTTCCTTTCGAGTTTCGAAGGCAAATGGA
Organism: Terriglobia bacterium; assembly: GCA_963765085.1. Lineage (GTDB taxonomy): Bacteria > Acidobacteriota > Terriglobia > Bryobacterales > Bryobacteraceae > Palsa-187. The sequence continues at coordinate 55,892 of CAVXVL010000001.1, read as the reverse complement.
CGATGCATTGGATGCGTCCGGCCGGGGCTGTCGCGTTGCTCGCCATCGGATTCATGGCCGCGCGTATGCTGCCGGTTTCCTGGTTGAACAATGTCGGATTAAGCGGCGGCGGATTGAGCGGCGGCGCGAATTACAGCGCCATGGATTTAACGCATCTGGGACCCGATCAGATTCGCAACGTGCAGGCGGACCCGAACGGTCGCGTCAACATCGTGATCGACCAGAACATGCAGCGGACGGTTTCCGGAAATCTGCAGGATGCGATGATTCGCGGCCTGCTCGTTTCGGCGGCAAAGCGATCCTCCGATCCCGGTCTACGCGCGGAGACGGTAACGATTCTGGTGAACGGCGCGGCCTCCTCCGATGTGCGCGACGCGCTGCTGTTCGCGCTCGCGAACGACCGCAATACGGTGGTGCGCTGGCGCGCCATGGAAGGCTTGAAGTCGTACACGCGCGATCCTTCGGTGCAGACGGCGCTCGCGCAGGTGCTGCTCCAGGATATGAATCCGGGGATGCGGACGCAGGCGATCGATCTTCTCACATCGGAGACCGGTCCTTCGATCAATCGGCAGGTGATCGGCGTGCTGCAACAGATGGTGAGCCGCGAGGACGACGCGTATGTTCGTCAGCGCGCCGAGCAGATGCTCGAAGCGGTGAAGGCCTCCGAAGGTGTGTATTAGAAGCCGTCGAAGGCTTCGAGGGCGTTTATGAGAAGCGTTTTGGATGAGGTGCCTCCTGTACCAGTCGGCCGCAGTGACTTTTTATAACAAGGACCGTCGTAGGATACAGAGGTCGTCAGCAGCATGAAACAATTTCACGGAGCGCATATTCCCCGATGTATCGCGAATTCGCGCCCTGCCGCGAGGAAGTGGGCTTTGGCGGCGGTGCTGGCCGCACTCGGCGCGCCCTCTCTCCTTCTCGCGCAAGCTCCTCCGCCCGCTTCGCAGACGCGAATCTTTCCGCGCGGCGGGTATTTAGGCATCGGGATTCAGGAAATCAATGCCGACCGGGCCAAGGCCTTGAAGCTGAAAGAAGCGAGCGGCGTTGAAGTCACTTCCGTGATGCATGAGAGTCCGGCGGAAAAGGCGGGTCTGAAATCGAGCGACGTCGTGATCGCCTATAACGGCCAGCGGATCGAAAACATTCCACAGTTTTCCACGATGGTGCGCGATACGCCGGCGGGTCATGACGTGAAACTCGAAATCGTCCGCGACGGCACGCCGCAGAGCGTGACAGTCAGGATCGACGCGCGGCCCGTGCCGAAAGTCTTCGCCGGCGACGGCGGACGCTTCAATGTTCCCGACGGACCGAACGGGCCGATGCCTGACATTCCGCGTTTGTTTACCGGTCTGCATAGCCCCATGCTCGGCATTGAGGCGGAGTCGGTCGATGGGCAATTGGCGGAGTTTTTCGGCGTGAAGGATAGCGGAGTTTTGGTCCGCTCGGTGCTCCCGAACTCCGCGGCCGAGAAGGCCGGATTGAAATCGGGCGATGTGATTCTGCGCTTGGACGATGTGAAAGTGACCTCTGCCGCGGACATCTCCGCGAAGCTACGCATGACTCCCGGCAAGACCGTGCAGGTGGTCTTCATGCGCGAGCGCAAGGAAACAACCGTACCCATTACGCCCGATAACCCCGATCGGGTCGATCGTACCCCGACTCGATAAGTCCCCCACTTCGTTCTAGCGGCCGGCCGAAGTCTGGAAAATCTCTCATCCTAAAAGGTATTTACCCCGCGGGCCAACTGCGTCGTGCCACTCAGGTCGTCCGCTGGCAGGCCAATCATCGTCTCGATTTGAGGCCGCGGATCTCTCCGTAATCCCGCAAAATATTGTCATTCTTCCCGCATTACAAATTGCGCGCTTCGAAACGAGTCCATTACATCTTCAAATCGTCCTGTTTGACTCAGCCATAGGCACCGGCGTCGCGCGCTGCGCCAAATCGCGCGCCCAGCGCGTGTTGTCGCGCAGAACATGTATATGATCCGGCCCGGATAATGTCGAGAGGTTGCAAAATCCCTAGTGACATTACGAGGAATCCATGTTAGCCTCGGGTAACTCGAACAGGACTTCAGTTTTTTGAACCTCTTTCGGCGGATTTTTCGCCGCTTGGAATCCCCTTGACTCGGCCTTCGAGGCGCTTGTCACCCCGTAGACGAACTAAGAGTGGACGAGGCCAAGTCGATACGCTCTGGTTATAAGATTGCTGATTCGAAGTTTCAGCAATCTTCGTCGATAAGCGGAACGCGGGCTTAGTTTCATAAGCCGAGCGCGGATTTACATCGAAAAGTGGAACGGAGGATTTTGTGAGATTCCTTGCACCTCACTGGCGGGCCTTGGGCTTGGTCGCCGTCGTTGCGATGGGCTTGGTCAGCGCCCCTGGAAGCCCGTACACCGTCCACGAAAAGGCCTATTTCGCCGACGCGCAGACCGTCGAGTTCGTTCGTCCGGGTCTGACGATCAAGGTTAACTCCGCGGCCATCACTTCGAATGGCACGATCACTGTGACTTATACGTTGACCGATCCCAACAGCCTGCCGCTGGATTCGGCGGGCGTCACGACGCCGGGCACGATCAGTCTCAGCTACGTCGCCGCCGTACTCCCCGCCGGTCAGGAGGACTACACGACGTATACGACCGCCAGCGCGACGGGCACAGTGCTCGGCACCATCCACCAGCCGGGCGCGGACTCGGGTGGCGTGGTCACGCAGGTAGGTCCCGGCCAGTATCAATATACGTTTCACACGGCGGCTCCCACGGGATTCGATACGACCGCGACGCACACCATCGGTGTTTACGGATCGCGCAATCTGACGGCGTATGGGTTAACCACCAACTATGCGAGCACCACGTATAACTTCGTCCCCAACGGAGCGACCGTGACGAACACGCACAACATTATTCAAACGGCCAGCTGCAACGCCTGCCACGATCAGTTGTCGGCGCATGGCGGCTCGCGGCGCGGCATGGATATGTGCGTGCTGTGTCACACGCCGCAGAATTCCGATCCGAATACCGGCGACACGCTGGACGCCAAGGTGTTCTTTCACAAGCTGCACATGGGATTGAACCTGCCGAGCGTGATCGCGGGTACTCCCTATATTCCGGCCATCAATTCGCACGGGACGTTCGACTATTCGACCGTCGCGTTTCCGGCCGATCCCGGCGATCCGCGCCGCTGCGCGGTGTGCCACACGCTGCCTTCGGTCAGCACGGCGTCGACGAACTCCCCGACCGCGACAAATGCTCGCAGGTTGATGCCGCAGGATCCCGGCTTGTCGCGTGGCCCCTCCGAGCGCCTCGAAAACGAAGCGAACGCACAGAGTTCCGCAGCTGCCGGCGCGACGTACAGCGCGTTTCTGACGAATCCCACTATGGCGGCGTGCGGTTCCTGCCATGACAATGTGAACTTCGCCACCGGCGCCAATCACGCGGGCGGTCCGCAGGCCAACGACAGTCAGTGCTCCACCTGCCACATTCCGCAAGGCGCCTCCGATTTCGACGCCTCGATTCTGGGCGCTCATGTCGCGCCGACCGCCTCCACTTTGCTCTCCGGGCTGGCCGTAAATATTCTGAGCGTGACGAATGGCACGGCGGGCAACACGCCGGTGGTTTCCTTCACGGTAAAGAACAATGCCGGCGCGGGAATTCCGCTTTCCGCCTTGGGGTCCATCTCGTTCACCATGGCGGGTCCGACCGTCAATTACGGTTGGACGAATTTCGGGGTCTCCACGACACCGGGATATGTGACCGAGAGCGCGGCGAAGGCCACCTGCGACGGCAGCGGGAACTGCACTTACTCGTTCACGCACCCGGTTCCCGCGGGCTCCGGTGGCACGTACGCGATCGGCGTCGAAGCGCGGCGCAGTGAGACGGTGCTTTCGGGAACACCCAAGCAGCAAACCATTCAATACGGGGCGCCGAATAAGGTTTCGTATTTCTCGGTGGACGGCTCGCCCATCGTGGATCGCCGGACGGTCGTGCAGATCAGCAATTGCAACAACTGCCACGTCTCGCTGCAGCTCCACGGCACGCTGCGCAATAACACGGAGTATTGCGTCATGTGTCACAATCCGTCGAACTCGGATTTCACGGTGCGGCCGAGCGCGGTGGTCGCCTCTGACAAGGCCGCTCCTCCGCAGGGCATCAACTTCAATCTGTTAGTTCACCGCATCCACTACGGCATCAACATGCAGGCGTCCAACCGGACTTATGTCGTGGTCGGGTTCGGGGGCAGCCATAACGACTTCTCGGGCACGCTGTTCCCTGCGATGAGTCCCACGGGGTCGGCGACCGACACTCAGAACTGCTCTCTGTGCCACGTCAACAGCAGCGAGCAGAATCTGCCGTTCGGATTAGCGAACGTGCTCGATCCGCAAGGTCCGGTCCCTGTCAATCCGCCCATATCTTCGGCGTGTAGCGGGTGTCACGTAGACATTCCCGCTGCTTCTCACATGCTTTCCAACACCACGTCGCTCGGCGAAGCTTGCCAAGTTTGTCACAGTTCAGGTGCTGCTTATGCCGTCGATCAGGTCCATGCGCAGTATTGATCTGCGCTGGTGCGGAGCCGTCCTCTTTTTCGCGGCTCTCGGCGCACTGGGTCAGACGAAGCCGGTGGCGGCGCCTCCCGCGTTACCGGCGGGCTACGTCGGCTCGGAGGTGTGCCAGGGCTGCCACGAGGATATTTACAACGCCTTTCAGAAGAGCCCGCATGGCGCTGTCGAGACTTCGAAGCGGCGCGGCTTTGAAGGACGCGCGTGCGAGTCGTGCCACGGTCCCGGGGAAATGCACATCGGGTCGACGTCCGCAGCGGATATCCGCAATCCGGGGAAACTCGCGGCCGCGGCAGCCGATAAAGTCTGCCTCACCTGTCACCTGAACGAGCCGACGCACGTAGGGCGCCTCGAAAGCAGTCATATGAAGGACCAGGTCGCCTGCACATCGTGCCATAAAATGCACGCGAACGGCGGGCACGATCTCGTCGCGCGCCAGGCCGGCGCAATCAACGCGCAGTGCGTGGGCTGCCACCAGAACGAGTGGGCGCAGTTCCAGAGGCCGAATCATCATAAGTTACCCGAGGGCGCGATGTCCTGCGTCGATTGCCACAATCCCCACGGCAGCGTGGGCACGGCCACGATGCCGGCCATGATGCAGTCGTTCGGCGCGAACGAGCCGGGCTGCTTCAAATGCCATGGCGATAAGCGCGGTCCGTTCACCTTCGAGCATCCGGTGATGCGCTTCGAAGGTTGCGCGGCGTGCCATGAGCCGCATGGCTCGTCAAACCCACGCATGCTGACGCGCCAGGAAGTGCGATTCGTTTGCCTGGAGTGCCATGCCAATCTGCCGAGTCAGAGCGCGACCACTTCGCGGCCCATTATGGGCGTTGTACCGCCGGCCTTCCACGATTTGACCTCGCCGCGTTTTCAGAACTGCACGGTCTGCCACCAGAAAATTCACGGAAGCCATATCGATAGGAATTTACTGCGATGAAAGTGCGCATCGTTCCTACTCGTTTGCGGCTCCTGCGTGTGGCTTTGCTTTTTGCGATTTCGCCGTGCTTCGCCCAGCAGGCGTCTCCTGCTCCGGCCGCGAGCACAAGCGCTCCGACGGCGGCGAGCGATACGGCGTCCCCCGTAAGTTCTTCCGCCGCCTCCGGCGACAACTGGCTCACCGGATATATCGACCTCGGCTATCGCTGGCAGACGGGAATCGGCGGCAGCGCCGACACGTACCGGACTTTTGTCGATTTAGGTTCGGGTCCAAAATTGTTGGGCGCGGATTTCACCATCGTCGATCCCAAGGGCCGTTTGTTCGATCAGATGCAAATACGCGCCAACGGCTGGGGCGACGAACCCTACGAGACGTTGCACATCGGCGTGCGGAAAAAGAAATGGTACGAATTTAACGCCGACTACCGCAGCATGGCGTATTTCGATTTCCTTCCCTCCTACGCCGATCCGCTGCTCTCCACGCGCGGCATCGCGCTCAACGAACAATCGTTCGATACGCGCCGCATCCTGGGAAGCTTTTCGCTCGAACTTCTGCCGGGAAACTGGATCACTCCCTACCTCGCCTTCGATCGCGATTCGGGCTCGGGAACCGGCGCGACGACGTTCGTTTCCAACGCCGACGAGTTTCCCGTGCCGAACACCATGTCGGATCGAACCGATCTGTTTCGGGGCGGCGTCCACATCCAGCGCAAACGATTTCACGTGACGCTCGAAGAGGGCGGAAGCACGTTTCAAAGCAATCAGAGCCTTTTTCAGGGCGCGGGCGCCACGAACTTCGGGAACAACACGACTCCGTTTATCGGCCAGACGCAGACGCTCACGAGTTTGCTCGCGGCCTACGGCGTCGGCGGGTCAAGCACTTACAGCAAGGGACTCTTCACGACGAACGTGACTTCATGGCTCGATCTGTATGGGCAGTTCATGTTCAGCGAGCCCAAGACCAACGTCAACTACCGGCAGTACGACACTGGCAATCAGGTACTCGAAAGCCAGTTGCTGTTCTACACCAGTCAACAGTATCTGGTGTCGGCCGCCGCGCAGGCTCCGCACACCACGGGAAGTTTTGGGGCCGAAATTCGCCCCGCCAAGCGCCTGCGCATGATCGAATCCTGGATGACCGATCGCATGCACGACGCGGGCTCGGCGAACACCAACAATCTCCTGGCGAGCGCGGGGGCCTCGGAGCAGATCCTCGCCCTGCTCGCCTCTTCGCTGGTCACCAATTACAGTCAAAACGAGACCGATCTATTCTACGATCCGACCTCCAAGCTCGTTCTCCACGGCGGATACCGCTTCGTGTGGGGTGACGCAAACGACGCTATTTTGCCCACGGCGGGACTGGTCGGAGCCGAACAAGGGAAACTGAACCGCCACGTGGCGCTCGGCGGGATCACCTTCAAACCCATGCAAAAGCTTTCGCTCACGGCCGACGCCGAAGGCGCGATCAGCACGGGCGAATACTTCCGCACCAGCCTGTACAACTACCAGAAGGTGCGAGCGAAGGCGCGTTATCAGGCGGCAAAATCCTTGAGTCTGTTCGTGGATTTCACGCTGCTCGACAACCAGACTCCCGTGGCCGGCCAAAATTACAAGTATCAGTCGCAGGGGGAATCGGTGTCGCTGCTGTGGACTCCCAACGGCGGCAAGAAGTGGGAGTTCCAGGGTTCCTACAGCCGCTCCACTCTGAATTCGACGATCGGTTATTTGAATCCCGAGTTTCTCACTCCGTTGCAGTCGCTATATCGCGACGACGCGCATACGGCTACGGCCTTGTTCAGCTGGAATCTGCCGCGCTACGCGGCGATGACGCCCAAGCTCACGGCGGGAGGGTCGCTGTTTATTTCTTCCGGAAGCCGCGCCACCAGCTACTATCGCCCGTTCGCCAGAGTCTTCCTGCCCGTGCGCAAGAATATGGCATGGTTCACGGAATGGACCTACTATGACTATGGAGAAGTCCTCTATCTCTACGAGGGATTCCGGACGCAGCTGGTCACCACCGGCCTGAGGTTCACGCGATGACCACACCGAAAGCGATGACGAAATGGCCCGTGATTACGCTGATCGCTTTGACGGGCGCGGCCGCCTCCGGCGCGAACCTGACCATGGATTCGGCCCGCGGCGAGCAGCTGTTTTCGACGCTCTCCTGCATTCAATGTCACAGCGTCCACGGCGAAGGCGGCAAGGTCGGACCGGATCTCGGAGACCGCCTGGATCGCGATTTCACTCCGGCGCAGCTGGCCAGCACGATGTGGAATCACGCGCCCGCGATGTGGTCCGCTCTGGGCGGGCGCGAAGTCAACGCCGGCGATCTCAACGAGCAGGCCGCCGCGGATCTATTCGCCTACTTTTACGCGGCGCGATTTTTCGAGAGACCGGGCGACGGCGGGCGCGGCAAGGCGCTGTTTACCCTCGCGCATTGCGCCGATTGCCACGGGCTGACGCAGGCCAAGATTCCGGCGGCCAAGCCAGTATCGCAGTGGGAATCCAGAGACCGTCCCGTGGAACTGGTGACCGTCATGTGGAACCACGCAGCCACGATGAAGCAGGAATTCGCGAAACGGAAGATCGGGTGGCCGGAGCTTTCCTCGCAGGATTTCGCCGACATTTCCGTCTATGTGCGCCATCTTCCCGGGACGCCGCGCCGGCCGGATCTGCTCGTACTCACGTCCGGCGAAAATGGAAAGGCGCTCTTTGACTCCAAGGGATGCGCGGCCTGCCATACCGGCAAACACGAACTGGGATCGCGGCTGGGCGGGCAAACCCTCATGGATATCGCCGTGGACATGTGGAATCACGCGCCGAAAATGGCCGCGGCGGCGCCCGCTCTCGATGTGAGCGAGATGCGCGATTTGACGAGTTATTTATGGGCCCAGCAATTCTTCCTCGATAGCGGCAACGCCGCCGCCGGCAAACGCGTATTCACCGCTAAACATTGCGACTCCTGCCACGGAGATGCTTCCGGCGCCGCTCCTAAATTAGCGGCCGACGGGCCGGTCACGGCCTCGGCGATGGTCTCCGCCTTGTGGCGCCACGGCCCCCAAATGCTGGACCAGATGAGAGCCAAAAACGTCCCCTGGCCGCGCTTCGATGGTGCGGAGATGGCCAATCTGATCGCCTATCTGAACGCCAGCGGCGGAAAGACTAACAGCGGAAAACAATGAACCCTGAGCAGCAGCAGGACCGTCCCTTCCTTCTGATTCTCACGAGCCACTGGCTCAGCATGCTGGGTGTCGCGCTCGTGACGCTGGCCGGATTCTCGTGGCTATTCGCGCTCCCCGCCGACATCCGCGGGAACGTCTCGAATCCCTATATCGGCCTGCTCGTCTTCATTGCGATTCCCGCCATCTTCTTCGCCGGTCTGGCGATGATTCCGATCGGCATTTTTTTAGGCAAGCGCCGGGTAGCCCAGCGCATCGATTCCCTTCCCGACCGGCGCACGGCGTGGCGTCGCGCCGGCGTATTTTTCGGCGTGATGACCTTCGCCAACATCGTCATCGGGAGCCAGTTGACCTATCGCTCCGTGGAGCACATGGAGACCGTGCAGTTCTGCGGGCAAACCTGCCACGTCATGAAGCCGGAATTTACCGGCCACCTGAGCGCTCCGCATCAGGAGGTGAGCTGCGCGGCGTGCCACATCGCGCCGGGCGCGGAGGGGTGGTTCAAGGCGAAAATGGCCGGAACGCAGCAACTCGTGGCCGTTACGTTCAACAATTTTCCCCGGCCCATCGAATCTGGTCTCGAAAGCAATCGGCTGGTCTCCTCGGCCGCCACTTGCGAGCAGTGTCACGCGCGCCAATTGTTCATTGGATCGCGGCTGCGCATCCTGACAAAGTACAAAGACGACGAAGCCAATAGCCGCAATGAAACCGTACTCATGATGCAGGTCGGCGGCGGCATGCGCGGCGGAATCCATGGAGCGCACCTGGGTCCCGGCGTCCACATCCGTTACGCGGCTCAAGACAAGAAACGCCAGTCGATCCCGTGGGTCGAATACCGCAACACCACCACGGGCGTCACGCAGAGTTATCTGGCCTCGGGCGCCAAGCCCGACGTCGCGAGTACGCTGCCGGTTTTCGAAATGCAGTGCGTCGATTGCCACAACCGCGCGGCGCACTCGTTCGAACAAGCCGATCGTGCGATCGACGCCTCGATCTCGGCCGGACGAATTGCCGCCGACCTCCCGTTTATCAAGAAGACCGGCGTCGAATTGCTCAAAGCCAGCTACGGAGGCGAGGAAGATGCGGCGCAAAAAATTCCCGCGGGCGTCGCCGGCTTTTATCAGCAGAAATATCCCAATATCGCGGGTGCGCGCGCCGCCGACATTCAGGCCGCGGGGCAAGAATTGTCGGCCATTTACGGCCGCAATGTCTTCCCCGATCTGAAAGTCACCTGGGGAACCTATCCGAATAACCTCGGCCACATGGACGATCCGGGCTGCTTCCGCTGCCATGACGATAGCCACGCCGCCGCCGACAAGAAAACCATCACGCAGGATTGCAACACCTGCCACCAGATGCTGGCCGTGGAGGAGTCGTCGCCGGAGGTCTTGAAAACTCTCGGCGTGGCCGGAACTCTCGCCAGTGCACACAAGTAGGATGCGCTAGATTTGGAGAAGCGATTCGAGATCATAGGGAGAACGAAACGATATGCGAACCATCTTGGCGATATTTAGTTTGGCGGCCTTGTCGACGTGCGCCGTTTACGCCGCGGACGCGAAGGCCGGTCAGGCCGTCTACGACAAATCCTGCAAAGGTTGCCACGGAGCAGACGGAACGCCGAATGCCGCAATGGCAAAGGCGATGAAGGTGGATATGAAGGATCTCAAGTCGCCCGAAGTACAGGCCATGAGCGAAGCGGATCTGGAAAAGGTCGTCACCATGGGCAAGGGCAAGATGCACCCGGTCGCGTCCGTGACCGGCGCGAGCGTGAGCGACGTCATCGCCTACGTGAAGACTCTAAAGAAATAGCATTGAATATTTGAAAAGGGGACAGATTGCTCTGTCCCCCTCGCGATACAAAACTTCCGCGATCTCGCGCCAAGCCCCGCAGCGCCGCTATAGCAACGAGACCTACCGCAGTTCGTCCATCACCTGATCGAGAACTGCCTCGGACGGCCGGGTCCGCGATTGCGGTAAAGTCGACAGCGGCTCATCCACCAGGTTCAGCATGTCGACGAACGTCGGCTTGCTGGTATCCGCGTAGAACAAACCGGTCAGCACTACACCGTTGTTCTGTGCTTCCTCGATCGCTTGCAGCGCCCCGATTTTGCTCGACGGATCGTAATCGCGCGCCAGCTTTTTGATGCGCAGCCGCGAGCCATCGTGCATGGTCACTTCCTGCTGCGTGCCGTCCGGGATTTCAACGGAAATGTCGTCATAGTAAGGAACGAAATCCAGTTCGTGGATCGCCTCCTCGTGATCCTTCACGTAGCTGTAACTCTTGGTCGAGCCTTCGTGATCGTTGAAGGTCGTGCACGGCGAGATGACGTCGATGACCGACAAACCCTTGTGCGCGATCGCTGCTTTCAAGATCGCCTGAAGCTGCTTCTTGTCGCCCGAGAAGGATCGCGCCACGAACGTCGCTCCCCACTGCAGCGCCAGCATGCAGCAATCGAACGGGGGCAATTCGTTGGCGCCGCCGCCCTTGCTCTTCGAGCCGACATCGGCGGTCGCCGAAAACTGGCCCTTCGTCAGGCCATACACGCCGTTGTTTTCGATGATGTAAATGTACGGCAGATTGCGGCGCAGCAGGTGCATGAACTGGCCGAGACCGATGGACGCCGTATCGCCGTCGCCGCTCACGCCGATCCCGAGGATCGTCCGATTGGCGAGCAGCGCTCCGGTCGCGACCGCCGGCATGCGCCCGTGCACGGAATTAAATCCGTGGGAGAGGCCCAGGAAGTACGCAGGCGATTTGGAGGAACAGCCGATGCCCGAAAACTTCGCGACATTCCAGGGCTGCACGCCCAGCTCATAGAACGACTCCACGATACGCTCGGAAATGGCGTTGTGACCGCAACCCGCGCACAGCGTGGTCTTCGAGCCTTTATAATTCAAAACCTCCAGGCCGATGCGATTTACTTTCTTCGGCGGCGGCGTAACAGCGGTGCTCATATGCCCTCCTGGCGGATAAAATCATCGGTCAGTGTGCGCGCATCCAGCGGCAGACCGCCGTAATACCGGATGCTTCTCAGTTTCGAAATTTCCGCGGGATCGAAATCGAGCCGCATCAGACCCAGCATCTGCGCGTCGCGATTTTGTTCGATGACGTACACGTGATCGTGACGATCGATGAACTCGCGCACCGCATCTGCGAAAGGATACGCTTTCAGGCGCAGGTAGCCGGTCTCGATCCCGTGCTCGTCGCGCAGTTGATCGCGGCATTCCTCGACCGCGTAGTGCGAGGAGCCGAAGGCGATCAAGCCGACATTCGCTTTTTCCTGAATTTCCACGGCCGGCGCCGGGAGTTTCGTGCGCAACACTTCAAACTTGCGCTTGAGACGTTCCATGTTGCTGATGTAATCGTCTTCGCGCTCGCTGTATTGCGCCTTTTCATTGTGGCCGCTGCCGCGCGTAAAGTACGCCGCCTGCGGATGATCGGTGCCCGGCAGCGTGCGATATCCGACGCCATCGCCGTCCACATCCTTGTAGCGCGCGAACCCGCCCAGGCGCTTGAGATCTTCCGCGTTCAAAACTTTCCCGCGATGAATGTCCTTCGTGGGATAGGCGAATGGATCCGCCATCCAGCTGTTCATGCCGAGATCCAGATCCAGCATCACGAACACGGGTGTCTGAAATTGTTCCGTGAGCTCGAACGCTTCCATCGCCAACTGGAAACATTCTTCGGGAGAAGCCGGAAACAGCAGCGGATGCTTGGTATCGCCGTGCGATAAGAGCGCCGTCGAGAGGAGATCACCCTGCGCCGTGCGCGTGGGAAGCCCCGTGGAGGGCCCGACGCGTTGCACATCGAAGATCACGCCCGGAAGCTCCGTATAGTAGCCCAGGCCAACGAATTCGCTCATCAAACTGATGCCGGGACCGGAACTCGAAGTCACCGAGCGCGCGCCCGCCCAACCCGCGCCGAGCACCATCCCGATCGCCGCAAGTTCGTCTTCCGCCTGCACCACCGCATAGGTCGCCTTGCCCGATTCCTGGTCCATGCGAAAACGCCGCAGGTAGCCGATCATGTACTCGACCAGCGAAGACGACGGCGTGATCGGGTACCAGCTGACGAAGGTCACGCCCGCAAAAACGCATCCCAACGCCGCGGCTTGATTGCCTTCGATGATGATCTTGCCCGCGGTCGCGTTCATGCGCTCCACGCGGTAGGGATCGGATTTCGTAAACGTCTTCGCCGCGTAATCGTAACCGGCCTGGCATGCGCCCCAGTTCAATTCGGCGGCTTTTTTCTTTTTCGCGCCGAACTGACGGAACAACGCCTTGTGGATTTCCTCCAGTTCGATGGAGAGAACCCAGGCGACCACGCCGTCGTAGATCATGTTACGCACCAACTTGCGCAACTTCGCCTCGGGACAAACCGGACCTACTAATTTGTCGAACGGAACCGGATAAAAGTGCAGATCGGAGCGCAGTTCGTTGAGCTTCAGCGGCTCGTCGTAGACCACCGCCGCGCCGGGCTCCAGCTTCATGACGTCTTCGCGCCCGGTCTCCGGATTCATCGCGACCAGGAAATCGACTTCCTTTTTGCGGGAAATGTATCCGTGTTTACTGGCGCGAATCGTGAACCACGTGGGCAGCCCCTGGATGTTCGAGGGGAACATATTCTTCCCCGACACCGGAATGCCCATCTGAAAAATGCCGCGCATCATGACGTTATTCGCGGTCTGGCTGCCGGACCCGTTGGCCGTCGCGACCTGAATACAAAAATCGTTGACAATCTCTTTGGGATGAACCGGGGAGTGCGACGAGACGGAAGAAATCTCAGTAGTAGACATACCTAAGCGACGAAGCTTTATCCGTTCCTTTCGGGGAATCAAACTCCAGGTCTGGCGGTGCGCGTTCCGCACCGGCCATCACAGAACATCGCCCTGCCCACTCTTCCGAGAAGCAGATCAAATGTTCCTGCGGACAACTAGAATCCCTTGGAGTACGACCCTCTGTATGGTAGCGCGAGAAGCTGAAGCTTCGCTGAAAGAAGTATTTTCCGGAGCGATGCCGAAATGGCAAGCCCTTCCCCGTCCGTCACATACCGCCTGCGGAGACGGCCCGGCCGGGAACCGGAGTTTTACGCGCTTTCAAGATCATGTCAAACCGATTTTTGCCACTCGCCCGTAGGGCTCGCGGCCGGCCTCACATCGCCGCGTAGGGAGGATCCCCTTCGCGTGCGAGTTTGTGTCTACTTGCCGCGCCCTTTTGGACCTTGCGCGATGGTTTGGATCGCGATGATCGCGTCCTTGTTCGTCGCGCCTTCCCGGACCACCGCGTACAGAATCTTGCGGTCCGGACCGCTGAAGACCAGGCTGATGATCCCGCGAGGTGTGGGGATGAGGCCGAGATATTTTCCTGCCGGGGAGAAGACCTGCACTCCCGGATTCGAGCTCACATACAGCCGTCCAGCCGCGTCGAACGTGCTGCCGTCGCCGTTGCCGCCGCCTTCGAGCTTCGCGAACTCGTGCTGATTGGTAAGCGAACCGTCCGGCTGAACGTCGAACGCCGCGAGCGTATTTCCGTTGGTGACGTAAACATGTTTTTCGTCGGCGCTCAGGATGATTCCATTGGTCCCGAGCTTTTCACCATATCGCGTCACCACGCCCTTCGGGTCCGCGTAGAAAAGACCACCCATGGTGAAATACACTCCGCCTTTGCTGTCGGCGACGATATCGTTCAGCACGCCGCCGATGCAATCCAGAGGATCGCCGTTAATTTGATTCGCGAAGGTTTTGCGCTGCGGCGCCAGTTCGTCAATGGATGGATTCAAGCCTCGGTTCGCCAGGAATAGCACGCCTTTCGAGTTCATCGCGAGCGACCCGCCCGTATTCGTTCCGCTATAAACAACAGAAGTCTTGCCCTTGCGATCGAGCTTCACGACGTCGCTCTTATCGTTCTGCGCCATCAGGATGCCGCCGTCTTTGGTGGCGATGATCCCGTCGGCGTTATTGCCGTCGATCGGCAAAATCTCTTTCCACATCTGTCCTGCCGCGATCACGCCGTCGATTCCCATGACAGTGTATTCGCGGGGGCCAGCGGCGGGAGCCGGTCCGCGCCCCGGCCCGCGTCCGCCTCGGCCCGCGGGCGGCGGAACTTTGCAGGTCTTCAGCACATCCGGTTCTCGCGAATCCTGCGCGGCCTGCACTCCCGGACCCGACGTCAGTCCGGCCGGCGGTTGGATCTGCGCGAACGCCGCGGTTGCACCGAGCATGCCGATCGTAACGGCAATGATTCCTGTTCTCATAAATCTCCTGTCATGCCAGCGCGGGCATTATACCCCCGCTTTGCGCTTGTCGACGACCACTTTGCCGCCCTTCAAAACCACCTTGGCCTTCAGCATGTATTGAATTCCTTCGAGCGGATTGCCGTCCAGCAGGACGATGTCGGCTAATTTGCCCGGCTCGATGGTTCCGATCTGATCCGACATGTGCAGATATTCCGCCGTATTCGGCCCCATGATCCGGAAAATGTCCTGCATCGAAAACATAATGCTGTACGATTTCAGTTCGTGTTCCAGAACGACGGTGTCGGCATAATTTTGGTCCGTGCAATAGCCGAGCGACTTGCCACCGCTCGCATCCCAAATGGTTCGTGCGTTCACGATCGTGTAACCGGCTTCCGTGCCCATCGCCCTGCCCTGCGCGTCTCGATTCGCGCCGGCGATCGCTTCGGGCCACGGCTTTCCGTCTCGGAAGCGCGGCGAATTATCGCGCGGAAACACAACCGGCGCGGGCGCGGGAGATTCGCGATCGATGATGGGCGCGCCGAAGGCGATCAGGCCCAGAACGATCGAATTCGTTTCCGCGACTTTCGCGGCGGCCTCGCGGCTGGTCCAATCCTTGTTCGGAAGATGCACCAGGCGGCGCACACCGGCGTCGATTGCGGCCACCATCGCCGCCGAACTCACCGCGTGGACATTCACCTGGACGCCGGCTTTGGCTGCTTCGTCAACCACGGCTTTCAACACCTCGATCTCCTGCTCTGTCGGCCCGGGTTCCGGCGTCAGCGCGATCTCGCCGGTGTGCTTAATGCCCTTCGCGGCCATCGCGCGGATCGCGGCCCGCGCTTCTTCAGGAGTTCCTTTGAGATTGATCCGTTCCGAAGGCAACACGCGCGGACCGTTGATCATTCCGGATTCGATATGATCGCGCAGCGCCAGCGTACCGTCGCCCGGACCGCCGCCCGCCAGGATCGTCGTGTACCCGGCTTCCAGCAGCGCCTGCATTTGCGCTTTCTCATTAGGTCCCGTATTGATGTGCTTGTGCGCGTCGATGAATCCCGGCAGAGCGCTCATGCCCTTTGCGTCGATGATTTTGAGGCCTTTTGTGTTGGCCACACCTGCCCCGGCGGAAACGATTTTTCCGTCGCGGACGATGATCGTACCGGAAGGAATCACGGGACCATTGCCGGCTATGATGCGGACGTTGGTGATCGCGACATCCTGGGCGGCAAGCCGAGGTGCGAAGCACGCCGCCAGGGCAGCACTTCCCAACAACAAAAATCGACGACCGGATTTACCTAGCATCCCAACCCTCCCCTTCATCGCACAACTTCATCGGACGACTTCAACGGAAAACGACGAGCGCGATCGAAAATTGATCAGACAGCGTACCAGCCTAGCGCACTCCGTTTCGTCTTCGATACCGCGAAAGAGAGCCAAAAGAACAGGATCTTGACACGGCGGAACAGGATCTTGACACCACGTCGCTCTTGAGTGAATTTTTCTTCGCAACGCGGTCGACAGGCCAGTTTCCGCGACTATACTAGGAAACGCCATGCTTCATCCTTCCCGACCGCACTGGCTCGCCGGCCTGGTCGTTATCTTCGCGGCACTCGGCGCGATGCCTGCTTTTGGACAAATCGATCTCACCGGCGTGTGGAGACCGCAGCTCCACGAAGATCAGCCCGAGCGAATTCCGGGTCCGGAACTCGGCGACTACGCGGGGCTGCCGATTAACGGCGAGGCGCGGCAGTGGGCCGATAGCTGGGACGCCTCGCGCGTCACGCTGCAGGAACACCAGTGCCAGGTGCACGTGGCGCCTTACATTTTTCGCGGACCTTTGGTGTTGCGCGTGTGGGAAGAACGCGACCCCGAGTCGCAGAAACTGATCGCGATCCGTCAGTACATCCAGAATTACGAACAAAATCGCACCATCTGGATGGACGGCCGCGCGCATCCACCCGACTACGCCCGGCACACCTGGATGGGTTTTTCCACCGGTAAGTTCGAAGGCAACATGCTGACGGTGTATACGACGCACATCAAGCAGGGATGGGTCCGGCGCAACGGACTTCCGGAAAGCGATCGCGCGACGCTGACCGAGCATTTCATCCGCTACGGCGACGTGCTCACGGACGTCAGCATCATGACGGATCCCGTCTATTTAACCGAGCCCCTCATCAAGAGCCAGGATTTTCGGCTGGACACGAAATTCGCGGGCAACTGGCTGTATCCGTGCGACTACGTGGAAGAGATCACAGGGCGCGCTCCCGATGCCGTGCCGAATCATTTGCCCGGCGAAAACCCGTTCATTTATGAATGGGCCGACAAGCACGAGGTTCCGCATATCGCGGCCCGCGGCGGCGCCGAGACGATGTACCCGGAATTCCGCCTCAAGATGCAGTCCGGTGCCGGAAAGTAGCGGCGCGGAGATCTCGATATGAAATATCTTCCCGTTCGATTTACGAGTCGCCGCCTGGCTGCGTTCGCGGCCTCGTGCGTGGCTCTGATCGCGCTCTTTGCTTTGAGCCCGAAGCTCGCGAGATCGCAAGAAGGTGCGGTGGGCGAGATTCACGTCCTGCCCGTTCAACGCGGCATTTACATGCTGGTGGGCGCGGGCGGGAACATCACGGTGCAGTCAGGACCGCAAGGCGTTCTCCTAGTGGATACGGGACGCGCCGAGGCCTCGCCGGCGGTGCTCGCGGCGATCAAGCAGATCACGAATAAACCGATCCGCTACATCCTCAACACGCGCTTCGCCCCTGATCATACCGGCGGCAACGACAACCTGCGGAAAGCCGGAGTGACGATCACCGGTGCGAACGTCGCGGGAAATCTCACCGATGCGACGCAGGGCGCCGCGATCTTCGCGCACGACAACGTACTCGCGCGCATGAGCGCTCCGAGCGGCCAGCAGGCTGCCTCGCCGACCGGCGCATGGCCCACGCAGACGTACCTCAGTAATGAGAAGGAATTATATTTCAACGACGAACCCGTGCAGATGATCCACGCCGAAGGCAATAGCGACGGAGACAGCATCGTCTTTTTCCGCCGTTCTGACGTCGTGAGCGCCGGAGACCTTTTCAACACCACGGGATATCCGGAGATCGATGTCGCCAAGGGGGGCAGCTTGCAGGGCGTCATCGAAGGCTTGAACGTGGTCCTGCACCTGGCGATTCCGGAGCACGAAGAGGAAGGCGGCACGCTGATCATTCCCGGGCACGGGCGCCTGTGCGACGAAGCGGACGTCGTGGAATATCGAGATATGGTTGTGATTGTGCGCGATCGGATCCGCGCCATGCTGAAGAAGGGCATGAGCCTCGAGCAGGTGAAAGCGGCCAAGCCAACCTACGAGTACGATCCTCGTTACGGCGCGAAGAACGGGCCGTGGACCACCGATAACTTTGTCGAAGCGGCCTACAAGAGCATGGCGGCGAAAAAGTAAGGGGCGCGCGCGGTCAAGCCGAGGTCAGGTTTATGTTCATGAATGCGGGTTTGTGCAAGCCTGAAAGCTTGTAGATCGCCTACTTTTGATAGAGCATTCGACTTGTGTTCGGGCTTGGGGCGAAACCGCCGGGCGGCAAGTGGCACGGGCGATCAGAAGGACCTTTCAAATTTCTATGTTTAGACGCACAGCAGGATTCCTCGTCGCGGTGGGCGCCGTCGCTTTGACGCTCGTCACGCCTTCGCATGTTCAGGCCCAGGGCCGCGGCGGGCGTGGCCCCGAACCCATCGGCAAGGCCGCGGCTCCCGAAGATATCACCGGCTACTGGGTGTCCGTCGTCACCGAGGATTGGCGCTATCGCATGGTTACTCCGAAGAAGGGCGATTTCGCGAGCGTACCCCTCAACGCCGAAGGCCGCAAAGTCGGCGACGCTTGGGATCCCGCGAAAGATGAGGCCGCGGGCGAGCAGTGCAAATCCTATGGCGCGCCGGCCATCATGCGCGTGCCCGGACGCATCCACCTCGAATGGCAGGACGATCGCACTCTGAAAGTGGACACCGACGCCGGCAAGCAGACGCGTCTCTTCCATTTTGGACCGAGCCAACCGCCCGCCGGCCCCGGCACGATTCAAGGCTATTCCGTCGCGACATGGGAAGCGCCTCCGTTGCCGCAGGGTGCGGCCGCAGCCAACAACAGTCCGGCGGCGACCGTCGAGTCGACCTCGCGCGGAGGTTCGATGAAGGTCGTGACCACGCATTTGAAACCCGGCTATCTGCGCAAGAACGGCGTGCCGTATAGCGAGAACACGGTGCTCACCGAATACTACACGCGCACCAACGAGACCAACGGCGATTCCTGGCTGATCATTACGACCATCGTGGAAGATCCGATGTATCTGAACCAGCCCTTTCTCACCAGCACTCACTTCAAGAAAGAAGCCGACGGCGCCAAGTGGATGCCAATGGCCTGCACGGCGAAATAGGGGACAGTGGGTCAGCGTTGGGGGGCAGGCCGGCCTGCGGCGGACTCTCACTCTGCCCGTTCGTGCCTTTAACCGGTTCTCCAGCAGCAAATTCCCCAAGCTTCTTCCGCCGCTTGTCATATCGAATGACCCCTTCCGGGAAACGCGCCGTGTAAGTTCTAATCAAGCGCACCGGGTTCAGCCATCGGAAACCGGGCCACGCAGCGACGTCTAAGTACTCGAGTTCCTAACGCGCGCTCCGTCAATAGATTCATTTCTGGGAGCCGATGTGCCGAGCGTCACGTGCGATACAGTGAACCCTCGCCGTTGCGGGCAAACAAACGGAACGCCTGTCGCGTACAACCGGCAGTCCGCCGACCATGCGGGTCAACAACCGGAGAAGGCGCGCCTTCGCATAAAGAATTCAGGAGACAGGAGACAGAAGTCAGGAGACAGAATTCGGAAGCTCGAATGAGCGGGAGCACAGAGGGCGAGCGAAAAAGCTTGCCTTGCCGACTGACCTCTGTCCTCTGACGTTTTCTGGCCCCTGGCCCTGGCCTCTCTCGCGTGGGACAAGTGTGTCTACACGCGTCGCGAGGCCGCTACTTTTTCCCAGCCAGGCTGTTGTAGACCGCGTCCACGAATTTGTCGGTGGTCCAGAAGCCGGTGGTCGATCCGTAGAGCGGATCGTAATCGCGTGTGGGCTTCGCCGCGCGGACCTGCTCGATCGTCATCCCCTTCTTCACCATATCCTGCACGCGATCGCGGATGATCGTCGCCATGTCGCGATACTCGACCACGTCGGCCTCATCGCACAGGCGTCCATGACCGGGAATTACGTACGTCCCGCCTTCTTGTTTGTCGGCCGGAATCGTGATGTCGATGATCTGATTCAGCGCCGCGACCAGGCCGTTGATGCTGCCGCCGCGTTCGAGATCGATCACCGGATATCCGCCGGGCGTGAAGATATCGCCGGTGCTCAATACGTCGGAGCGCCGGAAGAAGACCATGCTGTCGCCGTCGGTGTGAGCGGCGGGCATGTGCAGGATCTGAACCGCTTCTCCATTGAAAAAGATTTCTTTCTTCGAGGTGAAGTACGTGTCGCGCGGGATCATGTCTTCCGACAGCTTCGGCGTTTGCTCTTCGAGGCGCTGTTGAACCGTCTCGAAGGCGATGATCGACGCTTCATTGCCGATGTCCGGAGTGGCCCCAGCGAAGTTACCGCCCGCGATGATCGATCCGGTTTTCGCCAGCGCTTCGTTGCCGCCGGTGTGGTCGGCATGGACGTGCGTGTCGATGATGTAGCGCAGCGGCTTCTGACTGATGGTCTTGATCGCGGCCGTAACCTTGGGAGCCATGCCCGCAAAACCCGTATCCACGATCAGTACGCCGTCTTTTCCCGCCTGCACGGTGATGTTTCCGCCCGCGCCCACCAGCATGGAGATGTTGCCCTGCACTGGCAGAATGTGCACCTCGGCTTTGCTGAAGTCCTGATTCTGCTGCGCCCATGCGCGCCGCGCCCCGAAGGTCGCGGTCACTCCCACGAGCAACAATGCGCCCGACGCCGCCAGTATGACTCGAACTTTCTTCTGCGACCACACCGAGAATACGCTCATCCGCTCACTCCCATGTCAACGACAACTCTTCCCGCGATTCTTCCATCTCGAACGCGGATTCTACTTCGCCTCTGCTGCCAGCTTCTGGCGATATTCCGGGTACATCGTCTCGGCGCCTCCGCGCGTCGCCTGGAAAGGCAGGTTGTAGCGGTCGGCGAATTCTTTCAGGAACGGATTCGTTCCCGGCAGGTGATGCGGCACCGCGCCGAGAGGCCGGTCGATCTCAACCACGGATTCGCACGGATACGGCGCGATTTGCTGGCGCGGATCGGATTGCCAATCGGTGGTGCGAATGAACGGCTCGCTGAGATACACCGGATCGGTGATGATCACGGCATCTGTCAAGTAATCGCCGTGACGAATCCAATGCTCGGTGACGACGGCGCGGTCGCTGCGCGGAATTCCGTTGCGGCGAATCCATCCGATTTTCAAATGATCGGTAGTCACCGTGAGCACATCGCCTTCCCACTTCCCGGTCGAGAAACCCTGCCAGGTGTGAGCGGCGTATTCAGGCGGATGCGGACGGCCGTCCATCCAGATGGTGCGCTCCGGCGATTGCCAGGAGATGTGCGTGTGATACGCGACGGTCTTCTGCGAATCCGTATCCACTTCTTTCCAGATGCGCAGGTTGGCCGGGCCACGCACGCCGTAATCGGAAGGATGCGGCTTGCATTGATGTTCGGGCAGCGTGAGCAGGGACGCGTCCCAGCTATCGCCGCGCAGACGCGCCGCGTCGGTAATCGGCAGGCCGAGATAGTCGCCGATCTCGGGACCAGGAATGCGCTCGGGTTGATCCTCATGGAAGCGCGGCGCCCATTCGCCGACCGGCTCCAACTGCGCCCATGCGGGTGCGGTCGTGAGAATCATCGTCAGGAAGAGAGGAGCGCCCAGGGCGATCCGTCTGTGTAGCTTCATAGAGAAATCTCCACCCCTACGTTACCGCAAGGGACTTTCCGTTGCCGCTTTCAACCCGTTCGTTTGAGCGTCCAACGTTCTGGCCGGGCCGCGTTTCGAATGGACGGTCGCGGCACACCACGACTGCATTGCCAACGTTACTCAATTGAGGGTCTTGGAAGCTTGCAGAAAAGGAATGTGCGTGAGCAGAATTGTGACTCCTCAAACGCAGTCCGCGCCCTCAACGGCGCGAGGCGTGCGAATCCGCGGACGCGCTTCGGTTCCCCGATTTCCGAATATGTCATAAATCTGTTCAATGACGCGGGAATTCTGCAAGCAAGATTTAAGCTAAGTAGGCTACCTTACCTCGGATAGCCGATTTACGTCGGCAGGGGAGCTTTGCGCAAAGGGTTGAAGAAGTCGATCTCAAGGCGTAGCTTTGTCGCCGCGGGCGGGGCTGTGGCCTTAGCCTGGCAGACGCCCGAGGTGCGCGCGCAATCCACCGCATCGAATTCAAATCCTCACGAGCACGGCAAAAATCTTCCGCTCGATCTCGCCGAATGGAGCTATTTCTGGCTCGGCGTGGAGCGAGCCTCGCTCGCTAAAGGCACGGTGACGAGCGGCAAGCAGATGTACGTCGAGTACATGGTGCCCTCCGAAGTCCGGCATCCGTACGCGATCGTGATGGTGCACGGCGGCGGAGGCCAGGGAGTCGATTGGATGGCGACGCCGGATGGACGTCCCGGTTGGTCGGATTATTTCCTCGAAGCCGGTTATCGCGTGTACCTCGTGGATCGTCCCGGTCATGGACGCTCTCCTTATCATCCCGATCTCGACGGTCCCTTTCCGGCGCGCGCGACGACATACGAAGGCGTGATGCACCAGTTCACGGCTCCGGAAAAAGTCGAGAAGCCCTATGGCCCGCAGGTTAAATTTCACACGCAGTGGGCCGGCGAAGGAACCATCGGCGATCCTTCACTCGATCAAGTAGCCTCAGGCCAAGGCGGATCTTTCATCCCGGATCTCGAAGCCACGCACAACGTCTGGCGCGAGCGCTACGCGGAACTTCTCGACAAGATCGGTCCGGCCATCGTCATGAGCCATTCCATGGGAGGCCCGAGCGCGTGGATCGCGGGCGATGTGCGGCCGAATTTAGTGAAGGGCATGATCGGCGTGGAGCCGGCCGGCCCTCCGTTCGGCGCGCTGAAGTGGGGCGTGGCGGCTTGTAAGCTGACCTACGATCCTCCGGTTGCTGACGCGTCGGAACTGAAGACCGTTAAGGTCACCGAAACCAAGCCCGGCGTGGATACTTCCTTCGTCCAGGCCGAGCCCGCGCGGCGGCTCGCGAATTTGCAAAATATTCCCACGGCCGTGATCACCTCGGAAGCTTCGTATCACACCGCCTACGACGACGGCACCGTCGCGTTTCTGCGGCAAGCGGGCGTGAAGGTCGATCATATCAAGCTTCCCGAGATCGGCATTCACGGCAACGCGCACTTCATGATGATGGAGAAAAATAATCGTGAGGTCCTGCAGCCGATTCTCGAATGGATCGGGAAGAGTGTAGAAAAGAATGTCGAGAAATCGGCGCATCCAACACCCGCGCGCGGGACGGAGACGGCGATCAAGACGTCCGACCACGGGCACTTCTGGGTCGGCATCGAGCGCCGAAAAACTTCGTATGGCACGATCGTCGCGGGTCAGATGTACGCCGAGCATTGGACGCCCGCCGACGTTCGTCATCCTTATCCGGTGGTGCTGGTGCACGGCGGCAGCGGGCAGATGCTGCACTACATGGGATCGGGCGGTGGGCAGGCGGGCTGGGCACATTATTATTTGCAGGCGGGATATCGCGTGATTCTGGTGGATCGTCCCGGTCACGGGCGCACGCCGTATCATCCGGATGCTCTCGGACCGATCGGAGCGCAGCCGACGTATGAAATGATCGTGCCCGACTTCCGGCGTTCCGCGAATGGACCGAACCCTAGATGGATGGGAACCGGCGAGATCGGCGATCCGGGCGTGGATCAGTTCATGGCCAGTCAGAACGCCGCGCCTCAGGACAATGTTCTGGCGCATAAGTTGTGGGCGAGCGGCGGCGCGGAACTGCTGGATCGCATCGGCCCCGCCATCGTGCAGGTTCATTCGGCGGGCGGACCGTTTGGTTGGCTGGTGGCGAATGAGCGGCCCAAGCTTGTCAAAGCGATCGTCAATGTGGAAGGCGCGGGCGCTCCGTTTTCGCCGCAGACGCCGTGGGGGCTGACGGACGTTCCGCTGGCTTTCGAGCCGCACGTCAACGACCCCAGCGAATTCGCCACGCAGGACGTCGCGGGCAGCGCGGGTGCTCCGGCGTACAAGCTGCAGGCCGAAGGTCGCGTTCGTAAGCTGAAAAATCTCGCGGGTATTCCGATCGTGTTCATCACGGCTGAAAGGTCGGGACGCACGCAGGGACCGTCCGTCGTGGCGTTTCTAAAGCAGGCCGGTTGCGACGCCGAGGAATTGCGGTTGAAGGATAGGGGCATTCAGGGCAACGGGCACTTCATGATGATCGAGAGTAATCGCAAAGAAGTGTTCGACACCATTCGCGGGTGGATCGAAAGCAAGATTTCGTAAGCGGGCTTCGTAGCGAAGTCGTGGGGCATTTTCGGAGTTCGCAGGGCTCGGGAGTTTCAGGGTAAAAGCGCGCAATTTTGCGCCGGCGCAATTACCGGCGTACCAAGAAGGGTCACTTAGCCCCCAGGTCCGGGGTCAGGGAGGTTAGTGGGTATGAAGAAGCAGTTTTTAGTTTGTGCGCGCGTATTCGCCGGAATCATCTTACTGGCGGCATTCGCGGGGATGAACCGGCTGAGTGCGCAAGCCACCGGGACGATCGTCGGCACGGTGACGGATGCGTCGGGAGCGGCGGTTCCGGGCGCGGCCGTCCAAGTGAAAAATAGCGGAACCGGGGTCACGCAGAGCACGACCTCCGATGCCCAGGGACGCTACCGCGCCCCCGAGCTGATCATCGGCACCTATGAAATTTCGGCCTCGAAAACGGGATTTTCGACGGTCAATCGGCCCGGCGTCACACTGACCGTCGGCGCGGAACCGGTCGTGGACTTCTCGTTACCGGTAGGCCAACAAACGCAGACGGTGACGGTGTCGGGCGAGGTTTCCCAGGTGGAAACGCAATCGACCGCAGTCGGCGCGCTGGTGGAACAGAAGCAGATCAGCGAAATTCCGCTCAACGGCCGCGACTTTACGCAATTGCTGGTGCTGGCTCCGGGCGTGACACAGATTCCCACGGGCGCAGCGGGAGCGGGGAGCACGTTTTACGGAAATGGCACGAAGTATTCGATCGCGGGAGGACGTCCCTCCGGACAGGCGTATCTTCTGGACGACCAGGACATGGTGAATTTCTGGAACAACGGTCCCGGATCGGGCGGCTTGGGCAAAGCGATGGGAGTGGAAGCGATCGCGGAATTCCAGACGTTGACCAACACGTATAGCTCGCAGTTCGGCGGCGCGGGCGCCGTGATCAACGCGTCGTCGAAGTCAGGCACGAACGGCTTCCACGGCACGCTCTACGAGTTCCTTCGCAATAACAAGCTGGAAGATCGCAACTTCTTCGATCTGCAAACCGGCGCACCGCCGTATCATCAGAACCAATTTGGCGGGAGCATCGGCGGACCAATCAAGAAAGACAAGCTGTTCTTCTTTGCAAACTACGAAGGGTTCTGGAAATCGCAGACATCGACGGCGATTGCCACGGTTCCGGATGCCTGCGCTCATCAATTTTTGACCACCGTCACGGCGGCGGGCGGCTGTGGAGCTCCCGTCGTGCAGAACGCGAACCCGCAAATTGCGGCGGCGATTCAAAACACGATGGCTCTGTATCCGCTGCCGAACTACAATCCCGAACTGCTTGCAGGCGGGAACCCGAGCGAAACCGGCCAAGCCGCGACGCTGGAACCGGTGACCGGGCATGAGAATTACGTTCTGGGCCGGATCGATTACAACATTAGCGACAAGGATTCGCTGTTCGGCCGTTACGTGGCGGATTATGCGACGCGCGTCGCCTACAACGTGTCGAACGTCCCGCTATGGCCGGAAACGGACATTACGCGAGACAACTTTATTTCCCTCGAAGAACGCCGCGTGATTTCTCCGACGCTGGTGAACCTGGCCCACTTCGGCTTCTCGCGGACCTTTGAGACGGCGAACGTTACGGGATCGCCGACGGTGGCGAACGGCGTGGTGACGCCGGGAACGATCGCAAGTTCGGGCGTTCATCCGCTGCAATTTTTCGGCACCTCGGCGGGCCGCGAGGACGGCAATATCGCGACGTTTTCGGGCATCTCCGCGATCGGCGGGTCCACCACGCTGCCGTTCTACCTCGTGCCGAACAAGTTCCAGTATGGCGACGACGTCATCTGGACGCATGGCGCGCACAGCGTGAAGGTCGGCGGCAATGCGACGAAGCTGGACGAAAATACATGGGCTCCGTTCGAAGTGGGCGGCGTGTGGACGTTCACGAACATCGGAACCTTCCTCACGGGAACTCCGGCGCAGGTGGTGACGCAGCTCTCCGATCAGCAGTATCCGCAAGCCGACGCCACCAAGGATTACCGCTATTGGGTTTTCAACCTGTACGCCGAAGATCAATGGAAGGCGACGAAGAAGCTGACGGTAAACCTGGGCATCCGCTATTCCCCGGAGACGGAGATCACGGAAGTACATCACGTGCAGTTGCAGCTACTGAACCCTCCGTATGGCCAAACGTGGACGCCGGAGAACACCAGCACGGCGACAAATCCGTCATTCAAAAACTGGGATCCGCGCATCGGCTTGGCCTTCGATCCGTTCTCGGATCACAAGACGTCGATCCGGGCGGGCTTCGGCATATTCCATAGCGTGATTTACTCGCGCGATCTGAACAACTGGCTGCAGCCGCCGTTTATCATTGCGACGCAGACCAGCGCGCAGGGCGTGCAGTACCTGGGTACGTGCACGACGAGCTGCTCGCCCGTCACGACGCCGATCGCGCCGGGGGTCATTCCGACCAACGGTCTGGTGAACCCGCCGAACTCGAACTATTGGTACGTCAACAACACTCCGTACATCATTCAGTACAACCTGAACATTCAGCGCGAAATCGCGCCGAACACGGTGGCGAGCATTGGCTACGTCGGGTCGCATGCCACGCACCTGTTCATGCAGCTCGACTTCAATCCTCCGACTTCAACGGCCCTCAGCGGCGGCGTGCAGCAAGGCTTCTGTACACCGAACGCGGCGGCGACGTCCTGCGCCACCAATCCACGCTTGAACCCGGAGTGGGGCGCGCTGGTTTTCGCGAATGCGATTGGCTCCTCGAACTACAACGGTTTGCAGACCAGCCTGAACCGCCGGTTCTCCAACAACTGGCAGTTGCAGGCGTCGTATGTGTATTCGAAGTCGATCGACGACACTTCGGGGACCTACGGCCTGGACGGCGGCGGCCTGGGCGCGGCGGCCACCAATCCGACCTGCCTCTCGTGCGACAGAGGCCTTTCCAATTTCGACCGCCGGAACAATCTCCGCATCAGCGGAATTTACACCGTTCCGAACGTCGCCAAGGGCTTCGCGGGCCAGCTGATCAACGGCTGGCAGGCTACGGGAGTGTACACGTATCTTTCGGGCGCGCCACTGACTCCGCTCTCGATCGCCAACCGCGTGTTCACCGGTAGCGGATCGCCGACGGGACGCCCCAACGAAGTAGCGGGTTGCGATTTGATCCCCGCGCAACAGACCATTTACCAGTGGTTCAACACCAGTTGCTTTAGCATCCAGCAGGCGGGCACGTATGGCGACGCTGGGCGCTACACCATCATTGGACCGAATCTGTGGGGAATGGACAATTCTCTCAGCAAGAGCTGGTCCGTGCCGAAGATCTCCGAACAGTTCCGCATTCAGTTCCGCGCGGAGGCGTTCAACATCATGAACCATCCGACGTTCCAGAACCCGAATAGCACGGTTTTCGCGGGCGCCATTCCGGGCTCCACGCCACTCCTGGCACAGGCTCCGGGCGTAGCCGTGAACGCGAGCGCCGGACGCATCACAGCGGTGAACAGCCAGCCGAGGCAGATACAGTTAGGACTGAAGATCATTTTCTAAACGATCCTCGCAGCCTCGTAATCGGGCGGTTGTCCTTCGGGGCAGCCGCCTTTTTGTCACTACGCAGTTTTGGTTATAAGAGAGAAGAGCCTTACCAACATGAGAACCAGCACGGATCGGATTCTGACCACGCACGTCGGAAGTCTTCCCCGCCCTCAGGACGTCGTCGATCTTCTGTTCGCGCAGGATCGCGGCGAGCCCGTGGATGCGGCGCAATTCGAAGCGACAATCGCGCGTGCCGTGGACGACGTCGTGCTGCGGCAGGCGGCCGCGGGCATCGATATCGCGAGCGACGGCGAGATGAGCAAGATCAGCTACGCGACTTATATTCGCCATCGCCTGACGGGTTTTGAAGGCGATTCCGCGCGTCCCACTCCGCAGGATCTGGACGATTTTCCGGAGTATCGCGATCGCCTGGTGAAAGCCGGGCATTCGGCTACGTACAAGCGTCCGGTGTGCCGCGGGCCGGTGAAGGTGAAAGATCTGACGCCGGTGGAGCACGACATCGCGCGCATGAAATCGGCCATGGCGAAAGCGGGAATCGAGGAAGGATTCCTGAATTCGGTTTCCCCCGGCACCATCGCGGTGTTCCAGCCGAACGAATATTATCCGTCGCACGAAACGTATCTCGCCGCGCTCGCGGACGCGATGCGCGAAGAATACGAACTAATCGTGAAGTCGGGATTATTGGTCCAGCTCGACTGCCCGGATCTCGCGATGGGACGTCACACGCGCTTTAAGAATTTGAGCGACGAGCAGTTCCTGAAGTATGCGGAACTGCAAGTGGAAGCGCTGAATCATGCACTGGCCAATGTTCCCGCGGATCGCGTGCGCTTGCACGTGTGCTGGGGAAATTACGAAGGCTCGCACGTGCACGATATGGATTGCCGCAAGATTTTCCCCATCGCCGTGAAAGTGAAACCGCGCGCGCTGCTGGTGGAAGGTGCGAATCCACGCCACGAACACGAATGGGAAGCGTGGAAGACGATCAAACTGCCGGATGATAAAGTGCTGGTGCCGGGTGTGATCGGCGCGAATACGAATTACGTGGAGCATCCCGAAGTGGTCGCGCAGCGCATCGAGCGGTACGCCAACATCCTGGGTCGCGAGCGCGTGATGGCGGGATCGGATTGCGGCTTCGGAACCTTCGCGGGTTTTGGAGCAGTGTTCCCGGCATTCTGCTGGATGAAATTGAAGGCGCTCGCGGATGGAGCTCGGATCGCGTCAGAGAGGTTGTGGAGCAAGGCAGGATCGGCGAACTAGGCAAGGGGGGCGGGCCTGCGGCAGCCTCGCAGACCGCCCCTCCCTCGCAAACCGTCGTTAGTTTTTCCCGGCTTCGATAAATTCCGCTGAAGTGCGGCGTGAAAGCGTCCGGCCCGGTTCCGTGAGCGTGGCGGCGCGATACTCCGGCAACTGGATCGGCTCCAGCATTTTGACGATCTCCTCGCGGCGATGCTCGAACCATGGCGGGAGCAAGAGGCTCGATCCAAGCTGCATGAATGGCTCGTCGCGCGCGAATCCGCCGGGGGCCGTGGCCGCGCACTCGACGAGAATACCTCCGGGGCAGCGGCAGTAGATCGAGTGGAAGTAATTGCGATCCTTGATTTCGGAACAATCCGTGTAACCGAGCTCGTCGTAAATATCTTTCTGCTTCTGCAGATCCTCATCGGTGGGAACTTCGAGCGCGATGTGATGCGGCGTGCCCGCGCCAAAGGTCCAGGTGCCTTGCGGTCGATCCGGTTCATGCACCAGCGTCACCGTGCGCGCCGCTCCGCCCTTGCCGATTTCAAAGCGATGATACGCGCCATCGACGCCCGTCTTACGGAAGCCCACGGCTTCGGTGAAGAAGCGCTCCGTCTCGCCGACTTCGCGGACCGAGAGCACGGCTCCCTGAAAACCGCGCGTGGCGACATCCGGGCTGATTTCGTCGGTGGTCCAACCGACGCGCTTGTCCTCTTCTTCGATGACTTCGAACTGTAATCCGGAGGGGTGCTTCAGGCGCACAAAGGATTGGCCGAAGCGCTCCTGCAAACCGGAGTTCTCCACTTTATGGCGCTTCAAGTGATCGGCCCAGAACTTGGCCGCGCCCCTAGGAACCGTGTAAACGGTCGACGAAATCTGCCCCGACCCGATGCGTCCGGGGACGCGATTGTAGGGGAACGTCGTGGTCACCGAGCCCGGTTCGGCATTCGCGTTCGAATAGTAAAGGTGATAGTGAGCGAAGCGGCCGTCGAAGAGAACGGTCTGCTTGATGAGCCGCTGCCCCATCACTTGAGTGAGAAAGTCGATATCCTCCTGCGCGCCGCCGGCGCACAGCGTGATGTGATGAATGCCAATGACCGGATAATCCATGGACCCTCCTGGAGCTTGAACATTGTAGCAAGGGTGACCGGGCGCCGCGCTATCAGTTTTCAGACCGATTTTGCAGCTTCCAGCATGAGCTAGAGGCGAAAGGAGGTTCGGCGGGTGCGGCTACAAAAAAAGGGGAAGTGGTGGGCGCGCAGGGACTCGAACCCCGGACCTCCTGCGTGTGAAGCAGGCGCTCTAACCAGCTGAGCTACGCGCCCGAAGGCGGAGCTTTTATTATAAACCACGCGTTCCCAGAAACAACGATTCGATAGAATGGACTTGACGTTATGCCGGACACCCCCGAAACTTCGCCGAAGAGCACGACCCCTCTCACGTTCGAAGCCGGCCTGCGCGAGTTGGAAGCGATCGTGCGGGAAATGGAAGGCGCTGAACTGCCACTCGATCGCGCGCTGGATCTATTTGAACGCGGCACCAAATTGAGCGAAGCGTGCCGCAAGCAACTGAGCGAAGCCGAGACGCGCGTCGAAATCCTGATGAAGCGCGCCGGCGCCGCCTCGGAGGAAGAAAAAGTGCAGGCGCGTCCCTTCCGTCCGGAGAAATCGTAGACGCATCTTGCGCGCTTGCCAATCGCGGGCAGGTCTCCAAACCGCCCGCCCGCGCGCGCGGGGTTTGACTGTGCATTCGCTAGAATGGGTCTACTCATGTCCTGGTCAACGTTCTCAACCGTCGGCTCGCGCATTCAGGTGCCCTGAATGACGCTGCACGAATATATTGCAGTTCAACAAAAGATCATCGAAGCGGCGCTGGATCACTGGGTTCCTCCGGAGAGCGTGAACCCGGAGACCATTCATCGCGCGATGCGCTACAGCCTGTTTGCGGGCGGAAAACGCATTCGCCCTTTGCTCGCGATCGCGGCCGCGGAAACCGTTTCCGACGCGCCGGCGGGAGTCGAATCGGCGGCCTGCGCGCTCGAAATGATTCATACATATTCGCTGATTCATGACGATCTACCGGCGCTCGACAACGACGATCTGCGCCGCGGACGTCCGACATGTCACAAGGTCTTTGGCGACGCGATGGCGATCCTGGCGGGCGATGCTTTGCTGACGCTCGCGTTCGAAGTTCTTTCGAAATTGAAAAACGTGAACGCAGAGCGCCGCATCGATCTGGTACGCGAATTAGCGACCGCTTCCGGGACGGTCGGCGGAATGATCGGCGGGCAGGTGAACGATCTGGAAGGCGAAGGGAAATTCCCGACGGCCGAATTATTGGAATCGATTCATCGCGCGAAGACCGGCGCACTGCTGCGCGCGAGCGTTCGCATGGGCGCGATTTACGCCGGCGCGGACGCGGAACAACTCGAAGCGCTCACGAAATTCGGCGAACACATTGGGCTCGCCTTTCAAATCGTCGACGATATTCTGGACGTGGAGCAATCCTCCGAGGAACTCGGCAAAACGGCGGGCAAGGATGCCGCGCAACACAAGATCACATTCCCTGCGGTATACGGGATCGAGCAATCGCGCCGCATGGCCGAAGAGGAACGCCTGGCCGCGCATCTCGCGTTGAATATGTTCGATGAACGCGCGACCCGCCTGCGGGAACTCGCCGATCTGGTCGTGCAACGTAAAGCATGATGGCGCTCGCCAGGAAGGCCGGCAAAATCCGTCTCGATCAGTTACTGGTCGAGCGCGGTCTGGCCACGTCGCGAGAAAAGGCGCAGGCGCTCGTGCTGGCCGGGCAGGTTCTGGTAGCGGGTCAAAAAGTGGAGAAGCCGGGTCATAGCGTGGCCATCGATGCGGCGGTGGAAGTGCTCGAACGCATGCCGTACGTGAGCCGCGGAGGATACAAACTGGCCGGCGCGCTCGACGCATTTCACATCGATGTAACGGGACGCATCTGTCTGGATGTCGGCGCGTCCACGGGTGGCTTCACGGATTGTCTCTTGCAGCGCGGAGCGGCAAAAGTGTGGGCGATCGACGTGGGGCATGGCCAACTGGATTGGAAAATCCGCAACGATCCGCGCGTCGTCGTGCGCGAAGGGATGAACGCGCGTTACCTGAATCCGGAAGAGATCCCAGAGCCGTTCGATCTCGCCGTGTGCGACGCAAGTTTCATCTCCGCAACGATGCTGATTCCTTCGATCGTGCCGCTGTTGGAGCCCGCGGGAGAAATGATCGTGCTGGTGAAACCGCAGTTCGAAGTGGAACGCGGGCAAGTGGGCAAAGGCGGTATCGTGAAGGAACCGGAACTGCACCAGGCGGCCTGCGATCGCGTGCGCGGCGCCGTGGAGATGCTCGGTTTCCACGCGGAAATCATGGAAAGTCCGATTCAAGGCGCGGAAGGAAATCGGGAGTTTCTGCTCTATGCCAAGCGCTAAGATCGAAACCGCCGCCATCATTTCGAAACCCCGCAGCGATCGGGCGGCGGCGGTGGTACCGCAGCTTCTGGCGTGGCTCGAAGCGCGCGGAATCGCAACGCGCCTGGATTCGGAGACGGCGCTTTATGCGGGCGGAGGTGCGACCTTCGAACGGCGAACGGTCGCCGACGAGACGCAATTAGTGATCGTGCTGGGCGGCGATGGCACGCTGCTCTCGGCGGCGCGCGCGGTGGGCGGCCGTAACATTCCGATCTTCGCGGTGAATCTGGGCAACCTGGGATTCCTCACGTCCATAAAAGTGGACGCCCTCTATCCCGAACTCGAACGCGTGCTCAGCGGCGATTTCCGCATCGAGCGGCGCTACATGCTGCAATGCGAACTATGGCGCAAGGGAGAGTGCGCGGGACGCTACGACGCGCTCAACGACGTGTCTCTCGCCAAAGCCGAGATCGCGCGCATGATCGATCTGGAAGTGCACGTGGACGATCATTTCATGTGCGTTTACAAAGCCGATGGATTGATTATTTCCACGCCCACGGGCTCGACCGCGTATTCGCTCGCGGCCGGCGGCCCGATCATTTTTCCCACCGTCGCGGCATTGTGCATCACGCCCATCTGCCCGCATACGCTGACGCACCGCCCCGTCATCGTGCCGGATTCGGCTGTCATCAAAGTAACCGTCCACAGCGACGTTCCCACGTACTTCACGGCCGATGGGCAAGTCGGCGAACTGATGGAACGCGGCGATCATGTCGTATTCCGCCATTCGGAACGCGCCGTGGGATTGATTCAGCCTCCGAACCTGATGTTCTTC
This sequence comes from Terriglobia bacterium, assembly GCA_963765085.1. Classification (GTDB taxonomy): domain Bacteria; phylum Acidobacteriota; class Terriglobia; order Bryobacterales; family Bryobacteraceae; genus Palsa-187. Next base: position 22,444 of record CAVXVL010000001.1, on the reverse strand, counting down.
GACGTGCTGCGCGAAAAATTGCAATGGGGCGGCCGATGAAGCGGAGCGCGTGACGTAAATGCCGCAGGCGGGGAAGCGTCCTTCGCTGACGCTGTGGATTCTCATCGGCTTGATCGCGGGCGTAGCCTTTGGCGTGATGTTTCCCGGCCAAGCCCGGCAAGTGGAATTACTCGGGACGATTTTTTTGCGGCTGATCAAATCGATCATCGCGCCGCTGATCTTCGCCACTCTGGTCGCGGGTATCGCTTCCACCGGCAGCCTGAAAGTGATGGGCCGAATCGGGCTGAAGGCGATCGTCTATTTCGAGATTGTCACGACCATCGCACTCGCCGTAGGCCTCGGCGCAGCGAATCTGGTGCGTCCGGGAGAAGGAATTTCGTTGAACACATCACCACTCCCTCCGGGAGTTCTTCCCGGCAGCGCCAGTTTGCGCGACATGGTGGAGCACGCGTTTCCCACCAGCGTGATCGACGCGATGGCGCGCGGCGACGTTCTCGAAATCGTGATCTTCGCCTTGCTGTTCGGTGCGGCGTGCGCGGCGATTGGCGCAAAGGCCGAGCCGGTGCTCGGAATATGCAAATCGCTCGCGTCGATCATGTTCCGCTATACCGATTACGTGATGTGGGCGGCCCCGGTGGGCGTGTTCGGCGCGATGGCGTCAACTGTGGGAGAGCACGGATGGAGAGTGCTGCTCGGGCTGGGAAAATTAGTCGGCGCGCTGTGGGCAGCGGAGATCTTTTTCGTCGTGGTGGTGATGGGAGCTGTCGTCGCAATCGCGCGCATTCCCGCTGGACGTTTTGTCGCCGCCGCGCGCGCGCCGTTTCTGATCGCGTTTTCGACGGCGTCGAGCGAAGCGGCCCTGCCTCTGGCGCTCGAAAACATGGAGCGTTTCGGAGTGCCTCCGCATATCGCGGCGTTCGTGCTGCCGGCCGGATACAGCTTCAATCTCGATGGCGGGACGCTCTACCTCGCGCTCACGTCGATTTTCGTCGCGCAGGCCGCGGGAATTCATCTGACACTCGGGGCGCAATTGACCATGATGCTGACGCTGATGCTGATGAGCAAAGGCATCGCGGGAGTGCCTCGGGGATCGTTCGTGATTCTCGCCGGCGCGGTGACGGCATTTCATTTGCCGGCCGAAGGTGTGGCGTTGATATTAGGGGTCGACACGCTGATGGATATGGCGCGAACGTCGGTGAATCTGCTGGGGAATTGTCTGGCGAGCGCAGTGATTGCACGTTGGGAAGGCGTGGATTTATAGGTAGATCGGCGGAAGGTCCGTCACACTGCGTAAAAAAGCAGATCCCTCTTCACTTCTTGGGCGGTGGAGCGAGGATCGCCATCACGATCAGCCTCGTCGCACCGATGTTGCGTATGGAGTGAAGCACTCCGGACGGCGCAAACGCAGCGGCGCCGGCGGTCACTTCGGCCTTCTCCTCGCCAACCTGAATTTCCGCGTCGCCTTCGAGCACGACGTAAAGTTTGTCCTGGCCGGGATGCGCGTGCGCGGCGTGCTCCTGGCCGGGTTCGAAGCAGTTCAGTCCGGCGAATAAAGTCTCACCGCGGGCGATGTCAACCTTGCCCATTTTGTCGGGCGAGAATTGAGCGAGCTCGGTCAAGTGCTTGACGATCATCGTTAGGAAGCGATCACAAGAGCCCGCGAGGAACCACGTTTTGGCCTAAAAGCAGGTCCCTCGCTGCGCTCGGGATGACACTGTTAAGTTTATTCAGCGATTAGAAATCGGCCTCTACGCGGCGGCGCCGAGCTTCTTCGACCACGGCTTCGCGCTCTTGAGAGCCGCGTTCACAGCTTCGATATTCTCGACGCCTTTGGTGGAAAGGAAATCCTCCAATGCGGAGAGGCCCTTCTGGGCGTAGATCGGCATGCCGTCTTTCCACGTCGCGCGGCCGCACAGGACGCCCGAGTAATCGGTGCCCGCGTCGGACGCCATGCGAAGACTTTCGACGAATTGCGCGTTGCCCACACCGGCGCTCAGATAGATGAACGGCTTGAGCGCGACCTGCGCGGCTTCACGGAAAAGTTCCAGGGCTTCCTGATAAGACTGCGCTTTCTCGCCCTTATAAACCGAGCTGCCTTCGACGAATTCGGCGTTGATGGGGACCTCGACCTTCAGGATGTCCACTTTGTACTGCGGCTTGGAAAATTCCTTCATCGCGCCGATCACGACTTTCGGCTTGATTTTCGCGTATTCGACGCCTTTTTCGTTGCCGCCTTTTGGATCGTAGCCGACGAACTCGAGGAAGAACGGGATATCGTTGTCCTCGCATTCGGACCCGATGCGTTCGATGAAGGCATGCTTGATGTCGTTCACTCCTTCTTCGTCGAAGGGCGAGTAGTAGATCAAAATCTTGACGGCGTCGGCGCCCCAGTCCTTGATGCGCTTCGCCGAAACGTGGGGCAGCAGATCGGGCAGGCGGCCGGGCTTGGTGTTGTCGTAGCCGGATTCCTCGTAAGCGAGGAGGAGACCGGCGTTCGAAGCGCGCGCCTTGGCGGCTTCCAATCCGAATTCAGGATCGAGCAGGATGGCCGAAGCATGCGGGGTCAAAATCCGCGTAACAGCGGTTTTGAACTCGGACATCATGTCCCAGGTAATGGCCTTGGGGTCCACGCCCTTGGCGGAGGCCAGTGACTTTTGCAAACTGCCGCGCTGATCCATTGCGGCCGCGGCGATGATGCCGTCCTTGTTGGACAGCGCGTTCATGTGTTTGAGTTTTCCTGCGGAGAGTGCCATGTCCTATTGTAGTGATTTCCCTGGGTTCAGCGTGCAACCAGGTCCGCGATGCGGCGGAAGAAGGCTCGGGCGCGGCCGACATCGTGAAAGATTTGCGCTTTGAGCGCTTCGGCCGATTCGAATTTGCGCTCGTCGCGCACGCGATGCAGGAACTCGACGCGGATGCGTTCGGGCGCGGGCGGACTGAACGGCGAGAGCAGAAATGTCTCGATGGTCAGCGCCGGATGCGCGTTGGAATTTTCAAATGTGGGACGGTAGCCGACGTTGGTAATCGATTCCCAGCGCAGCGATTCGTGATCGGCATCGGTTGTCCTTGTGATGTAGACGCCGGTCTTCGGGATCACCTGTGCGTGCGTGCGAAGATTCAACGTCGGGACCGTTTGCTTCGACCCGATTCCCTGCCCCGCCACGACCTCGCCCGCGACGCTGTACGGACGGCCGAGCATCCTGCCCGCCAACTCGATCTTGCCTGCTTCGATGGCGCGGCGAATTTCGCTTGAGGAAACCACCTTCCCGCGTATTTTCACCGGACTCACCATGTGAGTTTCAAATCCGAAATGACTGCCGAGGTCCGCGAGGACGCGCGTAGTACCTGCCTGCTGATGGCCGAAGTGAAAATTCTCGCCAACGATCACGGCTTTCGCATGAAACGCTTTGGCCAGGACGCGCTCCACGAATTCCGCCGGCGTCCAACGCGAAAACGGAACGGTGAAGGGCAGAATGAGAACATTTTCGATTCCTTCCCGGGCCATCCAACTACAGCGTTCGCCCTGCGTGGAAAGCAGACGCTGCTTGCGCTCCGGCGCAACGATTGACGCCGGGTGCGGATCGAAAGTCAGAACGGAAGCCGCGAGCGCATGCTCGCGGGACGCCCGCAAAACCGCCGACAGCAGTTCGCGATGGGCGATGTGGACGCCGTCGAAGTTGCCGATCGCCACCGCAGTGGGACCGAACTGGGCGGCTTCCTGAAGCGTGCGCGCGACTCTCATGCCCCGCCCTTCATACGTGTTCCGCCGTGTCCATATCGGTCTCAACGTCGAGCACCAGACCGTCATAGGAAAGCTGTGCGTTCGCGGGCAGAGTTGCGTTGGTCGCCGCGTGACCCAAATCGTGCGACATGTGCGTGAAGAAAGCCCGGCGTGGCGCGAGTTCTTCCACCCATTGCACGGCGCGTTCGACGGTCGAGTGCGTGGGATGCGGGCGATGCCGCAGGGCATCGAGAAAAAGGACGTCCAGATTCTGGAGCTTGGCCTTCGCTTCTTCCGAAATATCGTTGTGATCGGTGAGATAAGCGGCGTTGCCCACGCGATATCCGAGCACGGGCGTGTTTCCGTGCGAGATCGGGATGGGGATGATCCGGCGGCCGAAGAGTTCGAAAGGCTCGGCGTCGATGGTTCTCAGATCCAGACGCGGCGCGGAGGATTGCGTGGGCCGCGGATCGAAGGCATATTGAAACACACGGCGGACGACGTCGAAGGTTTTTTCGGTGCCGTAAATCGGAATCGGCCCGCCCTGGTGGAAATTCAGAGGACGCAGATCGTCGAGTCCCAGGATGTGGTCGGCGTGCGAGTGCGTCAATAAAATCGCATCGATCCGATCGATATGCGCGCGCAGCACTTGAGCGCGAAAATCCGGCGTTGCGTCGATCAGCACGTTTCGTCCGGCGTATTGCAGCAGAACGGAAGGACGCAGGCGATTATCGTGCGGGTCGGTGGAGAGACAAACGGGGCACTTGCAGCCTATGGTCGGCACACCGGAACTGGTGCCCGAGCCGAGCACAATAATGCGGAGAGCGTCCTCTGTCATGAGTCCTTATGCGCCGTTTCGTATGCCGGGAATCTTAGGATGCCGCGGCGGAATCTTCGCCGGCCTTTGATGGAGGCTCGGCAGCTCCTGCCTTGGCCTTCTCTTCCGACACCTGCACGAAGCGGAAGCGCAATTCAGTGAGCGAATTTTCGATCAGCCGCTGCTCCTCGATCGAAAGGTTGCCGCGCGTCTTTTCCGAAATCATCGAGAGCAGGTCGATGGCGTATTTGGCGCCGGCCAGATTGGGCTCCTCGGGCTGTTCGCCGGCGTAGCCGTACAGGCCCATCTGCATTTCGGCTTGCGCTTTCAGCGAAAACACCAGGAACTCAAATGTGGGCGGAGGAAGGGGGAAATCGGATTCACTCATCGGTTTTCTCTTCTTTTTTAGGCAGATCGGCATACCGCCGATCGACCGCTTCTCTTCATAGTGTAGTGTGGAATTGGATGCCTCGACATTTTCGGCTGGAGGAAGCAGAACGCTTACTGCCGGAGGTGGAGCACGCCTTACGCGACGCGATTTTCCAGAAAACGGAATATCAGGCCGCGGAAGGCGAGTTGAATCGCGCGATGCAGAAGATCAGGATGGCGGGTGGATCGCGCGTGAGTCCGGGACCATTTCTCGCGTTGCGAGCCCGGAAAGACGCCGCGTCCACGGCTTTGACGGCGGCCGTCGAACGCGTCAACGAATTGGGCGCTCAGATCAAGGACCTCGACATCGGTCTGATCGACTTCCCCACCATGTACCGCGGACGCGAAGTCCTGCTGTGTTGGAAATTGGGCGAGGAGGGGATCGCTTTTTGGCACGGGACCGAAGAAGGTTTTCGCGGGCGAAAGCGGATTGACGACGAGTTTCGCGAGCAGCATCGTGGAAGTAGCCCGAATTGACAGCTTGCAACGCGATAGACTGAAATCATAAGGGAATGCTTCTCGCACACGAGCTTATCGATTACATTGCCGGCCAAATGGTCAGGAAGCTGACGCCGTTATGGATGGAGACGTCCAACCCGGCCTCGGCCTCCGAGTTTATCGCCAGCGTGGTCGATGCCGATCTCGCCGTGGAGGATCAGCTCAACGACGAAGTTCGCGAACTGCTGAGCCAATACAGCGAGTACATGCGCAAGGAAGGCGTCAGCTATCAGGAGATGTTCCGGCGCATCAAGAACACCCTGATCACGCAGCGCAAAGTGATTCGCGCGACGGGCCGCGATTCGGGCGATCCCATGAAGCTTTCGCGCGATAAGATCAACGACCTGTCGCATAAAATTGTCACGGCGCTGCGCAAGAATCGCGATGTCCGGCTGAAGCGCGATCCCAACGAAGTCCGCCTGGAGATGGTCAAGCTGATGACCGAGCTCCTGCAGACGGAAGAGAAAGTGGATCGGGCGGCGCGCACGAAGATTAAGACGCAAAAGCGCGAGATCTCGGAAGGCACAGAAGAGTGGGATCTGCTGCATAAGCGCTACTACGCCGAGGAACTCAAGAAGCTCGGCATCGATCTGGCGTCGCGGTAGCACGCTCCTCACGGTCGCGGCTCGGTCCGCGGTAGTTTGATAAACTTGAGTTTGATCCCCCGCCGCGAAGGAAACAGGTGAACGTGTGGCCGGACCACAATCCAGAATCGTAGCGATCTATCCCGGTTCGTTCGATCCGATCACCAACGGGCACTTGGACATGATCGAGCGCGGGAGCCGTTTGGCGGATCGCCTGATCGTCGCGATTTTGGAGAATCGGCGCAAGCAGTCGTTGTTTTCCATCAAAGAACGGGTGGAAATGCTGACGGAAGTGGTCAAGCCGTATCCCAATGTAGAGGTCGGCTGGTTCCACGGCTTGCTGGTCGATTATGTAAAGGATCGCGGCGCGAATTTTATTCTGCGCGGCATTCGCGCGATTTCGGATTACGAGTACGAGCTGCAGATCGCGCATATGAACCGGCGGCTGAGTCCCGGCGTCGAGACGGTTTTTCTGATGGCGGGCGAAGCTTACTCTTTTATCAGCTCGCAGTTGGTGAAGGAGGTCGCCTCGCTCGGCGGTGATGTGAGCGGATTGGTGCCGCCGCTGGTTCAGGATCGATTGAAGCGGCTGCTCGGCGGCTCAGGCGAAGGTTCGACCGCGGCGTCGCGATAATTTACAGAGCCGCGACAGTGATGGAGCGGAGAGAAGCGATTTGAAATTTGGCGGAGTGGGCCGCGATGCCTACGGGGTTCCGCATCGAAACGGAAGGAGCACTACGAATGCAAACAGCGCAAGCATTAGCGGAAAGAATTTCGAGGATCAGCGTATCGTCGACCATGAAAGTCGCGGCGGATGCCGATAAACTCCGTCGCGAAGGAAAAGACGTCGTCGATTTCGGCGCGGGCGAGCCGGATTTTCCCACGCCCGCGAACGTCAAGCAGGCGGCGATCGACGCGATCAACCAGAATTTCACCAAGTACACGAACGCGGGCGGCACGGAAGAACTGAAGCAGGCCATCTGCGATTACCACGCGAAGAATTACGGCACCGCGTACAACACCAAAGAGTGCATCGTGACGGTCGGCGGCAAGCATGCGATCTTCGGGCTGACGCAAGCGCTGCTCGATGAAGGCGACGAGTGCATTATCCCGGTTCCCTATTGGGTCACGTACAAGGACGTCGTGAATTTCGCGGGCGGCAAGTGCGTATTCGTCAACACGAACGAGAGCGAAGGCTTCGATCTGCAGGCCTCCATGGTGGAGAAAGCCATCACGCCGAAGACGAAGATGATCATGCTCAATTCGCCTTCGAATCCGAGCGGCGCTGTCTTCGATCGCGCGGAGCTGAACAAGATCATCGCCATCGCGAAGGATCGCGGGATCTGGGTCATCACCGACGAATGCTACGATCGCTTCCTGTATGATGCCGAGCCGTATTCGCTCGCAACGCCGGCGCTGAAGGACACGGTAATCGTCGCCGGATCGCTTTCGAAAACTTATTCGATGACCGGCTGGCGTATCGGGTTCGTACTCGGACCGGCCGCCGTCGTCAGCGGGATCGGCAAGCTGCAAAGCCACTCGACGTCGAATCCGACGTCCATCGCGCAGAAGGCCGCCGTCGAAGCTCTGCGTGGGCCTCAGGATTCGGTGGGCATGATGCTCGGCGAATTCAGGAAGCGGCGCGATTACGTGATCGGCCGGCTGCGGGCCATGCCGGGCGTCACCGTGCAGGTTCCGCAGGGAGCCTTCTACGCGTATCCGAACGTGAGCGCGGCGTACACCAACGGCATCACCAACTCGCTGCAGTTTTCCGAAAAATTGCTGGCCGAGGAATTTGTTGCGGTAGTCCCGGGCGAGGCGTTCGGCACCAACGAGCACATTCGCATTTCCTATGCCACGTCGATGAAAGAGTTGGAGCGCGGCCTGGACCGCCTGCAACGCTTCATCGCCGCCCGTATCTAATCCATATGCCGCTCCGGAAACTGGAGCCATCGTTTAAAGAACGCGTTTGGGGATCCACGCAATTAGAGCCGTGGTTCCCCAACGTGTCCTCGAAAATCGGAGAGGTCTGGCACGAAGTTCCCGCCGACCTGCCGCTATTGGTGAAGTTTCTCTTCACGACTGAGCCTCTTTCCATCCAAGTTCATCCCAACGATATCTACGCGCGCGAGCATCATCAATCGCCGGGTAAAACGGAGATGTGGCATATCCTCCAATCGGACGCTTCGGAAGGCGCATCCAGTGGCAAAATCGCGGCGGGATTTCGTGAAACGATTACCCCGGACCAGTTACGCACGGCCGCGAACTCACCGAGCTTCGATGCAATCGGCGGGCTGATGCAGTGGTTCGACGCCGCTCCCGAGGATACGTTTTTCATCCCCGCGGGCGTCGTCCATGCGATCGGCGCGAATCTGGTGCTGTGCGAAATTCAGCAGCATTCGGATGTCACGTATCGGATCTACGATTACGGGCGGGGGCGGGAGTTGCATCTCGACCGAGGACTGGAGGTCGCGCAGTTCGGCCCGCATGAAGCGCGCTCGAAGATTCCGGTGACGTGCGAACACTTCGTGACATCACGCCTAACAGTGCATGGACAGATTCTGTATCGTCCAATGAATCAGAAGCCGCAGTTGTTGATCGCGATTCAGGGGCAAGGCGAGATCGACGGAAATCCATTGAAGGCAGGCGACGTCTGGTATGTTCCCGGCGATTCCGGCCACGTAATGATCACCGGTGAAGTCACGCTGCTGCGGGCGTTGGTGCCTCAGAAGCCGGCGTAAAAGCTGAGCCATCACCACTCATCTCTCCGGCCCGCTCATTGACATTCGCGGTTCTCAACCCGGTTGTGGATGCACGTTCGAACGGTGATGGCGGCAGAGTGCCGAGTTCCGTATAGCGTGGACGCTCCCGGATGGCGGGCGGCTTTCGCACTCATCTCTCCGGCCCGCTCATTTACATTCGCGGTTCTCAAGGTGAGATGTTCGGGTGCGTCACAATGACGATTGCGGCAGAATGCCGAGTTCCGTATAGCGCGGACGCACCAGCTCCCGGATGGCGGGCAACTTTCGCCAGAACCAAATCGTCAGGATTCCGCACGCGATTCCGCTGACGATCAGCGAATCCTGCGCGCCGATTCGCGCCGCCAGCGCACCACTCAATAAGCTTCCCAGCGGCATGGAGCCTAACAGCGCGATCGTGTAGTACGCCATCACGCGCCCACGTTTGTTGTCCTCGACAATCGTCTGGATCACCGTATTCGTCGCCACGATCTGCGTCATCAAGCCGTAGCCGGTCAGGGTCATCAACGCCATGGAAATCCAGAACCAATGCGAAAGGCCGAGGCCTATACTACCGAGGGCGAAAAGCCCGGCGGCAATCGTCATCAGCCTCCCCAATCCAAGGACGCTACGACGCAGCACCAAACCAATCGCACAAGCAAGCGCGCCCACGCCCGCAGCCGCGAGAAGAAATCCAAAGGTATGAGCGCTGCCGTGCAAAACATTTCCCGCGATGATCGGAAGGAGAACGGAATAGGGGCCGCGCGCGATTCCCATCAGCGCCAGAAATAAGAGATACCAGCGTAAGGGAAGAAAGCCCGAGACGTAGCGCCAGCCTTCCAGCAGATCGCGCTTGAGATGCGAGTCCACGTGCTGCGGCGGCTTTTCTTTTTTGAGCCGCATCATGAATAATCCCGCAATCACGGCGAGATAGCTGATGCCGTCGATCAGGAAACAATATCCTTCGCCGACCGCCGAGACGACCATGCCGGCAATCGCGGGTCCCACCAGACTCGCGACGTTGAAGTTCGAGGAATTCAGCGCGATCGCGTTGCTCAGGTCGGCGCGATCTTCCACCATCTGAATCACGAAGGACTGTCGCGTGGGAATTTCGACGGCGTTGATCAAGCCTTGCACCAGCGTCAGGGAAATCACCCATCCGATGTTGATATGGCCGCTCAGGGTCAGCGCGGCGAGCGTCAGCGATTGCAGCATCGCGAGGGCCTGCGTGACGATCAGGACGCGATGACGATCCCAACGATCGAGCCAGACGCCCGCGAGCGCTGGAAGAAAAAACGCGGGGATCTGGCCCACGAATCCCACAAGGCCCAGCAGGAAAGCGGAATCCGTAATTCGATACACCAGCCAACTGGTGGCGAGCCGCGTCATCCAGGTGCCGGTCAGCGAGATGCTCTGGCCGATCAGAAACAACCGGAAATTGCGGGAGCGCAGCGCGCGGAACGGGGAACTCAAGCTACTATTTTCGCAGGAATCAAGGCCGCTCCCGGCCGCAATGAGAGCTACCGCGGTAAGGACCTTCGTGCGTGCTATGATCGCTCCGGAGCAGGCAAGGAGGCACGGATGACGCAGCTTGGACGATACATTCCCGCCGACGGCACGCCGGGCGAACTCGGCGTTCATTCGGTCGATCACTTCAGTCTGAATGTGCCGGACCTCGCCGAAGCGGAACACTTCTATCAGAGCTTCGGAATGGACGTGCAGGCCGAGTCCGCGAAGCTGGTTCTGCGCACGACGACAAATCCACATGCGTGGGGCGCCATTCACGAAGGCTCCCGCAAATGCCTGCGCTATCTCTCGTTCGGCGCGTTCGAAGAGGATGTCCCGCGCTTCAAGGAACGCCTGGAAAAGCAAGGCGTGCGGCTTCTGAATCCGCCGCCGGGTTACGAGAGCAACGGGTTATGGTTTCGCGATCCGGATCAGAACCTAATCGAAATCAAAGTGGCCGAGAAGACGTCGCCGAATCAGAAAACCCCGTTCGCGATGACCTCGGTGCCGGGCGGCCAGCGCGGCGCACCGGGTCGAGCCGACGTTCAGATGGTCCGGCCGAATCGCATGTGCCACGTGCTGCTGTTCACAACCGACGTCGATCAGGCGATCCGGTTTTATACGAACGTCGTGGGCCTGCGTCTCACGGATCGCGGTGGCGACGCGATCGCGTTCATGCACGGAATTCACGGCAGCGATCACCATATGCTCGCGTTTGGACTGGCGCCGAATCCGGGATTTCATCACGCGAGCTGGGGCGTCGATTCGATCAATGAAGTCGGGCTCGGAGCGATGCAGATGGCGGATAAAGGTTATAACGCCGGATGGGGATTACTGCGGCACGTGCTCGGATCGAATTTTTCGCATTACGTGCGCGATCCGTGGGGCAGTTATTTCGAATACACGTGCGATATCGATTACATCCCGAAAGGCTGCGGCTGGCAGGCGGGGCATCACAAGCCGGAGGATTCGATCTATCTGTGGGGACCGGCGCTGCCTGATGATTTCATCGTGAATCAGGAAGTGCCGGAAAAAGAATCGGCCGCGCGGGAAGCGTAATCGGCGGCGTCGAGAGAGTCTCAACGCGGCACGCAAAGTGCGTGCGCCACAAGCGAACCTGAGATTTAGTCTTTTTCGTTCTCCCAGGGATCGCCGGGATGGCCGATGATTTGTTCGAGGCTCGCGGGCTTGACGCGATAGTCTTCGCCGTAGTGCTTTTCGATCTCGTCGTGATAACTCATGCGCGGTCCCGGATAACCCACCAATTGCCAGCCGATCATATTTGCATTGCCGCCATGCATGGGATCGCAGAACATTCCTTCAATGGTGTGCGTCCGCAGCAGCGCGAAGAAGTGCGTCTTCTCGATGGCCGCTAATTTCTTGTTCTGCTCGTCCGCGGATAATCCCGCGAAGTCTTCTCCCAGATCGCGGATTCCTTTTCGATAGGTATCGCGCGGATTCGCCTGGCCTTGATAGCCGTGCTCCGGATAGGTTTCGCGCCACGGACCTTTCGTATAGCGATATTTGTCTTTCCCGTAAGGACCGGCGAGTTGGCGATCGATGTAAATGGCTACGCCCGCTTCCGTCGCTCCCGGACCGCTCGCGTCGCCCGGGAAGATTCGCTCGGTCGCGGCGGCCACCACGCGTGCTTCCTGCTCCGTCAAGAAACGCAGCGGGACGCGCACGGCGTCGGGCTTCTGCGTGGATTGGGCGGCCAGCCGCATCGGCTCTCCCGCGAGCGTATAGAGCAGTGTGCCGCCGAGCGCTCCGGCGGGGATGGTCAAAAATTCCCGGCGTTTCATACGAGTTTCTCCGGATGCTTCACGTAGCGATTAATCAGGCCGTCGGCGGCCAGGTAAGTGAGCGCGAGCGCGGTCAGCGTGGGATTTCCCGAAGCATTCTGCGGAAACGCCGAAGCGCCGACGACAAACAAATTCGGAACGTCCCAGTGCTGCGAGTATTTATTCACGACGCTCGTTTCGGGCGATGCGCCCATGATCGTCCCGCCCTGAATGTGCGTGCTCTGATAATTGATGGTGTTGTAGCGGGCGCGATTGGGGCGCGGCGGATCGGTTTTGCCGCCCATCGCGTGCGCGATTTCGGTGCAGATTTTCGCCGCGTACTCGCGCTGGCGGAACTCGTGTTCGGTCCAATCGAGCGTAAAGCGAATCAGTGGATCGCCGTATTTATCGGTAAAGTCGGGATCGAGATCGTAAAAGTTCTGACGATAGGCGAGATGCTCGCCCGCCATGCTGGGACCCGAGACGCGATCGTTCCATTGCAGCGCGGCTTTCTTCCATTCCGATCCCCAATTGCTTTTCGACGCACCTTCCGGCATCGCGCCGAAGCCGGCGATCGGATGCGCGCCGACGGCGGTGCAGTTGATCGCGCCCAGGCAATAGAGGTTTTCCGATTCCGGAATGTTGTGCGCGGCTTCGAAATCCGACATGCGATGGCCCAGGCCGCCCGCTCCCATAAATAAATTGAGGGGCTTTTCGAAATAGACGCGCGTCGGGCCTTGCACCTGATGCGTCAGATTGCGGCCCAGCGTCCCTTTGCCCGTTAGCGGATCGTAAGGTGTCCCGACCTTGGAAAGCAAAAGCAAGCGCACGTTATTCAGGGTGAACGTGCCGACCACGACGATGTTCGCAGGCTGAAAATACTCTTCGCCGTTGGCGTCCGTGTACTGGACTCCCGTCGCACGGCCATCTTTGTGAATAATGCGGCGAACCCACGTATTGGTGCGCAGCTCGACGTTCTTTTGCTTTCTAACGACGGGCAACAGCGTATTGGTCGGCTGGGCTTTCGCGCCGATCATGCAGCCGTAGCGCTCGCAATAGCCGCAATAAGCGCATCCCGGCCGTGTCACACCATCGGGATTTTTGTAAGCGCGGCTCAAGGTCGCGCCCGGAACCGGATACGGATGATAGCCGAGCTTCTTCGCGCCTTCGTTGAACAACGCCGCGATGTAGGGCGTCTTCATCGGCGGATTCGGATACTCCTGCGCACGAGGAGCTTCAAAGATGTTGCCGCCTTCGACGAGTTTGCCTTGCAGATTCCCGGCCTTGCCGCTGACGCCGATCATCTGCTCGGCCCGCCAATAATAGGGTTCCAGGTCATCGTACGTAATTCCCCAATCCTGCACGTTGAGGTCGCCGGGGAGTTTCGCGGCGCCGTGCTTTTCGGCGAGATGCGTCCGCAGCATGAATTGTTCGCGCGGCAGACCGCACACCAAAGTGATTATACTCAAGCCTTGGCGATGCACACACGGGATCGCACGGGAGAATCTCTTCTGCGGCGCCGCTGGCTTGTTCCGCTCGTCTCCCTGCTGTTCACGTTGTTTTTCTTCTACGAATATTTCGCACGGCGCGTGTACATTCCGTTCGATCTGCCCTCCTTCCACGATCCGCTCGCCGACTATGCGTTCGTCGCCATCCGCCATGGACGCTTACCGCAGTGGGATCCCTCGAACTACGCGGGTATGCCGTTCGCGGCGAATCCGCAAGCGGCGCTGTTTTATCCAGGCACGTGGCTGATGTTCGCGGCGAATTGGCATCGCCAGCATCTCTCCTATTACACACTGGAAGTTTTTATGTTCGTGCATCTGTGGATTGCGTGGATGCTGTCTTTCGCGTGGATGCACGGACGGCGGCTCGGAATTTTTGCGAGCGCTTGCGGGGCGGCGATCTTCGCTTATAGCGGATATATTCTGATGCAGCTTCAGCATCTCGGGCTGATCGTCGGCTACGCGTGGATTCCGCTGGGACTGATGGGCATCGATGAGGCGGCAGAAAGCAACTCATGGCGGCCGTTGTGGAAAGTGATCGCGGCGTCGGCGCTGGCATTTCTCGGCGGTTATACGCCGACGTGGTTCGTCGTGGCAATGTGCTTCGTCAGTTACGCGGCTTGCCGGCGCGGCGGATGGAAATGGGGGCTCGGAGTTTGCGCGGCGATCGCAGCGTCGCTATGCGTCGCGATGATTCAGCTTCTGCCGGCGATGCGATTGAGTGCGCTGCGCCTGCCTGAACTGCGCTACGGCGCGGGCATCCGCGATCCCGCGTTTTACATCTCGTGCCTCATCCCGAATTTCTACAACTTCGGTCCCAGCGTGAACGTTCTTGCGAATCCCGGCCGCGAGTATTTGTATCTCGGCGTGCCCGCGATGGTGGGCCTCGCGCTGCTGCTGTTCCTGCGAAGGCCCGAGAAAACCTGGAGCGCCGGACCTCTTGTCGGCATGCTCGCCGTGTGCGCGGTGATCGTAACGAATCCGTTGAATCTCGTTGCCGCTATCGTTCTTCGCTCGACTCTGCTCGGGCAGGTGTGCCGCGACTACTATTTCCTGGCCGGGCTGATCGCCGCGGCGGCCCCATTGGCAGCCATCGGAATCGATCGCTTCCTGGGTCGTCCGAGAAAAGCGTCAGGCCCCGTATTTGCGGCGGTCGCGGCTGCGGCTGTAATCGCGAGTCTTGCGATATTTTCGTTCGGGCATATGTACGTCTGGGCGAAAGCGGATTTCTCGGCTGGGTGGGCCGGTGCGCAGCCGGTGGGCATCCTGACGCTTCTGTTCGTTGCCGGATTGTGGCTGCTGCCGCGGCAAAGAGGCTGGCTCGGCGGCGCGCTTGCGGCCATGATGCTGCTGACGATCGGCATCGATTACAAAGTTCACGGCACGAGCAAACGCTTCAACGGAACGATCGATCACGGCTGGAGAACCGACTGGATGCCCGGCATGAATGGCGATGTCTATCGCGAACTGCGGGCGAATTCAGTCTACCGGCTCGCTTTGGATGAGACGGGTCCGTTGCCGGCCGACCTGCGCCACTTCGGGCTCACCACACCCGAAGGCTTCGATCCATTTCTGACCACAGCCTATCGCGATTACATCGAAACGGCCGGGCATTTCCTGAGCAATTGGATTTTCGCCGTCGACCCGGACAATGAGCGCGGCCTTCATACGCTGGGCGTCGGATATTTCGTCACTTCAGAAGCAGGTCCGCAATTCCCCGCGCTGAAAGCCAATCCGAAATTTCGCCTGTTGCAGCCCGACGACTCCTTCTACAAAGTTTTCGAGGTGCTCGACAAGCGCACGCCGTATGGCGTGGAAGGGCAGGACGCAAAGATCGAGGGCGTCACGATCAAGCTCAGGCGCTGGGATCCGGAACATCGCGAGTTCACGGTGCGCGCGTCGGCGCCTGGTAAGTTCTTTCTCTCCGAGCAGTGGAATCCAGGATGGAGCGCACGCGTGGACGGACTCCCCATCCCGATCGAACGCTGGAACAGAGCGTTCCAGGCGATCCCGATCCAACCGGGAGAACATCGAGTCGATTTCGATTTTAGGGATTCGGGATTACAGGCGGGCGCGGCGGTCAGCCTTTTGAGTCTTCTCGCGCTCTTCACGGCGCTGCGAAAGCGACTCTAAACCGTAAGGCCCGATTCGTGGCTATGAGTATGGCTATGAGCGTCGCTTATCTCGGCCCGAATCCAACGGCGCAAAGCGGCACGCCGATGTCGCGAGTGCCTGATATTACGCGTACTATTGGCGATCACACCGAGACCGACGACACAGAGCAGCGCCGCGATCGCCAGCAAAGTTAGGAGTTCCAATACATTAACAGACGCCTCCCGCAGGATCGTGCCTCCGAGTCGACTCGATTATTTCACGCAGAAAAGACTGGCGCAAGGGGGAGTACTAGGACAAATGCCCTATCTTTTGATCTAAGGCAAAAGGGGGTGAATTTGGTTCAATCAGTTTACCTCCGCAATGCAATCGATCTCGACGCGGACATCGCGAGGAAGGCGCGCCGCTTCCACCGTGGCACGGGCCGGCGGATCGGATGTGAAATAGGTAGCGTAGACCTCGTTCATAGCGTGCGAATTCACCCATGTCTTTGAGATAAACGGTCGTTTTCACGACACGGTCGAGCGACGATCCAGCCGCTTCCAAGACAGCCTTGAGGTTGTCGAAAACGCGTGCGGTTTGCGCGGCAATGTCGCCGTCGACGATCTGGCCGGTGGCGGGATCGAGAGGAATCTGGCCGCTCAAGAATGCCCCCTTTCGAATCACCGCCTGCGAATAGGGTCCGATGGCTTTCGGGGCCTGATCGGTGGAAACAATTTTTTTCATATATTCCTTTCTTAAAAGCATTTCACAGACGAAGCCGGGCAAAAGCACGGCTGCGGCCCCGACGGGCCGACCCCACAAGCGCCGCTTCGGAAGTCACTCATTTTGAGAAATCGATCGTGCCGACCAGATCCTGGACGCGAGCGATTTTTTCTTTCTCGAGGAATGCATCAGTTCCTCGGCGATGCGCCGGGCGCAGACGGATCCCAGAAGCTCGCCGTGCCGACCTCGACTGCGCTCGCGCCCGCGATCAAAAACTCGGCGGCATCCACACCCGTGCGATGCCTCCCAGGCCGATCACGGGGATCTTCACCGCCTGCGCGGCTTCGTACACCATTCGCAGCGCGATCGGCTTGATCGCGGGTCCGGAAAGACCTCCGAATCTATTGCCGAGCCGAGGCTTCCGCGTATGCGCGTCGATCGCGAGGGCGACGAAGGTATTGACCAGGGAAATCGCGTCGGCGCCCGGCGTCCGCCGCGACCCGCGCCAACGGCTCGATACGGGCTACGTTGGGAGAGAGCTTCACGATCAGAGGCCGCTTGGCGATGCGGCGGGCGGCCGTCACGACCTCCGGCGAGCAGCGCGGGATCGTTCGAGAAAAACATGCCGCCGTGAGCCGTATTGGGGCAGGACACGTTCAGTTCGTAGGCGGCGATCCCTTCGCTCTTCGAGCGCGCGAAGCACCTCCGACGTAATCCTCCACGCGTAGCCGAAAACGTTGGCGAAAACCGGTGTTCCAGGGCTCGCAAGGCCGGGCAACTTCTCAGCGATAAACGCCTTAACCCAATATTTTGCAGGCCGACCGCATTCATCATCCCGGATTCGGTCTCGATGAGGCGGGGCGGGGGATTGCCCGCCATCGGTTCCCGCGAAAGTCCCTTCGTGACGATGCCCCCGATTTTTCGCAGATCGGCTACCTCTTTTAGCTCGACACCATAGGCATAAGTCCCAGCGGCGGCGAAGACACGCGGAGTGCGCAGAGCGATTCCGCACAGGGATAGTCGAGAGCCGCGGGGACATTTCTGGTCACAGGGTAACAGTCCAGGGTTGCGGAATCACAGCCGGTGACACAGGCTTAATGCAGCCGGGTAACAGCCACCAGGGGCATGAGATAAGCTCGCGAGGCTTCCGAAAATAAGGGCCGGGCCTTCGGGCTCAGTCAAGACTCATGGATACCTTTTTCAATACGTTTGTAGGAGTTGCGGGCTTTCTGCCTACAAGTCATACAAGGAGGAGGTAATAGGGCTTCCTACCTATAGTCGGCGGGATAGAAAAGTCAGAGTATGGAAGAGTGAGTAGCGCTCCCCCTAAGCACCGGACTCTCGCTTCCCGGTTTACAACATTTACTGGCTGGCTCCTCGTGTGGGTCGTCGCCATCGTGCTGCTGTGGGATATCCTTGACTCACACGTTTAGCCTCGGCGAAGGGGCAATGCTGGTAGCCGTCATTTTGATCGTCGCGGGGTTGGTCTCGCAGTTCACCATTCGAGTTTTGACGCGGCCTTCGCTTGCTCCAGCAAGGTATCACGTCCGTCCGCCAGGGGCGCTTCGAGCCAATTCAGGTCAGCGCGCACGACGAAATCGAGGATCTGGGCTAGCTTCAACCGCATGATCGAGGAGCTGCAGCGCAGCAACCGGGAGATTCAGCAGCATCGCGATTTGCTCGAGGAGCGCATCCGGCAGCGCACCGAAGAACTCGAAAAGGCGGTGCGCCGGCCTTCTCGGCCAGCCAGGCGAAGAGCGAATTCCTGGCCAACATGTCGCATGAACTGCGCACGCCCATGAATGGCGTTGCTGGGGATGCTCGGACGTGGTGCTCGACAGCTTCGACTCGCTCCCGAACATCGGGAACATCTGGAAACCGCGCAGCACTGCGCGCATTCGCTGCTGGCCCTGCTCAACGATATTCTGGATCTTTCGAAGATCGAAGCCGGGCAGCATGATGCTGCGAAAAGATCCCTTCAACGTGCGCACGGTGCTGGAGGATTGCGTAAGTCCTATCAACGCGCGCCGCAGCAGAAGGGGATCGCGCTGAAGTTCGAGTGGACGCGTCCTCGCCGTCGCAAGTGCTGGGCGATCCGCTTCGTCTGCGGCAGATCGTGACCAATCTTCTTTCGAACGCCATCAAATTCACCATCGCGGCTGGGTTTCGGTCGGCGTGCGCACCGAACCTGTGGAAGGCCGGCCGGGAATCGCGCAGTTCCAAATCGATGTTTGCGACACGGGCACGGGTATCGACAAAGAGAAGCTGCACACGATTTTCGATAAATTCACGCAGGCCGATGGCAGCATTACGCGGAAATACGGCGGGACCGGACTGGGCCTCGCCATCACGAAACGTTTGACCGAGCTTCAGGAGGGCGCGTGTCGGTGGAAAGCAGCCCGGGCCACGGCAGCCT
Source organism: Terriglobia bacterium (assembly GCA_963765085.1). GTDB lineage: Bacteria > Acidobacteriota > Terriglobia > Bryobacterales > Bryobacteraceae > Palsa-187. Next base: position 3,632 of record CAVXVL010000001.1, on the reverse strand, counting down.
GTTCGCCATCACGATTCCCTACGAGATGGTGCGGGACCCCGCGCCCAGCGTCGCAGCCGCCCCCATCGCGCAGATTCCGCACGCCGAGCTCGGGCGAACAGCTGCGTATTCTGCTGGTGGAGGACAACATCGTCAATCAAAAGGTTGTTCTCGCCGTGCTGCGCAAGAAAAAGTATCACATCGACGTCGCGGGCAACAGCCGCGAGGCGCTCCAACTGATGGAGACGGCTCATCCCTACGACCTGGTCCTGATGGATGTGCAGATGCCGGTGCTCGACGGCCTGGAAGCCACGCGCATTATTCGCAAAGATCCGCGCTGGACGACGCTGCCGATTCTCGCGATGACCGCGCATGCCATGACCGGGGACCGGGAACGCTGCCTGCAGGCCGGCATGAATCACTACATCTCAAAGCCGATACAGCCGGCTCATTTGCTCGCCACGATCACGCAAGCGTTGAGCGCCCATTCGCAGACGATTCCGGAACCGCCGCCCTCCGCGGCGCCCGATCACAGCGATCTGGTCGGCGATCTGCTGCGCGTGTTCCTGCAATTGGCGCCGGCGCGCATCGAGCGACTGGAGAGCGCGACGCTCGACAAGGACGCCGCCGCGATCGCAGCCGAGGCGAGAAAGATCGCCGCCGCGGCCGAGCAACTGGCGGCGCCGCATCTGGGAGAATGCGCGATCCGGATCGAGCTGGCGGGAAATCGGGGAGATTTCGGCAGCGTGTGGAAAGATTTAGACCATTTGCGGCAGGAGATCCAGACGCTGGAAGCCGCGATCGCCTGAACCTCCATATCGAATCGAGTTGCCCGCCTCCGCCTGCGCATAGAATGGACAAATGAGCGAGGAGCGAGCGGGCGGCGCCGCGGCGGAACGGAAGCGATCCGCCGACGAGCAGAAACGCCTCGCGTTCGTGGCAGCCGCGGCCGGGCTCCTGATGCTCGCCGCGTTCGGATGGAATCAATTCGCACGCGCCGCCTCCGGCAATAACGATTTCCCGATCCGGCCTGTACGCGGCCGGGCGTGTGATTGGTCACACCGGCGGCGGCCGCGAACTCTACAACCCCGCGCGGATGGCGGAAATCCAACGCCAGTCCACCGGTTATTCGGGCGACGGCGTCGTCACCTTTTCGCGACTTCCCTACTACGCAGCGATGCTATGGCCGCTCGCGCAGTTCCATTCCCGATCGCCTACGCGTTGTGGGAAGCGCTCTCCTTCGCCGCGATCGTCGGCTTCGCATTCGCGTGGCCCGACCGGCGCTACGGACGCGGAGGACCTGCCCTCTCCGACAAACTCGTGATCATGGTGGCGTGCGCGTGGTCGCTGTCATTGCTCGTGACCCTGATGAACGGGCAGGACTGCGCCGCTTCGTAGTACTGTTCGTCGCGTTCGCGATGCGCTGGTTCGATCGTCACCCCGCGCTCGCCGGATTGGCGATGGCACTGGCGGGAATCAAATTTCATTTGCTGCTGCTGGTGCCGTTGATCGCGATCGCCCAGCGCCGCTATCGATTTCTCGGGGGTCTGACGATCGGTGCGGCAGCGCTTCTGGCCGCGTCGTACGCCGTGGCCGGTCCGCGTTGGTTCGGCAACTGGATGCGGCTCGTCACCAGCGAACGGCTGAATCCATCGCAACGCGCGATGCCGAATCTTCACGGATTGATGCTTGGGACGCCGTGGCTGGAGTGGACAGTGACAATTGTCGTCGCGCTCCTGGCCTGGATCGTGGCGCGCCGCGGCGTGGAGTTGGGCTGGGCGGCAGTCCTGATCGGAAGCCTGCTCGTCAGCCGGCACGCGTATACGCAAGATTGCGTGGTGCTGCTACCCGCGTGTCTGATCCTGTTGCGGCGCCAGACGGCAGCGTACCGCATCTGCGCGGTCGCTCTGCTGACGCCGATCGTCTATCTGCCGAGCGTCATGGGCAATGCGACCGCCGCGATTCTGCCGGCGGGACTGCTCGCGCTGCTGGTGGCGCTTGCCACCCAACCGGCGATCGAGCCACGCTCAAGCCAACAAAGCCCGACTCTGCCTACGCCCGATAGCGGTTGACCCGGGCTTTCGTCCCGCGCTTGCGAAACTGGCCGGTCGCTCAGAACACGCGGCGTTTGAGGCGCTCGACGGTGAATTTGGCGGTATCGGCGACCGCCATCACGGCCATCACGCCGGCTTGCACGGGATCGCTGACCACCAGGTCCGCCGCGTCGGGAACGCTGCCGGCCATGTTTAAACTGACCACCGGCGTGCCCTGCGCGACCACCTCGCGAACACCGGTTTCGATCTCGCCGCCCATTAAGGATCCGGCCATCACCATGGCCTTCACGCGGGGCAGGCGCCACGGCGGCGCGCACGGCGGCGGCGAGAGGCTTTACGCCTTCGAGAGGAATCGTATCCACCGAGATGTGTTCGCCGCGGATGTTGTGGCGATCCGCTTCGCTGATCGCACCCACAGCCACCTGTCCCACCTGCGCGCCTCCGCCGACGATGATGATGCGCTTGCCGTAAATCTTCGCCATGGTGTCGACGAGTTCGGCCCCCTGCACGACCGGCAACTTCGCCAGTTCCTGAACCATGGCCGCGGGCTCGCCAGGGAGAATCAATTCGAAATAAATGCGCGTGAAGCCGTCGGCGTTCCCGATAATCTCGATGCTTTCGATATCACCTTCGTGCTGGGCGATGACGCCAGTCAGTTGATGCAAAGTCCCGGGGCCCGAGCCCGCACGAATCTCCAATCCGATTTTGCGGCCGTAGAAGGGATGCGCCATCATTCCACCTCGTAGTGCTTCAGGATCGCATCCCAGGTGCCGTTCGCCTGCATCAGAATTTCGATCATCTCCCGCACCGCTCCCCGGCCTCCCGCGGCGGACGTCACGTAGTGCGCGGCCTTCTTCACTTCCGGCCGGGCGTTGGCCGGCGCGAAGGCGAGCCCGACACGGCGCATGAGAGGAACGTCCACGAAGTCGTCGCCCGCGTAGGCGATGTGCTCCGGACTGAACGCGCTGCGCGCAATAATCTCGTCGAGGATCGGAATTTTATCCAAGCGCCCCAGATAGACGTAGTTCATCCCGAGCTGGCGCGCGCGGATTTCGGTGGCCTGCGAGACGCGCCCGCTGATGACGCCGCATTGCACGCCATTTTTCATCAGCCACTGCAAGGCGATTCCGTCCTGGGAATTGAATCCCTTGGTTTCGAAGCTTGCGCCCGCCACTCCCGGAACGTTCCAGATGACGCCGTCGGTCAGTACGCCGTCGGCATCCAAAAGCAACAGCCGAATGCCGGCCGCGCGCCGCTGTATTTCGGGGTCCAAGTTGTAAGACATGACGCTAGACCTACACTATGTGTAGGAATCCTCCGTGCTCGAGCGGGTCGCAAAGACTATTTCCCGTTATAACATGCTGCCTTACGGAAGCCGTGTGATTGCTGCGGTTTCGGGCGGCGCGGATTCGGTATGTCTACTGCATGCGCTGATCGAGTTTGCGAAGCCGATGGATCTTCACGTCGAGGTCGCGCATTACAATCACAGGTGGCGTGGAGAAGAATCGGATGGCGACGAGCGCTTTGTGCGCGAACTCGCCGCGAAATTCGACTTACCTTTTCATGTCGCGCGGGCCGAAGAACCGCCAGCGACAACCG